>JBFRWN010000044.1:0-160248 GCA_051439605.1 Synechococcus sp.
GCGCCAGCGAGTTTCACGCTTGGTACGCAAAACCCTCTCCTTTTCCAAAAAGCTCGAGAATCATATCGGAGCTATCTGGATGTTTGTCCACAACTACAACGCATCCTTACTTGTCTAGGACTACCCGATACTTATCTATCAGATGGAGATGGAGCTTGTGAATTTAGAATCAATCCTGGCTGACTGTTTTCCGTCAGTTGTTTGAAATGGGAAAAAGGTCTAGGTTTGATGTGGCAGTGGGAGGCGTGTTGGAATTCAACCAGTAGTCCACGAAGGCCTTTACCAATCGCTGCAATTCCTCTACGTTTATCGGTTTAATCAAATACCCATTGGCACCGTTACGGTAACAAAAATTAATATCTCGCGGGTTTGACGAAGTAGAAAAGATGACCACAGGAATTTGTTTAGAAAAGCTATCCTGCTTGATCTGCTCCAGAACAAACCTACCATCAGTACCGGGCAAATTGAGATCGAGCAAAATTGCACGAGGAAGACAATCTAAAGGCTGTCTAAGCCCCTCTCGATCGAAGATGAACTCAAGGGCTTCATCCCCATCAGTACATCTCATCACCTTTGTGGGAGAACAAACTTTGTTGAGTGCCCGCATCAGCGCGTAGAAGTCCTCGTCGCTGTCCTCGACAACCAGAAGAAATTCAGCAGTTTTGCCCATACGTGCATTGTGCCAATCTATACAAAACTTCTTTTTACTCAAAGAAGATAAATAATTGGGTCTTATTTTCTGCGGGTTTAACCCGTTATCCAGAGAACTCCTGCTTTTCTTAAGATTCGATCTGGTGTGTTTAGGATTGGCAGCTATTGCAGGATTGACGAACGCATCCCCCCAGGCTTATTCGCTAAAATCAACAGCATGCAGTACATATACTCATTGGCATCGGGAAGCTACTTCTGTGTTGGAATGCCTTGTATATTTTGGGTTCTGTCAGTCTACAAATAGGACGACGGCAAGCCTGCGTTGTTCCTTCAGCGATTGACGACTCAAATATTACGAACCGGTCCGTACCTACGCGTTGCCATTCGCGGACATATCTATCCCTGAGATGTAGAACGTTGCCCCCTCGCCGTAGGTGGACTCAACCCAGATGTTGCCACCATGCCGTTCGACAATTTTTTTGACAATCGTCAAGCCAGCCCCGGCGCCCCCTCCATATTTGCGCTGAGAGTGCAGCCGCTTAAACAAGCGGAAGACGGTCTCTAAATGGTGCTTCTGAATACCAATGCCGTTATCTCTGACATAGAGCACTGGACTTTGAGCAGGTGTAGGTCTGCGAAAGCCTTCGCCGTCGTCGAAGCTTTTTGCTGTATTTGCGAACTCCGCTTCCGTAAGGTAGCCCACTTCCACCTGCACGCGATCGGAGTCCGTATATTTCAGAGCATTGCTGAATAAGTTGTTGAACATCTGAGCGATGAGCAGCGGATCGCAGTGGATGGTGGGGAGAGGGCGCGGAATTGAAAAGACTGCAGAAATGTCAGGGCGGCTAGCCGTGACCAGTTCGATCGCCTGCTCTACGGTGTCATTCAGGTCAACCGGTTTAATCTGCAGTTCCTGGCGACCAATCTGAGCAAATTGCAACAGTACATCAATTAGAGAATCCATCCGTTGAGTCAGACGAATCAGCGTTTCGAGGCGATCGACCGCCGCATCGTCTAACCGATCGGCATAATCTTCCAACAGGAAAGTGGAGTAGTTGTGGATGCCTCTAAGGGGTTCTTTAAGATCGTGAGATGCAGCATAGGCAAATGAATCCAGCTCCTGATTGCTGCGTTCCAATTCACGGTTGATCGTGGCAAGCTCCTCCAACTTGGCAATCACTAAGTTCAGCAGGGAGTTGCGCAGAGCGTTCGCATTCTCGATTTCGCAGGGTTTCCACGGGACTGAATGCTGGCGAACGGTTTCTTGCCAGAGTTCAAACGAGCTACGGGGATGAAGCTTGACGACTCCCTCTCGATCCCGCTGGAGATTCTCGCTGGGTTCCCCTGCCCAATCAATGGTTTGCAAAACCTCGGGTCGAAACCACAAGAGGGCAGAATTTCTGGTTTTGGAGATCCACAACAACAGTAGACCGCTGGCAGTGTCAGCAATGCTAGGCCCGCCCGAATAGTGGGTCGATAGATGATGGGTGGCAAATACTTCGTTAGCGGCCTTATCTTTGGACCACTGCAGCAAATCCTCCACCTCTGCCAAGGCAGGGGTATCGCCTTGCAACACGATCTTGCCATCGACACAAAAGGCGGCCCCTTGGGCTCCCACCATTTCCATCAGCAGTTCCCCCTGACTCAAGAGGGCATCTTCGAGGCTCTCTGCCTGCCCAGTAGCCTGAATGAAATGAGACTGTAAAGACTGGAGGTGCAGTTGATAGGTTCTATCTTCGCTGTCGACGACATTCGACAACTGAATAGAAATCAATTGGCTCAGCAACTGGCAAGTGGCTAGCACATCTGTAGAAATCTCATTCAGTTCGAAGCTGTGGCAGGAAATGACCCCCCAAAGCCGGTTGTTTTGAATTAAGGAAATGGTAAGGGAGGAAGTGACCCTAATGTTTTTTAGGTACTGGATGCAGCACCGATCCGGACTGCGCAGAATAGAGTGGCTGAGATCCACCTCACTGGGCAAGATGGGCTCTAAAACTGGCTCCCCCTCTACAGAGACTTCTGAAATCAGTGGAATTTCAGCAGCACCAACATCCTTGACATACCGGATGGACATCTGGCATACAGTTCTCTGGCCTCCTGTGGGACATCCACTGCAGGGAATCGTCGACCCTTATAGCTAGGCAGTCGATCGTTTGTAACCTCTGCCACTACGCTGCCAGAGCCATTGTCATCAAAGCGAAAGGCGATCGCCCGATCGCAGCCCGTATAGAGCTTAGCTTCTGCTACAGCAGTATCCAGCAATGCTTGAATATCGGCAGCCCTTTGCACTTTTTGTGTGGTGCAGCTGATTTGCGTTTGAATCGAAACCCCATATGCTGAGGTAGCGATCGGTTCTAGCTCCAATATGAGATCGCCATCGCTATGGTGAACCCACATATCGAGGGGACGATTGCGGAACGTTATTTGAGCCAACAGCGCCCGTGAAGGGGATTCACTAACGGGAAGACTCAATAGCAATTCAATCTGATCGGCCGTTAGCAGTTGCTCTAAAGTTTGACCGAGTAACTGCTGAGGAGAAAGGTCTATGTACCCATCAGAGTTAGAGCTAACGTAGCGAATGCTTAGGTCCTCAAGGCGAACCCCCACCAGAAAACCTTGGGGTTGGATGCAACCGGGTGAACGAATTGATCGATTTGTAGGGGCATAAGAATCAAACCACTCCCCCTGTACCTCGGTGGATTCTAACTCCTGCTTATCCACCATGAACAGTCACGACCGGAAGACACCTCGCACAGAATATCCTAAGCACCAGAACAATTCTTTGTTTTTTGATACAAATATCTAACATTAGTTGCCATTCTTTATCCTCTTAGGAGCGGATCGAGCGCTTAGGACGCTTGAATCAGGAATTTTCAGTGTTTTTTTGACTCCAAAACGTCAGCCCTTGAACCGAGCATGCCGCAGGCTGCTTACCCAATAAAGAAATGACTAACCCCAGTATGACTGCAACCGGAGCTGTAATGGCAGATTGCCAGATGCCTGGGAAACTGAACCAGCCAAAGCCTGAACCAGCTGCCAAAATCGCCGCCGCAGCAATAGTTCCGTAAAATGCGCCAGTTGAATTGATCCGAGGCAAGAGAACGCCCATGAGGAAAATCCCCAGCAATGGCCCTAAAAACATTGTGGTGTATTCGATCAGAAAGGGGAGTAACGCTTCCCCAGTGGAAGCCACATAAAACGCCGAGAAAATTCCCAGCACTCCCCAGACCACAATCAACCCCTGAGCTATCTTCAGGGACCGAGCCTCACTAGGCGCTGGATTGGAATAACGCTGGTAAAAGTCAACCGTCATACAGGTAGCCAGAGAATGCAGAGCCGAGTCAATGGATGACATGGCCGCCGCAAAGATGGCAGCGACTAAAAAGCCCGACGCCCCTGCTGGAACCCGCTCGACAATAAAGTACGAAAGAATGCCATCGGGCTTCACTTCTTCTGGTAGCCCCGAATTTAAGGAATAAAACCCAAACAGAAGTACCCCCAGCAAAAGTGTGGCAGACACTCCAACAAAGCCCGAAAACCATCCCATTAAAATTGCTTTACGGGCCGATTTCACATCGGCACAAGAGACATAGCGTTGCACCGATTGCTGGTTTGTACCTGCGACGGCAAAGGCCAACATGCCATAGGCCAATAATGCCGTGGGGAAAGACCGAATCGAAGCGGGTTCCCAAGAAAGATTGACGACGGCAAGCTTTCCCCCCTCGCCGGCCGCCTGCATCAGTGTGTCAAAGCCACCCGGCACCGCCGATATTGCAGACCAAGCACCTGCGCCTAAGCCCACAAAAATCATCACAAACTGCACAACGTCGGTCCAAACGACCGCCGTAATCCCCCCTACTGCGGTGTAGGCGATTGATATGACACCGACAAGCAAAATTGCCCCATACAGGGGCAGCTCCGTTACGGTCGACACCACCAGGGAGGCTGCATAAAGCAGCCCCCCTAGCCGAGCTATCACAAACAATACAAAACAGAGCGATCCAAGGGAACGAGTTTTTGCATCAAACCTCCGCTCGAGGTATTCATATGCAGTGGTTAAGTTCAGTCGCACATAAAACGGTAGAAATAGCAGGATGACCAGGCCATACCCAATTAAGTCCCCCAACTGAAGCTGTAGATACAGAAACCCGTGAGTATACCCTTCTCCAGGCCCCCCCAGGAGGGACGCCGCAGAGAAAGAAGTCGCAATAATTGATAACCCAACGGCCCACCAAGGAAGCCGCCGTGCCCCTCGGAAATATGTATCGGTATTAGTCTGTTGGCGACTTGCTACGATGCCTATCCCGAGCAACGTCATTGCGTAAGCTGCAACAATAGCCCAATCGATGGCGCTCATAAATAAGCCAGGCTCCTATCGCTTTCGAGGAAAACTATTGAGTTAACTTTATAGATAATTCACGACGAATACCGTCAAGTATCTGTTCTGAGAGATGGTCTGAAGCCAGATAGTGGACGAAACAACACTAGGTCTGAGCGCGAGATCGTCACAGCGGTGTGCCAAGTGTTACAGAAGACCGCATTCCTGCGGTAGCTCATGCAAACTTCTTTAGATATTCTGGGTTTACCACGCTGTTCGGATGCGTTGAGATGAAGAATGCAATGTCTTGGTTACTGAGTACGGTTGGGATTGTAGGTCTTGCGGCTAGCACCTATACCGCTTCTCCCTTAATGGCACAGACGTCAGAAGAAACCCCTTCAGTTGACGATCCTGCTGCTTCTGTGGAGGAATTATTTTCAACTGACGACACCCAATCACTATTTGAAGTCACCGATTCAGCCGTCTCGGGACTTTTGGAACCCCTGGATCTAGCCACCGAAACCGAGAGAGCTCTCCGAGGGGCGGGTCGATTGGATCCGTTCAAACCTGTGGCTAGCGGTGGTGGTTCCCCCCCCTCCTCAGAACTGATCGATCTACCCCCCATACCTGGTGCTGACCCAGCACCAGTTGCTAAGAGCGTCCGCGTCACTGGCATTATCCGCGTGGGGAACGATACCTACGCCTTGATGAAAGGACCTAGCGGTTTGGCAGAGGTGATAGCAGAGGGGGGAATGTACGAATCGGTTAAAGTGGCCAGTATTTCCGTGAGCACCGGAGAGGTGGTCTTGACGGAAGGTGGTGAAACAGTGATTGCCAGGGTGGAGTAATCTGGTTCAGCTGTTGCCTCCCCTACGTTTCTCGACTACGTTCTTTCCACATCAACTTATAAGCAGGCGAGCTGATGCAATCAGACAACTTGTTTATAAGTTAGTCATTCAAGTAAACCAGCCTTTATGGCAAAGCAACATTCCCCCGGCTTCTTGGCTTTGGTACAAGCCGCTAAGCAGTCTATTCGCGAATATTCCATCGCAGACATTTGCCAGCGCCTGCAAATGGGAGATCGCTTTGTTCTGATAGATGTCCGCGAAGAGTCGGAGTGGAACCGAGGACATATCGCAGGTGCAGCGCACTTGGGGAAGGGAATCCTGGAGCGAGATTTGGAAAAACTCTATCCCGATAAAGACAGCGATCTGGTGCTCTACTGCGGTGGTGGCTACCGGTCTGCGCTAGCAGCGGAAGCGGCCCAGAAAATGGGATACACCAATGTCAGTTCGATGGGTGGTGGCTGGCGTGGCTGGACGTCTGCAGGCCTTCCAGTTGAAGGAGGAACCGATAGTTGAACGAGGGTAGTCCCCTCTACCCTAATGACTGCAGCCACCCCCGTCGCATGAACCAATCCAGGGTGGCAGCCACAATGGCAAATAGCAAAAAGCTCTCCCCTACGACAATACAGAGAGGTTCGAGGTTGGCTTGTTCCACCCAGCCCGCTTCAATTTGGGCTCCGCCGCGCACAAAAGCAAAGGCTCCAATCGCTCCAGAACGCAGATGGGGGTTGTCATCCGTACGGACAATATACCGATAGGTAATGGCAAATAGTCCAGATGCGAACAGCGCGCTAGCCAAACTGGGAGACTGCCCCCAACTGGTTAGATCGTGAAAGATGGGGGTGACACCAGCCAAAGCGGCATTGAGCTGCGAGAAGGGCCAAAAGGCGATCGCGGCGATGAAGAATCCCAAACTTCCTGCTTTGAGGGATTCAACTCGGTCTGTACTACTATCCATCGATCGACACCTCGTCCTGCGGAGAGAGGATAGCGCGATGATTTGCAAATGGACAAGTATTATTACCTCTCACTCAAGTCAAAGTAGTCATTGGGGCTATTAGTTCACTGTTTCAACCTCAGTTCAGAGAGCAAAATTTGCGCAGAACTAAGTTTCTGGATCGATCGGAAGTCCTCAAGAACTTGAGGGTCGCTACAATCTATTAGGATCGTAGACTCTTTGCTCGGTTAGGTATGATCGTAGGCCCATCACTTATCCTCAGCGTCTTGACAGTGGTGATGTAAGACCACAGCATTATCTAACTCCTAAGTGCTAATCATGCATGGAGGTTTTGCCCATTTCGAATAATTCATCTATCGATATCACAATTGAGGAACAATGAGGTTTCATAGACATTTATTCTCTAGATGTGGTTCTGAGCAGTAGAATATATTTTGCACGTTTGAACGAAAAGAACAGAAAAGCTCTGGAATGGGTTACTCAGTAACCTGCAATGGGTAGGTTGACCCTTGCCGGGCTGTTTAAAACGTCAGACGAATAGTTTGGCGATTTGACAAAGGAGCGGTTAGTTTAAGGAGCGGGTTTAATGAGAAAGCGCCGGTGAATGCCGTCCCAATCTCGGCCCGAAACGCAGGTGATGAGTGTTATACCGGTGATGTTGCTGGGGAAAGATGGTGCTTGGGTCACAGTTAGTTTGCATACAATTAGTTTGCTTAACTGGAGGCAACCCAGCTGAGCGATACTGCTCTTACTCCTTCAGTTATTCTCGGTTGCTCCACGCTTGGGTGAAGGCTTAACAATGCTCTGATTTTGAGTTAATAGGCTTCCGAAATTCCAGACCCTTTGGAGACGTTGTTCAAACGACCGATGCCAAGACTTCTGGACGGCAGCATTTGGGGGCCTCCTTTGCTCGAACAAACACCTAATTGTTAGGGCTCTTTGCGTTGCGAACTCCTCCGGCTGCACTTCCCCCTCTCAATTCATTAATTAGGAACAAGGACCTCGGCATGACTCAGGCCAAACAAGTTATCGATCTTGTTGATAAATTACCGGCTTCAAACCCCGCTGCCGCTTCATCTACAAGTCAGAAAGCTGAGGGCACAAAGTCCGCGAGTGAGTCCACTGCTGAGAAAAAAAGCACAACTAAGGGGGCAACCAAGGGCAAGTCTCGCCGCCGCGTCACCACCAAGAAAAAGCAGTACACAGAAGACTCTATTCGTCTGTATCTGCAAGAGATAGGTCGCATTCGTCTATTGCGGGCGGATGAAGAGATTGAACTCGCCCGCGAGATTGCTGACCTGCTCGAGTTAGAACGCATCCGCGAAGACATGGTGGATGGCAGTGACATTTGGGAAGATCCTGAAGATGTCACCGACGAAGCTTGGGCTGCCGAAGTGGACATGCCCTTGATGGACTTCCGCCGTCGCTTAGGACGCGGTCGCAGGGCCAAAGAAAAAATGGTTCAGTCCAACCTGCGCTTGGTGGTATCCATCGCGAAGAAATATATGAATCGCGGTCTGTCATTCCAGGACCTCATTCAAGAAGGCTCTCTCGGACTAATTCGCGCCGCCGAAAAGTTTGACCACGAGAAAGGCTACAAGTTCTCCACTTATGCCACCTGGTGGATTCGCCAAGCCATTACTCGAGCGATCGCAGACCAATCCCGCACCATCCGCCTGCCCGTTCACTTGTACGAGACCATTTCTCGCATCAAAAAGACCACGAAGCTCCTGTCTCAGGAATACGGTCGCAAGCCCACTGAGGAAGAAATTGCAACTCGCATGGAAATGACCATCGAGAAGCTGCGTTTCATTGCCAAATCCGCTCAGCTGCCCATCTCCCTAGAAACCCCCATTGGTAAAGAAGAGGATTCTCGCCTGGGTGACTTTATCGAGTCCGATGGAGAAACTCCCGAGGACCGCGTTGCCAAGAACCTTTTGCGGGAGGATCTCGAAAGCGTTCTTGATACGCTGAGCCCCCGCGAGCGGGACGTGCTCAAGCTGCGTTACGGACTGGACGATGGTCGAATGAAGACTCTTGAAGAAATTGGTCAGATCTTTAACGTTACCCGCGAACGTATTCGTCAGATTGAAGCCAAAGCATTACGCAAGTTGCGCCACCCCAACCGCAACAGTGTCTTGAAAGAGTACATTCGCTAAACCCACGTTCCCCTTTCAAGATTCGAACCTGTTTGATTCGTCCTCTCCATGGTTAAAGTGGGGAGGATGTTTGCATGGGTAGCGCGATAAATCTCTCAGAGCAAAACATCCCTACATGGATTCAGAAGAAGGTCTTACCGTTCTTCCGCTGCTTTAGATAGAGTCCTCGACCCTGTTCGCTTTTTCGACCCCATCTTCTTCATGACTCAATCCGATCCTCCTCCTAAACCTGACTACACGACTGAGGCTAAGGGACTATTGCGTCGCGCTCGCCACGGCATTCTTTCCACCCTCTCCAAGCAGGTGCCAGGATATCCCTTTGGGTCTGTCCTACCCTGCGCCCTCACCCCCGGCGGCGAGCCCATTTTGTTCATCAGTAGTTTAGCTGCCCACACCCAAAATATTCTGGCGAACCCCCATGTCTCCTTTACCGTCATAGAACCTGACAGAGCAGCAGAAACTCAAGCCAGTGGCCGGTTTACCTATCTGGGCATTGCGGAACCCGTTTCCGACGCAGATGCAATCAGAATGCGCGATCGCTTTCTGTCATTGGTGCCCAGCGCTCAGATTTACAGCGGTTTCGGAGATTTTAGCCTCTACACCATTCGCTTCACCAAAGGGCGGTACGTGGGGGGATTTGGGGCCATAGGATGGATTCACGCCGATCGCTTCAGCCAACCGGACCCAGTGGCGGAGCTAGCGATTGCAAAGCAGTCTGAGTTGGGGAAAGTCTGCCGCGAGCACCTGCAGCAGTTAGCTCGGGTTCGTCATGTGGAGCCCGTTGCTTTGGCGAATGCTGACAATCAGGGATGCGATATTCAATTAGGTGACACTGTTCTCCGGCTTGAGTTTGCCGAATCGCTGGCCAGCGATAGCTCTTTGGTGGAGATCGGTCAGGCGATCGAGCGAGCTATCCAAAAGGCTACCGCCCCCCAGCCCCGCATCTAGATGATTTCCGATGGTTGGAAAAACAACCTATTGCCTTCAAACGTTAATAAGCCACCTGGAGCGGGTGAATCTGACAGGACATTAAAGTCTCTCAGCAGTAGAGGGTTAATGCAAACGTTCCAGAACGTATCCCGTCAAATTCATCAGCGAATCTCTATAGTTAGAAGCTGGCAAAATACTCAGTTGGTCAGCAGCCTTACTAGCGTATTCCTCCGCCAGTTTGCGCGTCTTGAACAAGCCATCGCTGTCATCAATTAACTTAAGAGCTAGTTCTAGGTCCCCAGGCTGAGAAAGTTCTCGAACCACCAGCGATCTCAACTGAGAATTGTCCTCCATGGCAAATAGCACTGGAGCAGTGATGTTTCCTTGGGCCAGATCGGACCCTGCCGGTTTGCCGAGCGTTTCGGTGGAACTGGTGAAGTCCAGAAGATCGTCCACAATTTGAAAGGCAATACCCAGGCAACGACCGTACTCGTAGAGGGCTGCACAAATGGTCTCGGAACTTACACTCAAAACACCGGCTGCACGAGCGCTACCGGCCATCAGGGATGCGGTTTTGTAAAAGCTTTTATCCAAATAGGCTTCGAAGGATAGATCGGGATCGAATTGTGTAAGGTTCTGGCGAATTTCACCCTCCGCAAAATCCTTGATGACCTTCGACAAGAGTTTGACCACTTCTAGATTGTCGAGGTTCGCCAAGTACCAAGAGGATTGAGCAAACAGAAAATCACCCGCCAACACGGCAATCCGGTTGCCGTAGTCTTCATTGACCGTGGAAATCCCGCGCCGCAAGGCGGCGGAGTCAATCACATCATCATGGACCAAGCTGGCAGTGTGGATCATCTCGGTGATCTCGGCCAGACGGCGATGGTTAGGGGTCAGACGATAATCGACGGCAGTAGCCCGACTGGCCAGTAAAACCATGGCAGGGCGCAGATATTTGCCGCCCGCAGAAAATAGGTGTTCTGCCGCGGCACCTAACACGGGATGCTGAGCCCCCACTAAATTTGTGAGGTTCTGCCTGAGTTGTTTGATGTCGGCATCAACGGGGTCAAAAAGCGACGCGACTGAAATCATGGAAACTCCGAGCATTCGGACAGAACCTTAAGAAACTTTACAGTCCTTTTCTGTATTCTACGCTATGCATTCAGTAGTCTGCCCCAGGATTCGCAGATCCCCACTAAATTCCATGGCCACTTATGAAGCAAAACCTCAGTGATAGGCGCTGGACTGGGGATACTACTGAGGCAATCAACCGAAAACGCACTGGCTGTAGTTGATTTTTTCGACACACCACAACAATCCTTCGTTAAAGAAATCAGACAGGGCCAAACAAACATGCGGCAAGTCCTGCCCAACCCCATGCAGAACCGACTCTCAAAAATAACCCTGTTGTATTCAGCCGCCTTGACTGATATTAATTTGGGAGGTTGGTTTGCGTAGCTGCTACCCTTTTGTTGGCGGACTTATACTGGCAAGAGAGTGCTTCAACACTATGAAAAAGCCGTCCGAGCAAACATTCGTTCAAAACTGGGTTCGTAACAATCCTGGTGTCACTTTGTCGTTTTTCGCGATCGCAATTGTATCGCTTAGTGCTTTTCTCTATTTCTTCTTGACTGCGCGATGATTACCAGACGCTGAACTAGCCCTTCTAGTTCAACAGACTTCTACTTGTCATCTGACCTAGCTATCGACCGACCTACATATGCCCCAGCGCTACCGCCGATTTGGCAGAACCGAACAACAGCTTTCTGCTTTTTCGTTGGGCACTATGCGACTGGTCAATTGCCCCGAGTCGGTTGCTTGCCAAACCGTTGTGGCGGCCATCGAGTGGGGAATCAATCATATTGAGACAGCACAAGCCTACGGCATCAGCGAGGTACGGCTGGGCAAGATTCTATCCCAGGAGTTTTCTAAGATTCGCGATCGCCTCACTATCACCACCAAGCTGGTGCCCACCCTCGCCCCCCACCAGTTGAGAGAGGCACTGGAAAGATCTCTAGAACGTCTGCAACTGGATTACATCGATAATTTCGCTTTCCACGGCATCAACCTTCCTGAACATCTCGAACAGGTATTGAACGGGGGTTTGCAGGTGATGCAGCAAGCGGTGGCAGAAGGGCTAGTGAAACACATCGGCTTTTCCACCCACGGTTCCCTCGACCTGATTGAGAAAGCCATCGCCACCAATGCATTTGATTTTGTAAACCTGCACTATTACTACTTCAATCAGCGCAACCAAGCGGCGATCGCCCTAGCTGCTCAACGGGATATGGGGGTGTTTATCATTTCCCCTGCCGATAAAGGGGGCATGCTCTATCAACCTCCACAATCAGTAGTCGATCTCTGTTCCCCATTTTCCCCCTTAGAGTTTGGTTATCGCTATCTGCTAGAGAATCCTGCTGTCCACACCCTCAGCCTTGGAGCCGCTCAGCCCTCCGATCTAGATGCGGCATTCGCATCCCTTGCACCCCACCCCACTTGGGAGAGCACCCAAACAGCCATCGATACCCGCATCCAACAAGCGTTGGCAACCAACCTGGGCAGCGATCGCTGTTCCCATTGTTTTCAATGTCTCCCTTGCCCCGAATCCATCAACATCCCTGAAGTTCTGCGCTTGCGCAATCTAGATGTAGGGCTGGATATGACCGAATTCGCCCACTACCGCTACAACATGTTTGGAAAAGCGGGACATTGGTTTCCCGGTACCAAGGGCGATCGCTGTACGGAATGTGGCGACTGCTTACCCCGCTGTCCCGAAGAACTAAACATTCCGCAGTTGGTCTTTGATGCCCACGAACGCCTCAACATCCGCACCATCCGCCGCCTGTGGGAGTAACGATCGCTCCTCTTCTCAAGCCACCGTTTCTCTGCATCAGGGGTACAGTCAATAGCAGTATTTCAGACAACTATAGAGAAGCAGGAATGTGATCCCTCTTCCTACCCTAGGCTCCCAATCCATCATCGGCACCCGTATTGACGCCACCAGCTACGAGGATGCCTGCGATCGCATTTTGGCTTGGGCAGGTGAAGATAGTTCTGAATCCAGCGCAACAGACAATCTAGATGCTGTGCAGGCTGGGAGTAAAGAAGCGGGAGTTCGGGCCGAATCAAAGCAGCAAGAGGCGGAGCCCCATCGGTCCACCAAGCCCGCATATGGATATGTCGTCGCCGCCAACGTTCACGTTGTCACGACAGCCCTGTGGGACAACGATTACCGACAAGTCTTACAACAGGCAAAGCTCGTCACACCCGACGGCATGCCACTGGTGTGGGGCTTGAGGCTCTTAGGGTTCCCTCAACAGCAGCGTGTGTACGGCCCTGATCTGATGCTAGCCCTATGCGATCGCCTCTCCAGAAGCAATCTATCTATGTACCTTTACGGCGGTACCCCCGAAACCCTCGACCTGCTGCAGGTCAATCTGCTCCAGAGATTTCCCGGTCTGGCGATCGCGGGTAGCTATTCTCCCCCCTTCCGTCCCCCAACGTCAGCAGAAGAACAGGCGGACATCGATCGCATTCATCAGTCGGGGGCAAAGCTGGTGTTTGTGGCCCTGGGTTGTCCCAAGCAAGAACAATGGATGGCACGGCAGCAGGGCAAATTGCAGGCGGTGGCCATCGGGGTAGGGGCAGCCTTTGCCTTCCATGCCGGGACTGTGCGTCAGGCACCCCGCTGGATGATGCGCCATGGATTGGAATGGCTGTATCGACTGTGGGTGGAACCCCGCCGACTATGGAAGCGCTATGCCATCAGTAATCCCACTTTTGCTCTCTTGTTTGCGGCCCAGTACCTGCGTTATAAGTTAGCTGGCCGTGGAGGAAGAAGCCTGTAAATAAATTCTAGGGCAACAGGAATCGGCCGAGAATCCCCTGAGTAGAAAGATACATACAGGACAACAGTTTGCCAAAATTTCGAGACGTATCGAATAATTTGTCGTCCTTCCGCGATCGCAGGGAAAGCTAGCCACAACGGTATAGCAGGACTTGCATGTCTGGATATCCTTACTCTTCACCTAAATCTGTGCAGGCAGATTTGCGGGTTCCCTCCCTCACACGACTGAATTTGCAGGGGTTCGCCGCACTGTTTTTATTCGTGGCTGATGCGATGGGTTTGGCGATCGCTTGGAAGCTGGCCGAACTGCTATCTCTACAACAAATGGCTGGCTTTGTGGAGGTATGGTCCTTTGGGGGGGTAACAGACAGTTCATCCGCGGTGGGACAAAGCATCGGACTGTATTGGATTGCACTGCTGATGCAAGTGACCTTGAGCATGGCGGCGGGATTGTACCGCTATGGAGATGAATGGCGGGATGTGGGTAAGCAACTGCGCATTGTTACTCTTGTTTATCTCACCGTTCTGCTGGTGGCCTTTATGTACCGCACCGCAGATGGGTTGCCGCGATCGTTGTTCGCGATCGCCTGGATTTGCAGCATGGTGTTGATGGTGGTCAACCGCTGGATTGCCTGCAGTTCACTCACCCGCCTGTGGAAAAGCGGCGTAGCCTCAGTGCCGGTGTTATTGTTGGCCCACCCCCACGAAGTTAAATCGATCCACCAGGGGTGGCAACAGCGATCGGGATATCGAGTGGCTAAAGTTCTGACAATCCCTCACCGCAACCGCCGGGGCGATCGTTTTTTAACTGGGGATCGCTCTTTGGCTGGAGAAAGCTCTATATCCGGAGCTCAACAGGTTAACCATCTATCTAATGCCCAACCCAGCGGAATTCTGGCGGTGATTTCCCCTACGCAGCTATGCAAGTTGATAGAGCAATTAGGGGCCAAAGAAATTCATGTCAGCGAATCGTTCTACAATCGCATGCCCCCAGCCGAGCTATGGCTCTTACGAGGGATGGGTCGAGTGGTGCGCATTGTGCCCAATAGCCTGCGTCCCAAACACCCCAGCGCCCGCAGTCGAAATATTGGCAGCGTTCCTACCATCGAATTTGCACCGCCCATGCTGTCGGGGGTGGATTTTGTGCTGAAGCGGGCTTTCGATGCTGTTACGGCCACTTTACTGCTGTCGGTATTCGTGCCCCTATTTCTGGCGATCGCGGTCTGCATCCGTATTGATTCCCCCGGCCCGGTGCTCTTCAAACAAAAGAGAATGGGGTTGGGGGAACGTCCGTTCGAAATCTATAAATTCCGCACTATGGTGACGAACGCCGAACAGATTCAGCACCGCTTGGAGGAACAGAACGATAGCCCCGACGGGATCTTATTCAAGATGGAGTCCGATCCCCGCATTACCCGTGTGGGGCGTTGGCTGCGGCGCACTAGTCTGGATGAATTGCCGCAAATCATTAACGTGTTGCGGGGGGATATGAGTCTAGTGGGGCCACGTCCGCTTCCCATGCGGGATATCTCTCGTTTTCAGCCCTGGCATCACGCCCGCCATCAGGTATTACCGGGGATCACGGGCCTTTGGCAGGTGCGGGGACGCTCCCACGTGTTGGACTTTAACGATGCCATTGCTCTCGATCTGGAGTACATCCAGCAATGGTCGCTGTGGCTGGATATTCGGCTGATGTGGGAAACCCTGTGGGTGGTGCTAACGATGCAAGGAGCCTACTAATGGGGCGGTTTTCTAGGGGGATACCTGCTCCACAAGATCGAACGAATCTGGGACACACTGATCCGAACCAGCAGTTGGGTAGGGCGGGGAGCTTACTTGGGGGGATTGCGTTAGCCACTAACCTGCTGTTTGTCCTCTTGCCGAATAGCGGATTGATGCTGATGTCCTGGCCGTATCCAGCGATCCTGTTGGTGGGATGGATAGCGGCTGCATTATGGGGGCTGGTGCAGTGGTGGCAGGGGCGACCGGCCCGCGGTTTGGGGATGGGTCTGGATTGGGCCATCGGCATTACAGCAGCTGTCCTGGTGCTCTCTAGCGCAGTTTCTGTCTGGCCACACCAGGGTAGCTGGTTCACGATGCAGTTTGTACTGTATGCAATTGCCCTGTACGGACTAGCCCAATGGTTGGTGTTTCCCGAACGTCGTCTGTGGCTATGGCGAGTAACTGCCTGGATCGGCTTTATCTTTTCGACCGAGAGTTTGCTGTTGTGGTGGATTAACACGCTCTCTCCTAAGTTGAGTGAGATTCACCAGTTGCGCCAGTTAGGGCTCTCTGCCCGCCTGGACTTTGCTCAAGTTGAATTGCAAAACATCTGGCCAATTTTTCACCAGAATTACGTCGCAGGGTTTCTGCTGCTCGTCATCCCGGCAGCTGCAGGATTAGTTTGGCTAAATCGGCATTCTTCGATGCGTTGGGTGTGGCTCTTTGCAGTGGCCATCGAGCTGGCCACCCTATGGAGCACCCAATCACGCGGGGCATGGTTGGGGCTCCTCGTCATGGTGCTGATGGGAATCGGACTGTGGATATTGCGAGGCCTCAAGAGCCGGCGGCTACAGGCGATTGTCACAGCAGCCACCTTAGGTGGATCGGTAGCCTTCGTGGTGAGTAATCCCCGCCTCAACGCTACGTTGCAAGCATTGCAACAGGGTTCGTTCGACCAATTTGCCTTTCGAGGGGCAGCCGCACAGGCCACCTGGACACTGTTTATCCGCAACCCCCTGTGGGGCACGGGACCGGGGACCGCAGCTTGGGCATATCTGGAGGCAAAACCCGATTGGACGGGGGAGTTTGCCCAAACAATGGCCCATTTGCACAGCACACCGTTACAGCTGGTAGCAGAACTTGGGGGCCTGGGGTTGCTAGTGATGGGAGTTTGGGTAGCAGTCTTTACTCGTATCGGTTGGCGGTTCCTCAGTCAGGGATCGCATCTGGAGCAAGATAGCGATCGCATTTGGGCTATTGCGCTTGGCTTAGGGCTGGTGGGATATACGATCGAGGCCCTGAGCGACTACCAGCTGGACGTAGTGGCGATCTCCGGATATCTGGTCATCGCGATCGCAGGATTAGCCAGTATGACCTGGCAGTTACAGACAGAGAACTCCACTCGACAAGAACATTCATCTCCAGGGATGTCTCGCCAGCAGCAAATCCTATTGGGAGGGGTGGGCATCGTTGCCATTGTTATTTCTCTGGTTATCTTTGCCCCCCGCTACATCGCATGGGGTATCTCCAGCCAGGGGTTAGAGGCCTACTTTGACAATAACTTTCCCCTGGCGGAGCAGAAACTGCAACAGGCTCAGCTCCGCTTTCACAGCGAACCGTTTTATCCGATTCAACTGGGATGGATTAACGCCAAGCTCGCCCGCGAGCATCCCGATGCTAATGTCCGACAGGAAAAATATGCCGAGGCGATCGCCTGGTTCGAACGCAGCCTAGAGGTTCTCCCCGCTGACGAATTCGTCCATACCAACTTGGGCTTCCTGCTGGTTGAACGCAACCCTGCTGCTGCGATAGAGCATTTTCAGCGCAGCCTAAAACTCAGCCCCGCCCGGTCGGCCATTGCCTCAGGCCTTGCACTCGCTCACCTACAGCAGGGCAATCCAGACGCAGCGATCGGGGCCGTGGTACGAGAAATTATTCGCCACCCTCATATGATTTCAAGTCCCCTTTGGGAGCAGGTATTATCGCCAGAGCAGTATGTATGGCTGGTACAGTCCCTGAACAGCATCTACGAAAGGCTACTGGAACGCTACCCCGAAGCCAATTATCTGAGGCATAACTGGGCGGCTATTCGTTGGTGGCTGGGGGACGATGCTGGGGCATTGGTGCTCTTGCAACCAGGGGAACAGCCATTATTGCAGGCATTGATTGCGGCTTCAGTAGGCGATCGCGACGGTGCTTCGAACCTTCTGGCAGCGAGACCGAGGACTCCATCATCCGCCCTTCTGCAAGCTTGGCTTCAGCCAACCGCTGCAGAACCTTTGTTGGCCCAAGCTGCCACCCAATCCCCATTGGTGAAAAGTTTGGCCGCCCCAACCCCCGACCAGACGTTGCGGACATGGTTGCAGCAACCGGCTGCGGTGCTTCCCAGAAAAGCCAGTCGTAACTACCTCACCCAAGGGGTCTACCGCCGCATTGATGGCCCTAACCTGACGGATACGTTTGCACTCCCCACCAATTGGGTAATTGCTGAAGTATTCAACCAGCCCTTCGACACCCCTCAAATCGCCCCTGAATTAGATCGCCAGTTAGCAGCATTAACGTCCGTCCGATAGTATTTGCCCCTAATGCAAAACAAGTGACTTCAAGGATCGACTTCCATTAAATAATCGGCCACCGCTTCGTAAGCGGGCAAAGATGTTGGATCGATGGCGGCATTTCCAGCAACGGGGTGAGAGGCAAAGCGGGCAATCACCATATCGGCCGTGGGGTCGATATAGAGGGCTTGGCCATGTACCCCTCTGGCCATAAAGGCTCCGTGGTTGTTGTGGGTAATCCACCACATGCTGCGATAGCTCCAGCCCTCCAGTTGGGAGTACCCGGCATCAGCAAAGGCGCGGCGATCGCCCCCTGCCCGAATATTCTCTACCACTGATGCTGGAACGACCTGCTCGTCACCGACCTTCCCATCATCTAGAATCATTTGCCCAAAGCGTGCCATGTCACGCAGTCCGGCACTCAGGCCACCACCAGAAAACGGTGTTCCAATAGAATCCACCGATATGTAGGCATCAAGATCGGCTCCGATTTTGCTCCAAACGGTCTCCGAAAGCACTTCAGTTACAGGTTTATCACTGACGCGACTTATCAACCAACCGAGGACGTCGGTGTTGATGGTCTTGTAGGCAAAGCTGCGACCGTGAACGCCTTGTTTTTGCACCGTTTGCAGAAATTCGAAGTAGGTGCGAGGACCGGCGTAGTCTGCGGGTTTCGGAAGCGGATTACCTGCTGCAGCATGTTGCCACACTTCCGCATTGGGATCGGAGTAGTCCTCGCTGTATTGCAATCCTGTGGTCATGTCGAGGACCTGACGCACCGTGGCACCGCCAAACGCACTCTCCGTTAGTTCTGGAATGTACTCTCGAATGAGCTTGCTTTCATCGAGCTGACCTGATTCGACTAACATTTCACTAAGTAAACCTACAAACGACTTGGTCATGGACATGGCTCCATGGCGCTTCGTAGGATCCAAGCAGCCAGAATAGGTTTCGTAGACAACCTTGCCGTGATGCATCACCAACATGCCATCGGTGAAATTGGCTGATAGAGATTGCTTCCAGGTCATGGGCTCTGTCGCACCCAGGGGAACGAACGTTACCTCATCAATACCGCCCACCTCGGTGCTTTCCAGGGGCATCAAGGGCGACAATCCGCGGCTGACCATTTTGGTCGGCATTAATTGCTGAAAATTACATACCGTCCAACGCAACTGGGGAAATTGAGCAAAGCTGTTGTCATCAAAGCGGATAATTTTATCTGCAGGGGGAGGTGAGCCTTCCATCCACTGCCAAGCTTTGGGATCCGAGCTCTCAGCCGTCCAAACGATGTTGCTAGCACCAGATGTCTGCTCTTCAGCGATCGCCACAGTCAAGAGTGCCAACGCCATAATTAACGAGCAGACACAGAGAATAAGCGCGAGCGGACGTCTTTTCAAAATCATATTCATACCCCAAGACATTATTGTTTACCGATGCATAATCAAGCCGCTATTGTTATCGGCAAAGCGCAAAACATTGCTCAGGCGCTTGGCTTCTGTGTAATGCAACTAATCAATCTCTTCTAGCGACTTAATTGGCAAGCTTTCTCGATCGCTCGTCTTTCCTTCAGCAGGCAAAGAATTTTCTAGCCAAATAGAACGTTGTGGAAAAGGTATTTGAATACCTTCGCGATCGAAGGTGATTTTTAAGCGGCGGCGATATTCTCGCCCAACTGACATGTGTTCTGATGGTTTAGTCTTGATCCACACTCTAATAGTGATACCATCTGCACCAAAATTATCGACACCAAGCACCATAGGTGGCTCCACTATTAGTAACTTCCATGGAAGCTCTAGGCTCATTTGATTAGCAACCTCGGCAATAATAGTAATCGCGCGATCGATGTCAGTACCGTAGGCGACATCAATACCGAGATTGACGCGCGACCAGTTACTACTCTTATTCTTAACAACGGTGATAAAGCTATTTGGAATAGTAATTAACTCACCATCTGCACTTCGTATCTGAGTTGTTCGTAAATTAAGCTCTTCTACTGCTCCTATGAAGCCTCCTGCATCAATGACGTCACCTACTCCAAATTGATCTTCAATCAAAATAAATACACCATTGATAATATCTTTAACAAGACTTTGAGCCCCAAAAGATATTCCTAAACCTAGTATTCCGGCACCTGCCAAAATAGGAGCTATATCAATTCCTAACATTGATAGGACAGTCAATATTGCCAGGAGCAGCAGTGCGGTGGTGATAGAGCCTTTCAAAACATTTGCAAAAGTCATGAGGCGCTGGTTGCGCCGATCCGAGTTAGAGTCTGTTATAAATCCTCCTCTTCTCAAGGATTTGAGCAAGTTATGAATCAATATATGACTTGTTTGAATCAAGAAATAAGTTATAGCAATAGTGATCGATATTTTAATAATTGGGCCTTGAATTTCTCTCGCTAAAAATATTTGCAAGCTACGAGTTTGAGGGAATAGACCTAAGACGAATAGTATGCTTGTAAACCATAAGCCGATCTGGAATATTTCTAAGATGCGTAGTTGAATCCTGTAAATAGCACGTTTGTTCCAGTAGCGCGGGCGCAACCTGGAAAATCCATTCCCTTCATAGGATTTAGATGCTTGTTCTCTATTACTTTCTTCCGGTGTAAATGCTTTTTGTTGGCTCAATTGAAGCTCCATCAAGCTTTCAATATTTCCGGAAAGGCGAGCTTGACGGCGATTAATTAGATAGCTAATTATGGCAACGACTCCCAGAGTGATAACAGCACGTATACCCTGCCGAAGTAGATAATCTGGACGATGCTCTCTGTAAGATTGAATTAGAGCATCACGAATGATTGGCACTAATTCTTGTGCTCTCGTTTCGGCATTAACTCCTCGGATTCGAGCGTCTAAGGTGGTAACAGTCATCAGATAGCTATCGTTGACATAAATCACTGGCAACCGTGCATTTTCGTCTATCCTGAATTCCACCATTAAGTCTTCAGGATTAATTCGTGAAAACTCAGGATTGGATAATCGCTCTATAATTACCTTGGCCCGAAGTCTGGCGGGCGCTGCTGAAGGTGAGGTTCCTTCTTCTGCAAGAATACTTGCTGCACCTATGAAGAATAATACACGCCCATCGAGAGAAACTTCAGCAGTAGAAAACTCTGAATCACTAACAATAGCTGACTCCGGAACCGGATTGACTACACTGTCTGGGAGAGGAGATTGTCCTAGCGCTGAAGGGATGAATGCTAGCAAGTTAACCAGGCATATTGCCAGGAAGAATCCTATACATTGAAACAGGAAAGCTAGCAGTGGATCTTGTGAAAATCGTCTCATTAGTAACTGCTTAGTAGAAGTATATTTAGGGTTAGCTGTTTAAGTCTTAATCTATTGCTATTACTAGCTTTCAAGGCCATGAGGCAGTGGCCAAGTGCAAGGGAAATTGAAATAATCGCCCAAAAGCCTTGCACCATCCATCCGCCATGTACCTACGCGTAGCCCCCGGCCAGTTATCTTTTGTAGATTTCTACCTGCAGAATGTGCGTCTTAACCTCGCCAACACGCCTTAAAGCTAATCTTGGCAGTCCCTTTCCCCAGCCATCGGCAGCAATACGGTAAAGCAACTGCCCTTTCCTTCCTCACTCTCCACCTGAATCTGCCCCCCAGCCCGATCCACAATCGCCTTAACTATCGCTAATCCCAAGCCAGAACCAGTTGGTTTTTGCCCCAATTGCTGGTCCCCCTTTCGCGTTCTTGAGGTATCCACGCGATAAAAGCGATTGAACACCTTCGGAATTTCCTCCTGAGGAATGCCCACTCCTGAATCTTTCACCTGAAGCTGCAGCAGCTGTTTGCTGCCCCGTGAGAGGCGCTCTAGTTTCACCTCAACCTTTTCCTCATCCGGGCTGTATCGAATTGCATTATCGAGCAAATTTCCCATCAATCTCTGCATCTCGTCTTCTCGACCCAGAACACTGTATGCGCCATCCCTCTCCAACTGAGAATCATCGCCAATCGCAATGTAAATCTCGATCCCTCGCCCCTGAACCTGCAGCTGATGCTCTTCCACCACCTCCACTAGCAGAGCATCCATCGCACAGCACTGTAAAGGCAAATTGACCTGATTATCTTGACGAGCTAAAAACAGTAGGTCGTCCACCAATCGGCCCAAGCGCTGCGCCAAACGTTCCACCACCAGCCAATTGTGACGATCGCCTACGATCTCCTCGGGGTTAGCCAGGGCCACCTGAACGTTGGTTTGAATGCTGGCGATGGGGCTGCGGAGTTCGTGGGAGGCATCGGTGGTGAATTGCTTCAATCGTTGATAGGAATCAATCACTGGAGCGATCGCAATACCCGATAGAAACCAGCCCACAATGCCCACCACCCCAAGGGTCAGAGAAACCCCCACTGCTAAATCCTGAACGAGCTGGCGCGTTGGCTTGCTGACTTCAAACCACGGGTGACTGGCCCGCATGTAGCCCACTAATTCTCCGTCGTACTCGATGGGCGTTGTCAACTGACGCAGCTTGTAATCCTCAGAGATAGTAACGGTTTGCTCTTTCTGTTGGCTTAGCTGAGGCACAGATAAAGATTTGGGAAAAGTCGACCAGAGAGGCTCGCCACTGGGACCGAACCATTCCAAGTCAATCCGGTCGTCCTCTACGGCCTCGGAGCGCAGTCGAAAACTGGCGTCCAAATTCACCTTTTTAGACTGAGAGACCCGTTGAGAAGATAGGGGAGATCGCTCAATCGTTTCAAACACGAGCGATCTTTCAATTACCTCCACTACATGATTGAGAGTGTCATCCACCCGCTCAATCAGAGTGGTGCGGACATAGATGTAAAAACAACTGGCAAACAGCAACAGCAAAACAGCAGTGCAGGCTGCGTACCACAGTGCTAGGCGGCGTCGGGTGGATTGGAACATTGCTATAGGTTGGTGCTCTTTGGTGCGTAATGAAGCTAAATGGAAAGAGAACTGACTGACTTGGCTCATCGCCTGAAGGATCCTGACAAATTAGGCTCCAAATCGATAGCCTTTGCCGTATACAGCATGAATCAAAGGCCGAGCGCGTTTGAAGTTGCCATCGATCTTTTTACGCAGAAGCTTCACCTGCGCCGATAAAACATTGCTGCTGGGTTGATTGCCCTCCGGCCACAGATGCTGCGAAATGGCCTCGCGACTGAGTAGTTGACCCGCGTGGGTCATAAATAAAAACAGCAGTTTTAATTCTTTTTCAGAAAGCGAGATGACCTTTCCTTGCCGAAAGGCCACCTGATTCTCTCGATCGAGTTCTAAGTCATCCACCCGCAGTCTTTGGGCAATAGTCTGGGTGCTGCTAGTCCCTTGAGATCTTCGTAACTGGGCACGCACCCGCGCCAATAATTCCCGCAGTTCAAAAGGCTTTACCAAATAGTCATCGGCCCCTGCATCTAAACCCTGAACTCGGTCATCCAGAGTATCTTTGGCCGTCAAAAATAAAATAGGCGTTGTCCCACCCGCAGCACGAATGGTTTGGCATAGTTCTAATCCAGAGCGCTGGGGCAACATCCAATCAAAAATCAGCAAATCGTACGAAAGTGCTGCCATGTTAGGGCCTTGGTTTCGCAGGATCTGCAATGCACTTTCGCCATCGTAGGCTACATCCACCTCATACCCTTCGCGTGTAAAAAGTTGAGCTAGGGAGTCAGTCAATTCCACTTCATCGTCCACCAGAAGAATCCGCATGGGTACCTCTCCTGCAGGTCACCTTTAGCCTACGGCAACTTCCCCCATCCATTACTGTGGCTAATTAATGATGGGAGTGCAAGGCCCTAACATGTTTTACAGCGGTGGTTGGTTCAAGTCAGACATTCAACTAGGCTCATTATGGAATTATGGTTGGGGCAAACGCTTAAAAAATCCCGGTCATACTTGACAAAAAAGACCCCAAATACTTTGAGGTCCCATAAAAAAGAATGGTTTAGAGACTAGAAGCTAAACCTGTAATTAGCACCTGCTTAGCAATCGCTATCTGGATTCAGAAGTTGACTTAATTGTTGCAAACCTTTTTTCACCTGACGGGAAACGGTAACAGCGCTGATATCTAAGCGAGCAGCCGTTTCTTTTTGCGTTAGATCCTGAAGGAAAACGAATTCCAGAATCTTCCGAGTACGGTCTTCCAACTGAGACATCGCTTGACGCAGTCGAATTTGATCCTCCTGAGCCAGTTGGAAACTCTGGTAGCGGGCATCCGGCACCAGATCCCCCAAAGAACTTCCTTCGTTGTCAGCTTGGCGAACTGGAGCATCTAAACTGAGCGTGGATTGATTCTGCTTAGCCACTTTGAACTGCTGCCACTCTTCAGGGGTCAGTTCCATTGCTTGCCGAACTTCATCATCACTGGGGGTGCGTCCTAAGTCTTGTCGCAACTGAGCCACAACTTTCTTACTGCGATGTAACAGGGCAGACCATTTGCGTGGAATCCTGACCGTTGGACTCTTATCGCGAAGATAATGCTGAATTTCACCGCGAATGTAGGGCATCGCAAATGAACTGAAGGCCAAACCTCGAGACAAATCGAACCGCTCAATGGCTTGAATCAGCCCGACACAACCAATCTGCATCAAATCGTCATAATTTTCCTGACATTGATGTTTCCAGTGATGAGCTTCTTTGCGAACCAGTCCCAGGTTCATTTCAACTAAACGATTCCGTATAGAAGCAGAGCGATTCTTGTTGTACTTCTGTAACAGCTCAATCGTTTTTGCTTTTAGATCGGTATCCAGCGAACTTGTGCGGCTACGAACGGGATTGCGATTTGCAATCCCTCTTACTTTTCCAGGGGCACCGACAACGGCACGGGCAGCATTAGCAACCATTGAGATTCAGAACCTGACGCTAAACAGCAATGAAAGAATTACGAGCCATGTGTACGTTGATGACACAATACTCGTGGCAGTTCATCAACAGAATAGAAACCGGATTTGTTTAGGCCGCGACCGTAACAATCCTGAAATTTCTTCACCTTTGAGAGCCATTTTGCCAAATCCATCTCCTCAAGGAACGCAAGATCGCATTCGTTAGAGGGGTCCGAAAATGCTCCCCTATTGGCTCCCAATAGCCAACCTCGTGTTCATTTCTGAAGCAACTAAGGGCAGGCTAAATAAACTAGTGGTGCAAACCTCAGCAATTCATCAGCGAATGCTAAGCGAATAAAATAAATATATAGACGGGTGTTCAAAGTTCATATACGTAGATTCACGCAGGCGGAGATGCCTCGCAGGGGGTGTTGCGTAGATGCCTCTACAATGCACGCTGACAAGCCGGTTGTGCATTTTCCTAAAAAGATTGGCAGAGAAGAGAAAACCCCACCTACAGGAACTGCCATAATGAATGTAGTTTATGCTTTTGGCGGCAGGGTCCGATTAAGAGGCGAAACCCTGGAGCAAAAACCGAGGCGATAATCATCTCGTCGGGTTAAGGTAGCAGCGAACAAGTTGAAATAATATCTACAGTTTTGACCTCAAGAACTTCGGCTTGACCAGGCGCCTACATTCGTTTCACTGGCAGCTCGACACTTTTCCCAAGTTTTGTCGCATGATTTCTGGGGGCTCGTCTGCGACAATCGAGCCTCTAGCCAGCAGGACCGCCCGGTCGGCCCAGTTGAGCTCTTCTAGACGATGGGTTATCCACAAAGCTGTAATCCCTGTTTCATCAACTAACCTCCGAATCTGTTCCACAAGCTCAATTTGGCTGTCAGGATCCAACAAAGCAGTTGGCTCATCGAGCAAAATCAGGCGGCTTTGGCGAGCCAATGCTCCTGCAATCGCTACTCGATGTTTTTGTCCACCGCTCAGGGCGTAGATAGGCCTGCGCAACAAATCGAGCAATCCTACCTTACTGAGAGCATCCTCAACTCTGAGTCGGACCTCTGACTGCGTTAGATTTTCGGCTGCCAAGCTAAATGCAACATCTGCCCCAACCGTTGGCATTACCAATTGACGATCTGGATTTTGAAAAACAAAGCCCACAGGTCTATCGAGCTGAACCCGAGCCTTTTTCGGACAATCCAACAATCCGCTCATGAGTTTTAAAAGGGTAGACTTCCCACTCCCATTGGCTCCCAACAACATCCAGAACTGACCTCTCGGAACTTGTAGGCGGCAGTCTTGCAATACAGGGGAACGATCCGGCCAAGCATAGGTAAGGCTGTCAACATCAATGGCAAACTCAGTGTCGCTGTGGGGCAATGTTTCATCCAGATTAAGTGCAAAGCAACGTTGAAGATCTGCTTTGGACAGCACCCCCAAACAGAAGAATCCTATCGAGTAGTCAGATGACCCGCACTGAAACAGTTATTCGCTAGACAATTATTCACTGTCTAGCTGGGCGAAGAAGCCTGGCCGACTCCCCTGACCGGTGGTGGAAGATTGTTTGGGGACAATTTGTACGGCAGCAATCTCTTGCACGAGGACAGTAGCCTTTTTGTCTGTGCGATCGCAGTTCAGTGCCAGTAAACTGGGCTCTCCTTTGGCTATGGCATCCACCACCTGAGCATAAATCTTCTCTGCATTAGCCTCTTCCTTGAGCTGAACGGCAATTGGTGCCGCACTACCTTTCATGGTGACTTCAATTGTGTACATAAATCGCGAATGTGATGGCATTACCATCTTCAGTATTACAGGGATACATCTTTAGAAGCTGCGGAAATTCAATTTGCCGAGGGGATTGTGTCCGATTAGGGACCAGAGAATGAATGCCAGACTTGAAGGTCGCTATCGTTATATACCGCGCTTGTAATTGCTCAGAGTGTGCTTCGGCCATCTGTTTCCACAAGTGCAGTTTGGCTTCACCTATGGGGTTATCGAACCTCCATCCAAAAGGCCTTGGAGAAAAAACGAAGATTTTCTGTTTGGGCGAGCTAATCGTGTTATGCTACGTTTCGCTTGATAAACACGGGCTAAGATTGCATCGTTTTCAAGTAAATACTCGAAAGGGAAGTTAGCCCTAGCGTCGCGTTGGCTACGCTCCTATCCCTTTTTCCATAAGGTCAATCAGAAAAGAACGCAAGTATTTTCTCATTGGCTTACCTTGATGCGCCTGTAGCTCAGTGGACTAGAGCACCTGGCTACGGACCAGGGTGTCGGAGGTTCGAATCCTTCCAGGCGCGTTTATTATCCTCAGCCGTAGGGGTGAGGAGTCTATCTGTTCCAGTTTGGGACTGAAAGCTATGTTACGATCACCTTTACCAGAGCCGCATGCAGGTAAGGGGAACGCTCAATGTTCGAACGCTTTACAGAGAAAGCCATTAAGGTCATCATGCTGGCCCAAGAGGAGGCTCGGCGGCTTGGCCACAACTTCGTTGGAACAGAACAAATTCTGTTAGGACTGATTGGTGAAGGGACCGGAGTTGCGGCCAAAGTTCTCAAATCGATGGGGGTTAATCTTAAGGATGCTCGCATCGAAGTTGAAAAAATCATTGGCCGAGGTTCCGGCTTCGTCGCTGTAGAAATTCCATTCACCCCGCGAGCCAAGCGGGTACTCGAGCTCTCCCTTGAGGAGGCTCGACAGCTCGGTCACAACTACATCGGCACCGAGCACTTATTGTTAGGACTCATTCGAGAGGGCGAAGGGGTTGCAGCTCGAGTTTTAGAAAATTTGGGAGTCGATCTCTCCAAGGTTCGTACCCAAGTGATCCGAATGCTGGGTGAGACCGCCGAAGTCTCCACTTCGGGCTCCCCCGGTCGAAACAAAACCCCAACGCTAGATGAATTCGGCACGAATCTGACGCAGCTTGCAAGCGATAGCAAGCTCGATCCAGTCGTGGGTCGTCAAAAAGAGATTGAGCGTGTAATTCAAATCTTGGGACGTCGTACAAAAAACAATCCTGTCTTGATTGGTGAACCCGGAGTTGGTAAGACAGCGATCGCGGAAGGACTTGCTCAACGGGTTATACAGGGCGATATCCCTGACATCTTGGGTGAGAAGCGAGTTGTTACCCTCGATATTGGCTTGTTGGTAGCTGGTACCAAGTATCGTGGTGAGTTTGAAGAACGTCTTAAGAAAATCATGGATGAGATCCGCTCCGCTGGAAATATCATTCTGGTCATCGATGAGGTTCATACTTTAATCGGAGCAGGAGCCGCTGAAGGGGCTATCGATGCTGCCAATATCCTGAAGCCTGCTTTAGCGAGGGGGGAACTGCAGTGCATTGGTGCAACGACACTGGACGAGTACCGCAAGCACATCGAGCGAGATGCTGCTCTAGAGCGTCGTTTCCAGCCAGTGATGGTGGGCGAACCTTCCATATCCGAAACTATCGAGATTTTGTTTGGTTTGCGGGAGCGTTACGAGGAGCACCACAAGCTGAAGATTGCAGACAATGCTCTTGATGCAGCAGCTAAGCTATCCGATCGCTACATCTCCGATCGCTTCCTACCAGATAAGGCGATCGACCTGATTGACGAGGCTTCTTCTCGTGTCCGCCTCATTAATTCCCAACTGCCTCCGGCGGCGAAGGAACTGGACGAAGAGTTGCGCAAGCTGCTCAAGGACAAGGACGATGCAGTCCGGTCTCAAGACTTTGACCGTGCAGGTGAACTGCGCGATCGCGAGATGGAAATCAAGCAGGAAATTCGGGAGATCGCTGCTGCTAAACGTGCCGAAATGGTCGAGAAAGAGGAGACTCCTGTTGTTGACGAAGAGGACATCGCTCATGTAGTCAGCTCCTGGACAGGGGTTCCAGTTTCCAAGCTCACTGAGACTGAATCAAAGCGGTTGCTGGAGATGGAGGGAACGCTCCACACCCGCATCATTGGCCAAGATGAAGCGGTGCGAGCAATTTCCCGCGCCATCCGTCGAGCACGTGTTGGGCTAAAAGACCCCAACCGGCCCATTGCCAGCTTTATCTTTTCTGGTCCCACAGGGGTTGGTAAGACAGAGCTAACAAAGGCTTTGGCCACCTACTTTTTTGGCTCTGAAGACGCCATGATTCGCTTGGACATGTCTGAATATATGGAGCGACACACCGCTTCTAAGCTGATTGGTTCTCCTCCCGGCTACGTTGGTTATAACGAGGGGGGTCAGTTGACCGAAGCCGTTCGTCGTCGACCCTATACAGTGGTGCTGTTCGATGAAATCGAAAAAGCCCATCCCGACGTGTTCAATATGCTCCTGCAAATTTTGGAAGACGGTCGTTTGACCGATGCCAAAGGACGCACAGTCGACTTCAAGAACACTCTGTTGGTAATGACCTCCAACATTGGTTCCAAGGTGATTGAAAAGGGCGGAGGTTCTCTGGGCTTTGAATTCAGTACCAATGAAGAAGACGCCAACTACAATCGGATTCGCTCGTTGGTCAATGAAGAACTAAAGCAGTACTTCCGCCCAGAGTTCCTCAATCGACTGGACGAGATCATTGTGTTCCGTCAGCTTAATAAGGAGGAAGTCAAGGAAATCGCCGACATCTTACTCAAGGAAGTCTTCGACCGCATGAAGGAAAAAGAAATTAACCTTGCAGTAACCGAGCGATTCAAGGACCTCATTGTTAAGGAGGGGTATAACCCTGCTTATGGAGCTCGCCCGTTACGTCGTTCTATTCAACGTTTGATGGAAGATATCTTGGCAGAAAAGATTCTTTCGGGCACTGTCAAAGAAGGTTCGACTGCCACCCTAGATCTGGATGATAACGATAAAACTATCGTTCTGGTTGATGACGAAACCAGCGATGGTGAAGACCGTGTGTTGGTGTCTCAAGGAGCCGAAGGGTAAGAGACTTCCGGGAGGAAAATACTGCGCGTATTTTCCTCCGATTTCCATTCAGTGAAAACGATTGCAAATTGGCCTGCGCCTGCAGGCACTTTCCTATTGAATTGAAGATGAGCTGATTACATCGTATGAACGTGCCTCCCTCCTTACAAGCTATGCAAGCGGCGTATTTTTCTGGCAGCGCCCCGGTCCGTACTCCACCCCCCGACCTGCCGTCTTTGCTACTCAACGAGCGGATTGTCTACCTGGGTTTGCCCTTGGTGCAACAAGCCGATATCTCTATCAACGTTCCGAAACTCATCATTGCCCAGCTGCTTTACCTGCAATATGAGGATCGCTCTAAGCCAATTTACATGTACATCAGTTCGACAGGAACCTACGGATACGACACAGCAGCATTTGCTATTGCGGATACGATGAATTACATTGCGCCTCCGGTGCACACCATTTGTATCGGTAAAGCTTACGGAATGGCAGCCATGCTTTTGGCTGCTGGAACAAAAGGCTTACGTGCCTCGTTGCCTAACGCAAGCATCATGATTCACCAGCCCTTCGGGGGCACCCGCGGTCAAGCGACTGATATCGAGATCAAGACGCAAGAGCTTGTCGAAATCAAGCACATGATGGTGAATCAGTTAGCAAAGAGTACGGGGCAAGAAAAGGAGCGTATCAATAAAGATATTGAGCGTTTCTTTTACATGACTCCAGAAGAAGCAAAGGATTACGGCTTGATTGATACCGTTTTGGAAAGCTCAAAAGAGCTTTCAATACCCATTGCAGCACTTTGATTATGACTGTGTTGCATCAGTAGGAAGTCATCTTAATTTCAATCCTTCCGAAACCATTCTTTCCATGACTCAATTGAATTCAAGGTACTGAATCATGCCCATTGGCGAACCACGCGTTCCTTACCGCATGCCCGGTCAGACGTATACAGAGTGGATTAGCATTTACAACCGACTGTTGTTAGAGCGTATTGTCTTCATTGGCGAAGAGATTAACGATGCCACTGCCAACGCAATTGTGGCTCAAATGTTGTACATGGATTCCACTGACGCAGGTAAAGACATTCTAATGTACATCAACTCACCGGGTGGGTCAGTAACAGCAGGAATGGCTATCTACGACACAATGCAGCACATCAAGTCTGATGTGGCTACAGTTTGTGTGGGTTTAGCCGCTTCCATGGGAGCCTTTTTGCTCGCTGCCGGAGCTAAAGGTAAGCGGGTGGCTCTCCCTAACTCTCGCATTATGATTCACCAGCCCTCTGGCGGTGGTATGCGCGGTCAAGCCTCCGACATTGCCATTCAAGCCAAGGAGACATTGCGAGTGAAGAATCGCCTGAATGAGCTGCTGGCAAAACACAGTGGCCAGCCTCTCGAAAAAATTGAGCGGGATGTGGAGCGCGACTACTATATGTCTGCCGAAGAAGCTAAAGACTACGGTATCGTTGATATGGTAATCGAACAGCAGGTTAAGGAAATCGCGACTACTTCAGTATTTTGATCTCCAAAACATCTCACCATAGAATACACTTTCCCTGAGAGTATTGTTCTCTAATCGAATTTACGAATAGAATCCATCTCCCATTTTTGGAGATGGATTTTCGGTTGATTGGGAGCGTGAAAACTAATGATGATTGTCAACTTCTCCAAGAGATATCATTATCCAAAACCTTCCATAGTTCTATGTCTAAGTATCTCAACAGAGAGGGATACAGCCATAGTAGTAAAGTGTTTGAGCTCGATCACCTGCAAGGAAATATCGATTTAAAACTTCTATACAGTACTAATTGTCTTGCAAATGAGCAATCGGTTGAAACTTCCATTACAGTCACCTAGGGAAAATCGAAGCTCAATTGCCAAGAACAGTATTTTAATAGACGTTTTGTATCAGATTGCATAAGAGGCGAGTCTGCAATATAAGATTCTCTTATCAGATACTTTTATCTCTTCAATTTGCTCTCACAATATTCTCATCTATGCAGCTGACAACGATGTCTTCCTTCTCCTCGGCTCCCCTACTCCAACAGCCTCGTATCATTGCCGCGATTGATATGGGGACCAACTCTGTTCATACCGTCATTGTCGAAGTGGACCCAGCAACGCCGAGCTTCAATATTATTGCTCGAGAGAAAGCGACCGTGCGGTTGGGGGAAACAGATGCGAGAGGATACTTAACAGAAGCAGCAATGGAACGCACATTGGCGGCTATCGAACGGGCGATCGCCTTGGCAAAATCATTTCAAGCTGAAGATATTGTGGGCGTTGCCACCAGTGCCACTCGAGAAGCCCCCAACGGGGCAGATTTTCTCGAGCGAATTCACCAGCAGTTAAGTTTAGAAGTGGATCTGATTTCTGGCCAAGAAGAAGCCCGACGGATCTATTTGGGGGTTCTGTCCGCGGTACATCTTCGGGGACAACCCCACATCATTATTGACATAGGGGGTGGCTCGACAGAACTCATTTTAGGCACGGGTGAAGAGGCACTATTTCTCCGCAGCGTAAAAGTAGGTGCTGTGCGCCTAACTCGGCATTTCCTGTCTAGCAATCCACCTTCCCGCAAGGAATACAAGCAATTGCAAAGTTACATCAACGGTATGCTAGAGCGGCCTGCGGAATGTATTCGCATCCTTCAACAGGGGGTCGATCCACAAGCACCCATCCGGGTGATTGGCACCTCAGGAACGATTGAGGCATTGGCTGCTGTTGATGCACATATGAAAAAAGGGGCTGTCCCTGCTAGCCTTCATGGTTACAGGTTTGACTTAGATAGCTTAGGGCAGCTGGTGGAGTACATGTGGGGAATGACGTCTGCCGAGCGCAGTAAAATTCCCGGGCTGAACGAACGGAGGGCGGAAATCATACTCGCTGGAGCCGCTATCTTACATGAGACTTTAATGCTGCTCGGGGCCCCGGAAATCTCCGTTTGCGAGAGGGCTTTGCGTGAAGGGCTGATAGTGAACTGGATGCTGGACCATAACTTGATTGAAAACCGGCTGCGTTTTCAATCTCAGGTTCGCCGCCGGCACGTGTATCGCATGGCAAAAAAGTTCCAGGTGGATATCCCCTTTGCTGAACGGGTAGCAGACTTTGCCACCAGCTTGTTCGATCAAACTCAGTCCGTGTTGCACAAATGGGGAGATCGCGAGCGAGAACTACTGTGGGCTGCCGCCTTGTTACACAACTGCGGCCATTTTGTGAGCCATTCTGCTCACCACAAACACAGCTATTACTTGATCCGCAATGGTGAACTGCTGGGGTTTACCGAAGAAGAAATCGAGGTCATTGCTAACCTAGCCAGATATCACCGCAAATCTCCTCCCAAGAAAAAGCATGCTGGGTACCAGAATCTCTTAGATAACAACTATCGCCGCATGGTAGCCCAACTCAGTACACTGTTGCGTTTGGCCACTGCTCTTCATCGGCGTCCCACCCCAGCGATCGCATCGGTCAATTTAGAGTTTGAGACCAGAGAGAAAACTCTGCATGTAAAACTCACCCCGATTAAACGTAATGATGATTGCAGCTTGGAGTTATGGGCACTGGACTTTAAAAAAGCAGTGTTTGAGGAACAGTTTGGTTATAAACTGTCGGCTTGTTTAGTGAAAAAGCAAGCGACGTCTTTTGTAGGCACTTGAAGCTGAATGATAAGTCACAACACAACTGAGAAGATAATTGAGGCTGCTTCTTTCCTGTATATTTTCCCAAACTGTATGAAGGTCAATCAACGGGTGTCGGCTACTGTATAGTTTTATTTTCTATCGACTGCTGCCAAGCGGATTGTGCTGCTAGCCAAACTTCTTGAACAGGGACGTTGAACTTGCGAGCCAATGCTGCACAATCGCGAAATTCTGGTTGTGCATTGATGAGCTGATTGTAACGCCGGGCAATTTTCACTTGGATTGAGCCAAACCGGGTTTCAACGCGCATCATTTCTCGTTCCAGGACGGAACGCTGCTGTAACGATCGCCGAATACCGAGGGTAGTCGTTTCCTGGAACAGAATATCTTCACAGGCGTCTGCCAGGTGAATGGGAACAATCGCAGTCACCAAAGTGGCGGGGCGATTTTGTTTCATCGTTATCGGTTGGGAGAAGACATCTAGCGCCCCGACCTCAAATAATCGTTCGTAGGTATAGGCAATTACCTGTGGGTTCAGATCGTCAATTTGGGTTTCCAAAACCGCGATTGTTTCTATTGGCTGCTCCGCTTGGCTATTACCAATCCATATCCGCAGGATATTGGGAATTGCCAGCTCTCGCGATCCCGCCCCTACCCCTACCTGCTGTACGTCCATGGCGGGGCAAGCACCAAAACTGGCAGCAAGGCTGGCAGCCAAAGCTGCCCCCGTAGGGGTGACCAATTCTGACTCGATTCCATTGCTGAAGACTGGGATGTTGTGGTCCTGCCAAAGTTGCATCACCGCTGGGACCGGTACCGGCAGCGTGCCATGGGAACCAGTCACCCAGCCCCCCCCAACAGGCTGGGGGGAGGCAATGACCCGCTCCACCTGCAGCCAATCCAAACCAATGCAGGTGCCAATAATATCCACCAAAGCGTCGACCGCCCCCACTTCGTGGAAATGAACGGTCTCTATCGATTGACCGTGGGCGCACGCTTCCGCTTGACCTAGCGCATTAAAAACATCCAAACTGCGTTGAGCCACAGATGGAGATAGTCTCGACTCGTTGATGAGGCGCTGGATGTCCTTTAGGTATCGGTGGGAACTTTTTTCTGTGGTGGCTTCTACGAGAACCTGCGTTGCTTTGACCCCAGCCCTTTTAACGGAGAACACCTGCAGGTCGAATTCTTCATCCAACGGCAGTTTAGATAACTCCCGCATCAGATGATCTTGTGGCACGCCACAATCGAGAAGAGCTCCAAGGCACATGTCTCCCGCAATTCCCGCAGCGCAGTCTAGATAGGCCAGTTTCATACAAATGAATACTACAGAAGGACAGCTATCAACGACTCAGATTAGCATTCAGATAGGTCGAAGCTCTCTTGCAAGATTCGAGTCTTTGAGGAGATGGTCGCGCCGCTCTGACGGCGATCGCGCATCTCAGCAACGAGTATTCCCCTCTTGAGAGAGCGAACTGTCACTCACTCATGTCTGCGATTTGACTGAACGGAGTCCGTTAAGACACCGAGGATTGAACTTAGCCTAGATATTCAGCAATCACTACTGTAACGTTATCGCGACCACCATTCCCCTTAGCGGCCTCAACCAGCGCGGAAGGGATACGTTCGAGCTCGCTAGATTGGGAGCAGGTTTCAGAAATTTGGCCGTCATCTAATTCTTCTGTCAGCCCGTCACTGCAGAGCAGAAGACGATCTCCTAATTCTAGTTGAATGGGTTGAACCGCCGGTGGACCGGTGTCTGGTCGGCCAAGACAGCGTTCGAGGATATGTCGATAAGGATGGAGCTTCGATTGCGCTGGGGTGAGTTCCCCCAATCGCACCGCTCTGGCAATTAGGGTGTGGTCTTCAGTCATTTGCTGAATATCTTTCCCCCTGAGGCGATAGAGGCGAGAATCCCCAATGTGGGCACTCCAGCAATGTCCGCTTGGATCTAGCAAAGTCACTACAACCGTTGTTCCCATATCCCCCCGTTCGGGATGTTCGCTTTGGTCCTTCAAGATAGCTGCATTGGCTGCTTCAACTGCTTGATTGAGTAATTGGGGGGCAGGAATCTTTTTCCAGGAACTTCTCAGGACAGCCTGGATTGACTCAACAGCCAATAAGCTTGCATGAGCCCCTGCCGCATGACCTCCCATTCCATCCGCAACGATAAAAAAACGGCCGTCCGGGTCACAATAAAAGCAATCTTGATTGCTCTTTCGAACCATTCCCTGGTCGGTATGTCCCGCAAAACGCATCACAATGGCAAATCCGATTGCACTAGCTAGTGGTGTACCAATTGAACCCTAGAATCGGTCAAGCTGTCGCAGCTTCAAGAGGGTTTTTCCCAGAAACCCCATCGCAACTATTGCCATTCCTGCAGCAATTCCCGCAAAAATGGTCAACTTTGCGATGGCCAACTGGGCACCGGTCACCAGAAATGCTGCAAACAGGATTGTTTGAATAATACCAACTCCGGTTATCTGAGTTTTCTGCAGCAGGCGATCGGTCTCAACTGAGCGTACCCGAACCCGGATGTCTCCTTGCTCTAAATTATCGAGAGTTTGCTCAATTCTTCGAGGGAGATTGATGCTGGTGTTGGTAAACTGAGCTGCCTGCCGACCGAGGCGATCGATTATAGTGTTAGTCTCACCGGGGCTGGTTTGGGTCATAAGTTCGGTTGTAAAGGGTTGGGCAATTTCTACAAAATTAAACTCTGGATCGAGAGCTTTGCCTAATCCTTCAAGTGTTGAGAAGGCACGCATGACAAAGGTAAACGTGGCAGGAAAACGAAACGGTTGGTTTTGGGCTAGCTCGTATAAATCATCGCTGATGGCAGCAATAGAGATTTCCTGATGCTCTCCCATTGGGCGATCGAGAAAATTGTCGAGCATATACTGTACCGATCGCCTCACCGGAGACATATCGCTGCTAGGAACGAGCGCCCCTAGATCCACGAGTGATTCAACGACAACGGTGGCGTCTCTGGTGGCGATGCCCTGCAGGGTTACCATTAGTTTCGACTTGATGTTGGGCGCTATCTGACCCATCATGCCGAAATCGTAGAAAATCATCGTGCCATCGGGTTTGACCGCGATATTGCCGGGGTGAGGGTCAGCATGGAAGAAACCGTGCTGTAAGACCTGCCGCAGGTAGGACTCAGCCCCTAAGCGCGCTAGGTACGCGCGATCTAACCCGGCTGCGGTTAAAGAATCAAAATCGCTAATCTTTATACCGGGCACATACTCCAATGTCAGAATTCGCGGAGAGCTGTAGCGCCAATACACTTTGGGTACAACAACATTGGGTACTTCGCGAAAATTTCGGCGAAAAGCATCGGCGTTTCTACCCTCGGTAAGGTAATCCACCTCTTCCCACAGGGTGCGGCGGCATTCTTCGTAGATGCCGACCCAATCGCGGCCACCCTTGCCCCACTTTGTCCTGTATTGGAAAAACTCGGCAATACCCCGCAAAATGTCGAGGTCTATAGAAAACAGGCGGTTCAGACCGGGACGCTGTACCTTGACAACGATTTCTTCTCCAGACAGTAACTGGGCGCGATGAACTTGACCGAGGCTTGCAGCGGCTATAGGGGTGGGATCGAGATAGGCATAGACCTCTTCGATATGGCGTCCCAGCTCCCTTTCGATAATGTCAACAACCTTTTCGTAATCAAAGGCCGGGACTTTATCTTGCAGCTCTGATAATTCTTCGATGTACTCGGTGGGGAACAAATCGGCTCGTGTCGAGAACATCTGGCCCGCTTTAATAAACGTGGGCCCCAACTCCAAGAGAGTTTCTCGAATCCATATTGCTCGGAGACGACGTCGCTGGGATAACTGCTCGTCGCTAGGGGAAGCAGAAGAACCGTAACTCCAGTTCTTTTTATCCACCCAGTTGTTATAAACCATCATGAAGACGAAGCGCCAAATGTCAATCAGGCGCCCTCGACGGCTGTAGTTATTGCGTGCCCATCGATAGGAATCGTAAGGCTTGGCCGTTCGATTGCCAGAGGGAGGTTTCAAGGGGAGACGAATGGCGGTCAAGCGGACTCACTCCGATATTTCTGCAATTGAGAACGAAGTTCGGCCACCTCTGCCCTGAGGTCGTCCAGAGTTGCCTGTAGGTCTGAGGGTTGAGTCGAAAAGTTGGTGCCAGCGCCAGAGGTACTTTCTCCCCCTACATCGCCTGCCGCATGCGCTTCTTCAGCAGCTGCCCTTGCAGCGACATCCTGACCAAATTCTTCCCATTGCTTTTGGGCTTCAGCGAAGTTCTTGCCAATTTCTCCGGCGATATCGGTCACTACTGCCTCAGCTTTTTCTGCCAGTAGGTTCGCTGTGGCTCGTCCGATAAAAAATGCGCGGGTTAGCGGATTCGACATATAAAGCGCTCTGCATCCAACACTTAACAAACTATAACAAACGTAGGACTTAGGCAGTTTGACTTTGATATCGATCGGACCCCGTATAACTTTGCGACTCATTAAAACAACGACAGAGGCACATGTGCCTCTGTCGAGAGGGATAGACTGAAGAACTTCAGGCGAACAAGCAGAAGTTCGTAGTCCAGATACTAAGCAACCGCTTCGTCACTCTGCACAGACAACAAACCACCCGGGACGTAGGTGGCAGCAATCTTGAGGCCACTGGACATTATGGGGCGGTTCCCCATAAAGGTTGCCACGATGTTATGACCGCTGGCCATCACAGGGCGATTGTTCATGAATGTGCCCGAAACCTCGTGGGTACTTGCTTGGATGGGGCGACCGTTAAGGTAGGTTGAAGCCACCTGAAGTCCACTAGCGATAATGGGACGGTTGCCCATGAACGTAGATACAATGTTTAAACTGGCAGGTGCAGTGGGACGAAGACCGAGTGCTCCGCCACGTTCGTAGATTGCCAAGCCAGAATTTGTTTCACCTCTAGTGGTCATGGTCGGAACTCCCTCCTTAATAAGTGGAATCAAAACTGCGAGCGGTCAACTCTTTTTCTCTAGGTCTGATGGCTACAGGATTAGCAGGCACGATTCACGTTTGTGAGGCATCAGCAGACCTAATTAAGTATGCAGCAGGATCGAGGAATTGCTTCTTAGAAACAGCAATTTAGCTGCAACACCACGTTTCACAGTAACTTAATGGCGTCCCGCATTCAAATATGAACTGTCTTGGTGGTAGGCTGTTTTTTTGGATTGGGGCAAGCCACTCGAAGGTGTCCTGCCAAGTGTGAAAGTGAATGTCAATGTCTCTGGATGTGAACGTACTGGCGGGAAAACTTGCGCCTTAGCTCAGGAAGCTTACAGAGATACAACAGGCAGTCATCAGACTGGCGGCGAATGAACCAGAAGCGACTCAAAGATGTGAGTTCGTTTTTCAACTCCCACGGCGCAATTGACTCCTAAGTGGCGTTCGCCTGTAGAGTAGCCTTGTTCGTGGATAGCACCCTTATGGGGGACAAATATGGTTGATGCGCAGCTATTGTACGAAGGCAAAGCAAAACAAATTTATGCCACTGAGACAGAAGGGGTATTGCTTACTCGATACAAGGACGATGCCACTGCATTTAATGCCCAGAAGAGAGGACAAATCGCCGGTAAAGGGGCCGTAAACTGTACTGTGGCCACGCTGCTGTTTAAATACCTGCAGAAGAACGGTATCGTGACGCATTTTGTCGAACAGCTATCCCCCATAGAGATGACGGTCAGGGCTGTAACCATTGTGCCGCTGGAAGTAGTGGTTCGAAATCGGGCGGCGGGTAGCCTATGTAAGCGTCTAGGAGTGGCGCGGGGCAAAGAGCTTACCCCACCGCTGGTGGAGTTTTACTACAAAGATGATGACTTGGGGGATCCGCTGGTGACCACCGATCACGTCGCAGTTTTGCAACTGGCCACTCCCGACCAACTAGCAATTCTGCGATCGCAAGCAGTTGAAATCGATCGCCTTCTGCAATCCTTTTTCCTAAAATGTGGGTTAGAGCTGATTGACTTCAAGCTGGAATTTGGTACTTTGCCTGATGGTTCGATTATTCTGGCGGATGAAATCAGCCCAGACACCTGTCGGCTCTGGAATGTTGGGGACGAGCGGGTGTTGGACAAAGACCTATTTCGCTTCGATCTGGGTGACCCTGTGGCGGGCTATCAAGAGGTCCTGCAGAGGGTTCAGGCAGCTGCAAACGAACTGGGGTTGTAACCTGGGAGCAGTGCTGTTCTCTCCCCCATTTAAGCTAAAAGCTCTGTGGACAATATGTTGTGGGTTAATAGCAATTGCAGGTTCTAAGATGGGACTATCACTTCCACTCATCTCTTACGTTTTGAATCGCTATGGCTCTCCCCGGTCTCGGCCACGTTGCTGTCAAAGTAGCAGATATTCCCCAAGCACTGGAGTTTTACAAAAAGCTCGGCATGACGGTGGTTTGGGAAGATAGCGATTGGGCCTATGTCAAGGTTGGAGAGGATGGCCTAGCCCTTCTGGGACCAGGCTATAAAGCTGCTGGGCCACATTTTGGGTTTGTATTTCGCGATCGCGACGAATTGCAAGCTGAGCACCAACGGATTACGGATCTGGGTGTAAAGCTGGGTGCCATTCACGATCACCGGGATGGTACTGCTTCTTGCTATGGCAAAGATTTGGATGGAAATCTATTCGAGCTCCTGTACGAGCCGGCATAACTGGCTTAACTTGCAGGGTGCTGCTACATCTTTTTCAAGAGCCTGCAACGGAAAGGGAGCTTGCGATAGTTTTCAGACCGCTGCTGACGCCCAAACGTGAAATGGTCACAGCAGACACAAACCTAGCTGTTAGTGGTGGGTCGCTTGTCGGATGGCAACAGAATGCGCTTCTCGATCACGGAATCGATTAAGCCATACTCTTTCGCCTCAACTGGAGACATAAAGAAGTCGCGATCGGTATCTTTTTCGATTTTTTCTAACGGCTGACCGGTACGCTCCGCCATGATTTCGTTCAACTGCTTCTTGACAAACAGTGTTTCCCGCGCCTGAATCTCCACATCAGTTGCCTGCCCCTGTGCTCCACCCAAGGGCTGGTGAATCATAATCCGCGCATTGGGTAGCGCCATCCGCTTTCCCGGTGCACCTGCACTCAACAGGAATGCCCCCATACTGGCCGCCAAGCCCATACAAACCGTGCATACATCCGGCTGCACGTGTTCCATCGTGTCGAAAATCCCCAATCCTGCATATACCGAACCACCGGGGCTATTGATATACATATAGATATCTTTCTCTGGGTCTTCTGCTTCCAGGAAAAGCATTTGGGCGATCGCCAGATTCGCCACCTCGTCGTCTATTCCTTTGCCCAAGAAGATAATGCGATCGCGCAATAGGCGCGAATAGATGTCAAATGCTTTCTCCCCACGATTGGACTCTTCAATGACGGTGGGAATGGCATTAATGATAGACATGAGGAATCAATCCGGTCAAAAAGTGCAAAACCAACATGAAAGCTGGCAAGAGGCTCTTACCAGCATGACACAATGATTCGTAGAAGGGGAACTGATGTAAGAACTAGTTCTGGTTGTCGAACTCGTTCCACCAGTTGCGGATTTTCTCAGCTGCAATATCGCGACCACCCCAGCCAAAGGCAATGGCTACTGCAACCGCGATCGCCCCCAGGAATAGAGTGAATGCACGGATAACAATGCTTTCAGCAACGCCTATCTGCTGCAGTGCCATCGCGGAAACCAGAATGATAATGGCGACTTTGGCCGCTTGACCCATGATGCGAGACTGACCGGTCCCGGCACTCGAGAGCAGGTTAGAAGCCAAGTTTGCCAGATACAAGCCAATCCCGAAAATAAACACACCGCTGAGAATACGGGCAAAGACCCTGAGGATGGAGCGGGCAATTTCAGTCACGTTCCCCAGCGCCAACACCTCAGAAGCCACCACGGCGGCAAACAGCATAATCAGCACCAGCACGACAGTGCCAACCAATTCTGAGGGGGTACGCACTGGCAGAGATGACTCGCTCTCAGACTCCTCAGTGCTCTCGCCAGCAGGCAACGCAGAAGGAACCGCAGCAGACAACCCTAACCAGCTCAGAACGTTGTCAAAACCAAATCCGGTCAGCAGGCCACTAACAATCTCCGACAAAAAACGACCAATGACGAAAAAGACCACCAGCACCGCAGCCGCCGTAAATACCTGAGGCAGAACCGTCATGAACTGGTTCAACATGGCGATCGCCGGAGCAGAGATCGCTTCAATGGCCAGTTCTTCTAGGGCGGCGACGACAATCGGTACCAGAATCAGCACAAATGCCAGCAGACCTAACAGGTCTGACAGCTTGGTGCCTTCTTCCGTCTCGGGTAAGCCCACTTTGGCGCCGATGCTGTCAGCTCCTACAGATTTAAGGAAGTTGACCAGAATATTTCGCACAACAGTGGCCACCAACCAGCCCACCCCCAGCACGACACCAGCCGTAATGATGTTAGGCAATGCCGCCAAGATGGTATCCAGCAAGTTCTGGATAGGCAGCAATAGACCTTCGAGTTGCAGAACCCCCAAAATGGCCGGCAAGAACAACAGCCACACCAGCCAGTAGAGTGCAGTTCCCAACGTTTCGTTCAGAGGGAAAGGGGATACTCCCTCCTCACCCTGACTAGCCTCCGCCAGTTTGTCATCCAACTGCATCGGCACCAGAACCCTGACCAGCAAAAGCTTACAGCCAGTGGCTAACAGGAATGCTACCAGCGCTAAACCAACAGCCGACAGCAACTTAGGCAAGTAGTCGAAAATAACGGCGAGGAACTGATTCAGCGGGTCTGAAACAGCAGTCAAGTTTAGGGCGCTGAAGAATCCCACCAAGGCGAAGATCATCACCGTCCAGAACACTAACAGAGCCGCCCATTTTTCAGTCGGTGGACGACTCTCTTGAGATTGGCCAGTGAAGTACGTGTACAGACGATTATCCCAGTCTGTTCTCTGCAGAATTTGCTTAATAGCGGTCGCAGCAATAGTTGCAACAAGCCAGCCACCAATCAGGATAAAAATTGCACCCACAAGGCTGGGTAAGAAACCTCCTAATTCTGCTCCTATTTTGTTAAAAAATTGTCCGAAAGCCCCCAGTTGTGCCAACAGCAAAGGGGGAGTTAGGTTGCTCGGCTCGAGCCCCATCGTAGATAATGGAAAATTGTCAATCATAAGAAACTTGATTGAAGTACGACAGATTTGAGCGGTTTACTGTCTCCGCAAATGGTGAAACATGATTAGGTACGACAATAGCTGCACACAAAGTTCAATCGGCCTTAATCTGCAAGTTATTTAACATAAGTTCTATTGAGGTTTGAGGCCCGATAAAGTTGAGCTATAGGGAGGTAGCACCTACAAACAATGTCGCATTCTTCTTAATTGATGACCCCATCATCAATGAAATCATTCCAACTTCTGCATATTTCCGGAAATATTTCCAATTCGTTATTTTTTAAGCTTCAGCATAATAGCCATGGACATTGTTTTTAACAGAAAGCCTCTCTTTTGTGTTTTTTTGTTTCTATTCTGTGTTTATTTATTGAGTCCAAGATCGCTACTAAATGGGTCGCTATCCTAATAAGGATGCTTCCCCGAACCCTTAACGCTGAGGCGCTATGTCATCATTTCCCGACCGCCCACAGCCGAACAGCATGCAAATGGAAGCAAAGCAGCCGCCGAAACGAATTTTGCTGTTTGATTCCACCCTTCGGGATGGGCTGGAAGGGCGCGGAAAAATACTGCCGCTCGAACGCAAACTCGAGCTAGCTCGGTACCTAGATCGAGCGGGGATCGACATTATTGAAGCGGGCTCCTGTATCGGTAATCAAGCAGATCTAGCTGGTTTGACAGCAGTGGCCTCAGTGGTTTCCCAAACCACCGTATGTGGTTTAGCGGGGGCAAGTCCCCGAGACATCGAGCGAGTTTCGGCAGCACTGGCAGAGGGAAAAGCCCCCTTTCGGCTCAATACCTACACCCCCACGGATATAAAGGTTAGTAAAGAGAAGGACATCGAACGCCTCATCGAAGGCATCGGCGCCGCTGTACGTTGTGCCAAGGAATTCACGGACGATGTGCAATGGACGGCGATGAATGCAACCAATAGCCAGTTGGACATCGTTGCTCGAGCAGTAGAAGCTGCGGTCATTAATGGTGCCACAACGGTTTGTATTGCAGATACCCAGGGGAATTCTGCCCCCCATGAATTTGCCACCTTGCTATCGCAGCTTGTCGATCGCGTCCCTCTGCAGAATGTCGTATTGGCGGTTCATTGCCACAACCACAGTGGCTGGGCGGTGGAGAATGCTTTAGCGGCGCTGCATGCAGGAGCTAGACAGGTGGAGGGCACGTTGGAGGGGATTGGCCCTGCAGGTGGCAACACCGATTTAGAAAAATTGGTGATGGCGGTGCATGCGGATGGGGCATGCCAAGGGCTGGAATTGGATGTGGACTTCACCCTGCTAGAGGCAGCCTCCCAAGCAGCACTGAAGTATCTGCCCTCCCCTACCCGTCCATGAAAATGAAAGATGTCAGCTCCCTCCATTTGCTACTCGCCGTTAAGCCTGCAGCATTTAGATGCACTAGTGCATTTGGTGTCTCTATGTTTGGGGTCTTGGACACGCGCGGGGTTGGAAGTAGAGCTAACCCGCCCCCCTCGGGATCTCAATGACCCCGATCGCCCCAGTTCCACCGTGATAGGGGCTTGGGAGGGTCGCCTAGAAGAGTCATTGATTGGATTCGCAGCGCTGTGGGCCATTGGACAAGAGGCCCATATCATCGCTTTGGGGGTGCATCCCGACTGGCGACGGCAGGGGATTGGGGAGCATCTGGTGCAACGGTTACTTGACGAAGCCAAAACTCAACACCTCAATTGGGCCACATTAGAGGTGAGAGAGTCTAACCAAGCGGCGATCGCCCTCTATCAATCCCAAGGGTTCGAAACCGTGGGGAAACGGAAGCGCTACTACAGCAATCCTGAGGAAGATGGGCTGATTTTGTGGAAACGTCTTGAAGGCTAGGGAGATTGAGATACAAAGCTTTGGCGCAATGCTTTGACCGTTTCCACAATGCATTGGCCAATGATGTCAATCTCTTCCGCAGTGGTGCCCCGCCCCAACCCAAATCGGAGCGATGATTTTGCCAGTGCCGATGATCGCCCCAAAGCCGTTAGCACGTGGGATGGTTTTGGATTTGCAGAGCTACAGGCCGAACCGGTTGAGAGCGCAACCGTATTGCGAATGCCCAACATCAAGGCGGCACCATCCACCCCGGCAAAACTTACATTGAGATTGCCGGCCAAGCGCTGGTCTAAATCTCCATTTAGATAGAGACCGTCGAGCTCATCCGTCAAAAGAGTCCACAGGCGATCGCGCAGGTTGCTAAGCCGCTGATTTTCCTCATCCATCCGTTGCAATCCCAGCTCCACTGCTTTGGCAAATCCCACAATCGATGGGGGATTCAGGGTCCCAGAGCGAAGACCCCGCTCCTGCCCCCCCCCATGCAGCTGAGGGGCGATCGCAATCGGAGGTCGACGGCGAACGAACAAGCCTCCCACCCCTTTAGGACCGTAGAGTTTGTGTGCGGTCAACGATACTAAATCTAACCCCAATCGATTCACATCCAACGGGCACTTCCCGAGCGCCTGAGCTGCGTCAGTATGAAGGGGGATTTTACGGCTAAATTCCTGTTGCTTTACTTTTAATAGAGTCCCAATTTGCTCCAGCGGTTGCAGAACTCCAATTTCGTTATTGGCCGCCATGACCGACACCAGAATGGTGTCCGCCCGCAAAGCCCTTTCCAATTCTGCCAAGTTCAACAAACCATTTTGCAGAACGGGTAGAGTGGTAACCTCAAACCCCAATGACTCTAAATAGTGGCAAGGGTCTAGAACCGCATTGTGCTCGGTCCCCACTGTCACGATATGCCGCCCCACGTGCAAAGAGGTTTCCGCCACCCCTTTAATTGCTAGGTTGTTGGCCTCAGTTGCTCCACTTGTAAAAATAATTTCATTTGGTAAGGCACCAATGGCAGTCGCAATCGTGGTCCTTGCCTGGTCAACTGCCGCTTGGGCTGTCCATCCATAGATATGAGATGAACTGGATGGATTCCCAAAGCGATCGCCAAAGTAAGGTAGCATCGCCTCCAACACTAACGGGTCAACAGGCGTGGTTGCGTTGTAGTCACAGTAGATTGGCAACTGCGGGTCAGCCATAGCCACAGGGAGGATTGCAACAGTCTCCTCCCAATCTAATCAACATTCGAACCCGATAGAGCGAGCGATGGTGAATTGGCAGTTTCCTGCCGAAAAAATGTCGATGTTGAGCGTATATGTCAGCATCGACTTTATCACCTGTAGTATTGCAAAACTGTTCGGTCATTAATGAGAGGTGCGCCCAAAAAAACGAGGGTTAGAGTGGCTGCAGGCAGGTACACTATCGATCTGCGGATAAGATATTCTGTCCCATAGAAAAATTCTGCTTCATCAGTTGTAACGCCGTCATATTGACGAGATCGCATTGCTGGATTTGAATTCCTTACCCCTATCTCTGCAATCATTGCTCGAATTCTTTAGCACATTCGAACACATTGAATTCCTCCTTGCGAGCCTATCCCTGATCGGATTAGCCGGCCTCTCCTGGAAGCTGTTTTTTGCCCTGACTTCAGCTCCCCACCTATCTTTTAGCTGGTCACCCGTCACCGCTACCGGCACAACCGTTGCCGTGATAGTGCCGGCCTTCAACGAAGAAGCTAATGTCGTCACATGTTTGGCATCAATCCTTGACAGCACCTCCTTGCCCATTCAGGTCTATCTGGCCGACGATTGCTCCACTGACGCAACGCTACAACTGGCTCAGCGGTTCCAGACTCAAAGGGGTGACGATCGCCTGCATATCATTCAGGTCCCTTCTCGTCCTCAAAACGAACGCTGGGTCGGAAAGAATTGGGCTTGCCACTACACTACTCGACAGCTCGAAGTAGACTATTTCCTTTTTCTAGATTGCGATGCCACGTTAGAACCCAACGCCATTGAGGCGGCAGTATCCCTGATCCAAACTAAACAAGTGGGATTATTGACCATTGCCCCAGAGATTATCTGTGGATGTATGGCTGAATGGCTTGTACAGCCCGTTTTGATGCCAGCGATGGCAGGTTGGTTTAGTCCGCAGGCGGTGAATGACTCGGCCTGCACAGAGTCCTTTGCCGCAGGACCGTTCATGTTATTCGATTCCACTACTTATCGTGCCATTGGTGGTCACGAGCGGGTGAAAAGTTGTGTCGTAGAAGATTTAGAGCTGGCTCGCAGGATTAAAGAACAACAATTGGGACTGCACTTCACCTACAGTGGCAGTCTGGTCAAAGTTCGCATGTATCGTGACTTTGCTCAACTGTGGGAAGGGTGGACAAAAAATGCTTTTCAATCCATGGATCGCAACTGGTGGCTGTTAGGTTTTGCCGTCGCGACACTTCTAGGAATGTACGTGTTTCCCTGGCTGAGTGGAGTTTTAGGCCTGCTGACGGACAACCATTGGCTGCTAGGGATGGGAGTGGCCGGCGTGACATTCCATTTGCTGCTGAGAGGGATGCTGTTGCGGTGGGCCAATTTGCCCCTGAAGTTTTGGTGGCTGTCGGGGGTAGGGGGATTCTTGACAGCGGTCATCTTTCTATCGTCAGCCTATCGCACCATAACCGGACGCGGCTGGACTTGGAAAGGGCGGCAGCTGCAATAGCCGCCTCTTCCTCAAATACCCTTGACTTACCATATTCTCCGGAGGCTATCGCGATCGCAGCAGATGGTATTGGCCTCCCATTCAATAAATTGACGATCGTTCATGTTGGCATGCAGGGTAGCTTAATGTTTTGAGTTGTTTTTTTTTTAGATGCTGATGTCAAATGTAGCTTCTATCAAATGCTGAAATTGGTTCACCATAGATTGATGGATTTGAACGTGCCGTACGGCCATCCGTTTCAAACTCAGGGTCGATCTGTTCAGTGAATTGCCGAGTGATGATCAAGTCCAGGGTCTACAGCGCGATGCACGTCTTAGTTTTCCAGGCAACCGCAGTGGGAACCGATCGAGCTAGTTGGAGCGAAGTCATTCATTTGACGAAATCAGATTATAAGTTGAACGAAACCCTGGAATGGATTGTTTAAGAGCGATCTATGGCATGCTTGTTATAATCTTCCGGAGTATATTTTGAAGAGTCAGTCGGTGTTTTTTCTTACATCAATCCGCTTTATTGGATTGTTGTTTTCTCGATTGGCATTCACTCCTAGCCTCTATCAAAGCTAAACCGCCAGTGTTTATTAACTGGTTGCTAAGAGGGCTACATCCCAACCTTCCACTGTGTGAGAGTTATGAATCAAAACAGGACGCATCGACATTTGCTTGCGGCAGCAGTCATGGTAGCGGGACTGAGCGTGTATGTTGCACCTGTGGGAGCTGCCCCCGATCTCCACGCACAGGCTGGCCCGACTCCTGATGGCCTTGATACTGCAGAGCCAAGCCAGAATCCTGCTGAAGCGGCTGAACCTATTGTCGAACAATCTGCAACAGAACCTGCAGCTAGCGAAGAAGACGGTGGCCGTTCCGGCGAACCTGAAGTGCTGGTGGCTGAGGTTCTTGTTACTGGAACGGATAACCCCGATCTCATTCAAGAAATCTATGAAGCGATTGCAACTCAGGCAGGACAGACCACAACGCGATCGCAGTTGGAGGTAGATATTAATCAGGTGTTTTCCACCGGGTATTTTTCCGATGTGGAAGCAGTGCCCTCGGATACGGCATTAGGGGTTAGGGTCACTTACGAAGTCAGACCCAACCCTGTTTTGCGCTCTGTTTCTGCCGAAAACACGAGCGTATTGCCGGATGAGGTCCTGGAAGAAATCTTTACTCCTCAGCAGGATCGAGTCCTCAACTTAGGCGATCTGCAAAATGGTGTGGCCCGGGTTGAAGACTGGTATGCCGAGAACGGCTATGTCTTGGCTAGCGTCACGGATGTGCGTTCCAGCCCCAACGGGGATGTTGTACTGGAAGTTGCCGAAGGGGTGATTGAAGATATCCGCGTTGAAGGCAATAGCAAGACCCGCGATTTCATCGTTACCCGAGAGATGGAACTGGAACCTGGAGCTGTATTCAACCGCGATATCGTTCAAGGCGATTTGCAGAAAGTATTCGATCTGAACTTGTTTCAGGACGTCAATTTATCTTTAGGACCTGGCGAAAATCCAGATAACGTCATTGCTACTATTAACGTCGAAGAGCGCAATACGGGGTCCCTTTCTGCTGGTGGTGGGGTAAGTTCTGGCGCTGGTGTCTTTGGTACGGTCAGCCTCTCCCAGAACAATTTGGGAGGAAACAACCAAACCGTTGGACTCGATGTACAGGTGGGTACGGAAGAGCTTCTGTTTGATGTCGGCTTTACCGACCCTCGAATTGCCCATTGGGAAACCCCCACTTCCCTCAATGCCAATGCATTTAATCGCATTTCCAGCGATCGGGTTTATGACGACGACCAAGACGTCGTACGCTTAGGAACCAACGTTACACTAGCTCGCCCAGTCATTAATGAAAATTGGCGGGCCAGCCTCGGAGTACAACAGCAGTTCGTGAGTATCAACGACCGCGATGACGATGAACCCCTCACCCTAGATGGCGACACCAATACGTTATCTGGCGTTCGTTTTGGTATGGTTCGCGATAAGCGAGACAACCCGATCCTGCCTAGCCGAGGCAACGTTTTTCGCATCTCTACCGATCAATCAGTCGCAGCGTTGTTTGATGATGGGCTCACCCGCAACAAAGCAGAGGTGAGCTACAGCCACTACATTCCGGTTGATTTCGTCAAATTCGAGGGAGATTCTCCCGAAGTTTTAGCTTTCGATGTCAGAACGGGGTCTATCTTTGGCGATACTGCACCGTTTGACTCTTTTCTCTTGGGTGGGGCTAACACTATTCGCGGATTTGATGAAGGTCGAGTGGGTACTAGCCAGAGTTTTGGAATGGCTACAGCTGAATACCGCTTTCCTCTCTACAAGTTCATCGGTGGGACTTTGTTTGCTGACTACGGTAGCGATCTTGGAACTGCAGGCGAGGTCTTCGGCAACCCAACCAGCGCACAGGATCTATTGGGCAGTGCGTATGGCGTGGGTGCCGGTTTGCGAATTCAGTCACCCATTGGTGCTGTAAGAGTGGACTACGGTCTCGGCCAAGGGGAGGATAGCGGACGCCTCCACTTTGGATTTGGCGAAAAGTTCTAAATCCAACTATGGCTTTTACCGAGTCAATAGCGAGTTCTTGTCACTGGCAAGAGAATGGGGCGAGCCAGCTTACTTGCCCCAGATGCTGGAAAACATGTTTCGTAAACAAACGCATGCAAAAACAAACCGCCCTCAAATCTGAAGGCGGTTTGTTTGATGCTCTGGGATAATTATCTTCCTAGCTCAAACCGAAAGATAAGATGAATGGATGCGGAACCCGGGACTTGAACCCGGAAGTCCTTGCGAACACTAGAACCTGAATCTAGCGCGTCTACCAATTCCGCCAGTTCCGCTAACGCTTTTCAAAGATGCCGGATTGAGCTTACGCCTGTCAAGCGTCTTGAAGAAAAAATAAGCCGCCAAGCGTCGAGCCATCGATCCTTACCAGCGGTGCAATTCTCTGCTTATTCCAACCCTTGATATCGCCAAGGGACGGGGTCGACCGCAATGGTGTGCACGTAAAGTCCCCAGTGAAGGTGAGGCCCCGTGCTCGCTCCACTGGTACCGATAGTGCCAATTTTTTGTCCTGCCGATATTGCTTGCCCTTCTGTCACATCGATGCTGTTGAGGTGGAGGAAAATACTGACTACCCCTTGTCCGTGATCGATTCCGACAGTATTGCCATGGATGTTGAATCCCTCAGACTCTAGACCAACTAGGGCAATGGTTCCGGCTGCAGGAGCCACAATCGGGGCTCCTAAGGGGGCTGCATAGTCTACCCCCCGATGGTAGTAGTTGTTGGCAAAAACGCCATTATAGTAGCGTCTAACTCCATAAATGGAGCTCACCCGACCGGAACTAGGTCTCAGGAATAGGCCATTCCAATGGCGGGCTGGGGTCGTGACGGCTTTGAAGCTGGTTACGGCATCGATCTCCTTCTGGGTTGCCTGTAGCCCTCCGCTATGAACGGTAATGGATTGTGTCGGAAATTGCCGATCACGCAGCGTGACAGGAAGTGTTTGCCGCATTTCCCCTACCTGCACCGTAATTGTGTGGGAGCCTGGTGTATCAAGGGGGGAAGAAGGAATGAGTGCACGATAGATATAGGGGCCATGACTACTAGTGCTGGAAATGGCAAAGGCAGGATATTGACGATCGCCCATGGAGACGATCGGTTGGGACTCTGAGCTGATTACGGGTATGCGGACGGTGAGGGTTTCCCCCAACTGGATGGACTGGGGGGATACGGTGGCTGCTAGGGGAGTAGCTGTGTGCGTTTGAGAGAGAGAAACAGGTGGTTCCAGCTCTTTCAAGTTAACTGCTTGTTTAAAGGCGAATGTTTCTTTGGAAACTGTTGGATTGGAGAGTCGCGATAAGGTGGTTGAATCAGGTTGCAAGAGATGAAGAAAGTGGGAAATGCGATCGGGTGGAGGTATGAAAGAGAGAGTGCCTAGAGAGATTGCTAAGCTGCTGGCGATCGCGCCTGCCACCCTCAACCTTAAACAGAGATTACGCATCTTGAGTTACCCTCCCGCCTCGCGATTGTTGTGTGGTTTGCCGACGGAACAATCACAACTGTATCCAAGACATGGAGAGATGCGCTGGGGCGACCCCAGTCCAAGAATTGCTATTTGAAGAATACTGCTCTTCCAATCACGCACAACGGGGAACTTAGTCTTCTGTCGCATGATGGTTAATAATTATAAGAAAGTTAACAGCTAAGGGTGTCCTTGGCTGTTGTCTAGATACAAATTGGTCACTTGCTAATCATCGTCTTCGTATGGCATCAGAGGGATCCTCTCAGAAAGAATTAGCCATTGAGCTCCTGGTATTTGTCGATCGACGAGCCGGTACCAGAGAACTGATTCGCTGTATTCGACAGCAGCTTGACGCTTTAGCAGGGACCTATCCCGCACAGCTTGATGTGGTGGAGTTAGCAGAGCGACCCTATCTTGCAGAGCATTACAAGTTAGTGGCGACCCCAGCTCTTGTGAAGACCCATCCGCAACCCTCTCAGGTATTGGCAGGAAAAGATTTAGTTTCGCAACTAGAGATTTGGTGGCCCCGCTGGCAAGGGCAGTTAGAGACCCAGCTTCAGGGGGAGCAAGAGCTGGAGGAAGCCTACCATCCCTCCGAACAGACGGCGGAGCTATTGAGGCTATCTGACGAAATCTTTAAGTTGCGCCAAAAGGAGGCGGAGTTACAGGAGCAATTGTTATTTAAGGACCGCATTTTGGCGATGCTGGCTCACGATCTGCGTAATCCTCTAGCCGCAACGTCCCTTGCCCTAGAAACGCTGGAGCAAAATCGAGCCAGGCTGAAGCCGGAGACGGTTAAACAAATGTATAACCACGCCCGCAATCAGACCCGCCTGATGGACAGCATGATTGAGGATATTTTGGAGGCAGCCCGCGGCACGGCTTCAGAGTTGACTTTGAGCACTCGAGAATTTGAGTTTGCAGCTTTGTGTCGAGATGTTATTTCCGAAGTCGCCACAAGAGCCTCAGCCAAGGAGCTGACCCTAGAGACAGATATTCCTGAAGTACTCCCCACAGTGCACGCCGATCCAGACAAGATTCGCCAAGTTCTCATGAACCTCCTCGATAACGCCATCAAGTACACCCCAACTAACGGGGTGATTCGCGTTACTGCGCTGCACCGTACCCGTCAAAAAGTAGAGGTCATCATTGAGGATACTGGACCAGGCATTCCTCAAGAGGCAAAGGAGAGAGTGTTTAGCGACACAGTCCGTCTATCGCGCGATCTTGACCGTGATGGATACGGCATTGGTTTATCTCTTTGTCAACGCATCATTCGCGGTCATTACGGCAGGATATGGGTGGATTCAGAGCCTGGAGAGGGAAGCAGTTTCCATTTCACATTACCCATCTACCAGATGTAAGCCCCTGAAAATCGGTCCTTTGTATCGTTAGTACAGTTTAGGGAAAGACAACTTAAAATTTCCCTAAATGTCTCAATGTGTACTTGTACCTATCGGGATCTTAAGATAACTTAACTAGTAGAAATATATTGCAACGGGTGAACCGCATGGCAATCAAGGGTACAACAAAGCACCGAGTGGCCATTATTGGTGGCGGTTTTGGCGGCTTATCCGCTGCTCAAGCTTTAGGTAACGCTCCTGTTGAAGTCACCCTGATTGACAAGCGAAATTTTCATCTCTTCCAACCTCTTCTTTATCAGGTTGCGACTGGAAACGTTTCCCCTGCCGATATCTCGGCCCCTTTGCGTTCGGTCCTGAGCAAAAATTCAAACACGACTGTTCTGTTAGACGAGGCCATCGGCCTCGATCCAGATGCTCAGCAAATCGAGCTCCGGGACGGTACTGTCTCTTACGATACTTTAGTGATTGCTACGGGGTCTAGCCACCACTATTTCGGCAACGACCAGTGGAGTGACATGGCTCCTGGTTTGAAGACTGTTGAGGATGCACTCAGCATTCGCGGACGTGTGTTTGCTGCTTTTGAGGCGGCTGAAAAAGAAGTCGATGAAGAACGTCGCCGCACCCTACTGACCTTTGTCATCGTCGGTGCAGGACCCACGGGTGTCGAACTCGCTGGGGCGATCGCCGAGCTGGCCTATGTCACGATGAAGGAAGACTTTCGCAATATTGATACTTCAGAAGCCCAAATTCTTTTGTTAGAGGGGGCCGATCGCGTCTTACCACCATTCAGCTCCGAATCATCCACTGAAGCTGCTGAAGCTCTGCAGCGCCTAGGGGTTTCGATTCGCACGAAGTCTTTGGTAACAAATATTTCTGACGACAAGATACTGACCGTTAAGTGCGGTGACGATGTGGAATCATTTAAAGCCGAGACCATTCTGTGGGCGGCGGGTGTTAAAGCTTCCGGACTCGGTAAAGTACTTGCAGAAAAGACGGGCTCAGAGTTGGATCGTGCCGGTCGAGTCATCGTTAGCAAGGACCTTAGCCTAGAGAACTATCCCAACATTCATATCGTTGGGGACTTGGCCCATTACCTTCAAGAGGAGCGTCCCTTACCCGGTGTTGCCCCTGTGGCAATGCAGCAAGGAGAATATGTCGCCAAACTGGTACAGAACAAACTCGCTGGCAAGAAGACCGAGCCGTTTAAGTACGTCGATCGCGGCAGTATGGCCATCATCGGTCAGAATGAAGCTGTGGCGGACATGAAGCTTCTGAACCAAGATTTGAAGCTGAAGGGACCCTTTGCTTGGCTTGTATGGTTGCTAGCCCATATTTATTATCTGATTGAGTTTGATAGCAAGCTGATAGTGACCATTCAGTGGGTTTGGAACTACTTTACTCGCAAGCGTGGAGCCCGACTGATTACCGGTGAACCCCCTCAATCGCACTTAACTGTGAGAGTCCCTGATGTTCATGAAGAAAAAGCGTTGCAAGAAGCATAGGGTCACACTCTTTCCCCTAATCTAATCTTGACGATTCCCGAAGGTTTTGCCTTCGGGAACTTGTATGTTGAAGAGGGGCGCTTCTATTTGTTAGATATCGGCTTTGGTCCCGGTAAAGGGTGAACAGGTGTAATATCTCAGATGGTTTGAAGACCGACATTGAGTACCATCCTATTGTCTCGGGAGCAAGGGATTAAGGTACGATCGGCGCTGCAGTTGCCTGACGAATGGCGATGGAATCCAAGATATTCGACTCCAATTTAAAAGTTGCAGTAGTTCACGATTGGTTGGTGGACTACTCGGGCTCAGAGCGAGTGGTAGAGCAACTGTTGAACCTGTTTCCTCAAGCGGAACTCTTTTCAGTAGTGGAAAATTTATCTCCAGAATTGAAAGGATTCATTCAAAACAAGTCAGTCCAAACGACATTTATTCAAAAACTCCCTTGGGGAAAGCAGAAATATCGACAATACTTACCGCTGATGCCATTGGCGATCGAACAACTGGATTTATCATCCTACGACTTGATTCTATCTAGTTCACACGCTGTGTCAAAAGGAGTGCTCACTGGACCCGATCAATGCCATATCAGTTACGTACATTCACCTATGCGCTATGCATGGGATCTGCAACATCAATACTTGGCAGAATCAGGTCTCAAGAGGGGAATAAAAAGTTGGTTGGCCAGATATTTTTTGCACAATTTGCGCCAGTGGGATCGGCACAGTGCTCTAGGAGTTGACTATTTTGCAGCCAATTCAAAGTTTATTGCCCGACGCATTTGGAAGACCTATCGTAGAAAAGCTCGAGTAATTTCCCCCCCGGTTAATGTCAATCGGTTTGCCTGTCAGCCCTACTGTAAAGAGGACTTTTATTTAGCTGCCTGCCGCATGGTGCCATACAAACGTATGGATCTCATCGTGGAGGCGTTTTCCCAGATGCCCACAAAGCGTTTGGTGGTCATTGGTGATGGACCGGGGTTGGATCGCGTTAAGAGTTTGGCTACCTCCAACATCACACTGTTGGGATACCAGCCAGCAGCCAATTTTATTGACTATATGCAGCGGGCGAAAGCCTTTGTATTTGCCGCACAAGAGGATTTTGGAATTACGCTAGTTGAGGCCCAAGCTTGTGGAACCCCCGTCATTGCTTACGGTGCTGGAGGAGCATTGGAAACGGTGAAGGGGTTAGATTGCGATCGCCCTACAGGGGTATTTTTTCAGAAACAAACCATTGAAAGTTTGAAATCTGCTATTAACAGATTTGAGAATTCTTTTGCAGAAGTCGATCCAAAACAAATCAGCCTGAATTGTAGAGAAAACTCCCTACAGTTTAGTACCCAATATTTCCGTGAAAGACTTGCCGACTTCATTCAGGCAAGCTGGGTAGATTTTCAAAGCAACCTTTTCGCAGGAGGATGCTAGTGCAAGGGTTTATCAATATCAATGACTTCAATGAATAATTCAAGGAATTGCCTTTCAATTAAATCAGTTGAATCACATCAGTTAAGGGATTGATGTCGCTGCCGATTGAACCTGTGCCACCAAAAATTTAAGGGTAGATAGACTGCAGGAGCCCATAGACTGGAAATTACTGCCGATTTAATCACAATACTTCGATAGCTAAACCAGATAATTTTCAAGGAATTTTCAATCCAGCCAGCCCCTTTCTGATGCCACCCCAAAAACAGCGACCACTGCACAGCCAAGCAGGTCTCGGCCAGAAGTACCATTCCAAAGACAATCATGGCAACCGTAATAAAGTCTTCTCCGATCGATCGCCGCTTATGGAGTCGCGAGGTCAACATTCCCACGAGTCCTAACCCCACAACATGAGATGGATAGCTATTGGTGAGGGAGTCATGCAAAATCCCGACGATCGCTCCGGCCACCGTCCCCTGCCAAGCAGGACGGTTGAGACTCCAACACACCACCCAGATCAGCGGCCAATCTGGAGCGATCCCTCCTAAAGTCATTCCAGGTAACTGTACCCAGGTCCCAATGACACAGACCAACACCGTCAAAGTTGTTACGAACCAGTTAGCCCTTTGAGATAGGGGTATCCTACTTGCTTTCATGGTTTAAATCGTGATGGCTGTAAATCACCCCCCACTCCAATAGACCGATGGGGGCAGAAAGCTGAACAAAAGCAGTCGGTGCAGGGGTCGCATTCAAATCGATCAACCGCACGTGTCCGATCACAAGGCCGCCAGGAAAGCGACTACCCAACCCAGAGGAAAGGACCACATCTCCCACTTGAATATCTGGCATACGATCGAAAAACTCTATCCTCGCCAAATCGGAGCCCAGACCTTGCAAAATTCCCATAGCGCGGCTGCGTCCTAAGATAATCCCCACCCGACTGGTCGGATCGCTAACCAACAAAACCCGGCTCGTATTGGCAGAGACGCTTTCCACCCGACCCACCAACCCGCCCGGAGCCGTCACCACGTGACCAATCTCAACATTATGGTTGGTCCCTTTGCTTAAGGTCAGGTGCTGCCACCAGCGATCGGCTCCGCGAGCCACTACTGCAGCTGGTATAGCTTTATTCCCAAACTCTTGCTTAACCTGTAGCAGCTCCTGAAGCTGATGATTTTGATGTTTTAACTCCTCGACTTGAGCGCGCAACTCTTGATTGGCGGCAGTGGATAAAGCCATGTCCCCATTGATTTTGGGACGGAACGGGGTCGACAGCAGAGCGTAGGTTTCCGATAGCAAAGCGCCGTCGGTTTGGTGCAACACAAATGCTCCCCCCACAGCTAAAATCGTGAGGATTGCCGGAGGACCTAACCGTTCCCAGTATTTGCGTGCAGCATCAAACGCCATTGCAACCGAATTGCCTATTAGTTAGAGGTGAGGTCTTACAAGAAGCATTTATCGCCTTTCATTCAAATTGAAGTTTTCATCAAAGGTCGATCGAACTGTTCCAGAACCAGTGAAAAATAGAAGAAAGAGGGCTCTCAAATCTAGGCCTTGTGGCTGCTGCTGATGACTCGGCCTAACTCTTCGAAATTCTCTAGTACTCGTCCTGTACCCAACGCCACGCAACTTAATGGATCTGCGGCAATGTGAACCAAAATCCCGGTTTCGTGGCTAATAAGAGCATCTAAGCCGCGCAATAGAGCCCCACCACCTGCCAGCATAATGCCGCGGTCAATGATGTCCGCAGCGAGTTCGGGGGGGGTACGCTCCAGGGTGCGCTTAATGGCCTCGACGATTGCTGAGAGGGGCTCGCTCATGCACTCCCGGATCTCGGGGCTCTTTACCGTCACAGTACGAGGCAAACCCGACAGCAAATGCAATCCTCGAACCTCCAGCGATAGCTCCTCATGAGCGGGATAGGCTGAACCAATCCGCATCTTGATTTCCTCGGCCGTTCGCTCGCCAATGACGAGATTATGCACTTTCTTCAAATACTGAGCGATCGATTCCGTGAGTTCATCCCCTGCAATCCGGATTGATTCGCTCAAAACCGGCCCGTGCAAACTCAGCACTGCCACCTCAGTTGTTCCCCCACCAATATCAACAACCATGCTGCCCGTGGCTTCAGTCACCGGCATGCCGGCTCCAATGGCTGCAGCCACAGGTTCATCTACTAGATGTACTTCTCGTGCGCCTGCCTGAATAGTCGCCTCCATAACCGCCCGTCGCTCGACCCCCGTAACACCGCTGGGGATACCGATCACGATGCGGGGCTTGATTAGCGATCGTCCTTCATTAACTCGATGGATGAAGTGGTTCAGCATCATCTCCGCAATATCAAAATCGGCAATCACCCCATCCCGCAATGGACGAACAGCCGAAATATTGAGAGGTGTTCGCCCTAGCATGAGCTTGGCTGCAGCGCCAACCCGCAGCGGAGCTCTAGTTGCTTGGTCAATCGCTACCACCGATGGTTCCGACAGGACAATCCCCCTGCCTGCCAGAAAAACCAGCGTGTTTGCCGTACCCAAATCGATTCCCATATCACGGGAAAACCAATCGAAAAGTCCCACAGCCATCCCCTTATTACAGTCAGGTTGGATCGAGAGTCAGGTGGGGGGAAGAGTTCGCAAACCGTCTTCCCAAAGCGATTACATGCGCCAATCTGAAAATGACCTACACCACCTATAGTGTAATACTAGTAAAAAACGACTTGTAATACACAACAAATTGATTTGAATTCAGTTTACTGCAGGGTGTCTTGCAGCATTTCATTTAGAAATCTAAGATTTTTCGAATATGAGACCTGCCTTAATGCCACGCCAGCAGAGGCATTTGTACCGTTGCTCAGTCTGAAAGCGTCGGCATCAGATATCTACCTCCATTGAGTTAGAGGGCAATGCTGTAGCCAACAGATCGTTGAAATTCCCAAAAAGTAGGGAGCAAGATTTAAGAATCCGTTTTGTTAAGGGAACCTTACACCGCTTGGACTTGATGGCAGCAGAGTCAGTCACGGCAACAATAACGATTGGGAACATCTCCATAGATCGCGTCAACCTCATCCAAATTGATGTTACGGAGGCATTGGATCAATGTTGGCCTCAGAACTCACCGTCTAATCCCAGTTCCAAATATTTAGCCTTCACTGTCTGGATATCCTGCCACATCAACCACTTCGGTCCCCCTTGCTTACGAGAGGAATTGCGCAGTAGATAGGCGGGGTGAAAGATTGGCATCGTTAACCGTCCTTGCCATTCAAACCACTGTCCCCGAATTTTGGTAATGCCTTGCTTTTCCTTCAAAATGGCTCGCACGGCGGTAGCGCCGGTTAGGAGAATTATCTTTGGGTCGATGATGCGAATTTGCTCTAATAGATAGGGTTTACAGGCTTCCATCTCAGCTGGTGTAGGGGTTCGATTGCCGGGGGGACGGCATTTGACGACATTACAGATGTAAACGTCTGAAGCCGGGTCTAGCTCCACAGACTGTAGGATTTTGTCTAGGAGTTGTCCTGATTTGCCCACAAACGGTAAGCCCTGTTCATCCTCATTTTTCCCTGGTCCCTCTCCAATAATCATCAGCTTCGCTTGAGGGTTCCCCCTCTGCAAAACAGAATTGGTGCGTCCTGTATGCAATTCGCACCGCTGACACGCAGCACAGTCATGCCCTAACTGTTCCAAGGTTTTGTAGGTGCCGGGGTGAATCGGAATGCTACTGTCCAGTGGAATGCGGTTGAGATCGACATCGGTGAGAGGGGCGGAGGGAGAGGCTTCGGTGGCAGCGAATAAAGACGTTTGCAATTCCTCAGACATGCGGCAGCGGAAAATAGACAGCAGTTGATCTTCATTATGGCGGGGCGATCGCCCTCCCGAGAGAAGATAGGATTTTCTCAAGCTCTGGCAAGAGTTCGGCATTCCCCAGGGGCTTCAGTTTTTTGAGGATGAATTAAGCCGCGATCCTGATACGCACTGCCCACTTTCAGCTGAAGACTGCTGGATAAGCAGACTGGCTTGCGGAAGATGCCGCACACGGGGTGGAGGACACAGCATCCAGCTAAAGCAACTGGTCCTTAACGTCGATCGGGAAAAAAAAGCCGCCCTTGAGGCGGCAAGGCTATATTCGCATTAGGAGAGTCAATGACAGCAAAAAACTAGCTGGTCATTAATCTTCGTAAATTAAGCATTCAGGAGAATCGGGACTTTCTGCGCATAAAACATCAAGACTACTGGGAGGATTTGGCCGGTGGCTACGGGCGGCTAAAACTTCTTCAACCGCATCCCAAGCGGCTCGGCAATGGGGATCCGTTTCACCATAGGTAGAGCAGATAGAGCGAGCTTGCTCTAGCTCTTGCGTAACTGCATCCGAAAGACTCATGACATCTTAGCTCCTGTCGGTCTCAATGCCCTAAGCTTAACCCGCTTGACCCACAAATATGACACGCTTAATAACAGCTACAGATACGAGAAAATCTCGCCTAAAAAGTAATTTATAGACATATTTTTGTTAAATCACTTTTTCCAGAAATTCCTATAAACATCTCTCCCAAGCCTACTCCCCTAAAATAGTATCGAGAGACACCAACCGAATAAACATTCACGTTCTTGGGCGCGGCTACAATTCGTTTTAACTTTACGTTGGGCTGGCACGATCGCCCATTAACCACCGTTCTCTCGTACCTTGCAGAGCGATTTACTCTACTGAACAGTGGGGCTGCTGGCTAACAGGGGTACTGACTGGAGGAACTTTAGTAACTAGCAGGTCCAAACAGAGGGGTCTGATAGAGTGGTGAAATCTTCAATTTTGTCTTGGATGGACCTTCGTGGGCATGCTGACATTCTTAGCCTTCACTGACGTACTAGCCCTTCATCGTGATTGAAGTCGAAGTTCACCAACATTTGCGTCGCCTACTGCGACAGCAGCGATCGCCCGATGGGGGAAGGTTTGAAAGCTGGCCCCATCAATTGACGATGGCACGGTTAGTGGCGCGGGGATTGCGGCTGCAGCGCCATGCCCTCATTCAAGTGCCCACAGGGGACTCTCATCAACTCAGCTACCTGCTGCCGGCATTAATGTGGCCCGGAGCCACCATCATTTGCGCTCCGCAAAAGGTGCAATCTCAACTAATCTACGGCGGCGTCCCTCAACTGCAGGCCTCCTTAGAATTTCGCAAACCAGTCCTACAGGCGAATCATTTCCCCCCTGGGTTTGAGGGGGTTCTATTAGTCGATCCGTTAGTGTGGTTGCGCGATCGCCTAAATCGCTTTCCTGGCCAAGTCCCCCGCTTCCCCGTTGATATTCCTCTGATTGTGGACAGAGCAGAATACCTCGAAGAGTGGGCTCAGCAAGCGCTCACAGTTTCTCTCACAGGAGATGACTGGCATCGATTAGAGCTTGCCCTCCCCCAGTTAGCTGCCTGTATCCGGAAGAGTCGTGTAGCGCTGGTGCAAAAGTTTAGCCGCCGCCCTCTGAACCATTTTTTGATGCATGCTGATGAGCGCGCGCTGCTGCAAAAGGTCCTCGAAGCCGTCAGTATCGAGCCAGTCCTATTACCCTCCCCCTGGGCACAACTGCAGCAGTATTGGCAACAGTCCGATTGGGTATTGTGGGCGGAACGCCCATCAGAGCTGCAAGAATGCAGAATCAACTTCAGTCCCGTTAAACTCGCTCCAATTCTGGAGCAGCGCCTGTGGCCAACTCAGGCCATCGTGGCCATTGGCGAATCCTTAGACATCGATCGAGATGCCAGAGCGTTTCGGTTGCGGTTGGGGCTTCCCGATTTAACCGCTCTTCAATTTCAGCCCGATCGCCAAGACCGAGTAGTAAATCTACATACCCCCAGCCCATTTCCAGCCCCCAACAATCCTCTATTCCGCGATCGCCTCATCCAAAAACTGAAGCGACTAGTGGGTCATGCAACAAAAGGACCGGTGGTCATCTTGCTCTCCGATCGACCGTTGTTGGCGCAGGTAGGGGCAGCTTTAGCAGCGGAATTTGGAACCCGAGTCAAGGTGAACGCTCCCTATCAAGTTCGCAGAGGAATTTTGGTCTGTGATTGGCATTTTTGGTTGGAGCATAAGGATCGGATGACGACCCCGGCTTTGTTGGCGATCGCCACTTTACCGTTTCCCTCTATGGAAGATCCTCGGGTCGCTGGTCGAGTTAATTATCTAAAGCAATTGCGGCAGGACTGGTTTAGAGATTACCTGCTGCCTGTTGCCGCAAGTCATCTACAGAGGGCGGTGGGACCTCTACGGGGGACTGATGGACTGGTGGTCATTCTGGATATCCGCATGCTCGCTCGCAGCTATGGCAAACAATTGCTGGAGAACATGACACCTGCCTTATCTATTTCCGAGAGGGAGGTCGTAGACAAACTTGAAGCTTATGAAGCTGATTTGTGAGTAAATGCCCAATCTAGAGCTGCGGCTCGCCCAATAATCATCAACTCCAGAACCTGAAACCCGTTAGTTTTGTCTTGCGGTCTGAAGCTCGTGCAGTCGTTGATAGAGACCGAAGTTGGATCTCATGAGTTCATCATGAGTACCGCTTTCCACAATTTCCCCTCCATCCATCACTACAATCCGATCGGCCTCGCGAATGGTGGACAGACGGTGCGCAATCACAATTACCGTGCAGGTACCTAAAATATTACAAAGAGCCTCCTGAATCAAATGTTCTGACTCGGAATCCAGATTTGAAGTGGCTTCATCCAGAATCAACAGGGCAGGTTGCATTAAGATTGCTCGCGCAATGCCCAACCGCTGACGCTGTCCACCCGAGAGTCTGACCCCTCGTTCTCCCACATTAGTGTGGTACCCATTTCTCAGAGTCACAATAAAATCATGAGCTCGGGCCATCTTGGCTGCTGCCACCGCTTGCTCTGGCGACACATCGGGGCAACCGTACAGTAAATTGTGCATTACCGAGCCGTTAAACACCTCAACATCCTGCGGGACAATGGCCAATCGAGAGCGGTAGTTTTGGATATTGAGCTGCTTTATGTCCCGTCCATCCCATAGAATCTGACCCTCGCTGGGGTCTACAAAGCGATAGAGCATCTTGGTCAAGGTAGACTTACCCGAACCAGATGGCCCCACAAGAGCAACGGTGGAGTAGGGTTCAATCTCTAGTGAAATATCCTTGAGGGTGTACGGTAAATCTTTGCGATAGCGAAACCAGACGCCATCAAACTTCAGAGATGCGGGCAAGCGAGATGAGCCTTCCCCCTGTTCGTTATAGGCTTCTTGCAAAGGCAAATTCAAAAATTCATGCAACCAAGCAATAGAGCTAACGCTCGTGGTTAAAAGTTCTGTGGGTTCCTGTAGACGACTAATATCTGCCCGCACAATTTGGGCAATTGTAATTGCTGTAATTAGAGCTCCTACAGAAATTTCTTCAGTAATAGCAAGATACGCGCTTAATCCCACGATGGCACTGAGGGAGAGATTCAAAAACAGCCACATGACTGTTTCTGTTGCAAAAAGTCGAAGAAACGTCTTGCGTGCCATGAAACGCCCGTAACGTCCCAGCCATCGCTGCCCCCGCCGCAGTTCGCGAAACTCTTGAACAAATGATTTCACTGTTTTGATGTTGAGCACAACTTCCGCTAAGCGGCTCATGCTGCGATCGAGAATGCGCTCGCTGACAGCAACATAGGGTTGCAGATAGGTAAATAAGCGGCAAATGATCGCCGTGCAAAACACGATCGAGAGAGTGAAAACCCACCCCAAGCGGAAGTCGATCGCAAAAAACATCACAATTGCGATGGTAAGGGTAGATACGACCAGTACTCCGCTTTGCACGACACTGATATACAGCAACTGCAATTTAGAAATCGCTCGCTCCAAGCGAGACACCAACAGACCGCTATTGTGGGTTTCAAAATAGTTGAGGGGAAGGGAGAGAATTTTCTTGTAGGCCGCTTGATTCAGTTCTGTGACCATATGAAGGGCCACCAATCGCTTAGGTAAGTGGGAAGCCAAATCCTCAAACGGGGATATGAGATTTACGATAAAAAACAGCAGGCAAACAACGACAATCGCTAAATGCTGCTCTTGCCAATTACTGAGGATCGGTGCCAGTACTCTTACCCCAGGCATTAAATAGCTTGGGATAGGGGTCGATGATGTCAATAAATTTGCAAATAAGCCCAGTAGATAGGGTCGCATCAGGTTCAGAAATGCGAAAACCAAACCGGCAAAGGAAATAACGACGGTTGGTAACCAGTAAGGATAAAAAAATGCTAATACACGCTGTATTGGTTTCATCCTACTGCTGTTTTAGAAACATCAAGCACCTATTCGCTCTTAGCGATTTTTTATCACACCTACAGTGTTCGCAAACAGAGGAATAGGACTTCAAACACAGGATTAGAGCAAACGAACGCATTGAAATTGCGTTCGACAGCACTGACTCACTCGTCTTGCTGCTTATTTCAACCCTAGCTATTCGTGAAAATACGGGATAGCTTTACAAGCAACAGATTAGGCAAGCCCTTACCTTACTCACCACCTACGAAAGGTACCCAAGACTGCCTTAAAGCAATCCATACTCATCGATTGGCGTCCCAGCGATTATAGAATTTAGCCGCAATGTGTCAACACGTTCAGGACTTTCTAGGGGGACTGACTGATGAGGTTCTGAAGTCGATCTCTGGATAGGATTTCATTGGGGATGTGGCAGATGTAGCGCTGAAGGGACTCTTGATGCCGACGAGGGCTAAACCCTCGCTTATTGGTACTCTCGCTTTGACAGTAGGGACATTGCATGGGGGACAAACATTACTCTCAGAGCGTTCTAGACCTTAAACCAATTTCTGTCCAGTGCCCTGCAGAACAAGTGTCTCTTCTACAACCTTCATTTATCCTGTTGAAAGATGTCCCGCTTCTAGCTTCCATTGTCGATCCGCCACCTGCTCAAAATATTTTGGATCGTGGGTGACCACTAGAATTGTCCAGTTTTGTTTGAGCTTCACCAGTAACTCCACCACCTGTCGACTCACCGACCAATCTAATCCTGCCGTGGGCTCATCCAACAGAAGTAAGGACGGGCTGCGAATCAGCTGCACAGCCAGCGCGAGCCGACGCTGCTGACCGCCACTCAGTTCTAGGGGCGATCGCTCTAGGGGAATATCCTGCAGCCCCACTTGTTCTAACGCTTGTTTGACGTCATCCAGCCGCAATTCTGGATGGCCAAACTGCAATTCCTCGACCACCGAAAAGCCACAAAAATGTCGTTCGGGGAACTGGAATACTAAACCCGCCAGCTGGCGCAACTGCTGGGGTTTTAGAGGGGTGCCGCACCAACAAATGGTGCCCTCAGTCGGCCGGGCCAACCCCGCCATCAGCTCTAGCAACGTACTTTTACCCGCTCCACTGACCCCCACAATCACCCCCAGTTGCTTGGGGGCAAGTTGGAGGGACACGTTGCTCAAAATGGGATGGGCGGCAGCGGCAGGATGGTACGTGAGGTTATTAAGAGAAAACACAGATGCTTGAGATTGAATGAGCAATCGAACAGATTTCACATCATGAGGGAAGCAGTTTTAACCCCTGTTCTGAGAGCTTCTGCATGTCCTCCTGCGAGCCGCTCTCCACGTACAGTCTCAGCAAAGGTTCTGTTTCAGAAGCCCGCACCATCAACCAACGGGGGGACTCTTCTAAGTAGAATTTGACGCCGTTCAAGACATCACGGTGGGTTTCAAAATGGGACATTTCGCGGACCTTGTACCCAGCAATCTGATGAGGGGGATTCTGGGCCAATTGAGGAACAACCCCACTACAATCCTGGTCGTAGCGCAAGTCCACTCGGTTATAGTGCACTTCCCCAAACTGCTGCCGCTTTTGGGCCACGTAATCAGATAGGCGATCGCAGCCGGATAGCGCCAACATCTCCAGAATCAGCAGGGCGGAAAATATCCCATCTCGCTCCGGAAGGTGAATGTTAAAGCCATAGCCCCCGCTTTCCTCAAATCCCATTGCTACACAACTTTCTAGCATCTTGCGGCAGATATAGGGAAAGCCCACTTGCACGTCATAAATCCGCCGATTTTCTCCAAAATAGGCACTAATTTTATCGGTTACCGAAGAGGTTCTTACAATATCCCCCGTTACTCCACGGCCATTCACTAAACGATCCACCAGTAGAACGATGGTTTCCTGAGCGCTCAGCCAACTGCCATCCTCCAGCATGACCCCAAGGCGATCGGCATCCCCATCAGTGGCCAACCCCAACGAGTAATCTCCCTGGCTTAGCTTTGTTTGCAACGGACCGAGATTTTTGGCAATTGGTTCTGGCGATCGCCCAGAGAAATCAGTGGTGGCCTTTTCATAGATGGTGGTAACGTCGCATCCGTATGGAACAAGCAGCTCCTCCAGTATGGTTTGCCCCGCTCCCCCCATGGAATCCACCAAGACCCGCAATGAAGAGTTTCCAATTGCCTCCAGATTAATAAGGGAGCGAATGTGGTCCAGATAGCCCTCCATCAAGTTCTGTGTGTGAATACCGACGTTGCTTTTCCGGACGGGGCTTTGCCCCAACCGCGATTCGATATCTTGGGTAGCTTCGAAGAAAAACGGGCCGCCATAGGCCCCTTTAAACTTAATACCGTTGTACTGGGGGGGATTGTGGCTGGCAGTGATCGCCACACCTGCGGTCAGTTGGAGTGATTTCACAGCGAAGGAAACCACGGGGGTGGGGGTGATGCGATCGGCAAGTACCACCCCGATGTTGTTCCCCGCCAACACTTGGGCGAATAACTGGGCAAACTCGCTGGAGTTGCGTCTGCCATCAAAGGCGATCGCCACTTGCGTCGAATCCGCCTTGCCTGCCTGCAAGGCTCGAGCGTTGATGGAATCGGCAAAGGCTTGGGCCACCTCCTCCACCATCTGGGGGGTCATTTGGCGATCCAGTAAACCGCGCCACCCGTCTGGGGCAAAGTCGATCGCAGTCGATAAAGCCATATTGTTCTTTGCTACGGCGATCGCCGCCTCAATCCACCAATGGGTAATGGTAACGGGTTTTGGGGAGCGGGGACATACTCAGAGAGCTTTATAAGCAAAGCACGAGCATTACAAAACAGGGTGAGAGCAAACTGACACTAGAAATCAGTGCTGAACTCAAACGAGGCTCGATCGTTACCGTCAAAATTCGTCCCGGTCCGAATCAAGACATTGTCGCTGACACGGAAGCGAGTGCTAAGCCTTGGATTTTCATTGGGGTCGTTCAAGCTTTGTTGGACCGAGACAGATACTCCCGCACCGAGATCCTTTGCGGCTTCTACCCCCACGCCCAAACTGCCAGAGTCCCCTGCAAACGGGGCCACGCGCAATTCATCCAATCCTAGTGCGTTGCCTAGCGCGTTTTGGGCACCAAACAGCACTGTAGATAGGGCAAACCCGGCTAGATTCCCTCGCCCCAGCCCGTCGATCTGCGCTCCCCCCAACAACGCCACGATCTCGTCTGGGGATCGCGATGGGCTGCTGCTGAGCTGAATCAGGTTACTCCCCCCCGTTGCGGCATTGAGTTCGCTGGCCCGCCCCTGCACTAGCGCTTGAATTTGAACGGTTTGCTGCTCGGTGAGGTTGACTGTTTCGTTGCTACCGGAGGAGGTAAACGAACGGGTGGTGGTGACTCCCCGTCCACGAGTCTCTTGGACTTCTGTAAAGGCCGAGACGTTCAAGACTGGGTCGAATCCCCCCTGGCGATCGAACACAACGGTGTTATCGCGACCGCGATCGATACGCAAATTAGTCAACCCGAGGTTGAGCCGTCCCTGTTCGATGCTGATGGTTCCCTCTGGCTGCAGCGCTGATAGAGTGCCGTACAGAGCGAGATCCCCACGGGTAACAATGGAAAACAACGGCGCTCGAGCCACTTGCACGTTATCCGCCAATGTCAAAGTCAAACCGTTGAAGCGGGGTTGCCATTGTTGGTTGCGGCTATTGTCGTTGCTGGGAATGGAGATGGTGCCGTTCTGCAACACCACGTTGCCGCTCAATTCCGGTAAGAGCATCGTCCCCTGTATCTCAACGGTCCCTGCCACCTCCCCCTTATACAGGTCGGGCAGCTCGAGGTTGAGATCTCCCATTTTTACCACCAGCGGTGTTTCTCCTGTCCGCAGGAGACCCTCGCTGTTAACCGCCAGCCCTCCTGCCGCCGTCACCTGTCCATCCCCATAGGTACCGCTCAGTGCTTGCACGTTAAGGCGGTCGGAATTGAATGCGATCGCAGCGTTAAGTTGCTGGATGGGCTGCGGCAGAGCGCTCACTTCCAGCACCCCATCGCTGATGTCGATCCCCCCCGATAGCGTGGGTGCCTGGAGCGTTCCCCCGAGTGAGATATCCAATACCCCCTGACCAGACCGCCAGGTGAATTCATCCGTGAATAGGTTCATCAGGGCCAATTGCTCGTCACGGGCAACTACTGCTAAAGAAATTGCCTCTGAAGGGGGCTGCACTGTCACAAACGGGAGCGGCAGAGGCAGAACTCCGGACAGAATAACCGGATTGGGGGCGTCTCCTTGTAAGTTGCCCTCCAACTGTAGGGTGGCTTGGTTATAGGTAAAAGTGCCGTTGGCCACCTGAAGAGGGTTGTCATTGATGGTGATATTCGCCAGATCGAACTGACCGCTCGCCTCTGGACTGTCATGGGTGCCGCTAATTTCGGCGCTGGCGTTGAGGTCTCCGCTAAAGCTAGGGACATTGGGAACAAAATTCTCCAGCAGCTGAATGGGAAAGCGGTTGAGCAGTAGGAATCCTGTCTGGTCTTTTCGCCCGAAGGTGCCCGTGAGGCTACCCCGACGATCGCCAGAAGTAGCTTCAAACCTATCTAGCTGAAGGGTCTGCGATTGGTAGTGCCCTTTTGCCACAAGCCGATCGAGCTGGTAGGCTTGCTGCCCATCATTAGGCTTGGAGGGGGGCAATTGCCAATTTGCCCCGGTTAAATCGAAGTCAATTGCGGGTTGAGCAAGGGCTCCCGATATCTGAATTTTTCCGCCAAAGCTTCCACGCAGGTTAGCGATGTTGGGAATGCGTGGGTCCAGCTGTTGCTCGAATTGTTCGGCCTGTTGCCGCACCGCCACACTGTAGGTTTCTAGGCGATCGAATAGCGATTGCTGTAGGAGGCTAATGGCAGGAACCTGCAATAGCGAGGCAGAGCCAAATTGAGGGGCTGGCAAACCTGCAGTCATATCCTGCCAATCCTGCCAGCGTACCGCCTGTAACAACCCTTCCACCGAGGCGTTGTCGGTGGCCACCTGCAGATCGAGGCGCAGGGGTTTATCTGATGTGGATTGACGGCGTCCACCCCGTAGGGTCCGTTGGGGGGCGCTAGGCAGCCAGATCGTACCGTCCGCTCGGTACAAGCTATCCCTTAGCTGAAGTTCCCCGTTAGAAATGACCAGTTTGTCCCCCCCCAAGGCAAAGTCGCCCTGCAGGCGATCAACTTTAATTCCCTGCCAACTGGAGGAGGTGGTGGTTAAGCGACCCTGCGCAGTGTTTTCCGCCATGTTTAGGGTGAGGGTACTGTCGATGGTGCCGTTCCATACCCCCGGCACGATGCCATTCATCAGAGCCAGCGGAAATTGTGCCAAAGTGACGTCAAACCGTTCTCCATCCCGCTGACCTTCGGCAGACGTTTCCCCCTGACGTAGGGCAAAATCTTGCGGGATCCAGTCTCCATCTAGGGAGATCGCCAGGCGATCGCCAACATCTGGATTATCAGACAGTACAACTGTTGGGTCGCGCAGATCGATCTCCACGCCCTCGCTGCCAGGTTTCCACCGCAGCGGTCCCTGCAGCGAACTAAACTTCAGTCCTGCCGCCTGGAAATTGTCTAGCCCCAATTGCCCCACCAGCTCGAAAGAGGATGGTGTGCCCCTCAGACGTCCATCCAAATTCACTAAACCGCTAACTGGAAAGTTGGGAGGGAGTTGCGGCAGCTCGGCCAGAGGCAAACTGCGCACCGCAAGCTTCAGGTCCACGTCCCCCACCTGTTTGGCAAGTGGGTCGAAGGGAATGCGACCATCGACTGCCACTGTATCTAAAGCAAGTCCCTCGCGGATGGTCAATCCACTCCCATCCCACTCCACTTGTGCCGCCATCGGACCGGGAAGAGAGGCCAAACCGGTCGGAAATTCTATGCGACCGCTGGCTTCTAAGCCAGCTAAGCTCACATCGCGGGTGGTGCCGTCAATTTGAATGTCCCCGTTTAAGCGCTTAACTTCGGCTGCCTCAGCATCACCAGTTGAATGGGGCTCGCCGGACAGCAAATCGGCAGAGATTAAATCTGTGGCCAAGAAATTTACCGCCACTCCTTCGGGGATGATTCGAGCACTGAAAGCTCGCACGCCATCAGCGGCGGCAGGGGTCAGCACCGCCGAAAACAGGGCAGTGCCTCCGCCAAGAGCGATGTCCGCCTGTGGGATTGTAGATTGGTCCTCCCGCCAGTCAAATCGGCCCGTACCGGTAATTTCTCCCCCCTTTGCTTGCCAGTTAGCGATGATAACCGGTCGATCGCCCGCGATCGTCACTGCTCCCTGCGCATCAATAGTCCCCAAAGACTTGGGTAAGGGGTCAAATTCGTAGGCCGCCACGATTTGGCTGACGTCAGCATCCTTAAGGTCAAATTGAAACTCCGACCTGATGGAAGATTCTCTTAGGAAAACTTGGCCGCTGCCCGTTGCCCTACCGCCGTCGTTGGGTAAGCTGGCGGCCAGTTCGGTCAGTTCTAGTCGGTTTCCCTGTAACGCGAAGTTCCCCGAATACTTATCCACCTCAAGTCGGCTGACTGTAGCCACTTCAGTCTGTTGGAATTCCCCTTGTAAGAGGGGATTGGTGACCGGGCCCATTAGAGAGGCTTGTCCTTCTGCAACCCCGCTAACTGGTACGGGTACGGTGAGTCCAAAGGTCTCCTCTAATTGAGCGACTTTTACGCCGGAGCTTTCACCAACAAGATTAAACTGGGCCTGCTTCAAGGCAGTCCAATTTTGTAGGTAGATCGGGTCCTCCCAATCAACCGTTCCCTCTACCGAGATCGGGATTTGTCCGTAGCGACCTTCGACCTTCTGCAAAATGGCGCTATTTGGGGTAAGGGCAATCGGACCGCTGAAGTCTTCGAAGGGGCGTGGCACCGAATTAACTGCAAAGGTGACATTGTGGGCGATTGCCGTGCCTGCGAACTCTAAAGGACGATCGGGTTGCCAATGGACTTGCAGTTCGACATCGGCAGTTCCCTCTTGAGCTTGCACAATGTTTTGGAGCGGCAATAGATCCAACAAGGTGATGGGTAGCTCCGTGCCCGAGGCTTGTAGCTGTAAGCTGGGACCGCTACTGATAGAAGATTCAGGGGATACAGATATTGGCAAAGCTGTACTGCCTTCAATCTGTAGTGGGGCACCACTGACGCGCAGTTTAGTTCTCCAGCTGACATCTTCTTCCTCTGACCCCAGTGGTAGAAGCAATCGTCCCTGCCAGCGCTCGAACTGATGGGACTCCCCCTCGAGGGGGATCAGGTTGAGGTGGCCATTGGCAACTTCGAGGGTGACGGATGACAAGGGAGCCCCCATCCCCTCCATGCCGTCAAGATTCAAGTCAAGATTGGCCCACCCCCGCTCGGAGGATTGTTGAATCGTGACCTTGGGATGGTGCAGGCGCAGGGCGATCGCCAATTCCCGCTGCCACAGCCAACGCCAAACATCCGCTCGAATATCGATGCCGCGAACAATGGCTAACTGCTCGATTTCGCTTTCACCCAGCGACACTTGCCAAGGCCAAACAAATTTAACGTCTCCTAAAGTGACCTGCCGTTGCAGGGTTGCTTCCAGTGTTGCTTCTACTTCCGGCAGTAGCTGCCTCTGCACGTAAGAGCGTCCCCCTACGCCGATCCCTACCACCGCCAGCCCAAGAATGAGGGTGGTCCCAGCCCCCACCTTCGTCAGCCGTCTCCAGCGCTGTTGCGAACGGGAGAGAGAATTTGAAACAAATCCTTCTGCATCCAGCTGACGATTATCCGGCACGGTCATTTCCTACTACTTGCTGGTGCGAAGCATTCTTTCATCAAGCATGGATGGGCATTGATGGAAGAAGCATGAATATCTCAATTGTTCGTGCCATCCCGAACGTCTCGAGATGTCCTCTCTGCCCCCAATATTATCCAAAGCTTAAGAGGGGAGCCCCCTCTATCCAACAAGAAAATGGGATCTACAGGGGGAGTGGAGGACGAGGATATGGTTTTACTCTAAGCATGCACAATTTAAGAACAAAGAGGCTTAGGTCTAAAAGAAACGAGCGCAACCCGCAAGATCGCTTCCCGATGTGTCCTACTGTTAATAGTCGTCAGAGCAATCCGTATTTATGCGGAACTAGCGTTATGCTCTAGACTAGATTTTCTAAAGTTCCGTACAAACGTGCAGTACACCTTCCGCGCTTACCAAAAAACTAACGTGACCCTAGCGGGGTCGCTGGAGCAGGTGCAGACTTTCCTGAGCGATCCTCGCCATCTAGTAGAAGCGTTGCTGGACCTCGATCGCGTCCGTCAGGTGGGGGCAGGACGGTTTGCAGTGCGCATGTTTCCCATTCAGGCTCTCAACATGCAAATTTCCCCTGAGGTAGAGCTGAAGATCGTCACGGATGCCCGTTCCTGCGTGCATCTCAAAGCAGTGAATTGTCGCATCCGCGGCAATGATTGGCTCGATCGCAATTTCAATCTGTTTTTCGAGGGGTATTTGTCTCCCTGCGCTAAAGACAGCGGCCTCCAAGACAACGCTATCGCCTACAAGGAAAGGCCTCTTGAGAAGGAACTTGCCGAAATAGCGCTGGTGGGAAATGCCAATTTAGAGGTGGGCATTGGTATGCCGCCATTAATGCAGCTCACCCCCAAGTCCATCGTGGATGGGATTGGCAACCCGATAACACGCGGGGTGTTGACGGCGATCGAACGATCGCTATGTCGCAAATTACCGCACAAGTTTAGGTCATGGCAGCAGGAGCAGACCCTAACGGCTGAAATGGCCGAGCTATCGAGCGGTCGGATTAAGCCAGTAGCTGGATAGCTTGCTGAGTCTGGTGGGTTACCGCCAAAGTTAAACAGAGCACCGAACTGCTAAGGAGGGCCGAACTATGAAGTGGAAGTGTGCAAGTTCACCTCGAATCATTCCGATGGGAAGAGCCCCCCTAATAATATTTTGATGCCAATTGTTTGTGCGCTTTCTCTTGCCAGTGGAATAGCAACAATCTGCAGCTCACAGATTTAAATCTATAGTTATTCAGGCACATACTTTTTGCAGACCAAGACTATTCCTCCGGAAAGCTGCCGTCTCGGACTTCTTCACAGAATGCTTCCACCGCTGTCGCAATCGCCTCGCGTAAATTCGTGTAAGCCTTTGCAAATGGAGGCATCCGATCGGACAAGCCTAGCAGATCGTTGGTGACCAGGATTTGGCCATCGCAGCCAGCCCCGGCCCCGATACCAAATGTGGGAATCACTAGCTGTTCGGAAATTTCTCGACCCACCTCAGCAGGCATATGTTCTAGCACAAGGGCAAAGGCCCCTGCCTCCTGCAAATCTTTAGCCTCGCGCAACAGACGTTGGGCCGCTTCTGCAGTAGTCCCCTGCTGCCTAAAGCCTCCCACCTGATGTACCGCCTGTGGCGTCAAACCCAAATGACCCAATACGGGTATGCCGGCTTGCACCAATGCAGCCACCGTCTCCACCATCTGGGGATATCCTCCCTCCACCTTGACCCCCATGGCACCAGCCTCTTTGATTGTCCGACCTGCAGACATCAGGGCCTGTTCCCGGCTGACTTGGTACGTTAGGAATGGTAAGTCCGCTACTAAGAAAGCGCGATCGACCCCTCGACGGACCGCAGCGCAATGGTGTATTAGCTCGTCTAAGGTGAGGGGCAAGGTATTGCTGTAACCCAATGTAGTCATGGCCAAACTGTCACCCACCAGCAACAAGTCAACCCCTGAGCGATCGAGTAGTTGGGCAAAGGCAAAATCAGCAGCCGTCAGGGCAACTAACTTTTGTCCGGCCTGCTTCGCTTTAGCAAAGTGCTGAATCTGAATGGAAAGCATGGGTTCAGTGGGACACAAGTCGATCCTACTGCGTAAGTGCATGTAGCAAGGGTATAGCTAGTGGCCTGCTAAAACAGAAAGCACGCAAAAGAAAATTCCGCATGCAGGCTAATCTGGTCCTGCCACCGATACTGTCGGGATGCATAAATGGCGTTCGGCCACTTGCTGCAATTCAAACGCATCCAAATTTTGGATCAATTCCGGGTACAGGCGATCGTATTCGATGCCAAGCTCCAAACTGTCGTACCAGCCTAATAGTTGAGCTAGTTGTCCGTTCGTTTGCTTAGACAGGGCATATTGTCCCAATATTTTTCCTTTTGCTAACTGCAATTCGTCCTCTGTGAGGGGTTTATCCAACAAGCGAGTAATTTCTTGTTGCAGCCCCGCCAATGCCTGCTCGGCAGTGTCAGGGGCGGTCCCGATGTAAGCCGTAAAAGGTCCTGCATAGCGGCGCGGACTGTAGGATGCGGACACTTCGTAGGCCAATCCCTGTTTCTCTCGCAACTGGACAAAGAGTCGGCTGGAGAGCCCACCCCCTAAATGAACGGCCAGTAACTTGAGGGCAACCCAGTCAGTAGAGTAAACCGAAGGAGCTCGAAATCCAATAATGATAATCGTTTGCTGCGTAGGCTGTTGGTTTCGCAGGGTATTCGCCCCAACCAGGGTGGGAAACTCGGGCAGATGAGGGGGGTGAGCTGGGATAGGAGCTATCCAGTCCCCCAGCGCATCCTTCACAAGTTGCTCTGCGGCGGTTGGGGAAATGCGACCGCAAATGGCAAGGGTTAACTGTTCGGGGCGGAGGCAATTGCAGTGGAACTCTCTCAGATCCCCCCGAGTCATGGCAGTTACCGATTCAGTGGTGCCAGCCAAAGAGTATCCGTAGGGGTGCTCCCCAAATAGGGTCTTGCGCAGTGGAGCAAAGGCCACCGAAAAGGGGCGCTCCTGCTGACTGCGAATAGATTGAACGACCAGCTGCTGTTCTCGGTCCACCTCCGATTGTGGAAATGTTGGGTTGCGAATAATATCGCTGGCTAGGTGAAACAAATGGGCGAAATCCCCTGCAATTGATTTCAGATGCAAAGAGAGGTAGTCCGGGGCACATTCTGCCCCTAACAATGCCCCCATTGATTCCACTTCTTCGGCAATTTTCTCTGCGTTTCGGCTAGTGGTTCCCTTCGTCAGTACCGACGCCATCAAATTGGCCAGTCCAGCTTGAGCAGCCCCCACAGCCGAGGCTCCCCCCCTCCAAAAAAACTGGGCAGAAATAATATCGGCTACCGGATTTTCAATCACCAGCAGACGGATTCCATTCTTGAGTTGGATGCGATAGATCGGGGGATTCACAGTATTAAGAGTGGAATGAGTGCAAAATCAACGTTACAAAACATAGAGATGGGGCAGAGCTTGCCCCGCTTATCGATACAAACCTGAGGGGTCACAATTAACCAATCCTTGAGTCAGGAAATTTGACCGCAACTAGCAGTTTCCTCGGGCTTGAGGACAGCAGTACAGAAGCGATCGAGGCGTAAATAGGTTTGGGCCAACTTCTTCAGTTGAACGGTCGTAACATTCTGGATGCCTTCTAGATAGCGATCGGCTAAATTCAACCCACCACAAAGATGGTAGAAACCATACATGCGGGCTAACTGACTGGGTGATTCGGCAGAGAACACAAACTCGTTGGTCAAGATGCTGCGCACCCGACTCAATTCTTCTTCTGAGATAAGTTCGTTGTGAAATCGCTCAACTTCTGCCAGGATCTCAGCTTCCACTAGTTCTAGTTTGTCAGCATCTAAATAAGTACTGACATAGAACAGACCGGAGTCAAACTGCACTACGGAAGACGCACCAATATCCCTTACCAAACCCTTATCTTCCCGAAGGGACTTCACCAATCGTGATGCCCGGCCATCCCCCAGTACAGCGGCCAGCATATCGAGCCCACAGGCAACATCCCACTGCTTCTGGCTTACCCCTGGCCAAGCTAAGATCGCTCGGGTTTGCTCGAGCCTGGGTTGAGCATGCTCTACCCGCTGGACACCGTCTATTCCACTGCAGGATTTGATGACTGGCAGCGACACCTCGCAGGGATAGTTCGACAGATGTCCGAAATGGGTTTCTACCAATTTCTGAGCTGAATCTAGCTGAAAATTGCCTGCCAGCACCACTGTCATGCGCTCGGGGCAATACCAACTGCGGTGATAGCTCCTCATTTGCTCTGGAGTCAGGGCCATGAGGCTGTCCTCGGTGCCCAACACCGGTCGAGAGTATGGGTGATCGGGGTAGGCTGCCTTGGCCAGCAGGTAATACGCACAATAATCAGGACTATCCTGCGATCGACGGATTTCTTCTAAGACCACCCGTCGTTCTAATTTAAATTCATCATCGGGGATGGATGCTTGGGTCACCGCTTCGGCTAAATAGGGAAGCGATTCGGCTAAATCGTCTGCGGCCACCGTGATGTAGAAGTGAGTGTAGTCTTGGCTGGTTGCCGCGTTAGCAATCCCACCCCGACGTTCAATCGCTAGGTCCAGCTCTCCAGGCTTAAGGCGTTCTGTTCCCTTAAACACCATGTGCTCTAGGAAATGAGAAACCCCCAGCAGTTCCGGCGGTTCCAGCCGACCTCCCACTTCAATCCAGATATCAACGGTGACGACGTCTGTCGCTACCATGGGGTGATAAATTGCTGTCAGTCCGTTACCTAATTGCTCTGTTGTGGCAGCGGAAACAATGGAATTCAAGATAGGGGACTCGATAGTGGTGCCAGTTACCCAGCTTGTATAAGCAAAATAACTTAATCGCAGTAAAGCCTAACATAGGCTTGTTTTTATAAATTCATGCAAAAAATCAAAGATTTTGCTACGCGAGAGCACTGGCATGATACCTAACTTGGAGGCTCTATCGACTAGAAATCCTCGATCATAGGAAGAGACTGCTTTACTGAGGCAGTCTCCTCATCCAAGTGAATCGAACCCGGACAGAATTTTTTTCTTGGCTTGCGGTCAATAGTACGAAGATCTAGAGAACGGTGACATTGGAACGCCGTCGCAATATTTACACTCCGACTTTTTCGGCCCCGGTAACCGCTATTTCTTTGATCAAATCTGCCAATTCCTGCAGCTGTTCGATCGCCTCTCCACCTTCCAGCTTCATTAATTCGCGATCGTCACGCATCTCTGTCCAACTGGTGGCACACTCGGAGACCAAAAAACGCACCAAGTGGCCTTCCTGCAAACTCACCAAAAAAGAAGCACTTTCGAAATCGTCTCCGCAGGTGTAGCAGGAAGCAATATAGCCATGCCGTTCCAGCACAATCGCTAGAGCTTGGAGGTTCATAATTAGGTCGCGAACAAATTCACGGTGCTGCTGGGCGAGTCTAGTGAACATGTCACTTCTCCATTTGTGGCAAGAGGATGCAACTGCAATTGCGACTGTGGGCCACGTACCGACGAACGATGCGTCCACTCAATCTAACAAAACTTTAACTTATGTAAAGTACCCTGGTCCTGCCAATTAGGTAAGGTTCTGCAATTGAGAAACCAATATAGGTAAGCTGTTCTGATGTGAATGTTCGCAGCGAACATCTTGACGGGGTTTTCGGTAATGTTCACAAATCTCTAATCATCGGAACCTTTTCTTGTTGTGATTTGAAGCAAGAGGTAGGACTCTTTCGGTTGGCGAACCCATCAGCTACGGTACCCTTGCGACTGGACGTATCTTACAAACTCAGCTCTGTTGGTAGTCTAGAAGCCTGCAATCCCTTTGCCATCCTATGTCCGCAGTCAAAACCCGAACGATCGCCGAAATTAACAAAAAGATCGCAAATGGAACCGTTACTGTTCTGACCGCGCAGGAATTAAAACAGCTTGTGGTAAATGTGGGAATAGCCGAAGCCTTTCAGCAGGTGGATGCGATCGCCACCGGTACCTTCGAACCCATGGATTCCTCCGGTGCCATCCTCAACGTGGGCCATTCCGACCCCCCGATCAAAATCGCCCGCGCAACAATCCACAACGTGCCAGCCTACGCAGGCTTCGGAGCTGTCGACCTCTATCTCGGAGCAGCCCAACCCTCCGAACGCGGAGATGAAAAATACGGTGGCGGCCACGCGATCGCCGACCTAATCGCCGGAAAATCACTCCAACTGCATGCCATCGGCCACGTCACCGACTGTTACCCCAAAGCCGAACTCGACACGCACATAAACAAGGAAAGACTCAACCAATTTTATTTGTTCAACCCCCGCAATGCCTATCAAAATTTTATTGTTGGAGTCAACGGTGGCGATCGCCCTCTCTACACCTACTTAGGCCCCTTGCAACCCCGTCTAGGCAACGCCGTCTACTCCAATCCCGGGTCCCTCTCTCCCCTGCTTAACGACCCTGAGCTGAAGGCTGTAGGTATTGGCACTCGCATCTTCTTAGGGGGCGCCCAAGGCTACATCGCCTGGGAAGGCACGCAACATTTTCCAAACCAGAAGCGCTTGCCCAACCGAACCCCCGTCGGCCCGGCTGCCACCCTTGCCCTGATCGGCGATGCCAAACAAATGAGCGAGCAATGGGTCAGAGGCTGCTACTTCAAAGGCTACGGCCCCTCCCTCATGTTGGGGGTTGGCATTCCCATCCCAGTTCTGAATGAGGAGGTAATGGAGCGAGCCGCGGTGACTGACAGCGACCTGGTGGCCCCCGTGATCGACTTCTCCATTCCCCGTAGGGTGCGCCCCAGCTTCGGCATGGTCAGTTACGAACAGCTCAAATCGGGCAAGCTCACTCTCAACGGTCAATCGGTACGGGTAGCTCCACTGGCAAGTATGCGCATGTCTCTAGCCGTAGCAGAGACACTGCGGGATGAAATTCGAGCGGGGCGATTTACCCTCACCAACCCAGTCGCTCCTTTGCCCAGCGATCGCCCCTTCTTCCCGTTACAAGAGTCCTAATTTCTCGACTCTAAAAAGTTTTGGGGGACTCAACTCCTACCGTGACGGCAGTTACTACAACTAAAACAGCGGGATTTCTGTTGGCTAGCGCTCAATCGCGATTGTTATCTTTGCAGGCTTTTGCTATCTCAAACCTAGTCGGCCCGGCGAAAGTTTATCTCAATCCTCAGGGGACTAGCGTGGAGGGTTCCAAGGGACGCGCTACGTCCCTTGGTCGCGGGAGCGCGAGGGGGGGCGACCGCTCCCTCGCAAGCAAGCGGTTCTAATTTGAAACAAGCACAGCGGATTTTGTATCAGTTAGAGCTATATCCTTGCCCATTCAGGCACCTGGAGCCCCGAGATGTTCTTAGCAACTTGACAATCCCAGTACCGTTAACTCGATCCATCCAATTCATCGCGACCAGCGGCATGTCTCTAATTCCTCCCCAAAAACTATTACGGGCCTTATTCGATGCGGCAGTCACCGCCGCCTTACCCGCCCACAAAATTCCCCGATATCTACCCGAGCCCCCCAAAGGACGCACGGTTGTAGTGGGGGGCGGCAAATCTGCTGCGGCAATGGCCAAAGCAGTAGAGGACGCTTGGCCAGCGGACTTAGAAGGGCTAGTTGTCACCCGTTACGGTCATAGGGTACCTACCCAGCGTATTGAGGTGATTGAGGCGGGACATCCAGTACCGGACCTGAACGGTCTACTGGGGGCTCAACGTATCCTCAAGCGGGTCCAGGCCCTCACTGCAAACGATCTGGTTATCTGTCTAATTTCTGGAGGAGGGTCTGCATTGCTGACCTTGCCTCCTGATGAACTTTCTCTAGAAGAACTGGCGTCAATCAATCGCCATCTATTGCGATCGGGGGCAGCGATCTCCGAGATGAATGCAGTTCGTAAATCCCTCTCACAAATTTCGGGGGGGCGATTGGCAGCGGCGGCTTATCCCGCCAAAGTCTTGGCACTCATTATCTCAGATGTCCCCGGTGACGATCTCGCTTCCATTGCTTCTGGGCCAACCGTCGGCGATGCCGTCACTGCCCAGCTGGCTCTGCAAATTCTCCAGAAGTACCGCATCGAAATGTCCGACACTGTCAGTGATTACCTAACCCGCAATCCCAGCCCCGTCGTTTCCCCCGACGATCTCCGCTTATCCAGCACTACCAATCACCTGATTGCCACCCCCCAGCAGTCGCTAGAAGCCGCCGCCGCACTGGCCATAGATTCCGGCTACACCCCCATCATCTTGGGGGACTCGCTAGAGGGGGAGGCCCGTGAGGTCGGAATAGTCCATGCAAGAATTGCCCAACAAGTGTTGCGTCATCAGCAACCTGTCAAGTCCCCCTGTGTCATTCTCTCTGGCGGAGAAACCACCGTCACCATCGGCAGTGAAGAAAAACAGGGGGGCGGAAGAGGGGGGCGCAATAGTGAATTTTTGCTGTCGTTAGCCTGTGCGCTCGAAGGAGAAGCGGGGATATACGCGATCGCCTGCGATACTGATGGCATTGATGGCAGCGAAGACAATGCGGGTGCAATCATCAACCCCGAGACCCTTGCGGTTGGCAGAGAGAGAGGCTACCAAGCTTTGGAATATCTGCACGATCACAATGCCTACGAATTTTTTGAGGCAGTCGATGCCCTAGTCATCACAGGTCCAACATTAACTAACGTGAATGATTTCCGAGCAATCGCGATCGTTCCGCAAGAACCATAAGTTATCCCCTTGCTACTCTCACGCGTTACTCCTGGTCTGTAGAAGCGGCCAATAATACATCAGCCGCTTTTGCCAAGGTTTGAAAGAGACTCTTTAAGTGAAGCTAGGCCGAGATTTGACCGATGGGTAATTCGTCTGATTTCGGTTCCTTAAGACTGACCTTGACTGACAGAGTCATCATGCTAACAAAAATAACCCACATCAGACTGTTATAAGTGTTGAAATGATTTGAAGGCAGGTTGATCAACAGAAAGAACACTACAAAAAGAATCGGATAAAAATATACAAATTCTCTGGTTGATCGGGCTTTAGTAATGAACTTGAGTATTGCTAACCATAGGGTCGCGATGATGAACCCCATGCCAACAAAACCGATGCTGAGCATCGTTTCCAGAAAGCCGTTGTGGGCAGAGAATTTTGCTGAGACACTTGAAAGCTGAATTAGGATGGCCGCTGGGCCATCTAACCCTCCTTCCCAATAAGCTTCAAAACCATATCCAAACCAAAATCGCTGATTAATCGAATCAATTAAATAAGGCCAAAAAATCGTACGACTCGTAAAAGTGGGGTCTTCGCCAAAGAAATCTAAAAATTCAACGTAGTTTTGCGAAATTAATACTACCCCGAAAAAGAAAATGGATAATGTACCAAATACTGCAGGTATAATCTGATGTCTCTTCCAACGGGCAATATAGACAAAAGGGATACTGGCCATTGCTACTAGTAATCCAAGAAAGGCCGTGCTAGAAACAGACAAAAACGTTAATATTAACGACAAGCCGAACAAAGACCGATCGAAGATTCTGAGGGTATTATCCCTCAAGGTGGACACAGCAAAGAATGTCATCGTGGCTACACCCATTAGAATGCCAAAAATATTCTTGTGGCCGAATACCCCGCGAAATGCCCCTACATGTAGCCGGACATGCTTACCTAGATCCGGCAAAGCCACAATAAAAGTTAAGCTAGCGGCGATAATGACGACAAAAGTCCATTTCAATAGATTTAGGATCTCTGGAAGGCTGTACCTCGTTGCGAGGTATATCCCGAACAGACTGGTATTAAACAGGGCAAAGCTTCTTCTTAAGGTAATGACTGGATAGACTGACCAGAGGGTTGAGAGAATGGGTATGAGAAGCATTAACCAAACCACCCATCCCTTTGACACCAAAGGCTTGAACTGTTCCCGACACTTGTAAAAGTAGTAAAGGGTAATGCCATAAATAATCAATAAAAGGGGTTGCATAACTTTGTTGTAAGCGGGTTCATTGACCACCCCACTTAGCCCGCCGTCAAGAAAAACCAATCTGAAGATGGGGTCGGAGTAAACGAACATTGCAACAACTGCAAACGGCTTTTCAAGCTTTTCAGCCCAGGTAATCCCTTCTAAGTCGGATAGCGATGATGGTAATCTGGCTAGCATATGAAAAAGTGCACCTTTGCCAATGGAGTGAAACAGATATCTACAACACAGGAGTTCGCTCTGCAAGGCAGCTTGGATCCGGTTATTACATGAATCCTTCGCATTAGGGTGAATATAACACGAGATAACGGCGAGGATAGTCAGGAGGATGAGGGTTTGAGGCTGCACTCCAGATTCGAGTGAGAGCTAACCCTCTAAGCCCTGTCCGTAGCTATTGGCCAACTACCTTCTTCAAACCCAACGTATGGCATCTAATTTGCATCAATGAAACCTTTTTAATGCAAACGAATATGGGGAAGGTTTGAAGTTTCTCACGAGCAATGTATGCAAATCGTGGAGAGGCATTAGAGCAAACTCTAATGTCTAGATAGAACTGCTTCTCTTTGCAGTTTATTCAGGCAACTGATGAAATGAGGACTCACTTCACCTTTTGATGACACGTGATTTTGGTCATGCGAGGTGCCCTACGCAAGTCCTTGGCTGGTAATAGTCGTGCCTAGATCAGAAATGGAGCTGTTAGCTAAATTTCAGCTTTGGTGACCGTAACCACCGCAATTGTCAGTTAGGGAACCTTCTGCATACTATGGTTGCGCCTATTGAAACGCCAGTACATGAAAATCCCCTTTCAAAAATTGCAGCCCCAGCAGGGGAACAACACTGGTGATGACCGTGGACTAGGCACTTTTGGTGGCGTGTACACCCCGTCTATTCTGACCATCTTGGGGGTCATCATGTACCTCCGGTTTGGTTGGGTGGTGGGGAATGTGGGGTTGATAGGGACGATTACTATCGTGGCTCTGTCCACCTCGATTACGTTCCTAACGGCGCTGTCGGTTTGCGCGATCGCCACCGATCGCGTTGTGCGAGTGGGGGGAGCTTACTATATGATCAGTCGCTCGCTTGGGATTGAAATTGGGGGAGCGGTTGGGATCCCACTGTATTTTGCTCAGGCACTGTCTGTGGCCCTTTATACGATAGGTTTTGCTGAAAGTGTCTCTCTGGCATTCACGAATCTAGATCGTGGGCTAATAGCTCTGATTACAACCGTGATAGTTGCCGTGATTGCCCTCACTTCGGCGAACGCAGCAATCAAAACTCAATTTCTGATCATGGCTGCGATTGCCATGTCGCTGATTAGCCTACTGTTCGGACACCCCATCGATCCTAACGATCTTGTTGTTTCAGAAATTGCAGCAAACCCCGTTTCGTTTTGGCAGGCTTTTGCAGTGTTTTTCCCTGCAGTAACGGGGATTATGGCAGGGGTAAACCTATCGGGGGACCTAAAGGATCCAACGCAATCTCTGCCTGTGGGAACCCTTGCAGCAGTGGGCACTGGCTTCGCTATCTATCTGGTATTGCCTGTGATTTTGGCGGTTAGAGTCAACGATCCAGCGACGTTGATTGCCGAGCCTCTCATTATGCAGAAGATAGCCCTTTGGGGGCCGGCCATTTTGATTGGGGTGTGGGGAGCCACCTTATCTAGCGCGATCGGAAGTATTTTAGGGGCTCCAAGAGTATTGCAGGCCCTAGCTCGAGATGGGGTACTGCCCCGCTGGTTGCGGCTGTTGGGGACGGGCAGTGGCCCCAGCGACGAACCACGCATTGGCACAATGTTCACTCTTGGAGTGGCTCTACTGGCGGTTTTTCTCGGAGACTTGAACGCGATCGCCCCAGTCCTGACGATGTTTTTTCTCACTACCTATCTGGTCCTCAATGTGGCTGCTGGGATCGAGAGCTTCGTCCAAAGTCCTTCATTTCGTCCAACGTTTCCAGTGGCTTGGTGGTTGTCTATTTTGGGAGCTGCAGGCTGTATTGTCGTGATGTTTTTGATCGATCCCAGGGCAACTTTACTAGCCGCATTGGTGGTGTTAGGTATTTATTTTCGACTGCAACAGCAGTCTCTCATTGCAACTTGGGGGGATGCCCGGACGGGCTTAAGATTGGCGTTACTGCGGGAGGGGATTTTTCAGTTAGATCCCACCACAGACTCCGATCCAAAGAATTGGCGACCCCACGTTCTGGCCCTGACTGGTGCTCCCCAGCGCCGCTGGGCACTAGTGGAATTTGCCGATAGATTGGTCAACAATCGTGGATTGATCACCATCGCTAGTATCTTGCCAAGCGGCTCTCGTGACAGTAAGCAACGGGCCAGCATGGAACTCACCATTCGCGATTACCTCGACAAACGGGGCGTACAGTCTCTGGTGCGGGTGATTTCAGCATCCGATCCCTTCGATGGGGCGCGGCAGTTGGTGGAAACCTACGGAATTGGTCCCCTGGTTCCCAATATGGTGGTGATGGGGGCCAACGGTGACGCAGATCGCCTCCAGACCTACTGCAAGCTGGTGGAAGATATTCATTTTTCTGGCCGCAGTCTGGCCATTCTTAAGGAGCACCCCGAACGGGGATTTGGCATCAAGCGTCGCATCGATGTGTGGTGGCGGGGATTGCAAGGAAATGGTGCCTTGATGCTGCTGCTGGCGGATTTGCTGCGCAACAATTTGGAATGGCGCGATGCTACCATCTATCTCAAGTTGGTGGTTCCCAACGAAAGTGCCGCCCAATCTGCAGAAAGCAACATAGCGCAGTTGATTAGTGACTTGCGTATTGAAGGCACCGAAACGGTGGTCATTCAAGCACAGGACCGTAACTTTGATGAGATATTAGCCGAGAATTCCCGCAACACAGATTTAGTGTTTTTGGGGATGGCTCAACCGGAGAATAGCGAAGCTTTTTTGGAACATTATCTACGGCTGGAACAACTATCAAACCAGCTCCCCACCACAGTCTTTGTTTTAGCTGCTCCCAATTCAGCCTTTGCGAATATTTTGGCGTCACAATAGTCGAACCTATCAACTGCCTAGAACTCGCAATTCATTCGGAAATGGCTACAGCTCCTATGAATGACAGAGATAGGGTTCATTATTCGACCCGCTGTAGAGAGATTTCATTCTAGATCTGAGCAACGAGTTTACAGGCTTGCAGGCATCAACGGATAGAGTTAATGAGTGCCGAAGCAAAGTATTCTTGCCAGTGCAGTGGATGTGTTGCAACTACTTGGGAATACAGACCAATCGTTTACAGCTCCGTTCGCCTATATCTATGCGTAGCAAATGCTACACAAAAGAGGAGGTCACGACCTTCCCTCACTATTCTTATGTAATCTTTACAATACTGCAGATGGTCTTTCGAAAATGAGCAACAGTTAGCAATCCCAAGAGTTTCTTGAAGTCTGTACTTTGCGGCCCGTTGTAGATAAATATATTCGGTTGAAGGTAGTTCATCCCTATCAAAACACTGAAAGTCGTAGGAATTTCTTAGATTTCTCACGCACTGTACCTCCATAGGGTGAGGAGACTGTGGAGAAAATGTCACTGCAACTTCAGCTTTACAATCCATCGATCCCTACCGGAGAGAATTTGGGTAGCGCTTGTGGATGTCGAGGTTCATGGCAATGAAGTAGCTACAGTTACAATCCACCTCCGTAACCTGTTGATACGTTAGCTAGCAATTCGACCGGAGAACGATCCGGCATAGTCCGCCGGTTTGGTAAGGAGTTCTGAAGTGGTCTCGTTGCACATTCAGATTGTTGAAGGAAATCCTCATCTACAAACGCTGTTAGCTTGGCAGTTAGAGCAGGCCGGTCATGTTGTCCATGCTTGCAACAGCGCGGAGCAGGCCAAATCAGATTTACGCAAGCGGCTAACCCATATTTTGGTGGTAGATGGTGATTTACCCAACGGAGCCGGTAGAGAGTTGTGCCAGTGGGCTTACAATCAACTTGATGTCGCCATCCTGTTGCTATCCGTTAACGATAGTGAGGCAGAGATCGTAAGTGGGTTGCAGTCTGGGGCAGATGACTACATGACCAAACCGATGAGCATGCAGGTGTTTGCGGCTCGTGTAGAGACCTTGGCCCGCCGTCTCAAGCGCAATACTCCCCCTTCCAGCTTGAACTATTCCACCCTTAAAATTGACTTAGTACAGCGACAGGTGACCGTCAGCGATCGCGCAGTGGAGCTTACTCCGCAGGAATTCAGTCTGCTGTTTGTGCTAGCTCAGGCATCGGGGCAGGCTTTATCTCGATCCGAGCTATTGCAGCGTGCATGGCCGGATGCGATTGATAATCCCCGTACCGTCGATACCCACATCCTTTCGCTGCGCAAAAAGCTAGAGGCGAATCCCCAGCAACCCCACCTGATCCAAACGGTACGGAACGTAGGTTATCGTCTCTACCCCGACGCAGCAGCCACAAACAGTGCTGCTCAAACCACACCGATACCGACCACCGTCGAGCGCATTCGTACCCCTCAGCCAGTCGCTGCTCGCCATTAATTACAACCCGCGAAGAGTTCTGGCACGCTCTTTCTGATTCTGCTTGGGGGGGATGTTAGGCTTTGGCTATCGCGACTCGTGCAGGGGATATTGACCCTGTCGGTGAGCGATCGCCAGGGTCCAATAATTTTCAGCATGCTGAACCAGCTCTTCAATTTCCTCGGGAGATAGCGATCGTCGGGGCTTCGCAGGGGTGCCCACCACCAGAGTTCCAGGCTCGACAGATTTGGTCACAATGGCCCCTGCTCCCACAATGCTGCCCGCACCGATCCTGACGTCATTCATGACAATTGCCCCCATTCCAATCAGACTGCCCCGCTCGATATGAGCGGAATGGACAATTGCCTTGTGACCGATGGTGACAAAGTCCTCCAAAATCACGGGGAGATCGCGATCTCCATGGATAACTGCCCCATCTTGGACGTTACAACAGCGTCCAAGATCGATGGCGGTTATATCCCCCCGGAGAACAGCTCCAAACCAAATATTGCTTTGGGCTTGCAGGGTGACATTCCCACACACAACTGCCGTAGAAGCAATCCAGCTCTCGGGGTGGATGGTGGGTTGGCAAATGGGGGGAGGATTTGACATTGGGTTTGTGACATTAGAGTTGGGGAACAGGTTTTTTCTGTGGCTATTCAAACGTTGATATCGGTCTGAATGGCTGGAGCGTATCAAGTTTCGGTAACAGCTTGCAGGATAGTCCCATTGCCTCAGCTACCATTGGGGCGTTCCAACCGTTTGTTTGGCTCTTCAGTGCATGGCTCACATCAACGAACGCAATCTGCTCGGGTCTAGAGGTTTGGGTGCAGCCAGTTTAAGCAGCTTAGGGTTAAGAGGCTTAGGTCTATCTGTGGGGATAGTAAGCCTGGGCTTGTTGTCTGAACCCATTCTGCAGCGATCGCAAGCAACCTCATCACTCTTTGCACAGCCGGTAGAGGCAAATCCGGTACAGCCTAACGATGGGTCGACAGTTGTCTTGGGCAACTGTAACGGTCAGTGCGCGATCGCAGGAGGAGAGCGGACAGGTGTGAACCGCTTCCACAGCTTTACTCAGTTTTCGGTGCCCGATGGAGCCACGGTTGCCTTTACGAACAATGACTCAGGAGTCGCTAACGCCATTGCCCGCATTACTGGGGGAGACCCTACGGAGATCTACGGAACATTAGCCAGCTCCGGAGCTTTCCCTAATTTCAATTTGTACTTGCTCAATCCCAGCGGTCTGATTGTGGGGCCAGATGCAACCATCGCTATCGGCGGTGCGTTTGTGGGTTCCACTGCAGATGCTGTGGAGTTTGGCTCCCTTGGAGAATGGGATACAAGTGAGGGGGGGTCGCCAGCTGGATTGACCGTCCACCCCAGTGCCCTGCTGTTTAAGCACCTGCAGTCCCCGGGGGCAATTGCAATAGAAGGTCTCCCTCTGGTTCCCAATACCGCTCCCGATCCGCAGTTTATTGTGGGACTGGGGGGTAGTCCTTCATCCCTACTACTGGCGGGGGGCTCTATCACTGTAGAGAGCAGCATCATGGTAGCTCTTGACGGTGGCAATGTTACTCTGGCCGCTCTGGGCGACGAAGGGGGTAGGGTGGGGCTCAAAAGGATGGGGTCATCTTTGCTGGAAGCTGATTTCCGCAGTAATCCTGGGCGGGGGGATATCACCATTGCAAACGGATCGCTGCTCAGAGCCATCGATGGCGGGACGATTTCGTTTCGTGGGGAGAATTTCACAATTCGGAACAACTCGTTTGTGGGACTGCGGGGAGATTTGCAAGATGGGCCTCCTGGCGATCGCAGTCCGATTGCTCTAGATGTCAGCGGTGTCGCTCGGTTCGAAAACTTTGGCATTTTCTTTGGAGACACCTCAGGGGCAGAGGACGCTGCTCCAGTGACGATTCGGGCGGGGGAGACGGTGCTGATGGACAACGTCGGGGCCATTTCCAGCCGGACGTTTGGGTCTGGGAATGGAGGTCGAATTGACATTCGAACAAACCGTCTGGAGATGCGCGATCAGTCTCGTATTGCCGCTGACACGGGTGGGACGGGAGATGGGGGGGAGATTGCTATCGCTGCCAAATCAGTATTGATTGAAGGCACCGGCTCAGAACTGATCGAGGATCGCACTGCTATTAATACGTTTTCCCTCAGCCAGAAAGATTTAGACTCCACTTCCCTGGGGGTCGATGTAGTAAAGATTCCTGATAATGTTGGCAATGCCGGTACGGTGATCGTTCGTGCCGAGGAGATGCAACTGACAAATGCCGGATTTATTGGAACGGTCTCCAATACCTCTGGGAATGCTGGCAGTGTTGATTTACAAGTCACTAATAGATTGCAGCTATCCGATCGCTCGGCGATCGAGGTGGGAAGTTTTGGGTCGGGGGATGCCGGTCAAGCGCGGGTGTCAGCTGGCTTTTTAAAACTTGAGGATGGCTCGCAAATTTCGGCCGAGAGCACTGAGGGCAGTGGTGGAAATATCGATATTTCGGTGGATGAGCTGCTGCTGATGCGTCGCAATAGTGCCATTACGGCAGCGGCCAATCGGGATGGTGGAGACATCTCCATCGATGCGGAGTTCGTGGTGGCGGGGCCCAATAATAACGACATCACCGCTGACGCCGTTCAGGGTCTAGGTGGCAATATCATCGTCACTTCGCGGGGGCTTTTCGGCCTCGAACTGCGGGACGATCCTAGCCCCCAAAGCAGCGACATTTCTGTTTCTTCCTTGTTTGCCTTTAATCAGGTGGGCGATCGCGATTTGCGCCGAGAGCTATTCGAACCGCTGTTTGTTGAGGTTCCTGCCGATCCAGCCAAGCTAGTGAACGATCTATGCCGGTTGGACCCTGGAGAGTCAGTAGAAGACATCGGACAGTTCGTGTACGTGGGGCGCGGTGGGTTGCCTCTAAGCCCTAGCGATCCGCTGCTGGCTGAGATGCCCCACAGCCCTTGGGTGGAGAGAGAGGAGCTGCCCCCGTCTTCGGTGACACAGAGAGATTCATATGAGGAGACATCTCAGGAATCACGGATTCCCCTTCCGTCCGAGCCCCCCCTAGAAATTGTAGAAGCCCAAGGATTGGGGACCGATACAATGGGACGAGTCACTCTGACTGCGAACACAAATGGAGCACAAGCGGTTGCCACTACTTTTTCGTCCCAAAGCTGTGGCGCATCTTAGCGTTGAGTCGCGTCTTAACGTTACTTTGTGTAGCTCCGTAAAAGATGAGCAACACTATATCTCTAGCCCCGTACCTGCTAGACAAGCCCCCTCTAAAATCGCATCGCCGATCGCACTGGGATCGACCGTTGCACACAGTAAATTGGCTTGCACAAGATTTGTTCCTTTCAAGATGGCCCCCTGCAGATTGGACTCTTCTAAGTTGGCCCGCAGGAGATCGGCCCCCGACAAATTCGCGTTACTGAGGTCCACCTGCTGCAGCACAGCCCCTACCAAATTGACGCCGCGCATGTCCGCGCCGCGAAAATCAGACAGCGGTAAAGAGGGATTACCGAAGGTCGCGCCTGCCAAAAATGCGCCGGCAAAACTGATCTGAAGCCCTTCAACATCTAAGAAAAGAGCACCACGGCAATCTGCTCCACGAAAATCTGCCCCTGACAAATTCGCGCCGGTTAAATCCACTCCTCTCAGATTGGCGCGCACTGTCGCCCCCGCCAAATCTGCCCCTGCCAGATTGGCTCCACTGAGATCGGCACCACTGAGATCTGCCCCCGCCAGATGGGCTCCGGCGAGATTGATCCCTCCCAGATTTGCTCCTGCTAAAAATTTGATATCCCCTCGGCGAATAGCGTCTAAGTCAAGAGTCTGGGCCTGTTCTAACGGCAGGTTCATTGAGCCACCTCCGATTTCAGTGGTCCCTCTACTGTTTCCTCCAGCCACACTGTGGGAATCTGACTGGGCTGTTGAGGCATTTGCAGCATGCCCACTTCAGCAAGTCTCACCACCGTAGTTAAGGCAGTTACTAGGGCGGGATCGAACCGAGAGTCACTCAGCTTTTCGCATTCTGACAAGGCTTCGCTGGGGGATAGGGCAACGCGATCGCCGCGTGGCTGGGTCAAGTTTTGGAAAAAGGCTGCTAGACCCAATATGCGGGATTCCAGCGGAATTTCTCCCCCCTGCAATCCATCGGGTCGACCGCTGCCATTCCAATGCTCTAGCTGGTGGTTGACGATGGCAATGACCGGTTTGAGTTCCGGCATAGAGGACAGTAGCTGAGCTCCGATAGAGCCGCGATCTCGCCAAAATGTCGGGCTGCGTTCGTCCAGTTCAGCTGCAGTCAGGCTAAATACCTCTGATGGTGCCTCGGACAGGCCAATACGAAATAACAGTCCTGCTAAACGCAGCCTGCGCAGTTGAATGGTGGAAATATCGAGGATTTGTCCGAGAGTCTCTGAGAGTGCAGACACCTGTAGCGAAGCTACGGGATTGAAGGGGTCCCGCTCGTCCACCCGCTGGGCCATGCGCAAAAAAGCCTGCAGCTTGTTGGCGGTGATATTGCGATTGAGGCGTTTGGCTTGCCCTTCTAAATCCCATAGCTCGCGGGTTTGTCGCTGGGTGGCTACCAGTTGCTCTTGGCTGCTCTGCAAGTAGGTCACAATGCGGGACACCACGCCGCTGAGGTCGGCGGGGGGACAGTCGGAGCAAGTGCTGATGCTTGCTAGTTCTGAGGTCAGGCGGGCGGCCAGATCGCGGTTGTAGGGCTGAATGCGATCGATGGAAATTTCAGCCGCCCTCACCACTAAATCCCTTTCAAAGGTCCACAACCCGTAAAATTTGCGTTCTACATCGCGAGCGGGCTGCATCCCCTCCCAGTATTCACTATTCTCTAGTTCGTGACAGAGCACCATGGCGGAATAGCTGGGGGCCAAGATGATTAAGTTCCATTCCTCCACCCAAGAATCTGATGGGTCGAGATCCACCAACGACACGTTCGCTTTTTCACCCGTGGGGTGGCTGTGAAAGCCGCTATCGGCTACAGCAGCGATCGCCACGTGGCGAGACTGTGCAGCGATGTCGAGATAGCGATCAGCTTCTTGTAGGTACCATTTTCCCTGCTGAAAGGTCACTAGAACCAGTGGGGAATTAGTCTCTGATGTCTCCGTGTTACCTTCCCCTGCAGCCATTTGCAAAATGTGATCCTCAAGGGCGTGGCAGAGGGCAACCAGAGTGTTTTTGTAATAGACACCAAAGCTAGATGGCAAGCGGCCCGCGGGCAAGGTGGCTTTGAGCTGGTTGAGGGTGGACTCCGGGCGCATGGTAGTGGAACGTGCGATTAGGTTGATTGTAGGATGTCATATTTTGTCAGAGCCACAAGGGGTGAGAGGAGAGATTGACATGAATGTTTGATTTTCTGCGGAACTGGATAGTCCCTGCCGCAACAATCTGTAAACAGCGGTTAACGTATACGTAACCCTATCCTCCCAGTCACAGGACAATCTCTTGGTCGGTATCCTCCCCACGCAATCCGTTACCCCCAACCTGCGACCCTGCGTGCAACAGTTGCACCCCAAGCTGGTCGGCTGGAGAAGACATTTGCACCAGTATCCCGAGTTGGGGTTCGAGGAGCACAAGACTTCTGATTTTATCGGCAATCGGCTTGCGGAGTGGGGCATCGAGCACGAGACGGGGATTGCAGAAACCGGCATTGTCGCCATCGTCCATGGAGCGTTGGCGGGGCCAACCATTGCGTTGCGGGCGGATATGGATGCCTTACCAATCACGGAAGACAACGAAGTGGGGTACCGCTCTCGCCACGAAGGTCAGATGCATGCCTGCGGTCATGACGGCCACACGGCGATCGCGTTAGGAACCGCGCTGCTCCTGCATCGGCATCGGTCCCAGCTAAAGGGCACGGTCAAAATTCTCTTTCAACCGGCGGAGGAGCGCCCTGGGGGAGCCAAGCCCATGATCGAGGCGGGGGTGCTGCGCAACCCCGATGTGGCAGCGATGGTGGGGCTGCACCTGTGGAATAATCTGCCGTTAGGGACAGTAGGGGTGAAAGAAGGCCCTTCAATGGCCAATTCGGATGAGTTCCGCATCGATATTTTTGGCAAGGGGGGGCACGGCGCTATTCCCCATCAGACGGTGGATGCGATCGCCATAGGTGCACAAGTGGTGACGGCTCTGCACACCATCGTGTCCCGCAATGTGAATCCGCTAGAGTCAGCGGTGATCTCAATTGGAAAATTTCATGCGGGCAAAGCTTTTAACGTGATTGCCCCCAGAGCGGAGTTGTGGGGGACGGTGCGCTGTTTCTCTAAGGAGATGGCACGGTTCTTACCAAAGCGTATCGAGCAAGTGGTGGAGGGGGTTTGTCAGGCTCACGGGGCAACATACGCGCTGGATTATCATCCGCTGTACCCGGCGGTAAATAATGACGCGAACATGGCCGAATTAGTCAGGCAAAGCGCCATCTCTGTTTTGGGTGATGCTGCCAAGACGGTGCCGGAAATGACGATGGGGGGAGAGGATATGTCCTATTTCCTAGAGGAGGTGCCTGGCTGCTATTTCTTCCTCGGTTCGGCCAATTCGGAAGCGGGCCTTGATTATCCCCACCACCATCCTCGATTCGATTTTGATGAGACGGCATTGGGGATTGGGGTGGAGATTTTCTTAAATGCCATCGAGCGCTACACCGACAGCCGATTAGTTTAGCTCAGCCATCGACTCGAGCTCTTGTTATTGCGCTCCCAGTACACCTTTTAGCGATTACAACTCAAGTTCAAGGACACACAAGAGTTAGAGACACTGCATTCGCGAGAGGCTAGATCGAAATCAATATGCTCCAGTGGGATATCAAAACCATCGTGCGTGGCTATGCCAGCGGTTATTTCCTGATGGACGATGGCGAGGGTACTTTAAATTGGTACGGCACCCCGGAAGAACGGACTCTGATTCCTCTGGACGATCGCTTTCGCTATCCCCGCTCCCTCCGTCGTGTCCTCAACCGGCAACAATTTCAAGTGCAGATTAACTGCGCCTTTGAAGAGGTTATCGCGGGTTGCGCCGATCGCGACGAAACCTGGATTAGTTCTGAACTGGCAGATATCTATCGGGAACTACACCGAGATGGCTGGGCACATAGTTTTGAAACATGGGCAGGCGATAGTCTGGCGGGCGGCATATTGGGCATTTCAATAGGAGGAGCTTTTATTGGGGAATCCATGTTTTTTGCCATCCCCGATGGGTCAAAGGTGGCTATGGTGAAATTGGTGGAACATCTTCGCGCTCGCGGATTCCAGCTCTTCGACGCCCAACTGAGCAACCCCCACCTAAGCCGGTTTGGGTCGATAGCAGTCAGTCAGGATATATATATGCAAAACCTGCAAGAAGCCATTCGGCTACCCTGCAGGTTCACTTGATTCAAGTCTTTAGTCCTCTGCCTGTTGCGGGTGTTTTCCCTGCCTATGTTCCCGCCATTGTTGAAACATAATGGCGACGTTAAAGCGAAACTCGGACAGTCCAATCAGACCGCCCTCCCTATCGGGTTCCCAGGAAGCTGATAACACCCCGTAGCTTAGCCCCACGAATCCCAATCCGAATAGAGAGAGGGTCTCGACATAAGTGAGCCAGGTAGGTAATTCAACGATGTGTTTGACCAACAGAAAATAGTTGATGAAAAACGCGCTCATGCCCAATGTGGTGGGAACACCCGCCAACCAGACAGCACGACGAAGCATGCGCTTGCTGACCTCTGGAGGAATGTAGTTAGATGCCGTGGCTTCTGCTTCAGCGCGATCGGTGCTGGTCTGTGAAGCAGTCCCACCAGCCTGTTTTTCAGCAGAGGGAGTAACCTCAGAAGCTACATCAGGTGCGCTGCCGGACTGTTGGCTGACCTCAAAGGGAAGGGGCTTAGAGTTTTTACGAAGACCTTGAGAGCCCTTAGACTTTTTTTTGGATTTCCTCCGTGCCATGTATCTATTTTCTGACGCGGATGTTGAGGCGCTTGGTCAGTTCGAAGAAGCGCTCGGGACTTTCGTTTTGGATAAAACCCAGTAGGCGCTTACGCTTACCAATGATGGTCATGAGACCGCGACGGGAGGCGTAGTCTTTGGGGTTTGCCTGCAGGTGCTTGGTCAGCTGGTTGATGCGTTCGGTCAGCATCGCTACCTGCACCTCAACAGAGCCGGTGTCGGTCTCGTGTTTTTGGTACTCGGAGATCAGTTCTTGCTTGCGCTCTTGCAACAATGCCATGGGGTTTTGTCAGTTTTAATGCAAAGACTATGCTATCACTCACTTCACTATCTTTTGCAATGAATTTTGTGGAGGATAGTGCTTGAAGGAGAGGGACATCTTGTAAAACCTGTGTTGCCTTAAGCCTACCAACAGCGCATCAATATTCTCGGTCCTCCACCCAGACTCCCACTAGTGCAGCGTTACCTCGACGATCGACCTTTACCTCAGCAAGTGTTGCCTCTTGATGTTGGCGAATATCCTCCTCCAGTGCATCTCCGATCGCCTCTGGAATAAAGTACTGCCCCAAACCTGCATCTATCCACACCCTTGAACTGTGGAAGCTTAGCTTGCTTGCCAATATTTGTTGGTGCTTGTCAAGATCTTGGGGGAGACGATAGGCAACTCTGACCGCGTCCCAAGCGGAGACGGCACGGGTTGTTGCATTGCTGTCTCTTTCTCCAGTCTCGATCGCACGCTTCTCCATAATTAGATAGATACGGTCAGGAAGTTCTCCATAGGTTTCCTCAAGCTGCTCTTTGGATAGGTAGCCGGGCAAGTCGGCGATTTCTGAGGACTGTTCTACTGCGTATTCGAGGGTGACGTAGCGCCCCCGTAGGATATCGTACGGATCGACAGGGCGGGTGGCGAGATAGATACTGTTACCGGTTGCGATGGTGATGGCCTTGGGTGCCGGAATAGATAGAACGATTGCTAACTGAAAGGCAATTGCAAGGGTAAATCGCCAGGATAGGGAAATCCCAATTGCTCTGGGGTTCATGGATCCTTCTCCGCATTCTTTACACAAAACATCTGAAAATGCTATTTAGCTTTAGAGGTCAACAGAGGCGTTCTCAATCTACCTTTCAGGCGCGGTCTCGGTGGAGGGAGAGTGTTTGAGACTGCGCTCGAAACTGAGTCCAGCGAAGATGGTGCCCACACCGCACAGGATGAGCATGGCAGACTTCAGCAGCAGACCGGTGTCGTATTCAAAAAAGCGGCAGAGAATTTGTAGGGTTACTGCCAATAGCCCCATCCAATAGCGCCAACGAATCCCTTCCTGCAGTCCAGACCATGCCAACGTGCAACCCAGTACAAACAGCAGCAGGTTGAACAGGATCGAGGTGGGCACAGGGGGGAGCACCACATGCATCAGAATTACCACGAACAAGCTCGTTACCCCAACGACCGTATTCAGGACGTGAGTGGCGTGGGCGGTTGCTAAGCGTTGGCGATCGCGTAGGTTGAGCCACCACATCAATAGGGAGAGTAGCGTAGCTCCCCAAACAACCGTTGGGATTAACGGGATACGCAGCAGGTCATGGGTCAAGCCAGACAAAGACCCTGAGTCAATCCAAACGTTCTGGGCTTCGTTGTAGCTGAGAATTGACAGGGCAGCCAGCAATCCAAAAATGCTGAGGATGCGGGCGAATGGGGCAAAATCAAGCTCTAGGGAAGCATCTGGTGAAATGGTATCGGTGTTCGATTGCAGGCTGTCAGGTAGCCAGCGGGCGATCCGAGGTAGGGTTCGCTGGTGGATAAAACTGAAGGCCCACCACCCAGATGTGAGGGAGACATAGGCCAACCAATACCAATATTCCAACGCAGATGAAACTCGGCCTGCTTCCCCAAACACGGCGGAGATCGCCGAGGTATTTGTGCCCAGCAGGGCTGCTGCAAATACCCATCGGGAGCGGCACCAGTAGGCGAGTGGCAGAAAGCATACCAGAGAAAATAGCGACGTCAGCGGCAGCAGTAAATTCAGCCCTCCCTCCCCCAGTGGGTCGCTGTAGTAGGCGACTTGGGCGATTTGAACCAGCACGATCGCCAAGAGACCGCTCGGCGCGTGCCGCACAGTACCTGCCACTGCCAACACCCCCAATCCCCACCATAGAAACAACCCAGCAGAGGAGCCACTGACTTGCCACCATTGGGCCATCAGACCAATGCTGGCCCCCAGCATCAATTGACCGATCAGCAAGAAGGCATTGCCCAGTCGTCGATAGCCTTTCGTCTTTCCTGCTCCACGCCACAGCCAGAAGCCACAAAAGTCGAACCCTAACGTGAGGACGACGACACCAATGGCACGCAGGCTGGGGGAAAGCCGATCCCAATTGGCGGCCACAAACGAAATAGCCCCTAAGCCAACTAAAATAGCTCCGATCGCCAAGATGATCGAGGTGAACTGTCCGTCTGCTTCTTGTTTGAGGCGATCGAGTTGGTAGCGCTGACACAGTTGCTGGCGCTGCTCTGAGGTAATGAGGGAGTCCGCCACCCAAGTGTCTAGCTCCTTGAGTAACTGGCGGCGAAAGCGCTGTTTTGCAGCCATAGCAAAGCTCTCCTCCCGCATCGGGACTTGGACTGAGCCCATTGTGACTGCAGGACTGCCAGCTGTCTGGGAGGTGAGTGCCAATTTTCAAATTGGCCGTGTTTCAGAGGCAGAGTCCCTGAAGTCCTCGGATGGGAACCTCGGTCGAGTGTTCGCTAGCCGCTCCCTTTAAAATCAATTTAGAGGCTATTGTGTTAAACGCTGGGTAGCCTTTTGGTTTGGCGACTGTGGGGATTTAGATGATGGCAAAACTGAGAAGTATCAAACGCGGTGCCAGCACCATCCAGATGGTGGGTCTAGGCATGGGAGTTCTGGCGATCGCAGGGTTTGGGTTGCTGCCATTCCTGGGATCGAATGGGGGAAATCCATCGGGTCCACAAGCAGAAGAGCGGCAGGAACTGATCTCTCAATATCTCGAGGAGAATGGCTTTGCCGCGATCGTGGGCGACTCCCCCCGTAAAGGGGCTGAAAATCCAAAAGTCATCCTATTTGAGTTTTCCGATTTCCAATGTCCCTTTTGTGCCCAAGCGGCACCAGCTGTTGCGGAGTTGCTTGCAAAACATGGTGACACGGTCTTGGTGGTTTACAAGCATCTTCCACTCGCACAAATTCATCCCGAAGCTGTCCCCGCAGCCCGTGCTTCTTGGGCGGCGGAACAACAGGGGAAGTTTTGGGAATATCACGATGCATTATTTGCCAATCAAGAAGCTCTAGGGGACGATCTCTACGTTCAGATAGCAGAAGAACTGGAACTGGATATCGAGCGATTCAATGAAGATCGTGACAGTCGCGAATCTCGTGCTGCGATCGAGACAGACTTAGCGCTTACCCGCGAGCTGCAGCTTAACAGTACCCCCACTTTTGTGATGAACAACGTCCTACTTCCCCCCGTTCTCCCTAGCCTGGAGCTATTTGAGGACGTCCTAGAGACGTTGGAAAATCAAGAGCCCAATAGTTAGGTACTAGTGAATGACTGTTGGATAGACATCCCTTCTGTCTCTCATTGGGTAGCACTTCAGATTTACAGCAGCCCCAGATCCGGCAACCAATCGCTAGCAAACGTTCGCGCTGTTCGGTTGAGAGATCGCAACAGCTCTACGTGAGGTTCATCCGGTTCAACAGGGATAATGTTGGCCTGCGTTCCCATCCCCATTCGATCGATCGCAAGGTTGGCCGCTTCAAGCCCCGTCACTAGAGCTTTTTCCTGCGACCAGGAACCGTGGCGATTGACGATCCAATCGCCACTCATAAATACATTCGGATAGCTGGTACGGGCAGACAACAAATGTTGATAGCTACCAGGGGCAAAGTGGGTTACCCCCCGCTGCACGCGGATGACTGTACTGTCTATCACCCGAGCTGAGGCAAACTCTGGAACGCAGGTAGCCAAATCTTTGTGAACTTTCCGAACTATCTGCTCGTCGCTCATGGGTAGAAGCTGATTGGCATGATAAAAATCTGCCTCAATGACACTACCGGGAGAGCCAGAAAATTCATCGTGGAGTTCGTTTAGATCGAAGAATGTCCAACCTGTGGTGTTATCGAAGCCAAAACAGGCATTGGATGGCAGCGGTACGGACACTTTGCGATCGAACCACAGGCGAGTTGCCATCACGTCAATCGAACGCAGATTCATGACGTCTAAAAATTCCTGCCTTTGTCGCAGGCTCTGACTGCCCGAGATAATCGCCTGCATACCGCTGATGCCTACGGAAAAAATAACGGCATCGGCATCAAAGGTTGTCTCCCCACAAACCACCCCTTTAGCCTCGCCGCGATCGTCAAGAGCAATATCTGTCACCCGTTGCTGGGTGAGGACTTTCCCTCCTAAGTACTCAATTTTTTCCACAAGAGGCTGGAAAATCAGCTCACCAATCGTGCCCCGACACCACACCACATCAAAGTCAGACTGATGGGCAAGGATGAAGTAATAGAGCATCCCCAATGCCGCCGCTGCCGAGCATTGTTCTCCAGGGGCAAACAACCCCACCAACAACATAGGCTCAAATGCTGCTTTGTAGAGACGTTCCGAAACCCCATACTGTTTAAAGAGTTCTCGGGCGGTCAGACAATCGTAGCGACGCCAGGCATCATCAGAATTATCGAAGTCAATTGCGGCGTATAGCAGAGGTAAAGCAGTGAGGCGATCGCTCAACGGTAATCGTTTGAAATCCGTATAAACGAATGTCCCCAGCGGGGCAGGCAAGCGAGGCATATCTTGAAACAGAGGAGACTCAACCTCTAGCCCAAGAGGAGAGTATTGAGAGGAGCGAGTGTAAGGAGTAAATGGCTTCAGACCCAGCTCGTCCACCAAGCTAAAAATATTGAAGTAGGGATACCAAAATCCGTGAATGCCCCCCTCCACCGATCGTCCATCAGGCGTTTTCCAACCAGCTGCTAGCCCCCCCGGCTGCTTGCTTGCCTCAAGAAGCGTGACATCGTATCCCTGTTTAGCAAGATGAAACGTTGCTCCTAAGCCAGCCCATCCTGCACCAACCACAACGACTTTTGGTGGAAAGGTCATCATCGACTCCTAGGGGCAAAATTCAAACACTGTGGCAGCCTAACAAACAGCTGGAGGTCTTTGCTACGGCGACCACCAAGCTAAGAAAAAAGGCCCAGAGAACCGGGCCTTGCAACATAAGAAGGTATGCTTTAACGTCTAAGGCAGCTTACGCTTCAGCCTTCAGCTTGGCAGCCTTTTCGATCGCCTCTTCGATGTCGCCAACCAGGTAGAATGCCTGCTCGGGCAGATCGTCAAGCTCACCAGAAAGAATGCGGTTGAAGCCAGAGATAGTGTCGTCCAGAGTCACGTACTTACCAGGAGAGCCAGTGAAGACTTCAGCCACAAAGAAGGGCTGAGAAAGGAAGCGCTCGATCTTGCGGGCGCGTGCAACAGTAACCTTGTCCTCTTCAGACAGTTCGTCCAGACCCAAAATGGCGATGATGTCCTGCAGTTCCTTGTAGCGCTGCAGAGTTTCCTGGACCGCGCGAGCACAAGCATAGTGCTTCTCTCCCACAATGGATTCCTGCAGCATGGTGGATGCAGAGTCTAGGGGATCAACAGCGGGGTAGATACCCTTGGATGCCAACCCACGGGACAGTACGGTGGTCGCGTCCAAGTGAGCAAAGGTAGTAGCAGGAGCAGGGTCAGTTAGGTCGTCTGCAGGTACGTATACAGCCTGTACGGAGGTGATGGAACCATCCTTGGTGGAGGTGATGCGTTCTTGCAAGTCACCCACGTCAGTCCCCAAGGTGGGCTGGTAACCTACCGCAGAAGGCATACGGCCCAGCAGCGCGGATACCTCAGAACCCGCCTGGACAAAACGGAAGATGTTGTCGATGAACAGAAGTACGTCTTGCTTACTGACATCGCGGAAGTACTCGGCCATGGTCAGTGCGGTCAAGCCCACCCGCATACGAGCTCCGGGGGGCTCGTTCATCTGACCGTAAACTAGCGCTACTTTATCCAGTACACCGGACTCTTTCATCTCGTTGTAAAGGTCGTTCCCTTCACGGGTGCGCTCACCCACACCAGAGAATACCGACAAACCGGAGTGCTGCTGAGCGATGTTATTGATCAATTCCATGATCAATACCGTTTTACCTACACCAGCGCCCCCGAACAAACCAGTCTTTCCGCCCTTTTTATAAGGAGCCAACAGATCCACAACCTTAATGCCGGTTTCGAAAATTTCAGGCTTCGTGGACAGCTCGGTAAACTTAGGAGCGTCTCGGTGAATGGGCAAGGTTTCTTTGCTATCCACAGGACCTGCTTCATCCACAGGTTCACCCAAGATGTTGAAGATACGACCCAAGGTGGGGGGACCAACCGGTACTGAAATAGGTGCACCAGTGTCGGTCACTTCCATACCTCGGACTAGACCGTCGGTAGATGACATCGCTACCGCACGTACGCGGTTATCTCCCAGTAGCTGCTGAACCTCGAAGGTGACCTTTACCTCTAGGCCATTTTCGTTGATGCCTTCTACCTTGAGTGCGTTGAAGATTTCGGGCAGCTTGCCGTTGGGGAATTCGGCGTCAATAACAGGGCCAATCACCGTAGAGATGAAGCCGATGTTAGATGAAGTTGTTGTGACCATACTTGCAATTAGCTCCTGGCAGCGATGTCTATTTTTATAGTCGAACGAAATGGTAAATGTTGGTTGGCGATCGCGAGAACATCACCTCAAAGTAGTGTGGCTAAGCGTGCTCACCATTAGCCGCTGACTAGGCTATCATCAGACGTTACCTCGGTAAACGTTCGGAAACCCAATCAGCAGCGAACGACAGGCCTTAGCCCTGCCACGTGGCAGCCATGTGCTCTGCCAAATCAACGACCCGCTGAGAATAACCCCACTCGTTGTCGTACCAAGCCATCAGCTTAACTAGATCGCCACCTAGAACCGAGGTCAGAGGGGCATCAACGACAGAAGAACAGTCTGCACGGCGGTAGTCAATGGAAACCAGGGGCAGTTCGGAATAGCCCAGAATACCGGACAGACCGTTTTCAGATGCTTCTTTCAGAGCACGATTGACTTCCTCTGCAATGACTTTCTTCTCAGTTTGAACCACCAAGTCAACCAGAGAAACGTTAGGGGTCGGAACGCGAACGGCCAAACCGCCCAGCTTGCCTTTCAGTTCGGGCAACACCAGTGCTACTGCAGTTGCAGCACCAGTGGTGGTGGGAACGATGCTCAAGGCAGCTGCACGAGCACGACGCAAGTCACGGTGGGTGTTATCGAGCAGGCGCTGGTCACCCGTGTAGCTGTGGGTGGTGGTCATGGTGCCTCGAACAACACCGAACTTCTCCAGAATCACCTTCATGATGGGAGCGAGGCAGTTGGTGGTGCAGCTAGCGTTGCTAACAACAATGTCGCCAACGGGGTCGTAGTCAGTGTGATTAACTCCGTAGACGTAGGTAGAAACGTTCGAGCCTTTGGCAGGGGCAGTAATCATGACTTTCTTCGCGCCAGCTTCGATGTGGCGAGAAGCACTTTCGTAGGTTCGGAAAACGCCGGTAGATTCAATAATTAGGTCAATGCCCATGTCCTTCCAAGGAAGGTTATTGGGGTTGCGATCGGACACAACAGGAATTGCCTTGTCGCCCAAGATGAGCTTGCCGTCTTTGGCTGCAATATCAATGCCTTCCAACTTGCCCAGGATAGAGTCATACTTCAGCAAGTGTGCACTAGTACTAGCGTCGCCAGTGTCATTGATGGCTGCAATTTCGATGCCAGAGTTCTCTCTGGATAACCAGCATCGTAAAAAGTTACGACCGATGCGACCAAATCCGTTAATGGCTACCTTAATCACTGACCTTTTTCCTTACGTCTTATTAATCGGCGTTGCTGTCCAGCACATCATATCGCAATCACCATGCAATCTATAGATTGAATTTGGGATCTTGATAGAGTGCATTCCGAGTATCTCGGAGTGACGATTGCTCGTTAATGTCTTTGCTTGACTGGCTATTGACCATCAAGACACTGGAGATATTCTCTATTGCCAACTGCATTTAATCAAGATTTGTACCTATTGCGGAACGAACGCACATGTTGTGCTACCCAGCTTACTTTTCTTGACTGGTGCTCAAAGTCTAGATTGGGCTCCCCAAAGTCCGTATTTTGTCTGGTTTCTCTTCCCCGCCGGTTACTAGGTGTGGGACGTTCCATTAATCAGCCTATTCTGAAGCTAGTTCTAGCCGCTTTAACTGACTGGACATTGCTCGAAGACAATTTCTAATCATCCTCCACCTGTAAAAATGGCCGCCCAAGTTGACGGGCGACCAAGATACTCAAGCGCAGATGAGACCTATACCTTTTGGGTGGCCGCCTCCCGTTGCGACTCGCTGGCGGGGGTGGAATTGAGTGCAAAGTAGAGACGGTTGAGAGCGTTCATATAGGCATTGGAGGACGCCACAATGATGTCGGTATTGGCGGCATGTCCGGAGAAGGTGCGGCCCAACTCTTCGTGATGCAGGCGAATGGTAACCTCACCGATAGCGTCAATACCAGCAGTAACCGACTGAACAGAATATTCGATCAAGCGGTTTGGAACTTGTACTAATCGATTGATGGCCTTGTAAACGGCATCCACAGGACCAGTGCCTACCGCTGCGTCGGTAAGTTCTTGGCCTCCAGGGGTTAATACCGTAACAGTGGCTGTAGGAATCTCGCGATCACCGCAACTTACCTGCACCCGCTCTAACTTAAACAGCTCGGGAATCTGGCGAATTTCGTCATTGACGATCGCCTCTAAATCTAAATCGCTGATTTCTTTTTTCTTATCCGCCAGCTCTTTGAAACGAATGAAAGCCTTGTTCAGGTCCTGTTCGGACAAATCGAAGCCCAGCTCTTGCAGGCGGGTACGAAACGCATTGCGACCGGATAACTTGCCCAACACAATACTGTTGTTTTGCAACCCAATCGTCTGGGCATCCATAATTTCGTAAGTTTGACGATGCTTGAGCACACCATCCTGATGAATGCCGGATTCGTGGGAGAAGGCATTAGCCCCCACAATCGCTTTGTTGGGCTGCACCAACATCCCCGTTAGCTTCGACACCATCCGAGAGGTGCGATAAATTTCCTGGGTGCGGACATTGGTCAGAGGCTTCTCAGACTCGACCGGCAGACCGAAGTAGGGGTTGTAGTAAGGACGGCGAACGTGCAACGCCATGACTATCTCTTCCAAAGAAGCGTTTCCTGCCCTCTCTCCAATTCCATTAATGGTGCATTCCACCTGACGGGCACCGTTTTTGATGGCTTCAAGGAAATTGGCTACCGCCACCCCTAAATCGTCATGACCGTGGACGGAAATAATCGCGTCATCGGCATTCGGGACATGCTCGCGAATACCGCGAATCAGACGGCCAAATTCTTCTGGCATCGTGTAGCCAACGGTATCGGGAATGTTGATGGTTTTAGCACCAGCTTGAATGGCCGTATCTAATACCTGGTACAAAAATTCGGGGTCAGAGCGGCCCGCATCTTCGGGAGAAAACTCTACGTCGGGGATTAAGGACGCAGCGTGAGACACCATTTCCTCTACCGTCGCCAATACCTCTAAACGAGACTTGCGCAGCTTGTACTGCATGTGGATATCAGAAGTGGCAATGAAGGTATGAATTCGCCCTTTAGCGGCAGGAGCAAGGGCTTTGGCTGCAGTTTCAATGTCGTGGCGGGTGGCACGGGCAAGACCGCAAATGGTAGGGCCATCTTCTTTGCCCACCTCTTCAGCAATAGCCTGGACGGCAGCAAAATCTCCAGGGCTTGCAAATGGAAAGCCCGCTTCGATAATGTCTACCCCCAGTCGAGCTAGCTGGCGGGCGATGGTTAGCTTTTCTTCCCCATTCAGGGTGGCCCCCGGAGATTGTTCCCCATCCCGAAGAGTCGTGTCAAAAATTAGGACTCGGTCCATCTCTGGGGGAGTTAAAACATCACCGGGGTTGGCTACAGCTGGCTCCATATCGAAATCATTCCGACTTTGAGTAGATTTGCTCCATTCTGACACGAACCTCTGGGGGGTGTCGCTAGGACTCCGGAAGGGGTTCAGTCTTACAACACGATAGCGCTTCAGCGCAAGGGGTGTAGTAAGCGGCATCGCAGTTGTCACAGTCAATTGTGGAGTCTGTGCCCACCAAATTCACCTCAGTCACCTCAGGAAGTAGATATCAAGAGAAAGGCTCTGACTGGAATAACTTTCCACTGGTGAAATAAGCCTTAATCCAAGTTCAAGGCCCAGGCTGTATGCTGGCCTTAAGAGATTTAGCGCCACTGTTTTCCCTGGACTTTATCGCTTTGCTTGCATCAGTTGTTGTGTCTTTCTATCCATGCATCTCCCCTCATTCATTTGGCTTTGGCGCATTGCCGCCTGGTCGATGGGTTGGACCATGTCCCTTTACCTCGGATTGTTGGTGGTGGGGCTACTTCTGAGGCGGCAAAGGCTCAATCGCTCTGTACCCTATCGCAAATGGCTACGTCAGCTTCATGTAGGAGCAGGTTTAGTCATGGTACTGCTGATAGTAGTGCTCCTGACAATCGGTATCGTTGGCACCTTGGGACACTTTGGCAGTCTAGGGCATTCCTGGCACCTACCAGCTGGGCTAACAGTGGTGGGTCTTGCGATCGCCTCCGCCCTAACCGGACGTCGTATTAAACCCAAGCATCCCAATACTCGCACCATTCACCTCAGCGTTAACGGTGCATTGGCTTTTGCACTTCTATTAGTCCTGGCCAGCGGCTGGTCAGTGGTGCAAAAGTATTTGCCCTAGCACTGACCGCCCTAAGCGTGTGTTCTAGCAGGATCTAAACTGTGCTAACCCCATTCATGGTTAAGAAGTCCCAGAGCCCAATAGGAACCTTCAAACATCTGCTTTAGGATGATTGCGGTTTAGCTTCTACGTACATGACCTATATCGAGTTATCTGGGATTCCCCACTACTACGAATGGATCGGCGCGGATGGGGCAACTACCCCCAGCGGAGTTCGTCCCGTCATGGTATTTGTACATGGTTGGGGTAGCTCGGGTCGCTATTGGAGATCGACAGCTCGAGCACTGGCGGACATCTATGACTGCTTGCTTTACGATCTGCGAGGATTTGGGCGATCGTCGGCCCGCGCACAATCTATGCCGCTCCCCTTCGCAGACCCCCGCGACGAGGCCTATGCCCTCGAACGTTATGCCGAAGAACTCCTTACATTGCTAAATAACTTAAATCTCGCTCGCGTATCTATACAAGCCCATTCGATGGGATCTTCTATTGCCGCACTACTGTTGAGCAAAGCTCCCGATCGGGTGGAACGAGCTGTGTTTGCTTGTGGAGGAGTATTTGACTACAACCCTGTCACCTTTGGTCTATTCCAAAAAATTGGCGGTTTCGTGGTCCAAATGCGTCCCGATTGGATAGCGCGAATTCCCGGCATGGATCGCATGACCATCGCCCGTTTCGTCCACAAAATGCCAAATCGACCCATCCGGCAAGAGTTTTTAGAAGACTACATGTTGGCCGACATCACAGCAGGACTTGGCACTATGTATACCAGTGTCAGCAAACATGCCAGCATTGCCCAACCAGCAGCATTTGCCAAAATTCAGTGCCCTACGCTGATTGTTTCGGGTGAAAAAGATATCATTATCCCATCCGAACTCGGACAGAAAGCAGCAGCCCTGAATGAAAAGATTTCGCATGCTGAAATCAGCAATGTAGCCCACTTGCCTATGCTGGAGGCATCAGAAGCATATCTTGCTATCGTGCGCGATTTTTTGCTGAGCTAGATTGCCCGGCCCAATCACAATCGTTGAAGCTCGATAAAGCAGTGTTTCGAATACAGCTTGAGGTCATGGAGGACCATTCGACGACACTCTATCTACTCGAAAACAACTACTTCCATATGCATCATGCGTTAGAACTGTTCTTTAGCTCACCCACAATCGCTCGGGACCTCAAAAAATAAAGGGCTAAAGAGTCTCCCACCTGAGATGGCCTTGTGAGACCGTGAAGGGTGAGGTTTTAGATGAACTATGTCTCCAGTCCTGCGGAACATCAATCGCATGTGGCCTACGTTCAGAAGCATTATTCTAAGTTCTCTATCCGCATCCCTTGCGGCTCTGCTCTGGTCTGCGCCCCCTGTCACTGCTGCTACCGAAATTAGTGCCTCTCTCGGCCCTGTACAGCGGTCCATTGATGTATCGGACCTAGAAATTTTTATCGAGACTGGCGAAATTCCCCGCAGCCTTAGATGGTATGCCGATCGCTTTACTCCCGAACAGCTCGCCACACTGCGACAGCTCCTGCAGCAGCCCTTCGAGGTTGACGTGCTCACCATCGACCGGTTCACCCGGCTCCCGGCGGGGGAAACGCTGCTGCGGCGGCTATTGGTGTTATTCAACACCGAAGATGCCGAAAGTACTTATAAGTCACTGCGTTCTGCGCTGGTGTTAGCCGCAGCGCAAGAGGATGGTTTCACGATGGCCAACGTCATTCGCAGCTACCCCCTCACTACCATTCGCATCAACGTCGACAACGTCCTGGCAGGCATTGGACAGGCACGAGAACTACTGTTGGATGATGACGCAGCGATCGCCTATCTACAAACCTTAGATACCCAAGCAACAGATGCCCCAGCAACAGAGGCCTCCCCTAACGCACCGTCCGACTCTTCCGAGACTCGTATCGATCCAGCTGTATTGGCATCGCTGCCCAATCCCCTCGCATCCGGCCCTCTAGCCTGGATTCCCACTGTCATCAAATTTAAGAATCCTTTGCGAACCGAAGAAAGTCAGCAGGAGGCCAATCTCTATCTACCGCAGGATGCTAGCCCCCCTGCCCCGCTCGTTGTCATCTCCCACGGAGTTGGCTCCAGCCGCAATACGTTTGATTATCTGGCTCGTCATCTAGCATCCAAGGGATATGCCGTCGCCACAGTCGAGCATTCAGACACCAGTGCCACCCAAGTAGCCAACTACTTTGGAGGTTTTGCCGATCCCCCCTCTCCCGAGCTGTTCTATCAACGGCCGGCAGACATCACTGCTTTGCTCGATGCCATTGCCGTAGAGCCTGCCTTCGCCCAGCGAATTCGTCTAACAAACGTGGGTTTAGTCGGTCAATCTTTAGGAGGGTACACGGTTCTGGCATCAGCAGGAGCAGCTCTCGACTTTGCCTACGCAGGCCAGTCTTGCGATCGATTTGATGCGGAACTGCTCCCCTTTAATCTGTCACTGCTGCTTCAATGTAGCCTGCTGACAATCCCCATCAACGAAGTCCCAATTAAAGACGACCGCATAGGGGCCGTATTGGCAATCAATCCGGTTAGCAGCACTGTGTTTGGGCCTGCTGGTATGGCGCAGTTAGACTTACCGGTGATGGTGGTAGCGGGCAATAACGACCTATTTGCTCCTGCAATTCCCGAACAGCTGTTTCCGTTCACTTGGATCGGCAGCGAGCGCAAGCACCTTGTGATGGTGGAGGGGGGAACCCACTTCTCGTTTTTGTCCGGATTCGAGGAAGGGGTGGTGCAATTGCCAGAGGCAATGATTGGGCCCAATCCCAACTTGGCCCATCCAGTACTCAATGGTCTGGCCACATCATTTTTTAATGCTTACATTGCAGATCGGCCTGAATTTATCGGATTTCTGGATAACCCACCCATCCCTGCCAACAGCCCGTTTGAGTATTTCTTCTCCGATTCGTTATCCACTGCGGAACTTTTGGAGGCATTAGGGCGCAAACAGTAGCGGTTAACGACAGATTCGATAGACTTGCACAATCTAACTGCCACGCAACCCGCAGGTCTTCAATGCAAAGACGTATGAGTCCTGACTTATTAACCTTTCCTACAGAAGACGCTAAATCGCGTTCGAATTCCCTGCGTCGAGCCAACAGAAGGTAATCCGTTATGGCCTATCGGTTTCAGTTTCAGGTGATTTGGGATAACTGGGGTCTTTTTCTGCAGGGGCTGCTCAACACAATTCAATTTTCTGCGCTGGCCATTCTATTGGGTCTAGGTCTAGGCACCGTAGGAGCATTATGCAGGACATCCAACAATCAGGTTCTTGGAGGGATTGCTACCACCTACGTTGAACTGATTCGCAACACCCCATTCCTCATTCAGCTGCTCTTTATCTTTTTTGGCATTTCCAGCCTGGGGCCAAGAATCACCTCCGATCGCGCAGCTCTAATCGCCTTGAGCATCAACTTTGGAGCCTATGCCACCGAAATTATTCGGGCTGGCATCAGTGGCATCGAGCGCGGTCAGCTAGAGGCCGGGCGGTCTTTGGGGCTAAGTCACCTGCAGGTATTCCGCCATGTGGTGCTCAAACCAGCGATTGCCAATAGTTATCCTGCCCTCACCAGCCAAATGGTGCTGTTGATGTTGCTCTCCAGTGTCATTTCACAAATCTCGGTGGAGGAGTTGACCTACGTGGGCAATTTTTTGAGATCGCGCACCTTTCGAGATTTCGAGATCTACATCGCGATCGCCATCATCTATATCTGTTTGACTCTGGTCTTCAAGCTGATCGCTCAACTACTTTACGGACAACTATTTAAATTCACCCGGTACACCTAGCGTTGTAGGCGCAAGCGAGCGATTGTGAGAGACTTCAGCAACTATCAAATTGTTGTGGCCTTGCTGTGGGCCACCCGCTGGACGTTACTGCTTTCTGGGGTCGCCTTTTTATGCGGGGGGGTGGCTGGATTTCTCCTGCTGTTAATGAGGATTTCCCCTCGCAAGCTGGTGCGCTGGCTGAGCCGAGGGTATTCCGAAATTGTGCAGGGGACGCCGTTACTGATTCAGTTTTTGATTACCTTTTTTGGCCTTAGCATTTTAGGGTTGGAACTGACCCCTTGGTCAGCGGCAGCGATCGCTCTGACCATATTTACTAGCGCATTTTTGGGGGATATTTGGCGGGGATCGGTGGAAGCCATTCCAGAGGGGCAATGGCAGGCCGCTCAGGCACTAAGTCTCAACTATTTTCAACAATTGCAACTGGTTATCTTCCCTCAAGCGTTGCGGCTCTCCATCGCACCAACGGTCGGATTCCTAGCGCAAGTGGTGAAGGGAACATCCCTTGCTTCAGCGATCGGATTTGTGGAACTCTCTCGCTCTGCCAGCAATATTACCAACGTGACATTTGAACCATTTTTTGTATATTTAACTACCGCATTAATCTATTTTTGTATTTGCTTTCCCCTCTCGTTTTTTAGTCGAAAGCTGGAGAAAAGGTTAGCCTATCCAGTCACCACAGCGATCTGAGATACATTAACCCCTTAGCGAACTAAGTAGGGTCTTTATGCCCTGCCTTTTTGATTTCAGTTCAAGTTTAGGGACATCTTAATATGCGTCTTTCTATGGTTAAAAGACGGTGGTTTCTGGCAGCACTCATCACTTTTGTCACAGGCCTGTTTTACCTGGCGGCGTTTTCTGGGTCGGGCATCGGTCACTACAGCAGGGCACATGCCCAATCTACGGCAGCATCCAGCCTGGATAGCATCATCGAATCGGGGATAGTTAGAATCGCTGTCCCCCAAGATTTTGCTCCCTTCGGCTCTGTGGACATTAACGGTAATCTAGAGGGGTACGACATTGATGTGGCAACCCTGCTAGCCAAAGATTTAGGGGTGGAATTGGACCTACTTCCCGTCACTAGTGATAACCGCATCCCCTTCTTGCAAACGAACAAGGCAGACTTGGTTATTTCTAGCATGGGGGCCAATCCCGAGCGGGCAAAGTCGATCTTTTTCTCGATTCCCTACGCACCGTTTTTCTCAGGCATCTATGGTGCCGCAGCTCTCGGGGATATCGAAAACTTTGGAGATTTAGGTGGCTACACCGTCGGGGTCACCCAAGGTACCTTAGAGGATTTGGAACTCACCGATGCTGTTGGCGATGACGTGCAGATCGAGCGATTTGCCGACAACAGCCTCACTGCAGCCTCGCTCATTTCTGGCCAAGTGGACTTGATTGCCACGGGTAACGTGGTGGCAGCCGAACTATCGAAGAATAATCCCGACAAGCAGATTGAAGGAAAATTCATTATCAAAGAGTCCCCCGCCCACATCGGTCTACGTCGCGGCGAATTGGATCTGCTGCAGTGGGTGAATACGTTTATCTACCACAAGCGATTGGGGGGAGATTTAAACGACTTTTCCCAAAAATGGTTCGGTCAGCCCCTACCCCCTCTACCTGCTTTCTAGCAGCAATAAACCTCCTGTCGTCTTGCCCCCCTCTAAGTCTCACTGTTATGACGACCGTGAAGTCGTTTAGGAAATCTCAGCTATCAGAGCTCCTACTGGGCATAAATTTGTTTGCCGTGGCTGAGATGACCCAAGCTAATAGATGGGGATTTTGATAAATGGATTAGGTCTCTACTGCTCCTAAAGTCTTCAGCACTGACTTTTGCGCTTGACTCAATCCCGTCACACCATCGATCGCCATCCCTTCGTAGGGGCGATCGGCGCGCAGCCGCTGCAGACAGTCCCCCGTCTCCACATCCCATATAGCAATGGTGGCATCTCGACTGCCGCTAATCAGGCGATCGCCCGAAGGCGTCAGGGCCATGGTTTGGACCCAATTGCTGTGGGCAGGCCAATTGGCCACCTGCTTTCCAGAAGATACATCCCACCACTGCACGCTGCCATCGTTGCTGGCGATCGCCAACCGCTCTCCGCTGGGGCTAAACACGAGCGACCACACCCAACCGCTGTCCACCGCCCAGGTTTGCAAGCAGTCTCCTGATTCGATGTCCCAAATCCTTACGGTTTCATCTGTGCTCCCACTGGCGATCAGACGCCCGTCGGGGCTACAGGCTAAGGCATACACCCACCGACTGTGGCCGTTCAAGACCGCTAATTCTTCCCCGGTTGCAGTATCCCAGATGCGCACCGTTTTATCTTTGCTACAGCTGATCAGCCGCTGGCCATCGGGGGTGAAGCGAAGGTCACGCACCCAGTTTTTGTGATTCTGCAATACGCACCGAGTTTGTCCGGTGGCCACATCCCAGAGGCGGATCGTTCGATCGGTGGAACCGCTGGCCAGTAAGGAGCCGTCATGGTTCCAGGCTACAGCAATCACCCAGTTGGAATGTCCCTTCAGAACGCGGGCCACTCGACCGCTATTCACATCCCACAGCTGCACATCGGGTCCATCGCTGCCACTGGCTAAATACCGGCCATCCGGTTTCCAAGCCACGCATTGCTCTCGGTGAGCGTGGCCGGGGAGAGTACGCACTACCTGACCGGTGGCAAGGTCCCAAAGCTTGAGGGTGTAATCGGTGTGGCTGCTGACTAATAGAGTGCCGGCTGGGTTGAGTGCCACTGCCTGTACCCAGTTGGTGAAACCATGCCATGTCTTGAGGGTGCGACCGGAGGCGGTTTCCCAGAGCTTCACGGTGTGACCTTCGCAACCGCTAGCTAGCCTTCGACCATCGGGGTTCCAGGCTACCGTCCGCACGCAGTTTGTATGACCCGGTAACGTCCTGCAGATCTCTCCGGTGGCCACTGTCCAAAGATTTATGGTGCGATCGTCGCTACCGCTGGCCAACAGGGAACCATCAGGACTCAAGCTGACAGAGCGCACCCAATGTCGGTGCCCCTTCAAAATACGAATCGGTTGCCCCGTCCTAGCATCCCAGAGGCGTATGGTGCGATCGTCGCCACAGGAGGCAAGGAAGCGACCTTCTGGGCTGTAGCTGACAGAGCGCACCCAGCCCTGGTGCCCCTGCAGTGTTTGCTTGAGCTGACCGGATTCGACATCCCAAAATCGTACCGTACAGTCTTCACCAGCACTGGCGAGGGTCTTACCATCGGGGCTGAACTTTACCACTCGGACGGAACGGGTATGACCCTCCAGAACCCTCAGCAGCTCGTAGGTCCTGGGATTCCACAAACGCACCGTGGTGTCTTCACTGGCACTGGCCAACAACGTAACGGCGGGATTAAATACAACCGATCTCACGGTGTCGGTATGGCTGCGCAGCGTCGCCAAAGTATTGCAGCTGGAAGCATGCCACAGTTTCACCGTACGATCCGCACTGGCACTGGCCAATAGGTAAGGTGCAGTATCCCCCGGACGACCTATTTTCATGGGGGCAAAGGTGACCCCCCAAATGTAATTGGCATGGCCCTGCAGGATGGCGTATTGCTCGTTAGTACGAGTATTCCACAGGCGAATCTCGGCATTATTATCGGAAGTGGCGAGATAGTTTCCGTCGGGGGAAAAGCTCACCGAAAGAATGCTGCCAAAGGTGTTGGTAAAAACCGAGTGGGACAGATTGCAATGACTGAAATTGCTCTGTTGCAAATTAGCTTGGCGGAAATCTGCATGCCAAATGGTCAACTTAGAAAAATCATAACCAGCCAGGCTAATGCCTAAAACACTGCAAAGGTTAATCACATTCCCTGCACCGTATCCCGAACGATAGGCCACATCATTTCTCAACCAATCAAATACCTGCAACAGTTTTTGAGTAATCGCCTGCAAAGAACCACCAGTGGACGTTAACTGGTCTGCAATCGGTTTCAGGATGAGCAGCTTCTGGACGTCGCGGATGTATTCTGCTGCTGTAGCTTTGGTCAGGGCGACACTTTGCAGCAGAGGTAGCCCGGCAATCTCGTCCAAGTTCCCGGATAATTCTATGGATAGGTGTTGAACGAGACGATCGGTAACATATTCCATCACAACTGGCTGTTGGGTGTAACCTCCCTCCTCCTGCTCAATCAGCGATCGCCAAGTGAGGGATTCTAAGGTCTGCAAGACAGTGGCCCGAGACACCGCAGGCACTAAGTCCTCTGCTAGTTGTGTCAGCATGACCGGCTCGCGGGCAGTCGCCAGCCAATACATCACGCTTTGTTCGAGAGGGGACAGGCGGATAAACTGCTGATCCAGCAATTGTCGAATCGTGTTGAACAGGGTGATGTCCTGTTCGAGGAAGGTGGCAACATTACCGTCGAACAAAGTTTGGATGGAGGTGGCTACAATTTTTAACGGTAGCGGGCTATTTCCGTAGCGATCGCACAGCATTTCGAGCTGTGCCTCAGTGCCCTCCAACCCCCCTCGGTGCAGCAACTCCATCGCCATATCCGCACAGCCTCCCAATTGGAGGGAACGAACGGACAAGCCCACCCCTTCCAAGGCCGCAATTTGAGCGGGTTTCTCGCGACTGGTTAATGCAACGCAACTTTGGTGAGAGGTTTCTCCCACTAAGCGAAATAGCTTGCCATACAGCTCGTACTCCGGACGATACCGTCCCGCTTGGCCCGCCTGCAGAAGAGTCTCAATATTGTCCAAAACAACCAGGCAACGCTGCTTGCGAAGATGATGAATGGCCCGATCTACCGTGGCTTCTTTATCCTGACCGTTCGACAAAAAATCAACTAACTCTATGAGGAGATCGTCCAGGGGGGGACCATTACGCAACGATCGCCAGAAAACACAATCAAACTGCGAAGCGATTTGTTGACCTAGCTTAATGGTGAGGGAGGTTTTGCCCATCCCCGCCATCCCGAACAAGCCCACCAGCCGGCACCGATCGCCCACAATCCACTGCTGCAGTTGCTGCAGCTCTTGCGAACGGCCATAGAACATCGAGACATCGGCAGCATCCCCCCAATCTTGGCGGCTGACGTCATTGTCGCGGGCCACATGCATTGGGGGGGTCTCATCTGGCCGCACGTAATCGACCGCCTCAAGAGTTAGTCCAAACGCCTTAAAAAAAAACTCAATGGTTTGTCGATCGACCGGCACCCGTCGAGCCGTCACTTTTGTCAACGTGTTGGGACTGAGTCCCGTACGCTCGCTTAGCTCCTCAAGCGTAAACGAACGGCTGTAGTTGTCCCGCAACTCAACCGCCTCGCGCGCCTGCTGCAATTTTTGCCACCCTCTTGGGCTTAAAATTACGCCCCTTTTGCGTCGAGTGCGCTTGACAGCTCCGGTCATTTTGTTCTCAAGTCGCAGTTTGCAATCTATTTTGCATATTTCCACACAAATTTCTGCTTAAGTTGGGATCTTAAGTTGGGTTTTTTGCGTATTGTTATCTTTCTTTGCAGTTGCGAATACAAGAGTTAGGAGGGGGACAAACAAAATCGCCCGCTGTCCATAAAAAATACTACAAAAAATAAATATTTTGGCATAAATCAACACCAGTGGACGCAAAATAGATGAGAAAAAGTCGAGTTTCTCTCATTGATGAAATCTTGGGTAATACAAGCTGTTATCTCGCCTTAAATAGCCCTCTTGTGGAGTTTGGGCACCTACAGATCTAGGTATCTCTAGCGCCTCTGTTGGTATGCGCTGTCGCAGCAGGCAAGTTTTAGCAAGCACAACGAACCAACCCGATCTGCTGCGGCCTAATACACCGAATTCTGTAGGCCATACTATTGCCCCAATCGGAAGGATTCACATACCCTTGAGGTAATCGCGGTAGCCCACCTGCTGCAATCGTGCATCTTTACCCGCAACCATTTGCCGCAATTCCTGTCGGTAAGCCAACACTTGTACCTGCAATTCTGGCTGGTGGCTGGCCAGGATTTGCACAGCCAATAGGCCAGCATTTTGGGCATTGCCAATGGCTACGGTGGCCACAGGAATTCCACGCGGCATTTGGACAATGGAATAAAGAGAATCCACTCCACTTAACGTGCTGGTTTTAACCGGCACACCAATTACGGGCAGCGGTGTCAAAGAGGCCATCATGCCGGGTAAATGGGCCGCCCCGCCTGCCCCTGCCACGATTGCTTTATAGCCTTTTGCATGGGCGGTTTTGGCAAAGTCCACCATGCGATCGGGGGTGCGGTGGGCGCTGAGGATATGAACGCTGTACGGGACCTCAAATCGATCGCAAATATCGCAGGCTGCCGCCATTGTGGGCAGATCGGAATCGCTTCCCATGGCGATCGCAATGACAGGGGCAATATCGGTCACAGGTTATCCCGCCAAAACAACTACTTTCACAGCCCCTCCTCAGTCACTCCAGTGTCTTGCTGCTGGCGCACAGGAAGAGAGCAAAGCCATCGCTAATTTATCCAAAAACGAGGCGAGGGAAAATTGCTCAGCTCAAGTGACGTGACATACCAAACAAACACCTCCCCCGAGCCAAACTGGCAATCAAGGGAGGTGAACGGAGTTGATGAGAGGGAGTTGAGCAAATACCGATCGACTTAGGCCAAAGCCTTCTCAGTCAGCTTGGTCAACACATCGTTAGACCGCTGGAGGAAAGACTGCATCGTGTCTGCATCGGGGCTGCGCTGCGCCATCATGGCCAGATCGTAAATATGGTTGCAAATCAGACCCGTTAGGTCGTCACTACCCACCACTTGCCCTTTGGAAAGCTCCTGCAGGTTTTGCACCAATGGGTGGGAGGTATTCACCACCAGCGTGTGCTCGTCAGGTAGCTGAAACGCTGAGGTGTCCTGCTGCATCACCGCCGCCATTTCCTGCATGCGGCGCATAGCCTCGGGGAGAAGAATCATGGCGGGAACCGCTGCAGACTTGAGCGCCTGCGCCTTTACATCCAGTCTGTCTTTACCCAACGCTGACTTGAACATATCCTGCAGGGTCTCGGTGCGGGTCTTGTTGGTGGTGGGATCGACAATGTCTCCGGCACTGTCCTCATCCACCAGCTTGTCATCAAGCTCGGAGTCCACCCGCTTGAATTGGACCTCACTGTTTTCCCGCTCCAAAAAGCCGGTGAAGTGACTATCAATAAAACCATCCAGCAGCAGAACCTCAAGCCCTTGGCTCTTGTGCAGTTCGATGTAGGCACTCTGAGCAGATTCGTCGTTGGAATAGTAAACGGTCTTGTCCTGTTTCTCGCTATTGCGCTCTAAATAGTCCGCCAGGGTGACGTAGGGCTTTTGCTCCTCTGCTTCAGCCTCTAACGTGGTTTTGAACACCAAAATGTCCTTCACCCGCTGGTAGAACTTGTCGCTGTTCATGACGCCGAACTTCACGAACAGGCTAATATCAGGCCACACCTCCAGATATCGGTCATAGTCCTCTTGGTAAAGGTCGTTGAGGCGATCGCCCACTTTCTTGGCAATGTGGTCGGAGATGCGCTGGACTTTGCGATCGTTGTGTAGGTAGCTGCGAGAAACGTTGAGGGGAATGTCATTGCCGTCTACATCAATCACGCCGCGCAGGGGCATAAGGAATTTGGGAATGACTTCCTCAGCGTTGTCGGTGACGTACACCTGATCGCAGAAAAGTTTGATTTGTCCGCGGTTGGGGTCAATGTCGGGACGCAGTTTGGGGAAGTAGAGAATCCCTTTGACGATCACCGGGTAATCGGTGTTGATGTGAATCCAGAACAGTGGCTCTTCTTGGAATGGATACAGATACCGATAAAACTCAAGATAATCCTCATCCTTGAGATCTGAAGGAGACTTGGCCCACAGCGGCTCCTGTTTGTTGACAACAGAATCACCAAAGTGGATGGGCACCTGCAAGAAATCGCAGTACTTGGTAATCAGCTGACGAATGCGAGACTCTTCTAAAAATTCATCATCCTCTTCGGTGAGGGTCAACGTAATGGTGGTGCCGATGTCGGTGCGATCGGAGTCATCCAAAGTGAATTGGGTCGAGCCATCGCAGGACCAGTGCACTGCCGCTTCATCTTGTTGATAAGACTTGGTGTCGATCTCCACCAAGGAGGACACCATAAAGGACGAATAGAAGCCCAAACCAAAGTGACCGATAATGCCCTGTTCGTTACCATCCCCTTTGTATTTCTCGATAAATTCTTCAGCGCTGGAGAAGGCAACCTGGTTGATGTAGTTCCTCACTTCATCAGCGGTCATGCCTAAACCGCTATCGGTGATGCTGAGCTGACGCTTTTCCTTATCGATGGCCACCGTAATCTTAGGCTCGGGCATCTCTGGGATATCTTCCCGATAGCCAATCCACTTCAGCTTGGAGATGGCATCAACCCCATTCGAAATCAATTCCCGCAGGAAAATCTCCCGGTCCGAGTACAGGGACTTTTTAATAATCGGAAAAATATTTTCGGTATGGATGCTGATATTGCCTTGTTCGTGCATGCGTTTCAACTCCCGATCTCGCTCGTCAGTAGTATTGCGACCGTCAAGTCGCTAAGGATTGTCACCAGCCAAATCCCGTTACAGGCCTGGATCTAGTTGCCCAAACTGAACTGGCTACGTCCATCAACAAAACTTTGGTTGAACGCACTCAGGTGAATAGCATGCAACACAAATTGGTCAGAGATAGACGATATGAATAATTTCTCGGCAACTCAGGTTAGCACCCCTATTCCTGCCATCAGGGTGAAATGCCCACCCAGAACCGTAGAAAATCCCGAACCCCTAACCCCTGTCGGTATCCCACAGTACGGTTTGCTAAAATAGGAATTAGCCGACGTAGAGACTTTCGCCTGTGCTAACTATTCTGAGAAAGCCGGTTAAACACCGCTCAGCTTATACCCTTAGCTTTGTCTCCACACTCTATGTCAGACCGATACTCGAACTCCTAACATTAGAGGTGCCTCCATGTTGGCAGGCGGAGGTTCAGCTGGGTCTTCAAGAAGCTTTAGTCAACGCAGTTGCCCACGGCAATCAATTCGATACCAGTAAGCGCGTCACGGTCACCGTATCTTGTCATGCACCGCTCTATCAGTGGACGATCGTCGACGAAGGCTGTGGGTTTGCCAGCCAGCACTGCTGCGATCGCCAACCCAATGCCGGTATCGACGACCGTGACGAATGCGGTCGTGGAGTTTTTATTCTCAATCAAATTTTTGACCGCGTGGAATGGAACGAAAGCGGTAACGAACTCTGCCTGATGAAGGCAATCCATCAGACTCGTACAGACCCTCTTATTCCCTAATCGGTCTGCTTAACGGGTTAGATACGGCTACTGGAAGTGTGCTCCCACTGACTAGCGGTAGTCAGTGGGGGAGTAACGAGCGAAACAATCTAGAAAATACCAATCAAAATTAGGGCGGTGAACAGGCAGAATAGACCGATTGAAATGGCGATCGCCCAAAAGAAGCCCTCTTCAAACGTATTTCTAGGAATTTTGGCAGGAAAACCCATATTAGTTGCCTCATACTCATCAGTTTGCGATGACGCTCCGTTATGTCTATTGTAGAGAGTTTGTTCGGCAGAACGTAGAGACAGGAAAAACTATAGCAATCGTTTAGCCTAGGGCTGATGGACAAACCTACCTAAGACGGGCCAAGCGATAAGCTCCGGCCTCCGCAATTGTTTCATAGGTGTTTGGCCCTAAGCCAAAATCATCAAAGACGTCCGTTTCCCCTAGAAGCAGTGCAGAAGGGATAGGATTGGCAGCATTTTCTGGGTTCAAGGCGCGCTCAAACTGCGAGCGCCCCGACAAGTACTGGACATTCTGTCGCATGTAAAAAGTCACGCTGGGCTTCATGAAACCAATCATGAGCATCGGTTCGTTAGACTGAATTTCTTCTGCTGCCAGCCAAGACAATTGCCTCAGGGGCAGTTGCCGCTGCCCATCCATCAGGGGAAAGGCCACAGAAACAACCACAATGACACAGGCCAGCATGCCGCCGGTATTGGCTAAACATAGCCACTTCAAGCGATTGGTGAACACTAGTCCCACCGCCACGATCGCCGTCGTGCCCCAAATTACTCCTCCCAGTAGTGGCAGATGGGCTGCTTGAATAGCCTCCGGCAAATCTGGGGCAGAGGAGTCAGCCCCCAAAAAACTCGTCAGCATTAGGCTGCCGATGGCTAGTGCCACAAAGAACAGGATGTTGCAGACAGTTTGAATCCACATCCCAATCGAGGGCTTAGTCTGTGTTAACTCCGAAGTGCGATTGGAACTTGAAATACGATCCGACCACAGCAGCGCCACCATAATCGCAGCAGCGGGCAACAGCGGCAGGATATAGCTGGGTAGCTTAGTCACCGAAACAGTAAAAAATCCAAAGATGGAAATGAACCACCAAAAAGCGAACAACCCCAGTTGATAGGGGCGCGATTGCTGTCTCCAAGCTCCCAATCGCCAAACTTGCAGTTGCCCAATCGCCCCAGGAAGCTCGAAGGAAAACGGAGCAAAGCCCCCCAGAACAATGAGGAAATAAAAGTACCACGGGGCCGAGTGTTTGTTCACCACACTCGTGAACCGCTCAAAGTTGTGGTAGCCAAAAAAAGTATCAATGTAGTCTGAGCCATGAATGGTACTCACCGCCAAGAACCACGGAACCGTCAAGGCGGCGATCGTCACCACCCCCCTCACTGGCAGTGCCTCACGCAGCACCTCTACCAAACGACCGGCAAACAGCAAAAACGCAACGATGGCCAATCCAGGTAACACGATCGCCACCGGGCCTTTGGTCAAAATCCCCAGACCAATAAAGGTATAGAAGGCTAAATACCAGCACCGTTGCTTGGAACGATTTCCCTGGCACGCATAGGCATTGAAAAACGACAGCATCGAGCCAGTCATGCAAGCAGTCAGCAGCATATCCGAGACCCCCGTTCTCCCCCAGGCGACGATCAGAGGGGTGAGGGCAACAATGCAAGCCCCCAGCCAAGCTGCTGACCAATTATCTGCTGGCGGGAGCACTTGTTCTGAAGTGCGTTGAGAAAGGTCTCCCTCAACGCACTCGATGTCCCCCCGAGAGAACCCAGACCGATAGCCAAATTTGAGCAGCGAGAACGCCACCAGCACCACTACCGAAATCGCAGATAGTGCGGAGGGGAGGCGCACTCCCCATTCGTTCACCCCCACCAGCTGGTAGGCGATCGCCATCAACCAGTAAATCAAAGGGGGTTTGTCAAAACGAGTTTCCCCGTTGAAATAGGGGGTAATCCAATCGCCAGTGACAACCATTTGCCGTGCGGCTTCGGCGAACAGCGGTTCAGTTTCGTCCACCAATCCAACCGTTCCCAGCTGCCATAGGTAGCTCACCCCACCCAGCCCAGTCACCAACGCAATTGAAATCCCCCACAAAAAAACGGAGCTGTGGAGGAAATGGCTGGATTTGTTACGATCGCCAGCGTCAAATACCATACACACCTTTATCAGATGACAACTGTTCTTAGCGATGCTGTGCAATTCTTGAGCACATCATGAGACAGGCCAGCCATCAATGGTCAGCCATAAAACAGGATCGGTGGGCCACACCCATTAGTCAATGCACTGGAAGAAAAAAAACAGCGTTGCCATCCCCCCGTTTATAAAGTAGGAGCTACAAAGTAAGAGCTACTGTGACCGTGATTGAACGTCAACACGATACTGCCGGAAAAGGAAAGTCGAGTGGGTTTAGATTGGCAGCGAGCTAGGCGAGAGACTCCGGGGTGCGATCGTGTGCTGCACTTTAATAATGCAGGGGCAGCCTTGATGCCAGCCCCCGTGGTAGATGCCACCATTGAGCATCTACGTCTGGAAGCTCAAATCGGTGGCTATGAGGCAGCTGCAATGGCAAGCGATGCCGTGAATCGGGTCTACGATGCCACCGCAACCCTCTTGGGATGCACCGCTAGCGAAATCGCCATTGTTGAAAACGCCACTCGCGCTTGGGACATGGCCTTCTACTCCATTCCCTTTCAACCGGGCGATCGCATCTTGACAGCAGTATCCTCCTACGCCAGCAACTACATTGCCTTTTTACAGATTGCTCAAAAATATGGAGTTGATATTCAAGTCATTCCTAACGATGAGGTTGGGCAAATCTCCATTACGGCCCTATCGAAGGCGATCGACGATCGCGCCAAACTCATTGCCCTCACCCACGTCCCCACCAATGGAGGTCTGGTGAATCCCGCGGCGGCGGTGGGCAAATTGGCTCGTGCCGCTAACGTGCTGTATCTACTAGATGCCTGCCAGTCGGTGGGGCAAATGCCCACTAATGTGAAAGAAATCGGCTGCGACTTTCTGTCTGCCACGGGGCGAAAGTACCTTCGCGGTCCCAGGGGAACGGGTTTCCTATATGTGGATCGCAAGCGAATCGAGCAGTTTGAGCCTCCGTTCCTAGACATGATGGCGGCGGCGTGGGTGGAAAGGAATCGATACCAAGTCAGATCGGATGCCCGTCGCTTTGAAACCTGGGAAACCAACTATGCAGGCAAGATCGGACTGGGAGTGGCAATTGACTACGCCCTGCAATGGGGGCTGGAGAATGTCGAGAGTCGCATCCGGCACCTGGCCCAACGGCTGCGGCAGCAACTGTCCGAGATTCCTGCTGTCACCGTTCACGATTTAGGGCAAATCCAATGCGGCATTGTGACGTTTACGGTGGCCAACCATGCAGCGACGGCGATCGCCCATCAGTTGCGTGCGGCAGCTATGAATACCTCCGTATCAGTCCTCTCCTCCACCCGCTTGGATATGGAAACCCGCCAACACACCGAGTTTGTTCGGGCTTCCGTCCACTACTTCAACAGCCATTCTGAAGTCGATAGCTTCTGCGAGCATCTGGAAACCCTGACGTCTACAAGCCACCTTTAGGTATACGGACCTGTGAAAATTGCCCTCTCTCTTCATCGCGCTCTCTATCTAGCCACATTGAACTATCTGTAGTGCATTAAGTTCATACTAAAAAATATTTCCCACCACATATGGTGTAAAGGAGCTATTATTGGCATCAAGTGCTCCCGAACGCACTGTTTTGCCAATTGATTGTTGAAGCAACTTATGGCACCAAACGACCCCAACCTAGAGGCCCTCAAGACTCGCGTCCATCAGCAGGCGCAGGCATTAGCGGAGTCAGAGTCGCTTGCCATGCAAAACATGCAATATGCAGCCGAGTTGGAACAACAACTCAATAGTTGCCAAGCTATGTTAAACACCCAAGACGTAACTGATGACAACATCAGCCTTTTGCAAACCCAGCTAACCGCCAGCAAACAGCAGTTGGAGCACCTCCAAGCTGATGTTGAGCGGGTGGTAGGGGAGCGAGATCGTCTAAGGCAAGACTTTGATACCGCACAACAGCGGTGCCAGCAACTGGAGCAATCGGCGAATAAAATTGCCAAACTCCAAAGCATTGCCGCCACCTTGAAGGTGGAACGGGACGAGCTAGCCCAGAAGCTTGAACAGGCTAAAACTGCGGTTGCGAACGTGCACTCAACAGAGCGCACGCTACAGCAAGTTCAGCAAAGCCAAGCAGAGCTAAAAGATCGAACACAACAGGTCACCCACGAGCGAGATACCATGGCCAAACAGCTAGAGGAACTACAAGCTCAACTTGAGGGGGGAGAGTCAGAGCAGTTGAAGGCTGCTCAAAGGCGGCAAGAGGTCGCCGAGGCCCATCACTACGTTCTCAAACGTCAGTACGAATCATTGCAAGAGCGGGTCAAAGAGCTGGAGAAGGAATGCGCCCAAGCCCATGCCCAGGCTCAAGAGTGCGATCGTGAAATGGCTCAGATCGAGCGCGCCAAAATCGAACTATTGGATCGATGCGATCGCCTTGAGGCGAACAATCAAACTCTACAGGCGAACAATCAAACTCTGCAGACTCAGCTCGACAGCCTCCATCAAGAAACAAGTCCTACACACACAACCCCAGAGCCCCTCTCAGTCGATTTTGTGCAACTGGAAAATGCCAAACAAGTTCTGCAGCAGGAACTGGTGGCACTGAGAGCCGAGAACCAAGCCCTGCAAGCCCAATTAGACGAACATCGCGATCGGGGAAGCGAGGAGAAAAAGGAGGCGACAACTGACGAACCCACAGATAAATCGTTCGTGCAATCTGTACGGGAAGCCACGGCTAGCTGCGACGTTCCTCCTAGCCCTAGCATCTATGATGCTAAGTTACCCTCCATTCCTCCACTGGAGATAATGGATCGCACTGTACCCAGTTCCAAGAATTTCGACCGCAGGGTGTTTAACCTAGCAGCTGCTTCAGCAGAATCAGTCACCCCCAACAATACTATTGTTCGGCCCAAAGTCGTAGAACTGCCCGCATTCGTGCGGAGACGGTAGAGAGCAGCGCAGTGGCTAGTTGGATCGGCCAGTACGTGCGAACTTTAACTAGCGACGACCCGTTTGTGTTTGCCCTCAGATCCCCCGTATTTGGGGGATCTTCTCTATTCTGAGCTTAGGGCCTAGTTGCTTGCAGGCTTTTCCAGGTAAGGGCTGAGCAGCATATGCTATCTCTGCTGGTCGTAGAAATTGGTATGTAAGGAGTCTACGTGAAGCGACCGATTGCAGTCGATCTGTTCGCCGGAGCTGGGGGAATGAGCTTGGGATTCGAGCAAGCTGGGTTTGAGGTCTTGGCAGCGGTGGAAATTGATCCCATCCATTGCGCCGTGCACGAATTTAATTTCCCTTTTTGGCGGATGTTTTGCCGCAGCGCAGCAGACATTACCGGAAGGGAGATTCGTGAAGATTCCGCCATTGGCGATCGCTCCATCGATGTTGTGTTTGGTGGTCCACCCTGTCAAGGATGCTCCACCATTGGCAAGCGGGCGTTAAACGATCCCCGCAATGGGTTGATGCTCCACTTCCTAAGGTTAGTGCTGGAACTTCAACCCCGCTATTTCGTAATGGAAAACGTCAGAGGGCTGACAATCGGTCGCCATCGCCAGCTGCTCAAGGAGCTGATAGCAAGCTTCGCAGACAGCGGCTATCAGATCGTGCAGCAGTACCAAGTCTTAAATGCAGCCCATTTTGGAGTACCGCAGGATCGACAGCGCTTGTTTCTGATGGGGGCACGAGCGGGTGAACCTTTGGCCCAATATCCCAATCCCACTGTCCTCCCTGCCCGACCCATCCATAATGCAGGATTTCAGGAGGGAGCGACTTCGGAAGAGCTACCCAACGGCCCGACGGTGGCGGATGCCATTGCCGATCTCCCCGATATCGAACAATATGACGTACTGTTCCAGCAGGATTGGATGGGGGTGGGCCTCGCCCCGGAAGCCAGCAACTATGCCAAACTTTTGCGCGGCGATCTCCACTCCCCACAAGATTTCTCTTACCGACGTCAGTCTCCCTACACGGGGTTAACTTGCAGCGGTCGCACCCGCCACAGCGTTGCCACCATCGAGCGCTTCCGCCGCACCGAGCCCGGCACGGTAGATCGCGTCAGTCGCTTTCTCAAACTGCATCCCGATGGCCTTTGTAATACCTTGCGGGCGGGAACCCCCAGCAGTCGAGGGGCGTTTACATCTCCTCGTCCCATTCATCCATTCACCCCCCGCTGCATCACCGTCCGCGAAGCAGCTAGGCTCCATTCATACCCTGATTGGTTCCGCTTCCACTCCACAAAGTGGCATGGCTTTCGCCAAATTGGTAATTCTGTGCCGCCGCTACTGGCGCGGGCGGTGGCCTCCCAGGTGATACAGGCCTTGAACATCTGCCCTCGGCGACCTCGCAAAATATATCCTTTAGGGGACCCTCAACTGCTACATCTCAAAATGACTCAAGCATCTGCCCGCTACAACGTCAGCAAACACACCATTGCCCCGCGACAGCGAATTGAAGTCTAACACTTCTGATCTGGGGCTCGCTGTCACAAACTCCCAGTCCCGCGTCAGGGGATTGAGGTGGCCTGCAAGGTGAAACGGAGCCAGGGACGGGGGGTGCAGCGCCGCAAGCCTGAACATCCCTACACCGCCCTCTCACCCAAATCGGAGGTCCATGCCAACCATTGCGAGGCTCACAACAGCAGTATTTGTCCACGCTGGAGTGCCTATCGACGACGCCAAAACCACTACGCCAAACATCAGGCAGGGTTGAACCCAGCCATAACGGCCCTTCCCCTCATTCATAACTGGGCGAGAATTCATCCCTCTCTACCCAGAGCAACCACCCCGGCCATGGCGATCGGCTTCATTGACAAATCACTCAAGCTCTCAGAAATATGCTCCTGTCGAGGATTTCATGACTTACAGTAATTTCTGTCCAGTGCCCAAGATTATCCGTGATGAGTACTAGAAAGGGGTATTGCCATGACGATTGTGCGATCGACATTGACCTATTACTGGAATGAATGGTTCTGTAAGCTAACCGGACGATTTCGGGCCCATCCCCCCGATCGGCCGGACTATAACGGCGTCTATATTTCTCATGACTACGACCTAAAAAAGAGGGGGGATTGCGATCGCGGTTCTTACATCGAGATCTATTCACCCAAGCTAGTGTATTCGGAGAATGATACTCCTCCTCGTGTCGTGATTTATCTACATGGCTTTGATTTGGGGGCATCGCAGATTTACCGCAGCCATATTGAACACTTGGTTAAGCAGGGCTTCTATGTCTTTTATCCCAACTTTCAAACGGGATTCTGCAGTTTTCCCGATTCAACGAATTCAAGGAATGACTTCTTTGAATCGGTGGAAGAGCTGATTCAATCCACCATTGGAGAGGGGTTAATTGCCCCTCAAGGGGAATGGATGGAGAACGCCTTGGATAGCGTGGAATCAGCCTATTCTTTGGTGTTTGGGGAATCGAATCCCGTAGACACCTACCTTTTCGGACATTCTCTGGGGGGCTTGTTTGCCCTCAGTTGGGCCTATTACGTCGATACAGAAAATCGCGATCCAAGATTGCGGCCCAAGCAGGTGGTCGCGGCAGATCCGGTGACGGATACGGAAACGATTAACTTCCCTGGTAAGCTCGGAAAAATCATCGATAAGTTCACTGATAAGGTGGACATTCGCACCACTGGCAGCCATTTAGACGTGCCGGTGGCGATCGTGCATGGCAATGACGATGTCATCGTGCCGAAGGCGAAGTGGAATGGTCCATTTGAGGCGATCGCCACCGAACACAAAGCGATGTTTTTGTCGTTTTCGGATGCTTACGGCTGTCCGGCAATGTATGCCAACCACGAGCAAGCCACCACCGATACAAGCTTTTTTCCCCGGTTTTTGGCGCTGACGATTTTGGATGGGGTGGGGGCTGAGAACGATTTGGACTGGCGCTACATTTGGCATGCGTTGGACTATGCCGTGCGTGGAGGCGATACCGTTAAGGTCAATCATGTTTGCTTCGAGATGGGGAATTGGTCCGACGGTCACCCGGTGATTCCCATTCAGCGCTATCTCCCCGTGACGACAGAGATTGAACCAGAGAAAAGGATGTTGGGTTAGGGAGATTATTTTAGAAAGGGGGATTGCCTGGAGGATTACTAACTGTATAGAAGGATGCGGAATTTTCAGGAAACCCGTTTAGACTGGTTCCAATTCGGTCAGGCCAGTCCTCATCATGCCGCGATACGCCACTGTTGCTGACCATCTCACCCAAGTGGAATTAAAGCGCCGTTACCAAAAGGCCACCGACCCAGTGGAGGGTCGGCGGTATCACTTGATGTGGCTGGTTAAGGGGGGACGATCGCTGAAGCAGGCAGCTGAGGTGGTGGGACTAAACTACGACTATGCCAAGGACTTGCTCAAAGCCTATAACAGCCAAGGACCCGAGGCGTTGAGCAATGGTCGCAAACGTCCCTATCGCAGGGGACGACCAACATTGCTCAACGACGAGCAGCTGCAGCTGCTTCGATCGACCCTCACGCAGCCTCCTAAGGATGGTGGCAATTGGACAGGTCCAAAGGTGGCCAAGTGGATCGAAAAGCTAACGGGAAAAAGGGTGTGGCCTCAGCGGGGTTGGGAGTACTTGAAACGCTGTGGCTACGAGCTGAAGCGATCTCACGATCGGCAAACGAATTAACACAATGCCGGACCAACCTTGAACGCTTTGTAGATTATTTCTTCAATCTATAAGTTCAGCCAGGGTAACTGACTCTGCATGTAAGAATACTAGGGCCGAGTCGCGACCTGGAGGGGTGACGATGAAAGACAAGCTCCAACTCATGATTCCCGGGCCTACCCCAGTGCCCGAAAGCGCTTTGCTGGCTTTGGCAAAGCATCCTGAAGGACACCGCAGCCCTAGCTTCTCAGCTGTTGTTGCAGACGTTTCCGACAAACTACGCTGGCTGCACCAAACCCAAAATGATGTGTTTATTCTCTCCGCTAGCGGCACCGGTGCGATGGAAGCTGGCCTCGTCAATGTCCTCAGCCCCGGCGATCGCGTTTTGTGCGGCGTTAACGGCAAGTTCGGTCAACGGTGGGCGGATATGGCCGACGTGTTTGGCCTTCAGTGCGAGCGCATCGAATCCGAATGGGGCATTCCCTACCCTGTTGAAACCTTCGCCGAGAAATTAAGGTCGGATACCGGCAAGACCATCAAGGCCGTCATCCTCACCCACAGCGAAACCTCCAGTGCCGTCCTGAATGACGTACAGGCCATCGCCGAACTCGTCAAAGAGCACGGTGAAGCGCTCACCATCGTGGATGGCGTCACCAGCGTCGGAGCCACCAGCGTGCCAATGGACGAATGGGGCCTAGATATCGTCGCCTCCGGTTCCCAAAAGGGCTATATGATTCCCCCCGGTTTGGGCTTTGTAGCAGTCAGCGAACGGGCCATGTCCGCCGTCGCCACCTCCAAACTGCCGAAGTACTACTGGAGCTTTGCCATGGCTAAAAAGAGCCTCGGCAAAAACACCACCCCCTTCACCCCTGCCGTAAACATGATTTACGCGCTGCAAGCCAGCCTCGACATGATGAAAGAGGAAGGGCTGGAGAACATTTTTACCCGCCATCTAAAACTGCGAGACGCCACCCGTGCCGGAGCCAAAGCCCTCGGTCTGGGCCTGCTGGCGGCTGACGACAGCTCCGCCAGCACCGCCGTCACCGCGATTGTCGCCCCCGATGGTATCAATGCCGAAGATATCCGTGCCATTATTTCGAAACGATTTGACATCGCCCTCGCCGCAGGTCAAGACTCTTACAAAGGCAAAATCTTCCGTGTCGGTCACTTGGGCTTCATCTGCGATCGCGACATCTTGACCACTTTTACGGCCATTGAAGCAGCCCTTGCGGAGTTGGGCTATCGCTTCACTCCCGGTGCCGGAGTAACTGCAGCCTCTAAAGTTCTAGCTGGCTAACCCCCATTAAACGCATACGCTTGCTCGCTGATTCCGCAATGGGGTGTCGGCGAGTGATTTTTACAGCGACCGTCAAGTCGCTGAGGTCATCTCAGATGCCCAGAACCCAGACTGGGAATAGATCTTGCTGTTCTAGCGGACATAGCAACACCGAATAGGTGACGAGCGAATCCCCTCAAGCAATTGATAAGACAATGACTTGAAATCCTGAGGGATGCATAAAACCCACGCCATCATGAACCTATTAAGACAGACCGAGAAATCTCACTGATAAACTCATGATTAAAAACGATCGCTGGATTACCACCCAGTCGATAAAAGGAATGCTCGATCCCTTCGAGCCCCAACTGGTCCGGCAGGTGGAATCCCCCAACGCTGTCCCCCGCCAAGTCCTCAGCTACGGACTTTCCTCCTACGGCTACGACATTCGCCTGTCCCCTGCCGACTTCCGCATCTTCCGTCACATCCCAGGCACGGTGGTAGACCCCAAACACTTCAACCCCGACAATCTAGAATCCACCCCACTCCATTCGGACGACAGTGGCGATTTTTTCATCTTGCCAGCTCACTCCTATGGTTTGGGGGTGGCGATCGAACGGCTGGAAGTGCCCCCCAATATCACCACGATCTCAATTGGAAAGAGTACCTACGCCCGTTGCGGCATCATCGCCAACCTCACCCCGGCAGAAGCTAGCTGGCGCGGTCACCTCACCCTTGAATTTTCTAATGCCTCCAGTGCCGATTGCCGTATCTATGCCAACGAAGGAGTCGTACAACTCTTATTCTTAGAAGGAGAACCCTGCGCCACAACCTACGCCGATCGCGCGGGCAAATATCAAGATCAACCCCAACAGGTGATTGTGGCTCGGGTATAACGACAGCCGCGCAATCCTGGCAGTCCTCCGATCTGTCACGGAGGATGCACCCACGGAATTCCTTACGATTGCCAGCATGAATCCGATTTCCATAAAGAATTCGTACCCAAACACTAAACTCCATAGGCACCTATGAATGGATACTTTAGAGTGGGGATGGGAAAATTCCAGTACTCCAGCACACGATACTTTGTGTCCGTCCGGATCCCGCCCCGCATATTTCGGAGCATTGCAGCGGTAGGTAGTGAAAGCGAGCAGACGTGATTTTTTAGTCAGAAGCCTCTTGGGGACAGCCGGGATCGCCGTTGCCCCCCAGATCGAAGCAGCAGCCCAACGCATATTGGGCCAATCTCAAACCTGGGGATCGGCTATGGCCGCCACCGCGGGTCGCAAATTTGCATTGTTGGTCGGGGTCGATCGCTACAGCAACGGCCTCGACCCCCTACAGGGATGTGCCACGGATGTCACTTTGCAGCAGGAGGTACTGGAACATCGGTTTGGGTTTTCCAACATTGCCACCCTGATCGACGAAGCTGCCACACGCGCAGCGATCGAACAAACATTCATTGACCATCTCATCGAGCAGGTGGGACCCAACGATTCCGTTGTTGTTCACTTTAGTGGCTACGGACGGACTCTTCCCGATGGCAGTCCGCTATTGATGTCAGCCGATGCTCAGGCTAATCCTGCTGGTGGGGAAATTACCGATCTGCCTCTAGAAACTCTCTACCAGCTGGTTCAAGCCCTCAACACCAGATTAGTCACCGTTGTTTTAGATTGCGGCTTCGCTACAGAAACCACCGCAGAATTAGGCAATTGGCGGGTGCGATCGCCGCTACCTCTTGCGAGCTTAGAAGTGGCTGATGGAGATGACTCTGATAGTTATCGCCATCCAGATTACCGATATGCAAAAGCGGTACTAGAGCGGCAAACTAGCATCCACGAGAAATACCGCACTAGCCCCCCCCCTGGAAGCTTTAGCTACGGCCTCATCAGTCGAGCGCAGGGCAACTGGATAATGGCAGCGGCCCCTGGCCAAGCTGCGGCAGAGGGCTTTTGGAATGGATTTAGTGCCGGCTTGCTGACCTACCTCTTGACCCAGTCCCTGTGGGAAATGGGGGGCGTCGATGATTGGCAACAGCTCTATCAACTGACCAGCGCAAAAGCCCAGCAAGCGGCGGTTCCTGACGAGCGGCCCATTTTGCAAGGGAAAGGCAATAGCCCCAATCGCCCTTATTCCCCGGATCCGATCGCGATCGGTCCAGCAGGGGCTTCGGGGGTTATCCATGCGGTGCAAGATGACCGCACTGACATCTGGTTGGGAGGAATCTCCCCAACTGTCCTGCCTTTTTTGAAGCCAGGGACCCGGTTTAAGGATTGGAACGACGGTAAAGAGTGGGTGCTGAAATCCCGGGAACGGCTTACCGCTCGTGTAGAGCCAGCCGAGGATCTTTCCCCGCCCACCCCCCTGTCCTCAGAGGACGCTGCCACCCAGCAGCCCGCCAGTCAGCTGCCTGCTATCCCAGCAGCCGCCTCCACTGGTGGGGCAGCTTCTCAGAGAACGGCATCCCCCCTAGGAGCTCTGGTAACGGAAGTCCAACGGGTTATTCCATTGGCGCGGTTAGCCATTGCCCTCGATAACAGTTTGCAGCGGATTGAAAAAGTTGATGTCAGCAGCGTCCTGTCCAACGCGAATCTGGCCGGAGAACTGCATGCGCTCGAAACCGCTCAATTGCAGGAGCGTGCGGTGGACTGTTTGTTTGGCCGCATGACACCCGATTTACAGGCACAACTGACTCTGGAGAACCCTCCAGAAGTCGGCAGCTACGGCCTGATGTGGTCCGGTCGCGTTCCTCTCTACGATTCCTTCGGCAATGCTGGCGAAGCCCCCAAAAGCGCTATCAAACGGCTCATTCCCCGGCTGCAGCATCTACTAGCGGTTAAACGCCTGCGCGCAACTCTGAACGACAATGTTTCCCAGCTCTCGGTGGTGCTAGAGATTGGCAGTGGTGAAACTACCTGGCAAGCGGGAACCGCTCCTGCCGCCACCCAAACCCCCCTTGTCCGCAAGCTGAAACGAGGTCGAGTGGGCATTCCGCAACTCAAGGTGGGAGCACCATTGGTTTACACCCTTGAAAACCGAGGAAACACCCCCATTTATGTGGTTTTAGCTGTCCTCGATCGCCTCGGACGATTGTGCGTGTTAGCGAACCAAGGGGGAGATAACGCAGGAGCTTCCATAACGATTGCCTCCCACAGCAAGGTGGATCTGGGGCAAGCCTTGGGGATCGGTTTCGCAGTGCGCGCGCCACAAGGACTGACCGAGGTGTTTGCGATCGCTAGCAGTAACCCGATGCCTGCATCGGAAGATGCCCTCCAAACTGTCGCGCAAGCGATGGGGATCCGCAGCGGATTTGTTATGCTCCCCCAGCCCATAGACTTTGCCCAAACCGTATTGGCGGATCTGACGTCCCCTGGAACAGCCGAAGGGACCCGGCTACTCGATCACGCCCAAAGTGCCACGATTGGACTAGCCTACACCGTAGTCCAATCTGTCTGACCTAACGGGGTTCGTCATCGCCCATAATAAGGAAATACACTAAGTGTAAGATTCGATCGCACTTGCACGGGAAGAAGTCTCCTGCTGTCGCTTCTCCCCTCGAGCTGGATAACCCCCTTCGCTTGCAAGTCACTCTGGAGGTTTTTAACTAGTGTTCTCAGACATACCGACGATGGATCAACGGGAAGTGATGCGCCTCAAGGAGCTTCTCCCCGCCAGCAGTCGGGAGGACATTGAGGTGCTAGGCGCCTCCATCAGCCAAACCGAAGTCATTCGCGGTCGGCGTCTGTTCCCTTGGCAAAAACAGCTCAAAATTACCATCAAACCCCGCGATTGGGAACAGTTCAGCCCCAACCAACGCTCGACCATTTTTCTACACACCGTTGGGTATTTCAGTCCCTCTCTGACTCGCAGCTTAGATTTCTACGCCGCGCTGGCTGGTCTGGGGGGAGTCAGCCTCATGGTTGAAGGGGTGCAAAAGGACCCAGTAGGAATTGCGGTATCCGGTAGCTTGGGGGGATTGGCAATATGGCAGTTAATCAAAGATCGCAATAGCGATCGCCGCCTCCTAGCCGCCGATGCCTATGCCGTCGATCGCCTAGTTCTGCGCGGGCTAGACCGCATTCAAGCAGTGGAAGCATTGGGACAAGCCCTACATCTCGAAGCCCGCCTTGTGGGGCGATGGGGAAACGATGTGGTGGATGTTTTGCGCTACAAAAATCTCAAACGACTGGCTCAGCGCCCAGCAGAAGATATTACCTTAAGTTAGTTGAACTCTTAAGGTCAGAGCTGCATCAGCAAATTTAAGGTCACAGATCGTAGGTAGCAGGATATGGTTATGTAGCTGAATGGTGCAGGCAAGTGGAACAGCTACCGCTGGGGGACAGACTGAGGGATGTCGATCCTTTGGAGTATCCCGAATGCCGGGAGTACGACGGTGAGTTTGTCACGCTGCGTCCCCTGCATGCCGAACAGGACACCGATGCTCTGTTCGCAGTGTCCCACGGCGATAAAGAAATCGAAAAATTGTGGACCTATATGCCCGTTGGCCCATTCGCCGATCGCGACGCCATGCAGGCTTGGCTGCAGCAACTGGAGTCAGATGACGAGATTATCCCCTTTGCGGTCTATTCCAAGGCATTGCAAAAGTTGGTGGGCACCATTGCCTATCGGGCAATCGCCCCAGACATGCAGCGGCTAGAAATCGCGTACATTTGGTATACCCCGGAAGCGCAACGCACCCAAGTCAATACAGAAGCCGTGTATCTGTTGTTGAAAGAAGCCTTTGGAGAAAAGCGCTATCGGCGGGTGGAATGGAAGTGCGATGCCCTCAATCTCAAATCACGCAATGCAGCGCTGCGTCTTGGATTTAGCTACGAAGGAACCTTCAAACAACATATGGTCGTCAAAGGGCGGAATCGGGACACCGCTTGGTTTGGCATGCTCGATGACGATTGGCTCAAGCTGCAAGACCACATGGAAAAGTGGTTGTACAGCGGTGAAGAATGCTCGTTATTTGCCCTCAATCAACCGCAACTGCGGCGTGCTGTTTTCTGAAGGTAAAAGCATTCTTGCAAACAGGTCAGACTGACGCCTTCCAGATCATTATTCCACATAATTTATTACGATATAGCCTTTGCATCGGCATAGCATGATGGCGGTATTAGGTGATAGTCGTTGCACCGTTGCTCTGTCTGTCGGAGCAGGTCGCTGAATGGGGTTGGGGTTCGTCAAACACTTGCTCAATTACGAGCAATTTGCCACCATTTATGCCACCTATCGCTCCGTCGATCGCATCTCAGAAGCCGCACTGAATATGCCGATCGAAACCGCCTCGATTGAATACCACCGTAAGAGCCCCCAGACCATCCTGCTTGCCTTGCATCCCGGTACCACTAACACCGATTTATCTAAATCGTTTCAAGCGAGTGTCCCCCCCGAAAAACTGTTTTCGGTCGATCACATCGTCGCGCAATTGTTGGACGTAATTGCCCAAGTGGGACCGGACAACAGCGGCGAGTTTTTCAACTGGGATGCCCCCTCCCCTGGTAAGTGCCTGCTTGGGTGACTGATGTGGCGTCGCAGTAGTAGCGATGCTGTTGCGTGCTCTGAAATAGCTTGACTTAGAGTGTTCCCCCAAACTCGCGAAACACCGACACAAACGCTATCAGCATCACAACGAGGGGAAACACCACTCCAAGAAAGCCTATAACCCCTAGAAAACGAGCCCACCAAAATCGGATGGTTCTCTTGCTAGAATCCGGAATGTTGCGCGCTACGAGCACAACTTTAGCGGAATAGGCCAAAATCAGCGCACCGATGGGACCCAATACCAAACTGGGCAAAAACCAAACCTGGACGAATTCAAAAGGGTAAACCTTTACTAGCGGCATTGCAGCAAAGCATAAGCCTTCCAAGATCAACCACGTGAACAGGCTGTGCTTAAAATCTCGATAAATGACAGTTTTGTGGGCAGTCATCGGAATCATTGGGCTTAAGCACTATCCAATTTATTCCTAAATATCCATTGAGGAAACTTGGGGAACAAAAAAACAAATAAAGTTTGGTAAATTTTAACGAATTCGAGATCGCAGAATGGAGCAATTGTGTCCTTGGAGCGATAGCGGAAAACCCCCTGTAGTAGTGAGATCGGCAACAAACTCAGACTGGAGTGAGAGTTGCTATCCGAATTGAAGCTTCCACAGTTATGCCATCGATTGTTAAGCGGAGTAGAGCTGAGCAGACTCAGAACTTATGCTGTTTGTCTGGCAGGCGGGGACTCTTCTGCTGGGAATACCGCACTCACGGCTAAATCCATGTAGAACTCCTCTTGATGCAGGCGCACCTGAGATCGCGACGCCATCATCAACAAAGCCCAAAACACCGTCGCCAGACTGGCTTTCCCCGGATACAGCTCCTCCTGTAGCGCAACCAAAGCCTCGAAGGTGAGGGAAGCGGCAGTTTGCCAAGCATTCGCCAAAATAGGCTCGAGTAAAGATACCGTCTCGGCCAAATTTTCCGGGTGCGACAGCTGAGAAATGCTTGTAATTCTCTCCCCTTTTACTGCTTTGTTACGCACCTTGCGGGGTTTGCCTGCTCGTTCCTGCACCGCCTGCTCTAGCACTTGGAACTGCGCAATAATTTCTTTGAGAGTAACGGGGCGGGTTCGCTGAATGCGTGCGACCGGACGGGGACGCAACGTTTGCTCTAGCGGGATGCTGGGCAGCGGCTCAATTTCTCCCTCAAAAGGAGCCTCATCAAAATCTTCCTCTTCTTCCTCAAGTTCTGCTTCCGCTAGGGCCAATGCCTTGAGATAAACCAGCATTGAGGCATATAAAAACGCTTGACCGGATTCAGATAAATCGCGGGTGTTGGCAGTAGGGGCTAATTTCATCAAAAACCGATCGATCACGTCGATGACTTGCACGTCCCACGGATCGATTTCTCCCCGTTCGGCTAACTCAATCAGAAGGGCGATCGCCTCTTCTGCCAGCGAAACTGCCAACACTACTATCCCTAACTGCCATCACAATACTCGACACAGCTCGATAGGGCAGAGTTAAATCGCAGTTTCAATAAAAATTTGCGTAAGCTTGTCAAGCAAGATACTCCCGACAGAATGGAGGATATCGGGCAAGGAAAAAAATCGGGATGCGATCGCGGAATAAATCTTCCTGCAAATCTAGATTGCTCTGGTAGGCTTAATTGGCCTTCATATGTTCGCGGTAGTGAGCATCTAACCAACACTTCGGCAATGCCTCGCCAGAGGGAAATTCTAGATGAGCTTTAGTGAAATATTCTGCATCCTGCATTTCTTGGCCAGCATGGAAACGACCCATCACTTTGGCCTGATTCGGATCGAATAAAGTATCCATAGAGAGAATTTCGACAAGAGCCCCGTTGGAATGGTGTTGAAGAAACATACAACCTCCCAGGTTCAATCACTCTTCCAAACACAGATATAGCATTTGTGGCAGGAGCCCGAGAAGGAGAAGTAACTATATTTGCCTTGATATTTGTAACGATCGGAAATCAACTGCTTTGGGGCCTCGATTCTGAGGAAGCGAATCTGGTATTCCAGTCGCTCGTTACAAGCTGATTAACGATGAAACTGCCTCCTGTGCCATTGCAGCAATCGTTTCATCAGTTGCTCTGGGTAAGCAGTAGTAATTTCCATTTGCCTGCAAAGCCAGCTCCCGTGCAAATCCTGCCGAGACAAACTTGCGATCGGTGTCAATGAGCAATAGTTGCATGCCCAGGGCGCGAATTCTGGCCGCAATCTCCAGCAGTTCCTGTTTGATATCGGGCTGTTCTGCATTCGATTCGGAAACATGGGCTTGACGTAACGACCTCGATCCTGCGAAAAAATTAGGTTTCCCCCGCCAGCTTTGCCTCGGCGACGGCGAGTCAGCCGGGCAAAGTTTAGCAGAGTCGGATCGATCTCCATCGGTTTGGGGGGGATCTCAAACTCCTCTGGCAACGTTTCACCATCCTTCGCCAGTTCCACCCCCACCTGCAAATCCTCAGCATTGACGATCGTTCGCCCCGATAGGGCCGCACGGGCCTTGGCAACCCATACTGCGCACAATTCCCCCCGGTGGCCCTCCACTTGGGCTCGCTCGGCTTCAGAGACTAAATAAGCGATCTGGTGCCTGGCGATGGCGACACCAGGCAGTAACTGCCGGGCAAGGGCAACTTGCAATTGCAGATTCTCAACGTCAGCCGCGTATCGTTCCAGAAAAGCTTGAGGGTTGTCTTTGTCAGCGATCGCCCGATTTATCCCCTCAATCCGTTGCTCTACTGTTAGTGGGCGATCTCTGCCGACAAACCCATGGCAAATAGGTCGAACAAGCGAGAGCGCAACTGTTTTTCTTCAGGATTGTAGGTGGCGATAAAGAGGGGCTTGCAAGGATGTTCGAAGCTATTGCCTTCCCGCTCGATGCGATTTCGCCCCTCCGTCAAGATGGTTAGCAGCAGATTGGCAATGCTGTCCTCCAGCACATCCAGTTCGTCGACGTAAACTACGCCGCGATGGGCTGCGGCTAAAAGCCCCGGTTGGAAAACGGTTTCATCCTGCTGTCATGTTCCTAGCATAAGAAGGAGACCGTGATACCCACTGGTGTAAGCCATGATTCGCAGACTTACAACTTGGACATTTCGGATTGAACGTGACGGCACGACGTAGCTCGCGAATTCCTAACCTTCACAATTGGAGGGCTACCCATGTCCAGATAAAGTTCATTTACGATGTCGTCAGATTGTCTGACTCACAAATCAAAGCAACTTTACTTATGAAGTGGCTATTCCAGATGGCTTAACACAAACCTGTTACTGTCCTGTCTCAAAGCGAGGGCAATATGCTGAATCATCCAAAACACCAAGCTTGTCTTTGTGGGAGCAATGCAGAAGTCGTTAAAGCACTGACAGAAACAGAGAAAATAGTAATAGGAAGGGCTCTAGACTGCCAGATTATTTTCGACGCTCCCCAGGAGGATGTCAGCGTCTCCAGACACCATGCAGAAGTGCGCCCTCTGGCCGAGTCAGAGGATTGGGAAATTTGCGACCTCAACAGTGCTAACGGAACCTTCGTTAACGGACAACAATTGCATGGATGTTTAAGATTGACTCCGGGCGATCGCCTAACTTTTGGCCAGAGTCCACGGGAATTAGTTTTTGAAGTCCAAACGCTCCCGGCTATAGAGACGGGAACGGAAGTTTCTTCTCCGGGACAGAAAGGTCCTTTGTCGAGGCCAACAAATCATCACCGTAGTATTCTCTCTCCTGGAAGCTGGTTTCCACCGTTACGATCCCCCATTCAAAGCTCTGACTCAAAACCACGCTCAAGCTGGCAAGAGCTGTGGGAAAAAGGCAGATTCTCGTCGGTATTTATCTACTTAATACTATGTTTGATCGCAGTTTCGGTATCAGATCGAGGCATTTCTAACGCACTTTTTACTGGATGCCTGCTAAGCATAGCCATTGCAACCATTTCTAGATTATGTGGCAAGTATAAGCCTTGGTGGCTGATCTTAGGATTAGCCTCAATCACTGCGGGTTTAACAGTTGTGGGACATGACTTGTTACCCGATATCCTAGCTGTAAAAAACGGTATATCTATTGTAAGGCAGTTGATTAAGGCTCCTACAAAAGAGATAATCAAAGCACTACCTGTGCTAAGCATCTATTCTATGGGCAGAATGCTGCCTCGCGCTTTACAGAAGAGAATCAGAATTGTCGATCCTCTGGATGGAGTCTTATTAACAATTGCTTCAGCAATTGGGCTCGTAGTTGTTGAAAGTTATCATAAAGATCTTGCTCTCATTATTGCTGGAATTTTGCCCAATACTGCCGGGGATTTAGCTTATAGTGGAGTTTTTGGCTACTACATTGGCCTGAGCGCAATGAAGAGTCCTCGTCACCGTTGGAAAATAATCGGATTTGGTTTTTTGCTGACGTCAGTGCTTCATTTTGTTCTAAATCTCAGATTTTTTCCAGTCGAGATTAGGATTTTGCTATCAATTTTAGAATATAGTCTGTTGATAACCTGTATTCTTAAAGGAATAGATGAAGCAGAAAAAATGAGAGCATAGATCTGGCTTAAAATTCACGATTGCAGAATCAGGCAAGCATGCTTTAGATACATTAGCTCGCTTGTAATCAGTTTAGGCTTGATGTTCTCACGCTACTAAGCAGCACTCATTTTGAGAATATTACCGTTTCTTAAGATGTAAAGAGACATGGATGATTTGCTGAAGAGATTCGGGAACTTCTAAATAGATTGCATTCGCAATCTCTCCGAAAATAGTTGCTAAAGAACCAGGATATATCATAATTGACAAGCCATATTTAACAAGACAAGCAGTCAGAGCAAGCTCTTCGATTAAATATTGGCGAGACAATTCTACAAAGTTTTCGAAATTGTCAGCATTCCGTTCGATGTGCCGAAGTGTAAAGTCATCGGCACAAGCTTTAACTGAAAGGGCAAATCTGCTATCTTGGGCAACTAAATCTTCTATTCGCTTGAGATTTTTATAATACTCATCTGAATTTTCGATCTCTGAAGCACAGATCGTATCGATATGGCAGGTGTCTGCATGTCGTTCAAAGATGCCGCTTGACTTGTCTATGAATTCTCTCCCGAGAAGCAGTGCTTTGGTACGTGCTCGCCTTTCGCCAATACCTCTGTGGATTTGCAATGTATATTGATGAATGCTATCAGCAATAAATACCGTGCATCTCTTGTAATGATTTGCGATCCAATCTACTGTTGCTATCAACCTTGGCATTGAAAATTTTTTGTTTTCTAAACTTACTCCTAAAAAGCAATGTTCGTTCTGATTAAGCTTTTTCCGAGCAGTATTCGGAATAACATTGCTCACCAGTGCGCGATATCTAGAGCGAGTTAAAAAGGATATTTCCTGTCGCGGTTTTATCAGCTTTTCGTATTCTCTATACTCCATTCTCAAGAGATGTCGGTAAGACCCTAGATAACAGGAAATTTCTTGATTTTGGAGCAAATCTTGCGCAAGTATGGTTTCCATCTGATAGATATTTCCGAAGGGGGGGATGGTACCATACTCGCACCCGGGAAATAACTGGCTAGCTTCTTGTCGATCGATCAACCTAACCTGGGTTGTCCCTAAAGCTTTTTGAAGAGATCCCAAATTAATTGCTAAACTCGCGGGGATCACCACCATAGCTTTGTGATGATGTTCGATTTCTACGATTACAGCTTCAATTAGCTCCATTCCTAACATGGATTTATAGTCCGAAAGTTCCTGCTCTGTACAAGCTGGTGAATGTTCGATCGTTATATATTTGATCTTGTTCTGATTTAAAACATCCTGGACTTTCTGAATCATCATGACCGATAAATTCTATATGTCGTGACAGACTTCTAGTTCTTTTTTGGCTTCGGGATGCGTGGCTAGATAATCCTTTAGCCAATTGCATCCCTTGTCTATGAGTTCCTCGTAGCTGGCAATTGGCCACAGATAAGCAATTCCATTGGCTGAAGCAGTGACTATCTGTTCTCCATCGGGACTGAAGCTGGCGCTATGGACTGCATCGCCTTGATGATCCGTAAAAAGAGGGAATAGTTTGCCCTGCAAGTCCCACTGGCGAACGGAGCCATCTGCCGAGCCAGTGAGCAAATGCTTCCCATCGTGACTGAAACTGACGCTATGGACTGCACCTTCGTGGCCAGCGAATTCTTCTTGCAGTTGATTGGTCTTTAAGTTCCACAGGCGAGCAGTTTTATCCGCCGATCCAGTCAATAGATAGTCTCCTTCAGGACTAAAGCTAACGCTCCAGATCCAGCCTGTATGGCCTGGGAATTCTTGCACTTGATTGCCCTGCAAGTCCCACAGTCGTGCCGTGCCGTCAGCCGATCCTGTCGCAACCTGCTGCCCGTCAGGACTGAATTGTACACTCCATACCTCAGTCTTCTCGCCGACGACAGTTGCGAGTTCTATCACGTCTGCAACGTCTATAACCTCCCCTTGTGGACGATCTGGCAAGTCATAGATACGAACCGTGCCGTCAGACGAGCCAGTGACTAACTGCTGACCGTTGGGGCTAAAATCGACCCCCCAGACCCAATCCTTGTGACCAATAAATGTGGCTAGCTGATTCCCTTCTAAGTCCCACAAGCGGGCGCTACCATCTGCCGATCCGGTTGCAAGCTGCAGTTCGTTGGGGCTAAAACTCACCTCCAGTACCGTTCCCTCATGGCCGATAAAATTCGCTTGCTGATTCCCCTGCAAGTCCCATAAACGAGCGGTGCTATCTGCCGAACCTGTGGCTAGTTGCTGCCCGTTGGGGCTGAAACTGGCGCTATAGATGAGACCCGAATGACCGATGAACTTAACCTGCTGCATATTCTTCAAGTTCCACAGTCGAGCAATGCCATCGGTCGAACCCGTTGCAAGCTGCTCTCCATTGGGACTGAACTCAACGCTCCAAACTTGGCCACGATGCCCTCTAAATTCTTCAAGTTGATCTCCCCGTAAGTTCCACAGGCGAGCTGTGCCGTCTTCCGAGCTTGTCACTAATTGCTGGCCATCCGAGCGGAACCGGATGTTATAAACCGGCCCACGGTGACCTCTCAATTCTTTCACTAGAGCACCCTGTAAATTCCACAGGCGAGCTCTTCCATCTTCTGCGCCGGTTGCTAACTGTTGCCCATCGGGACTGAAATTCACACTGTAGACTGCACCTTCGTGGCCTGTAAATTCGATCGAGCGATCGCCCTCGATATCCCACAGACGGGCGGTGCCACCTGCCGAACCCGTTGCGAGATACTTTCCATCGGGACTAAAGTTGACACTCCAAATCCAGCCGTTGCTATCTGAGTATTCATGCAGGAGGTTGCCCTCTAAGTCCCACAGACAAGCTGTACCGTTATCCGAACCGGTAGCCCACTGCTGACCATCGGGGCTAAAACTAATGCTCAAGACTTTGCCCTGAAGGTCCTTAGTGAATTGAATCAATCGATCGCCCTGTAAGTCCCACAGGCGAGCCGTACCATCCCACGATCCAGTCGCTAGGTACTGACCATCGGGACTGAAACTGACAGTCTGGACTCTGTCCAGATGGCCTTCTAACTCTCGCAGTAGATTGCCCCGTAAATCCCATAAGCGGGCCACACCATCTTGCGAGCCGGTAGCCAGCTGCTGACCATCGGGACTGAAACTGACACTCCAGATTTCACTCTCAAGGGGTTGAAATTGATTGCGTTCTTCAATCCCGTAAAGAATTTTCCCCAGTGCCATCACAACCGTCGGTGCTTGTGCAAGTAGATTTTTTCCTTCACCCATTCTTTGTGCAGACTGCATTGACATCAGCAAGGCTTTTAACTGTGAAGAGGTCTCGAACTCGCGCAAAGCCTCTAACCCCTCCCGTTCCAGTTTCAATGCGCGCAGTCTAGATTGACTTTCCCTAAAGACCAGTCCTCCGACTATGGTTGAGACTGTCAGACCGATCAAGAGTACTGCCGTCGCTTGTTGAAGCCGCTGCTTTGCCTTGCGAGAAGCATTATTGACGTGTTCTAGTGTTTTATTCGCTTGTTCCAGGCTTTGGTTGACTCGTTCCAGTTTTTGATTGGCTTTTTCTACTTTTTCCTTAGCGTGGCGTAATTTCTCTTTCGCATCTTGTTCCGCCTTCTTTGCTCGACGCTCGCTCTTCAACGCTGTTTCAATGTCCTGTTTCTCTCGTTCCCGACTGGCATCTAAAAACTGATTGTCGTCATCGCTCAAGCTTTTCCCCTTTGCCCATACCTTCGCCTGCTGCAATGCCTCGCCCCGCAACAGACAGGTATCATCCTGGCGGTTGGAGGCAAGCCAAGCATTGAGGAATGCAGCATAGGGGCGCAGGTTCGCCAATTCCCCTGCCACCCAGTCCAAGTCAAAAATGGCCTGGTAGATAGGATTGCGGGAGCGGATTTTATCCCGATCCTTCACCACCAACCCCGACAGGCGCAGGTCAATCTCCTCCAGACTTTCCGTAGCGCTAACTTCCCCCTGTTGCAGCACCCGTTCGTAAAGAGCCAGGATGCGCCCTTTACGGGGGTTAGGATTGCTCAAATCCTCTCTTAGCAGGCGATCGCGAATAGTCTTCAGGTGCTCGGGAACATCCTGTGCCTCCCACTTGTAAAGGATGCGATCGCGCACCAATTGGGCTACCCGGTCTAGCTCTTCCCCAGCAGCGATGGGGGACTCGGACGATTGAACCAACCAGCATAGCTTCTGAACGAGGAACGGCTGTCCCCCCGTCCAGGCCAAAATCTCTCGCAACACCGCTTCGGGATTGGCCGCTTTCCCCCTCAATCCCTTTTTCAGGGGTTCCTGAACCTCCTCAAACGTAAAGCCAGCTAGATCGATCGCCCGCCCGATGTTGAAGGGGGTACGCGCCTTATCCTGAATCAAGTCCGACGGATTAGCTACACCAATGAGGGCAAAGGTGAGGCGGCGGAAGGCGGGCTTGTCCGTGCGCGCGTTATAGCAAGAGCGGATGAAGGCAAAGAAGTCATCCCGCGAGAAGCCCTTTAGGCTGAGAACGCTATCGATTTCATCGATGAAAATGGCGATGGGCTGCTGCACTTCCACCAGCAGTACCGTTTCGATAAAGCAGCCTAAAAGTTCCACCAGGGTGAAAGAGTCCCTCTCCCTAAGCCAACTACGAAGGTTAATCTTCTCCCCCAAATCAAAACTCCTCGTTAGGTGGCGAATGACCGCCGAGTACCATTTTTTGGGGGTTACGTCCTGACTGCTACCGATACTGCTGAGGTCGATTGCCGCACAGGCTACCCCCTCCCGTTGCAGCCGTTGCATCACCTGCACCCGCACGCTCGATTTCCCCATCTGGCGAGAGTTGAACAGGTAGCAGAACTTCCCGGCCCTGACTGTTTCGTAGAGCTCTCGATCCGCCTGTCGTTCGACGTAGGTGGGATCGTCTGCCAGCAAGCTACCCCCGACATGGTAGTCAACTGAAGGAGGGGAAGGATAAATGGCGGGAAAATTCATCGTTCTCAAACAAGGGTAGGGAATTGAACGCTGTGTTTGGGAGCAAGGGATGTCTCAGTTCGTCTTGAACCTATTCCCTACGTCCGACTTGCTAGGCGCTCGCGGAAGTACTGCCGATACAGTTCGGAGCGAGGCGAAACTTCGTTGCCTTCAAAATTGACCAATCCCAGACGATTCAGCTTGAATTCAAATTCGGGCTCTAAGCAAACAGGCTCAGAAGCCGTGACTACTGTTTGCATTGCTGCCAGCAAATCGGGATGCCTTTTAAGATTTCGAAGATGTCGTCTGAGATGATTTCCATAGAGTCCTGCATCTGTTGAGGCAGTCTCTAGCAGTTGGTCAAAGTTGAGCCCTTGGCATGCAAGATGGTAAAGGGCAACTCGAATCAGATAAGGATGTCCGCCAATCACCGCCATCAGGCGATCGACCTGCTCGCTTGTCCAATTGAGTCCGTATCGATGGGCTAAATCCAACACTTGCTCGGGGGTGAATTCAGGTAAAGAAATTTCGATTCCTACGTTAAAAGGGGAGGAGTTGGTGTCCATCACAACATAGACTTCTGTGGAATAGGCGAGGATTAATCTCACTTTGGACCAGATGCTATGTGTTTTAGATTGCTCGTGCCAGTAACGAAGCAGTTTGAGAAAATCTTTAGCGACTCGGTGTTGGTAGAAAAGACTATCAATATCGTCAAGAGCTAATACCAGAGGACCGTCAACTTTTGGAAGCAGACATTCCTCAAAGTATTGCGAACAGTTGACATTGGGACCAAAGAATTCTTCATCCCAATATTCGTTGATTTTCTTAGGAGAGATACCCAGTTCTCGACTCACTAACGCACAGAAGCGGCGCAGAAGTTGGTTGAGATTCGAACATACGCTCTCTTCAAATTGAGTGAAAGACAGTAAAATAGTGCGATAGCCTTGCTTTTGCGCATAGTCAAGAATCCTGACCATTAAAGATGTTTTGCCCATATCGAGGGGGGCTTTTAGCCGAATCAGAGCTGCTCGCTTGACAATCTCTCGATAGCAGCGGTTTTCAAGCTCCGCTCGCGCGAGGTAAAACGCTGATCCTAAGGCTACGTGCCCTCTGGGATCGTCCTGACAAAACTCGTTGGGGGATGGAATGGGGAAAACGGTTTCCTCGGCGGAACGAGCGATCGCATCCCGAACAGCTTGTAGAGCTTCAGCCGCAGTCTGGTATCGCTGGCGGTAGTCCTGGCGCACCATCTTGTCTAGAATCGCGGCCAGTCCGGGGGAAATGACAGCCCGTTCTTTTAACAGCGCACACCGATATTCCTGCGTCTCTGGGGTCTGGGGGAAATTATTCGGAGTCAAGCCAGTTAGAGCTTGCAAGCAGACCAGTCCCGCAGCGTACAGATCGCTGCTGTAGTGGGGATTGCCCATCAATTGCTCCCTCGGTGTATAGCCGGGGGAGCCTATGGGAACAGACCGTTGGGACGCTCCATTACCATTGGTGCCAAGGTTTTGGAGATCTTTGACTGCCCCAAAATCGATCAGGACAATTTTGCCATCACTGGCTCGCCGAATGAGATTGCTGGGCTTGATGTCTCGGTGAATGGCGTTCTGGGAGTGGACAAATACCAACACCTGCAAAATATCTTCGAGGAGAGCGATCGCCGCCTGCTGACTGAGTGGCTCTCCTTCTACCAGTTCCCGAGCCAGGGGGTGTCCCCGCACGTAATCCTCCACGAGATAGAAATTCCCCGATTCCTCAAAGTGAGCTAGAAGTCTCGGAATTTGGTCGTGCTCTCCCAACCGGTAAAGGCTTTTCGCCTCATCATCAAATTTGCGCTTCGCCAGATCGAAGACTTTGGGTTCTTTGGGTTTGAGTTTCTTGACAACACAGAAAGGGTTGCCTGGTAAGTGGCGGTCTTTCGCAATATACGTTTGCCCAAAGCCCCCTGCGCCTAACTGTTTGACAATTTCGTAACGATTAGCCAGTACTTCAACCATAGAATTCTTACCATTTGTCAAAATCGCAATATCCTACTTTCACAATGAAGTTTATTTTGATCGTCACCGTCCAAGAAATCTTCGCTCTAAAGTCGGTCTCAAACCCATTCAATTACCAAATTTTGCATGGTTTCAGAAGCAAAAACTTCTCGTATAGAATAGGATTGTCCTGCTAAAAACAATAATAAATGATTTGAAATTCAAAAGCTGACTATACATGGATCATTACGCAAAGAAAGTTTTCTCCTGGAGGTTTCTTGGACTAAGCAATGTCTTTCGAAGTGTTGAAGTGTCTTCACTCCATCAAAAGAGAGATACCTCTAGTATCGCCTAGCCTCTAAGCCGAGCAATTTAAATCATACAAATTGAAATCTTTTAATCTTTGCTCCTACTTATGTCAATCCCCTAATGCGTTGCTGGAACCAAATTTTCCCTGTCCAACCAGCCAGGGCTCGTTGGACGATCGAACAACAGCGTTCTAGCGAATCATTTGGCTAAGGCTTCAAACCCTCCCACAATATCGAGCAGTTCGGCTGTAATCGAATTTTGCCGTTGGCGGTGATATTGAGTTTTCAAATCAGAGAGACGCTCTTCGATATTCTTTTCCGCAGACTGCATCGCAAACATGCGACTAGCATTTTCACTGGCTAAAGACGCTGCGAATGCCCGGTACAGACTGACAAAGAAATACTCCCGAATTAACTCGGAGAATAGCTGTCCGCGCTCCATTGTAAATGTGGGGATGGTTTGGGAATGCCACTCCTGTTCTTGCAAGTGATGCAGCCAGCTCGAATCAATGGGAAACAACTGCAAAGAGGAGGGTTGATAGGTTGCTGCTGTCAGGGGATGGTTGTAGAACAGCAAAATCCGTTCGAGCTGCAGCTGCGATCGCCATCGCTCGATACAAAACAGCAGATCCTGTACTGCTGGCATAATTTCTGTGACTGAGTTCGGTACCGCAAACGTCTCCGCCACCGTATACCCCCGCTGTTCCAGAGGGGCGTGGACTCTTGCTCCCACAGCAGCGATCGACACCTGCATCGGGACTAAGTTAAATAGGTTCAACCGTTCTGTTGTGAAGGTGGCGATCCGCTCATCAAATTGACCGCACAGCCCCCGATCGGATCCCCAAACAATAGCCCCCACTTTTCCTGCCGCTACAGCGCTAAGGGGTAACGACTCCGCTCTAGCTTGCTCGGAAAATCGTTGTTCCTGGAGCACAATTTGGAGTCCCATTTCCACCGTGCAGCCGTAATCCTGGAGGGATTCCACCGCCTTGCGGTACTGCAGGATGCTGACAGATGCCAGCGCCTTCATCGTTTTGACAATAGCTTGCAAGTCTTCAACACTCTCGATCTTGGCTTGTAGCGCTTCTGGCGTCAGTCCCATCTCTCCCTAACCTCCCTTGCCCTTGGGTTCAAACGGGGTAACTGCTTTGCGGGCTCGTTCAAGGAGCTGTTGACGATCGTCATGCTCCAGAGGATGGCCCGCCTCGATCCGATCGCAAAGCTGAGGGAGTTGCTCGATGACGGCCTTGCTGGTAGCAGCAGCAGCGGCATCAACTCGATCGAGAGGAATGCGATCGAACACCCCTGTGCTAGCGGCCAAGAGGATCGCGATTTGCGCCTCCGCAGACAGCGGTTGAGATTGGGGTTGCTTCAGCACCTCTCGCACCCGTCGTCCCCGTTCTAACCTGTGACGGGTTTCTGTATCCAGTTGGGTGCCGAAGCGAGCAAAGACTTCCACCTCTTGGAATTGGGAGTAGGACAGGCGCAAGTTGCCAGCAAAAGCGCGATAGGCAGGCAGTTGGGTTTTTCCACCCACCCGCGAGACGGACTTGCCCACATCGATCGCTGGCAAAATCCCCTGTTGAAATAGCTCGGGGGACAAATAGAGTTGACCGTCAGCGATCGAAATCAGATTAGTGGGAATATAGGCCGCAATATTCTGGGCCTGCGTTTCTGCAATGGGTAATGCAGTTAGCGACCCCCCTCCTAACTCCTCTTTGAGTCGGGTGGAGCGCTCCAGCAATCGGGAATGCAAGTAGAAAACATCCCCCGGATAGGCTTCTCGACCCGGAGGACGGCGCAGCAGTAGGGACAGCTCGCGATAGACCCAGGCATGTCGAGTTAAGTCGTCGTAGACAATCAGTACATCCCGCCCTCGCTCCATAAAGTACTCAGCCATACTGGTGGCAGCGTAAGGGGTGATGTATTGCAGACCGGGCGGGTCTTCGCCGGTGGCGACTACCGCCGTGCAATAGTCCATTGCTCCGCGATCGCGCAGATCGGCGATCGCTTTGGCAACACTCGACGACCGTTGGCCGATGGCGCAATAGACGCAGATCACATCCTTGTGCCTTTGGTTAATGATGGTGTCCAACGCCACCGCTGTCTTACCGGTTTGGCGATCGCCCACAATCAGCTCCCGCTGGCCTCGACCGATGGGAATGAGGGCATCCACCACCTTGAGTCCGGTTTGCAGGGGCACTTGAACGGGAGCCCGATCCATAAACGGTGGAGCGGGTTGTTCGGAGGGGCGGCGGAACTGTGCTTTCAGCGGTCCCAAATTGTCCAGCGGGCGACCGAGGGCATCCACTACTCGACCCAAGAGTGCTTCACCGACGGGAACATCCAAGATGCGGCCGGTGCGCTGCACCTTGTCCCCAACGGCGAGGGTATCGCTTGGCCCCAGCAATACAGTCCCCAAACTGTCTGCATCAAAGTTAAAGGCAATGCCGTAGATATTATTGGGAAAGCGCACTAGCTCGTCAGCTTTGACATTCGGTAACCCGGAAACCGTGACCACCCCCTCCCCAACAGACTGGATGCTGCCAACTTCCCGCGAGGTCAGAACCGGTTGATAGCTCTGCAGCGATTGCCGCATTAGCCCGACAGTTTCTTCAAGGGTCGCTTGCAACGGCTGACCTTTGCGATCTTTTATTTCATTTGTGTCTTTATATTCCATTGGCATCCTTCATCCCATGTCCAGTGCCTCTCGACGAGCGGCCAAACTGGTGGAGAAGCGGTCTTCTAAGCTCTCTAAGTAGGACTCCAAACTCCAGGCAATAACGCGATCGCCCACCTGCAATTCAACGCCCGCAATTAACTCGGGGGCGATCGAAAATTGCACACCACTGTCCCCAAGCATCTGATGTGCTTGCAGAGCATCGAGCAAGGACTGACGCGTTTTGGAGGACAGCTGGAAGCTACTGCGGATGGCAAGATGTCGACCGGGTTCCCGCACGGAGTCTTGCAGCAGCGTTTGCTCGCGCTCGTCCAACATCGCCAGGCGCTCCAGAAAAACCTCTACCACCCGCTGTTCGATGTCAACATTGGCAGTGTCTTGTAATGCTCGCCGGGCAATCTCCCAAGCCTCGCGGGCAATCCGTTCCTTCAACGTGACAAGGAATTCATCCCGATCCCGTTCGAGGGTCTGTTGCCATTCGGCCTGGAGGCGATCGACATCTAGATGTACTTGCTTGACTAAATCCTGGCGCACTTCCTCTGCTGCGGCTTTTGCCTCGGACAACAGCGTTTTCTGCTGTCGTTCCAAGATTTTCTGTTGCTGGCGGTAATGCTCCGCCTGTCGCTGTGCCTCCACTTTCTGTTGCTCTGCCTCCTGCCAGCGGGCATCAATGCGGTTCTGGCGCTCTTGCATCGTATGGAGAATGGGACCGTAGAGGAATCGTTTGAGCAATAACACTAAAATAATAAAATTTACGATCTGAGCGCAAAATGTGAACCAGTCAATTGCCACAGCATTACCCCACTGACTGTTCCAAGAAATGATTCCAAAAAGGGTTAGCAAACAGCAGAATCATTGACACCACAAAACAATAGATTGCCGTGGATTCTACTAGGGCCAAACCAACAAACAGGGTGCGGGTAATGGTATTAGCGCGATCGGGTTGCTGGGCCAAAGCCCCTAAGGCGCGCGCGAGGGCCAATCCTTCGCCAATCGCAGGAGCGATGGAGCCAATCGCGATCGTTGCCCCCGCAACAATAATTGAGACAATTCCAACTAATCCTAGGTTATCCATGTAAGACTTACCTTTATAGACTGCTGAAGACCGAGACTCTTTCATCTATTCCGACATTCGTTGGGTGCGCATCCCGGAGGCTATGTAGACCGTTGCCAAAATAGCAAAGACATAGGCTTGGATGACTCCGATTAGCAGTCCAAATGCTTGCATGATAGGTGGAATGAATAACGGTACGAGGGACACCAAAATGGCTACCAGTAAATTGCCACTCATGATGTTTCCAAACAGGCGAATGGCTAGCGATGCTGTCCGCGTCACTTCACCTATCAGGGTGAAGGGCAGCATCAGTGGGGTAGGCTGCAAGTAGTTCTTGAGATAGTTCAGCAATCCTACTTTTTGGATGCCAAATAGGGGCACCGCTACAAAAACGCAGATCGCCAAGGCCGACGTAGTGGAGAGGGAGGCGGCGGGAGAGATGTAAAACGGTACGATCGCCAATAGGTTGGCCACTGCAATAAATAGGAAAAGGGTGCCGATAAACGGCAGATAAGGTTTCGGCTCTTCGGCGATCGCATCGCGAATTTGTCCGGAGAGCGCCTCCACGATGATTTCCAGCAGATTTTGCCAGTTCGAGAGTGTCGATTCTACAGACAGATTGCGCGTGATTAGCCGCGAGCCAATGACGAGAACCGCCATCACCAACCATGTGAAGCAGAGTGTGGCATTGAAACCGATATCTCCCACTTGCAACAACAGGATATTGTCCGGATTAATTTCCATGCTGTGCTTCTCCCACGTCAGTATCTAAATCTTGGGGTTTCAGGCGATGGGTAAGTAACCAGCGGGCCAACAGAATGCCTGCGAGGCAAACGAGCGTTGGGGCCCACTGTCCGTCCGCTACCCAATAAATCCCGAGTAGAACCACTGCCATGCGACCCACAAAACTGCCGACAAACAATCGCGCTGGCCACTGCGTGCTGGGTAGTTGTTTCACTGTCAGCCACAGCATTCCGAAATAGAAATAGCCGAGTCCGAAGCCGAAGGGTAAAGCAATGAGCAGATGCCATTGGGGAGTCATAACCACCTCTCTGAACAAGACTTGGGATGGCAGTTCGCCACCGATAAGCCCCCACGAACGACTCCTTGCCCTAATTGTGCGAGTAGAGGAGACTCGACTGACAGACTATGCCAGGAGATGGTGAGGTCTTGGGAGCTAACGCAGCTAGCGAGTAAGGGGCAGCGGGAATCAATCGGCAATTCTGGAGGACGATTCGATCTCGCACCCCTGTTTTTAGTGTCGTAGCTATTCCAATTGACATGGTTATATCAACAGGAAACCTTCCAGACCGCGATCGGTGTTTTAGCTATAGCGACCGTCAAGTCGCTTAGGACATTTCAGCTAACCCAATCCCTGGCTGAGCATAGATCTCTCTGTCCAAACTGAAATGTCAAGAGCTATATTGCGTCACTGTTCAAAGACGGGTCAGACTTTTGGTCAATCATCAAAACTCCAAACCCACGACTCAATCAGGGTTTGTACGATCTGACATCTATGCAACGTGTCACCCCGATGGCTTACGTGTTTGAACCAGGTCCATTCTGATTCCCGAGCGAGTTGGCAGCGGGATTGCATTACCCGGTCCGTCCAGGATCGATCGGTCGGGAATGGTTAGGAGCGGGATGGTAATTGGCTTTTCTCGAATACCTGTTGGCGATCGCCACAGCCAATCACAGAACCATGGGCAGCCATTGAGTAGGGGAAATCTAGTTCGGGATAAAACTTCGTGGCGTAGAGTAGCATATGGTTGGAATTCCACCAAGCAAACTTCGGAATCGGGACGTTTCTCAAATGCCTCGGCATTAGAGTAACACTCTAATCGGGGTTCGAATAACATACAAGGCTGATTTGGTAAGGGCCAGAGGCTTTGATGTGCAATTGAAACTGTTACCCTAACTCGAGCCATGCGTATTTTAGGGACTCTTAATAAGCAGAAATTCAAAAAGTTGACGGCCATAGATTACCTTACATATCCTATATTCCCTGCCCTGAAATGCTTCTGGAATTTAACCATACTGAACCAGTCCTGCAGATTTTACAATTGATTTAGGGCTGCTATAGGTATTGTTGAGGGCGGAAAATCCGCATTATGAGCTATGTCTGTAAACCCCCTAGCTGAGATCCGCTCGAAGAGTGAACTAATTCTGAAAGGAGTGGCTTTTATTGCACTTTTATCTTTATTTCTGAAGGCCATTATTGATATTGACCAGGCGTTTGATACGTGGTGGTATCACATCCCCTTTGCCGCGCGATTGTGGAATCTCGTTCCTGCCGATCGATATACTAACTTCGTTAAAGAAGAGTTTAGATATCTCGGATTCCCCCTACTGATTGAATATTTGAGTGGCTTTTTATGGTGGGCGACCCGGCACGTACAAGCTGGAAATCTGGTTAACTACTTTTGCTTGATTCTCTACTGTGTATTTCTGCAGGCTTACTTTAAGGTTCCCTTCTATCTAAGTAGTCTGGCACTGTTAGCAGTGCCTCTGGTGCAAATTCATGCGTCTACCTATTATGTTGATTTGCCTGGAGCGGTTTTTCTATCCGGTGTTGTTCTGCTGACTTATCGTCTGTTTGTTCTTGATGGAAATGATGCCGATACGCCTAAAGATTTGCTGCTGATAATCATACTGTCTACTATGGCAGTCAATACTAAATTTCAATTCATCCCATTAGTAGCGTTTGTGCTGGCGATCGCCCTGGCTCGGATTGTTTGGATTCGCTGGAAGTTGTTTCGAGGCCAGGAAAAGACGCTACGACATTTACTGACATTGCTGCCGACAACTATTTTGGGAGGGGCACTGATTTTTGCGACGCCTCTCAAAAATCTCGCTATTTACGGCAATCCATTTTACCCAATTCGCTTTGAGGTGGCGGGAATTGTTCTCAACCACGATATTGGATTCTACCAACATGCTGCCGATTCTGTGGCTGAAGTTCCGCAGGTGCAGCGGTGGCTTTATTCCATTTTGGAAGTGAGGAGTCCACTGTGGAATATCGACCAATGGAGTCCCGATCCATCGTTAAGTCGGCTGGGGGGATTTTTTGGTGCCTATGTCATCTTTAATCTGCTGCTGTTGGTGTATCTGTGTTGGCACCACCGATCTCGCGCATCATTCATGGCGATCGCAGTTTTGGTCATCATGTCAGCCGTTACAGCGTTGGCCCCACAGTCCCACGAGCTGCGATACTACATGTATTGGATGGTGACGCTGGTTTCTCTGAATCTGTTGCTGCTTGCCGCTCTCGAGCGATCGCCCCAACCTTCTCGATGGCTCAATTTTTCGTCAATAGGGATTGCTTGCGTAGCGTTTTTATTGATTGTGATAGTTCGGACGAATTTTGCTTACATTGCTCCGACTTTCCATACCCTCGATACCCATTTTAAATACTTTTTCGACCCGAATATACTGGCGCAGATTCAACCCGATGAAGACGTCTGTTTAATTAATCGTAGCCAGCAGTATCGAAAGACTTTCCTTTACGCACCCATTTTTCATCGTGACCTAGGCTATACCTATTCCATTCGAGCTGCTCTCGAACCGGAAGAATGTGGCGATCTTCGTCAAATAGAAGTCCCCTAAATGCTCGTCACAAGCATATTATCAAATTGTAAGTGTCTACATGGTTAACTACGATTTACCTGCAAACTGTTAACCCGGCAAAGCAATCGTGAGGCACACTCCCACCGAATCCAAAGAATACTTTGCCAACAATGGAAAAGCTTGCCGAACGGCGTTATCAGTTCGTGGATCAATTAAATTAAGAGCGACCTGTTGGTCGCCTCAGAAATCATTTTGGGGTTTCGGATATGGTTGAACAATACCAGCTGTTATCCCACTCGATCGGACATGTTTGTGTGAAGGGGGATAAATGACTTTTAACGAAGACTTGCTGGCGATCGCCACAGCCATCCACAGAAATATTGGCTGCCACAGAGTAGGTAAAATCTAATTCGGGATGGAACTTTGCGGCGTAGAGAAATGTAGAGGGTTGAAATTCCACCAGGCAAACTTCGGAATCGGGTTCGATTCGATCGATCACATCTTGGCGCACGGTGTAGCCAATCAAATCATTGAGACTCAAAAAACTGGGTTTGATGTAGTGAGCATTCGTACCGAAGATGACAGCAATGACTGCTGCCACGCCCACCAACCCCACCCATTGAGGTTTGAGCGTTTTAAGTGGACCTGGCGATTGGGCTAAGCGGCAAACGGTGACCAGATTCAGCGACACCAGCGTCACCATCCAATATATGTAGTATCGCAGCTCGTGGGATTGAGGCAAGATCGAGGCAATCGCCGACATTCCTAAGGCAGTGGCAGCAGCAGCGAGAGTTTCCCGCGACCGATCGCGCACGATAGTCACAACCAACAGCACCAAATTGAAAATCACGTAGACTCCGTTAAAGCCTCCCATGCGGTTCTTTTCAGGGTTTTGACTCCATTGATCGATAGTCCAGGGGGCGCTGTTAATTTCCAAGACCGAAACAGCCCATCGTTGCGGGCGCGGCACTGACTCTAGATGGGGTGGAGCCGCGTTGTAGAGAGGCATGTCGTGGTTGAGGACGTGACCCGCAATCTCGATCCTCACCGGATAAAACGGGTTCCGATACAGAATCGTGTTCTTGATCGGGGTGGCGAAGATGATTAAGCCCGCAAGAACAGCGGTCAGCAACACTGGGGCAATCCTTTTAGTCTGAATCTGATGGGCCCGAATGCTAGCGGAGAAGACCCAGAGCAGTCTTGCGGCGATAACCACCAGAATGACAAAGGTGAGCGGAATCAGCTGAGGCTTGGAATTGGCGGCAAAGGCAGCTGCAGTGAAGATCGTCAGTAGGTGAGCTCGGGTGGGCCGCCCCTTCCAAGTGAACAGACGATAGACCATTATGACCAGCACGGCAATGCCGATGTTAGCAGGCAAATCGACGTAGCAGGAAGTGGCGTGGCTCTGTACCAACGGAATACCGAACAGTGTCAGCAGCGACAAATAAAGCGGCACCGCAAACGTCGCTCTAAGGAACAGACTAAAAATGATGACGCTGCCCCAGCCGACTAAATTCGCGGCCTGTACCCGCTGCGTTACGAACCAAAACATCCCCTGGAAAAATTCCACCAGAATGGGAAACCCTTTGTAGCGAGCTTGCTCGTGGGGTTCGGTGAAGTACATCGGTTCTGGCACGATGTTCCACAACTTAGCGGCAAAAGGGAGATGATAGTTCCAGGTATCCCAGGTATCATCGACATCGATAATCCCCCGCAAAAAGATCGATATCGCGACAGCACCAGCGATCGCCACTAACAGCGTTTCCAACCCCAGTTTGTGGTTTCCAACTTTCATTTCGCTTAGCTACTCGAAGGAGAGATGAGTGACTGAAAAAGGTTCACATATCGATCGGCGCAGCCCTGCCAACTCCAGTGCTCACGGGCAAAGGAGGCTACTTGAAGGCGCAAATCCGCAAGCATCCGATCGCGGTCTTGCAAAATAGTTGTCAACCGGTCCGACCATGTGGAAACGGCATCAGTTTCCACATCCGCTACCAAGATGAGGGGGCGAGCAGCACTGTAGGCCGAAGCTGTTTCGGGACTGACCATGGCAGGGGTGCCACAGGCCATTGCCTCTTGCACCACCAGTGGAAAGCCTTCGCCTTTGCTGGGCAATACCAGTAAATCGGCAACTTGGTAGAGGGGGGTCAGTTGGGGGCCTCGACGATCGCGAAATACTCGCACGTTAGGCATGTCCCAGGTATCTGGGTCGAGCGGTCCCCATCCAGCAAAGAGCCAGGACACCGAGGGGAATCGTTGGGCCACATCTTTGAGAATGGACAGGCCTTTTTTCTCGACGAACCGTCCTACAAACAAAAATATCGGTTTGTCCTTCGGTAGATCTAAGTCCTGCCGAACTAGCTCTCGCTTAGAGGGCTCGATCGGAATGTAAACCTCGGTGTCTACTCCGTTCGGAATCAGCATTGCTGGAGTCCGAAACCATGTCTGGCGGTTGAAGTAGGCTTGCACCCCTTCACTGATAAATACAGTGCGGTCAGCTTGTCCCAATACTAGCGAACCCAAGGTGCGATTTAATATCGACAAGATGCTGCGGAGCAGTGCACTGTCGTAGGGGATAAACCCAATGTGCTGGGTGACGACAACTGGTTTGCCACAAAGCTTGGCAAACAGGAATGCCGCCATATTTCCCATATACAAATAATCGTGCACGTGCACGACATCAGCTGCTCGCACCTCTTTCCACAGCCGGACTAACGACGGCAAGCTCCACAGCGGATACGGCAGTTGCAGCTTGTCTTCGACAATATTGCACGCGCGGGCTGGTATACACTTTAGACCGTCAACTCCTTCGGAAGCTGGGGTAACGTCGCTTGCCATCCACCGCACGGTCACGTCACCAGTACTGGCTAAGAACTTGGCCAATGTACCGGCAACAATTTCTATGCCGCCACGGTGAGTGGAATAGAAGTGAGACACCAATAGTACGGTGATTGGGGCGGAGGGGCCGGATACAGACATCAAAAGTGGCTCCGTGCGGCGAGCAGAGTTCTGGATGGAGGAGAAAGGCACAAACTAATCACAATTGAGAGGTTTCCTCGTTTGGTTTGGGCTGTACAAATAGTTTGGGGATGACAACCAGTCCTGCGTAAAATAGACCGATGGCAACAGTGCCGACAAAGAAGAGAATGCGCTGAACAATGGCATAATTGGCTGCCACCGTGCTAGATACTCCAAAGAGCTGCAAACTGCCGATCCAGGTCCATTCCATGAGACCGAGGTTGGCTGGGGTAAAACCCACAATCATTGACAGATAGACAAGCGGATTGGTGAAGACTATGGCCCACGAGCCTATCTGAAATCCTCCGGCCATGACGATAAATAAGCTGCGCAGAATCATGTTGCCGTAACGAAAAATCGCCAGCCAAAAGAGCCATAGGGTAAAGCGGGACTTGAAGACGGGGGCATTGTAGAAAAATGTATGGAGGTCGACCGCTGGCTGTTGGCGAAAAAGCCGCTGTTTAACAGCAATGTAAAACTTGACGAAAGCCAAAATAGCAGGCTGACTCCAGCCCCGAATCAGAAAGGGGACAATGAACAAGGTCATCAGGGTCAGAAACAGGGCAATGGGTTCTGAGATCTGGTTGATGGCCAGAAGAAGCGCGGGTGGAATCACCAGTACTGGCACAATCAAGTTGAAAACTTGATCGTAAAACACTGCAAACACGCTTTTTCTGAGTGAGCTCAGCCCGTGGAACTTCATGGCAAAGCTCTGTACGGCCATCATGCTGAGCTGCTGCGGTACGAGCTGACCGAGCATGGCCCCAAAGGTGATGTAGGGCATATAAAAATCTCGGTTTCCGGCATCCTCACCGGCAACCTTGCGCGAAATCACCTTCCACTTATAGGCGCTTAGCCACAGGTGGAGCCAAGTAGTAACGAGTACCATGAAAGCATAGAAGGGGTTGAGCTGCCGCAATGACTCGACAACTTCTGGCATGCCGATCCCGGTCAACTTGAGAACCAACCCTAGGAGGAAGATGCCCAAGCCGAGCGACAGAATGCTGAAAATGGCTTTTTTTGGGGTCAGCATAGCAAGGCGCCAGAGAATAAATATCGCAGGAGCGGGCAATAGCACCAATCGAAGCAATTGACGATCGCCAACGCAATGCATGCATCTAGTCCGATGGCCCATCCTTCACAGGTGGCAGACACAACACCATCAGTTCCGCGATAGAGAGCAGCAGCTACCATTTACAGTCGGTCGTAACCCCATTTAGATGTCAGATCGATATCCATATAGCTGGATATTTTCTCTACTTCTGGCTTGAACTTGTACATTAACTGTTGACGCAGTTCTGCGGGGACAAATGTTTGTCGGTTGTCCTTTTTCCACAAAATCGGTTCGACTACATGTTCCCGCATCCACTCGTACATTTCGGGGGTAAAGACAGCTTGATAGACCTTACGCAACACTGGATGGTAGATAACATTAGTTAACCCGGCAAACCGCACAGTGGTGCGAGAGTTAACGGGTCGGAATTCGGCAGCAAATTTGGGATCGATTTCCAAGAAGTTCAACACATCCCGGTAGGTTGCCATGTTGTCAGAGCGGAAATCTTCGGAGATCACGACTTTGATTTGCGAAGCATCGAATACGTCATAGAAACGTTTCACCTGGTTGTAATAATCGATCCGCTCGGTGTAGTAGAGCCATGACGGGCAGCGAACTCGGGGGGCAATATGCTGGCCTTGCTTGCGCAGGGGCTCTAGCTCGATGGCTTTGGAAAAGTCTTTAACGTCATCTGTGGTGGTATTGACGTACAAGTTGTGTAGCGAGTTCAGCCAATCGACCGGACTCCGCAGCATAATAATGATGCGAGCATCGGGGTTGAACTTGTGAATCTCCTCAGCCACGACTTCTGAGGATAGGTATTCGGCGGACGCTTCGCCAAGCCACTTTTCAGCGCCAGCTTTTGAGAATAATTCGAGATAGGATTTCTCGTCACGGAACTGGTAGAACATCTGGCTGCCGTGAAAGCGATCGCTCTCGGTATGGAAGTCTTTGCAGAAGTAATGAGGCTCTTTGACCGGGGTCATATAAATGTCGGGATGCTCGCCAAGGAAGCGGTGGAGAGCAGTCGTACCCGTTTTGGCATGGCCGACAATAAATAAGTTTGGTTTCCTCATAGAACACTCCTATAGACTCTCTTCCAGCCCAATTGAACAAAAAACATCAACTGCAAAATCTATAAAATAAATGCGCTACTGCGTTGCTAGGGCGTACATCAAGACATTGGGGCACCCACTGGGTCTATCCTCCAAACGTGGAAGGGTGGGAGCGGCCTTAGGCCCTCTTCAACCCAATCAGCCTCGTCAGTACAACACGTTCTGGCGGTCAATAACATCGTGCTGCATTGTCAATACCCTTAAGGCATCGTTGGGACCAACATCAGAAGGCTCTTTCCCCGTTCTCACAGCCTCTGCAAAGCGACCAAACACGGTGTCGTTACCGTAGCGTAATTTGCCAGTAATGTGCTTGATGCCACTGGTAAAATGCTGGGCCCAGTGCTGCCAGGTTGTCAGGGCAGAAGTACGAATCACTGTACTGGTGGTATGCAAACCGTCGTTGGGCAGTCGCACGTAAATATCGCGAAAAATATCAACATCGCCGAGGAAATACTCGCCGTACACCGTCAGGTGCCACTCGCTAACTGGTGCTTCGAAGTTCATGTTGACCGTCACCGGAATGGTGCCATTGGCCTCGCTGTCGCAACGGTATTGTATGGCGATCGCTCCAGGGGTGTTATCGCCAAAGGTACTGGGATACACGTCAGAACGCAGCAATTCGAGTGGTCCGGGAGACAGTCGCGATATGAGATAGAAAAAGTGCGGACTTTCGTCGTAAAACAGGCCCAACGGTAGCTCTTCGTACCAGGAGGGTAGGCGCCGATTGGGGTTGCTCAGCTGTTGAGCCGCGATAGACTTAATCTTGCCAAAGCGGCCATCTTTCATATCCTTCAGCAGCTTCTGAGTTGACGAGGCAAACTGGAAGTTATGGACAATGCTGAGAATCAAACCTTGCTCTCGAGCCAGGGACACTAGCTCGGTCCCCTCTTCTACGGACATGGCAAACGGTTTTTCGGTTAAGACATGCTTGCCCAGTTTGAGGGCCGACTTAATCAAGGTGTAATGGGTGTGGGGGCAAGTGCCGATCGTTATGGCATCGACCTCATCGAGCCAGGGCACATCCTCCAAACAATCACCCTCGTGGAACTTCGCGTAGCCACGCTCTTGGGCCACTTCCTCGGCCCGGCCGGGACGACGATCGACCACTCCCACAACCGTAAAGTTGGGATCGTCATCCATCGTGACTAGATGGCGGTTCGTTGTTACCCACCCAAGGCCAACCGAGGCAACCCTCAATGGCATTGACACTTGATTTTGACTCATTCGGAAACCGGCAATGAAGAATTAGATGAGGATGTCTGGAGCAAACGATGGCTTGAAATCACGCAACTAGCGGCGCTTCAAACCGAGCACGCTTAAAAAGAAGCTCGAGAAAATTGTCTGAAATCCCATAGCCAAGCAGGTGACCGACGGAATCACAATTTTCATGACTTGCACAGGGTCGAGTGAGCCGAACAAGTTGTTCTCCCAGATAGAAAAGGCCGCAATCGAGCCAATCGAGCCCATGACCAACAGGGTCAGTCCAGTCAGCAAACCCACCTCAAGATTGAGGTATCGGAACACCTTCTTCCAGATGGGTTCTGCGGGTAGCAGGCCCTCGCTGATGCCGAAGTACTTCGTAAACAGTGCAAACAGAACAGTCTGGAAGCCAATCGCGATCGCCGTGACAGAGTACAGCAAGGTATGGACTCTGGAACCAGGTAAAAACCAGAGGGCAGTAAGCAGACCAGCCGCCATCAAGAACAGCCCAGGATACAAAAATAGCCAGCGTGGACTGTAAAGCAACAAAAATCTTAAGTGTCGCCAACCATCGCGCCAACTCCGAAGATGGGGCGGTCGGCTGCGGCCATCGGGAGAGAGGGTAGTGGGTACCTCGGCTATTTTGAGGTCATTAAGTGTGGCCTTAACCACCATTTCACTGGCAAACTCCATGCCAGTCGTCCGCAAGCTCAGCTTTTCGATTGCGGCTTTACTAAAACCGCGCAGACCGCAGTGAAAATCTTTGCAGGGGCTGTCAAACAGCAAGCGACCAATCCAGGTGAGAACTGGGTTACCCAGATACTTGTGGAGGGGCGGCATAGCCCCAGGAGCAATACCACCTCGGAAACGATTGCCCATCACGAGGTCGTAGCCTTCCCTCAATTTATTAAGGAAGGGGGTTAACCGCGCAAAATCGTAGCTGTCATCCGCATCGCCCATAATGACGAAACGGCCTCGGGCACCGGCAATCCCCCCTCGAAGGGCACTACCGTAACCTGGTTCTGCCACTGAAATAACACGGGCTCCAAGCCCGCGAGCAATGTCTTGGGAGCCGTCAGTACTGCCATTATCGGCAATGACCACTTCGCCAGAAACGTTGTGGCGTTCTAAATACTCTTTGGCTTTGCGAATGCATGTTGCCAAGGTCTCTGCCTCGTTCAGACAAGGCATCACAATCGATAATTCGAGGAGTGAGGTTGAACTGTTAGCCAGCGCTTCCACATTACGGGTAAGCATACTTTTCCAACACTTAAGCGTAACTACTGATTGTTGCTATCTATGAAGAATGGTATCAACAGCTGGCACTTTTTTATTACGGGTAAGCATAGTTCTGCTGCGTTTAAGCGTAACTCTGATTGTTGCTATCTGAGAAAAGAAGGTATCAACAACATGTGAAATTCCGGCGTGCATTTTGTTTGCATCATCTCATCATAGATTGAGTTCAAACATTGGGAACAAATGGTTCAATGCTTGCTTTGACTGGGCCGCACTTTAATTACGACAAATTGGGACATCATTTAAAGGGCGAACAGCTCCTCTAGCCTTTTGAAGGAGCATAATATATACAGCTTTTTGTATCTTATGCTGCTGATTTTTAGCTCAGCTTGCCAGAGTATATTCCGATTTGCTT
>JBFRWN010000045.1:0-13495 GCA_051439605.1 Synechococcus sp.
GGCGCAAGCTGACGGAACGGATTCGCCAGGGTCTGCAGCAAGAGGGTCTGTTAGGTCGGGATGTGGTTGCTTGGCAGCTGCGGGCCAAGGATTTGACCGCCATCCAGACCGGATATTCCCACTACGCGAACGTGGGAGATGTCGTAGTGCCGGCGTGGGACCGCAAGAAGCTGGATTTAGAGCGGGGGATACAGTACACCGTCGCTGACAAGCAAGGGGATGTCCTGTCGCTGCTGGGGCCAGACGGTCGCGTGCGTCAAGTGGAAGCATCGTCATTCCGCAAGACCCTCTACGAGCGCATCGAGATGCCGCTGGCGGTGGGGGACGAGCTGCGCTGGACGAAGAACGAACGGGGAACGGGTCGGCGGAACGGACAGCTGCTGTCGGTGGAGGCGATTGAAGGAACCGAGGCGCTGGTGCAGTGGGAGGACGGACGGCTGGAGTATTTGGATCTGACCCAACCGCTGCATGCCGACCACAATTTGGTGGCCACCGCCTACCGCAGTCAGGGGGAGACAGCGGACAGAGTATTGCTGGTGGATGACGGCAGTTTGGATAAAGAGAGCTTCTACGTCGGCATTTCTCGCAGTCGCTACGACCTGCAGGTGCATACGGCAGATCGGGAGCGATTGTTCCGGCAGGTGGTCCGCAGCCGGGCGAACGAGAATCCCGTCGACTTGCTGAAGGAACGGTGGGCGGTCGAAACATACGAAGGTATTTCAAGCGGTGAGGAGAAACCCCATGAGTACGGAATCGATCGGCGAGCAGGTTACGGCAGCGGTGCAGAAAGCGGTCTTGCCGCTGAACGACAAGATCGACCGGCTGATGCGGCGGCAGGTGGAGTTGGAGGAGAGACTGAGCGCGTTTATCGCGGAACTGATCGCCCGACTGGAGGACGAGCAGAAGGACAGTCAGTTTCAGGAGCTGCTGGCGGAGTTCGTAGGCACGATGAAGCTGATGAACCAGCGGATGGAAGAAGGGCAGGAAGTGGAGAAACAGCTGATTCGGGCGATGGACGACTTCGCCCAGATGGTGGATGCCAGCTTGGATCTGCCGGAGAGCTAGCGAGGGCGATCGCCCGCAGGCGGCAGCAGCGGGCGGTGGCGTCTGCCGAGGCTCTGGAATTGTTGGGAGAGCTGAAGCAGCAGGTGGGGGGCGAGCGTTCCGAGCTGAATGCTGCGTTGAGCGGCACGCTGGAGACCTTAAAGCAAGTTACGGAACGGAACGACAGCGGCAAAACTGCCCGTCAGCTGGTTCGCAATATCCGGGCTTGGAGGGAACGAAATACGCTGCAGTCGATTGCTTCGATGGCAGCGATGGAGGAGTTGCAGGAGCGACTGCAGGACCAACACTCTTCTCAAGCGGAACTGTGGGATTTGACCGCTCAGCTGCAGTCCGGTCTGGACCGGTTTGGCGATCGCAAGCTGGCTCGACGACTGGCGAATGGCATTCAAACCCACTTGCAGACAGCAGCGGTTGGCAAACCCGAACTGCTGGAGGCTCTGCAGCAGGTTTCTCGTCAGTTGGAGAGGACGCAGAATGCTTCGAAATTCGAACTGATGCAGCGGCTAGCCGACACAATCGAACGGTCGATGCAGGATATTGTCGACCGCCGCAGTGCCGCACGACTGGGCGAGGCGATCGCTCGCAGGCAACTGCGCGATCGGCTGCTGCATCCCCAGCTGCATCGCGACGTTGCTGAGGGGATGGCAGCGGTTGAAGAACGGACGGCTCGACGGGCGCAGCGGTTGGAGGTGCTGCGAGCAAATTTGGAGTCGCTGGGGCGGCGGTTGGATGCAAGCCTCGACCGGGTGGCTCGACTGAAGAAACCCCAGCGACTGGGGAATACCCCTGGAGACGGTGGCAGGGTCGCCGACCGACCGGCTCGCAAGGTGACCCCCGAACTGGCTCGGTCGCTGCATATGGAGCTCTCCCACGCGAAGGAATGGGTGGAGGGCAGCGGAGTCGATCCGGCAATTGTCTCCCTCAACGTGCGCAGCCTGTCGGAGGACGTGGCGTTTAGTTTCGTGCTCTACAGCGAGAAATTGGAGCGCACCAATACGGGACGGCTTACCGCTCGCTGGTTGAAGCAGTACGACCATCTCTACGGGGGGGGGTGGTGGGTCAGCGGCATCGATCCCGATGATCCCTACCACCCCATGACCTGGGGACGGTTTAAACCCGATAAACCCAGGGTGGAATTGCGCAACGGAAAAACCCGAGCGATTAAGTACGAGAATCCTCCTCAAGAGGAGACGCGGGCGGTGTTCTTGAACGTGCCTCGCGACGTCTTGAAGCAGGTGGCACGACGGTACGACCTGCCGGTACCGTTAGGCAGCGTTGCCTTCTGGCAGTGGGTGAAAGAGAACGACGTGCCCGTAGTAGTCGTGGAAGGAGCGAAGAAGGCGGGGGCGTTGCTGTCGTTGGGCTATGCGGCGGTAGCCCTGCCGGGAGCCTGGAACGGCACGAGAGCGGACGAAGCGGGAACGCCGCAGTTGATTCCCGACCTGCAGTGGATTGCCACCGGAGGGCGACAGGTGGTGATGGCATTGGATAACGACCCCAACCCCTCCACCCGCCGGATGGTGAATCGGGCTTTTGCTCGCATGGGGGCGGCGTTTCAGGAACGGTCCTGTCGGGTGTACGTGGCCGAGAGCGATGGAGAGGAGAAGGGGATAGACGATTTGCTAGTGGCTCGGGGAGCCGAAGCGGTCGAGCGGGTGGTTGCTCGGGCCGAACGGTTTGAGGGGTGGGCGTCCAAGCGCGGGTTGAAGAATGCGGCCCTGTGGTGGGAGGTCTACAGCCGGAGGCAGCCGGGGAATTTGTTGGAGCGGGCCCAGCAGGCGGCGTTTGCGGCCTTTAGGGACGGGCGCACGATTCCCGATGTGGTGGAGATGCTGTCTAGAGTGCCGGAATACCGGCAAGCAGCGAACTCCGAGCATTTCATGTCAGCTCGCGAGTTTGTGGTGCAGGCGCTGCGGAATGGACGCAGGTTATATCGGGAGTACCGACTGCGCTTTGCGTTCCCAATCGAGCCGGTGCGTCCGCAGGCGTGGGAAGTAGCCTGTCAGATTCTGGAGCGGTACGGGCTGGAACGGCAGGTGGCGGACAGGGCAAAGGATATCGTGCTGACGGCTCGCTGGGAGGACAGACCGGAGGTGGGGTTCCCGTTGCGGAACGAGGACTTCCAGGTAGTGGGGGCGACTTACATGGATGGGAACGGGTTCTGTCGCAGTGAGGGGGATAGGTCCGGCTACTACCGCGTTGCGTTGGGGCATGGAGAGGTGAAAGCGATTCTGATTGGGGAATCGCCGCTGGAAACGCTGAAGCTGTGTCCTCGGTATCGGTGGACGAGAGAGGGGAGAGCGGTCTACATCTCCCTCAACGACAAGGGCCAGCTGCCGGTGGAGTGGGTAAGGGAGTGTTTGAGGAGGGATGTGAAGGTGTGGGGGTTTGCCAGCAGTTCCGAAGGGAAAGAGCGCATGGAGTCTCTGGCTCGGGAGCTGCCGGGCATGAAGGCGATCGACTTGAGGGCCGAGAAGCCAGAGCAGAGGACGTCCGTCAGGCAGCAGCCCCGACCGAGAAGGGGGGGGCGGGGAAGGTAGTCTTGACCGCAGGAACCGTTGTGCTGGTTCAAGAGAGAGCGATCTGAATTTTGTGTAAGCGGTCTAGAATCCCGATTACGAAGGAGACCGCACCATGGCAAGGACGAAGAAAGAAAGCAACCGAGTGGATGAGCTGCTAGACGAGTTGCTGGCAGACTATCGAACCCCTGAGGAGATCCTGGGGGAATCGGGATTGCTCAAACAACTGAGCAAGCGCTTGATTGAGCGAGCTTTAGCGAGTGAGCTCACCCACCATTTGGACAGAGAATCCCAAGAGAGTAACGAGCCAACCCAGCCCGAATCAGAGCGCCGCAATAGTCGCAATGGCTTTTCGAAAAAGACGGTGCACTCCCAGCAAGGGGACATGAATCTCTCAATTCCTCGCGATCGCAACGGAGAGTTTGAGCCCGTGTTGGTGCCGAAGCACCAGAGGCGGCTAGCGGGATTGGATGAAAAAATCCTGGCGATGTACGCCCGTGGACTGGGGGTCAGAGACATCAGCGCGCAGCTAGAAGAGCTGTATGGGGCGACGGTCTCACCAGCTTTGATTAGCGAGGTCACCGATGCGGTGAGCGAGGAGGTGAAATCCTGGCAGATGCGTCCCCTCGATCCGCTCTATCCCATCGTCTATCTTGATGCTCTGTACGTGAATATCAAGGTCTCAGGTCGAGTGAGCAAGCGAGCAGTCTACGTCGTTTTAGGCATTAACTGTGAGGGCAACAAAGACCTGTTGGGTCTGTGGATTGGGGAAGCGGAAGCCGAGGGGGCCAAGTTCTGGTTGCGGGTGCTCACGGACTTGAAAAACCGAGGTTTGAAAGACATTCTGATTGCTTGCTGCGATGGCTTGAAGGGATTCCCGCAGGCGATCGAAGCCGTATACCCACAAACCCAGGTCCAGCTGTGTATTGTCCATCTGATCCGTAATTGTCTACGCTACGTGCCCTGGAAAGATAGCAAAGCCGTTGCTGCTGACCTCAAGCCCATCTACCAAGCGGCCACCTTAGAAGAGGCCGAAGCAGCCCTCGACGCTTTTGCCGCCAAGTGGGACGAACAATATCCCACCATTAGCCAAATCTGGATTCGCCATTGGGAGAACATCATCCCCATCTTTGATTACCCAAGGGCGATTCGCAAAGTCATTTACACCACCAATGCCATTGAGTCGCTCAATCGCTCGTTGCGCAAAGTGATCAAAACCAAAGCTGTATTTCCCGATGAGAACTCTGTATTGAAACTGATGTATCTGGCAATGAACAACATCTCTAAGCGATGGACCAGACCCATCAAAGATTGGAAGGCTGCACTTTCACATTTTGCTATTCTGTTCCCAGAACGCTTCACCTTTTAAACAAGCTGCTTACACAAAAATCTAAACTCTCTCGTTCAAGATGGGTTGGATTACAGCTTCCGTTTTAATTGGGTGATCGCCTTTGCACGTTTAATCTCTCGTCGTTCTTCACCCTCTTCCAGCGCTTCCTGATAAACGCGTGTTTGCTTGATATCTACGAAACCCAGCATTACTTCTGAATTTTTACTACTCAATCATGAAACTTCAACCTTAGATGTCTACCTTCAACTCAAAGCCTGGGAGGACATCTTCTCCAGAGAGAACGGCAGGCATAGCTAAAACCTCTACTGCACGGTTGGGACGATAAATCTCTACTTGTTTATCCTTTCGATTAATCAACCAGCCCAATCTAACCCCACATCCGATGTACTCTTTCATCTTTTCTTGGAGCGGAAACAGGCGGTCGGAGCGTGATCGCAGTTCAATGACAAAATCGGGGCAAATGGGGGGAAATCCTTCCCTTTCTTCTTGACTGAGTGCTTGCCAGCGATTCAATTCCACCCAAGCCACGTCGGGAGCACGATCGCCGCCACCAGGCAAGCTAAAAACAGTTTGAGAACTAAAAACGATGCCCGCTTGCGTTTGCTCGTTCCAGATACCAACTTTGAGGATTAGCTGAGCTTCTTGACTTCCACCCTCTCCGCCAACCGGCGACATAATAATCAGCTCTCCATTGGGGGAACGCTCCAAAGGCAAATCGGGGTTGGCCAGACAAAGGCGATAGAACTGCTCCCGAGTCAATTGAGTAATGGGTTCTAAGTTTAATATTGCCGTCATGGCTCAGCTCCCGATTGAAGGTAGCAAGGCAAAGCCGTTCACAGATAAGTTAAAGGCAGTTATGCGACCACCTTCATTATGTCTTGCTACCAGTCAATTCCCGTCAACGGTTACCAGCCCTCAAACTTTACCCCTCGCTATTCCTCCCTCTCGCTCACGGCATTCGGTGAGGATCGAGTAGTGATCGCACTCAGTTGAAAATGTCTGAAGATGAGCGGAAGCGTAATATCTGATTGTGAAGAGGTGCTTTTTTGATACCTTATCTTCCGATAGATTGATAGGCGTACGCTAAATCATGGACTACGAATTTCGTGTCGTCGTGGAGAAAGTCTCAGTTGCCAGTCAGAAGGTTGTGAAACGAGACACGCTCAAGATCTATGACATTTAGAAACCCCAGTCTATCCTCGAGCTTGGACTTCGGCATGAAGAGCAGATTTCCCTGCTTGCTAAAGTACAAAACTCACTATTAGCCGACAAGGCTGCCCTCATCGATCTCGGTCCCGATGCTTGCCCTAAATGTGGACAGAAGAACAGCAAGAATGGATACACACAATCCCAGTTTCACGCAGTTTTGAGCGATCATAAGCTACGTATTCAAAAGCATTGTTGTCGCAATTCTGAGTGCAACTGGTAAAGTACCCCCACGATCGCATCTGTGTTTGGGACCGATATTCACCCTGACCTGGCTAAACTGCAATGCGAACAAGGGGCACTGCACAGTTACCGAGAAGCCGAAAGCAACTTGGAGAAATTGAACGCTCACCGTCGCAGCATCAACAATCACGTGCGAGTGAAAAGCATTACCAACCAAGTGGGAGCCCAGCTAGCCCGTGAGAATCAGAAATTACTGAGTCAGCAGGAATTACCCGCCCCTGCAGCGAAATTGATTGTCCACGTGGATGGAGGGCATATTCCCACCAAAGACAAAGGCAAGCGTAGTTTCGAAGCTCTCTCGGGTGTCATCTATCGACCGGATTGTATTGAGTCGGTCGATAAACACCATCGTCGAATTACCGATAAAAACTGTGTCATCTTAGCGTTGGATGACGATCTGCAAAGCATTAAGACCTATCTGTATCATGCTGCCCTCAGGCAAGGACTGACAGAGAAGACTGACGTGACTGCCTTGGCAGATGGTGCTAACAACTGTTGGTCAGCAATCCTATTCCTCAAGCCTTACTGCAAAACTCTAGAGCCAATTTTGGACTGGTTTCACATTGGCATGAAGTTCCAGACGCTCAAGAATGCCCTAGGTGAGAGTTCTGATACCAAATCCGAATCGCCATAACCCCGAAACAAAATATCCGACCATTTGGCTACTGTTGCTACGGGTTGCAGAAAATCTGAGTTCGAATAATTGTTTAGGGGGTGCTCAGAAAGGATTTGGTATGAGGAATCTCTGGAGCGCGCGAAATGGTCGCTATGGCATGGTGATGCGGAAGAGGCCATCAGGAAGATCGCTTTAATCAGAGCCAACATCACAGCCACAAAGAAACGCTCAAAGCTGAAGGGCTTAAAGGATTATCTGGAGAACAATCGGGACTATCTGGTAAATTACAGCGAGCGGAAAAAGCGAATAAAATCTTCACCAGTCAAGTGGCAGGATCCCACATTGATTGCCTCACCAATGAGCGTCATAAGAGGAAGCATAAGATGCAATGGACGCGAGAAAGAGCTCATAATGTTTTGCAAATCAGGGTTCTAATGGCAAGTAATAAATGGGAGGAGGAATGGCTAGACTTAGTGTTAGCTGATATAGAGAAAGCAGCTTAACAATTTTAATCCTTCATAGCAATCTATAACGACTCCTGCTATTTTTAATGTCAATGTAAAACTCACATCAATAAAGGAATAGAGTAAACTTCAGGCAAAGTAATTTTTCAATCCACCGAGCATCATCTGAACGCCGATCGTTGCCAGTAACAAACCGCCAATGCGGGCCAAGAGAGACACAGTGGTTGGCTTAGCCTTGCCAAAAAGTTCGCCGAGCCACGTGTAGGATAAGAAGGAAGCTAATGCCACGGCACCGACACCAACGAGCGCTACAACAACACCTTCGAAAGATTCTCCTTGGGCGGCAATAGTAATCGTTGTCGTGAGTGCACCAGGACCTGCAATCAGCGGGATCGTTAGCGGAATCAGTAGCGTGTCATCCTCCTCAGGACCTCTCTTGCGCACAGTCTCCCCTTGAGCCTTACTGGCACCTCCGCCATAGAGCATCTCAAATCCCATCAGGGCGATGACTAATCCACCCACTGTTCTGAAGGCATCGAGATCGATCCCCAGGATATCGAGGAACTCTCGACCGACCAATGCAGCACCTCCGAGAATGAAGGCGACATTTAGTGCGACCCGCACTGCCGAGGCATTACGATTGCGGGGTGGATCGGAGATAGCCTGATTGAAGAACAGGATCTTCACCGGATCGAATGCAGAGGTAATCACCAACATGGAAATTGTGGACTGGATGTAGAATCCAGTATCAATAGTCATGGGTCACTCCCGTGAAAGCATCTGATGTGCTACTCATTCAAACCCAAAAAGTTTTTGTTAGACAAAGAATTGATGTTCGTTTTATTGCCCAGATAGGATCGCTTCTTCCACCTCGGCTTCCGTCAGCGATCGCGTCAAAGCAAAGTTAAATTCGCCTCCATTTGGCGTAGGGATGGAAAACTCTGCCAGTAGAGTTTCGTATTCATCCGATTCAACAATGTAAGTCTGCATCAAGACTGTAGCCAAACCATTCAGTTCGGGGTGGGCTAGCTCTGGTTCGGGGCCTAGAAACTATTGAGGGAGGTTAAAAACGTCTTCTCCTCTGTCCCCCGGCAAAAAAGAAAAATGAGTACCATTTTCCACCAATACCAAGTAACGATGCTCATTCGTCAACCAAGTAAAAGGGTTGACCTGCTCTCCCATTGCAGGAGCAAAAAAATCGTTAGAGCCCACTATTATCATGGTGGGGATTTGAATTTGACTGAACCCATCAGGTCCGAAAAGAGCACTTCCAATGGGGTTGATCGCCAAAATGGCGGCTACGCGATCGTCTGCGATCTCGTACTCTTCTGCAGGTAGTTCCAGCACCTGGCATTGCAGCAACAACGATAAGTTGAAAGGAAGAATAGTTCTTTTAGAATCGCTGCAGACTTGGTTGAGATAGTCAAAATCGAATTGTGCTCCACCTGCAGCCAATGCGGTATAACCTCCCAAAGAATGGCCGACCAACCCGATGCGATCCGTTCGAACCTTACCTTCCCAAGCCGGATCGATTGTGGCCTGTTGCTCTAAATAATCTAATAACGCTGTGATATCTAGAGGACGGCGAATGGCTACCTCTGTCTCGGGTTCTTTTTCAAATCCCGCAATGTATTGTTGGTATCGGGTCGCATCGGTCGTGGGATGCTCAATTGCCGCAACAGCATAACCTTGCGAGGCCAGATGCTCGGCCAGATAGGCAAATGTGTTGCGATTGGAGGCCAGGCCGTGGGAGATAACGACCAAAGGGGCGGGCTCTTCGAGATTCTTTGGGAAATAGATATCCACCGCAACTTCTTCGCCTGGATCTCGAACAGGGTTGGTAATTTCAACAGTAGTTCTCGACCACTCAAACGAACCAGGTTGTCTCGGATCGGGCAAATTGGCCAGAAGTGCCTCGTCGGAAGTGAAGCCAGTAGCACCCTTCTGCCGAATGTAAGCAAAAATACTTTTGCTATTTAGCAGAATGTCATCGAGGTCGTTAGACGCTTGAATGACTGAGTCAAGGTTAATGCGTAAGTCACGCAAAGGATATTTATGAATCACATTGAGGAGCGTCAAACCTTCATCATCGTAAGCAGCTAAGACCAATGCAGAACGTAGAGCCTTGAAGTTCGATTCTGGAGTACCACCCCAGAAAAGTCCGTTCAAACGCCGAAGGAGTGCCTCACCAGCTGTATCGTTCACAAAAGTCGATACCGTTCTGGGAGTAACATTCAAAGTTTCTTGCAACAGGTCGCGTAAACCAGCAAGCTCTCGCTCCGTTAGACGATCGGCATACCATTTCAAGCTACGGGGAATCTCTCCCGTTCTGACAAAAAAGGCCAGGTCGCCAACATCAATTGCTCTCTGTCCGCCACTAGCTCGAATGCTTAAACGCTCTGCGGCAGAACAGGGAAGACTGAGAACCATTGCAGAAAAAAGACTACAAACTATGGTGCCAACTACAGCACCTAGACCTTTGAGTAGGGATTTTTTGTACATTGTTTCAAACTACACTTTTCTTGGCAGAGTACTTACTTATTGCACATTTCACCGTGGATCTCACAAATACTATGGAAGCTAAGTAGTGAGGGAAATTGATCGCAAATTGTATAAAACTTTCCTGGAGTTGTTTTTTACATCACTTTTTAATTACTTGTATCGTGAAAAAAAAGATGGCCGGAGAAATAAGCATATTTCAGTATTGGCTGAACACCGCCAGAAAATTCTTTCGATCGAGCTTGCCAATCGCCTGCTTGCTGACCCTTTTCCTGAATTTTCTCTGGGTTCCTTCAGCAGTTGGGCAAACCGCCCCATCTCGCTTCGTCGATCGGCTGTTCGAATTGAGCGGAGGCATTCTCCAACTGCGGCCTGCAACAACTGTATTTAGACGCGGCAATCTCGAATACTCCTACGTCACTTTCGATGGTTACAGCCTGTTTCCACTCGCGGTAGAAGCTCCACTACCGGGTGCACAAGCTAGTGAAACCGAAGCCAGTCTTCGCCCAGTTGTTCAACGGGTAGAGTATTTCGAGAACAATCTGCGGCAAGTCGTAGCTTTAGAGTATCTACCCTTCCAGCTGGAAGTGACAGCGGAATTGGTTGGCGAAGAACTAGTAATTTTTGTTTCCGACTCGAAGACTTTTGTCGAGCAAAGGGTGGGCTTGGTAACGGAAGAGGATGCCCTCCTATTAGGACAAGAGATTGACGAACTGGCAGAGGAGCGGGTAAAGGTCGTTCGTAAGGCATTGATCCGCGCACGTGCGGAACGCAAACTCAACTACCTGCAAGCGCAGGCTCTGAAGGGTTTGGCGATCGCACTAGTGACGTTGGCAAGCAGTTTAATTCTGATGCGTGTCCAACGAGTTTTGCTCAAAAGGATGAAACAATCTTTGCAATCTCATCCACTGCCAAAATGGCCGAAATCATTCAGTCATAGTTCGGATATGAGTGAGCTACAAGATGAAACCCTAGATCTTCTATTGAATTCACATATAGCTGAATCGCGCTCGGACTTCTCCACAAAACAAAGATTGAACGCAGTTAGCCGCTATATATTGCGAACAATACAAGTAGCGATCTGGCTGGGTGGAATAGTTTGGTTTATGATGCTTTTTCCATACAGTCGCGACCTAGGTTTGTGGTTGCTGAATTTGCCAGTTCGTCTATTGCTCTTTATCTTATTCGTGATACTAGTCAAAAGAGCAATTGATTTTTTTATCAATTCCATGATTTGGTCATGGGTTGATAGAAATATTTATTCAGGCGTAGCTTCCCGACGTCACATCAAACGTGCACCAAGTTTATCCACTGCTTACAAAACTTTGACGCAAACAGTTGCTATTTTGGCAATTTCAGTTATGGTCCTATTTGAACTATTGCGCTTGCCAACCATTACATTAGTTACGGCAGTTGGTGTGATCGGCTTTGCCGCGCAAAGTATAATAAAAGACCTGCTCAACGGATGTTTTATTTTATGGGAGGACCAATACGCGATTGGCGATATTGTGACAATTAACGACTTCACAGGATATGTAGAATATATTGGTTTACGTATAACAAAGGTTCGCAGTTTAGATGGCGAGCTGATTACTATTGCTAACCATACAATCGATACCGCGTGTAACTTGACCAACCAATGGTCTCGACTCAACTTAGGGATTGATGTAGCCTATGGTACCGATCTAGATAAGGCAATTTCTGTCATCAATGAAGTAGCTCAAAACTTAAAGGAAGATGCGGCTTGGGAAGAATTAATTCTTGAACCCCCGCTTGTATTGGGGGTGGATGGTTTTGGGGATAATAGCATCACCATCCGCCTGTTGATTACCACGCGACCGATGCGGCAGTGGGATGTAGGTCGCGAATATCGATTGCGAATAAAAAAGGCATTTGATGAGGTCGGTATAACTATTCCGTATCCCCAGCGTTCATTGTGGATTGAAAACTCGTTACCCTTTAAGAATTCTAGAAATAATGACATCGAATCTACTTCTTAAGGAATAGCAATTAATAGGATCAAATTCTTTGCTTCCCCGAGCAAACCTGAAGCTTATAAGTGGTAGGAAAATTTGGATAGATCTCTGCGTCCTATCAGGGTTTTTTGTTTTTTACTGAGAAACTGGACATTCATGTGCAGCGTTTGTCCGGAAAGAGTCGGCAAAAGTCCAACGGAATTGATGAGGGGGCAGCCACATCTGCATGGTTGGCTTTTGGGCTTCGAAAGATTCAAGCGCAAGCCAGCTTAGCTGCGTAGATCGATTCTGGAAAGCGTACACATCCAAAAGCCACCATACGTTGGCCAGCTTTCTCCTGTTTTTCATACCCAAAATTAGCCAATTTTTTGCGACACTGCCAGAAAATCTCAGGTAACTCTACCAATTCTTTGGTTCGATAAGTACACTGTTGGATCTTGAATAATCGTACCCCTTAAAGTCTTGAAAAAGCGTGCCCCTTCTCTAGCTCCTCAAAATCTCTAGAACATAGGCTAAGGAATGGTTTCAGCCGGTATCCGTTAAGGGGGCTACACGGAAAGGTCGAGCCTGAAAGTAGTAATACTCCCACACCTGCTGATAGCAGCCTCCCATTCCGTCCCAAGTTTCAGTTGGTGCCAAGTTGTGAAATCCCCTCAGATCCAAGAATCTAGATGATTCTAGGGAGGTACGATTTTATAAGACTTAGGGAGGTACGATTTTTCGAGACTTGACATGTCGCTTATTTTTGCACCTTTAATCGTTTCTTGATTTCCTCGATCATCGATAAGCTAAGGCTCATGAATTTCTGTTTAGATTGCTGACGTCGCGCTTGCATCTTCATCTGAGCTGTGTCAGGCAAGTAGTGAGTCTCATCTATACGATTTCGACGCAACTCTCGCGAAATTGTACTTGCAGAGCGATTCATTTCTTTTGCTATTGCGCGAATTGGCAACTTGTCGATGCTCTGATATTGGTACAGATCGATTCGTTCCTGGGTCTTGCGGATTTTGTGGAGTGACTTTCTGGTCTTTGCTAAAACGCCATAGGCCTTATAAATAAAAGATTTCAGCCATTCCAATGTTGTGCAAATTTTCCCCTACAGGAACTGTGATGGTCCGTTTATTGGTGAATTTAGGGCAATAAGCAAGGATTTACACGTCGCTGAGATTTGCCCTAAATCTGGAAATGCCTTTTATATCAATGCTTTCAAGCTCTCCACAAAATCCGCAAGAACCAGGAACGAATTACCCAAGCTCTTGCTCAAAAGTAGTGAGCGCTCCAGAAATCCTATAATTCAATCTCTATCAACCAACGGCTCCTGACAGTTATCCTCCCAATCCACCAGCAACAGCTCTTTTCGCTCCGAGAACGCCGACACGATCCTCGTCAGAGCTTCTCCACTCAATGACGCGCACTGCAAACAAGTGGGATTGACGGGCTTGGGCATCCCTCATTTCGAGCCCGACGACTCAAACGACCAACTACCGGTAGATTAGCGAAATTTTTCTCGTTGTACCCGCCTCTATATCCGAGTTTATCCACTATAGATAACTGTC
>JBFRWN010000046.1:0-66509 GCA_051439605.1 Synechococcus sp.
GCTTAGAGGATGAGTATCAGTTATAAAGAATCTCGTTTCCCCAGCGAGATCGTCTTCTACTGCGTCTGGCTGAATTACACCTTTCCTCTGAGCTCCAGAGATATTGAGAAGATGATGCTCTTTGTTGGAATTGAACCAGTATTTAAACTAAGTTGACACATTCTATTATGCTCTTACAGTTGTCCCCCGATCGCCAGATAAAATAGCTGCTGCATCTTGTAAATTCCCAATCCCCGCCATACCTCCAGTAGCCTCAACAAAGTGACAAGCTGCATCTACCTTAGGTTGCATTGAACCCGAAGCAAAATGACAGAGGCTTAACATCTGAGGAGTGGTCGCGGGGATAGGATGTGCTTCAGGAGTACCCCAGTTATGGTAAACAGCATCTACATCCGTCAATAGTAATAAAGCATCGGCTTGTAGCTCTGTTGCCAGTAATGTGGTTGCAAAATCTTTATCAATAACGGCTTCAATCCCACAAATACTTCCCGCTGGAGTAACGACAACAGGTATGCCCCCCCCACCAGCACAGATGACTAATGCTCCCACTTCCACTAATAACCGAATGGTCGGCAATTCTATGATTCGCTTGGGCTTGGGAGAGGGAACAACACGACGATAAACATTGCCATCGGGGGCAACCGCCCAACCTCTTTCTAGGGCTAACTGTTTAGCCTCTAACTCTGAGTAAACCGCACCGATAGGTTTAGAGGGTCTAGCAAAAGCCGGATCGCTTGGGTCTACTTCGACCTGGGTGAGGAGAGTGACGATGGGCAGTTCAGGTAGTTGATTGCGGAGTTCTTGCTCGATTAAGTAACCGATCGCACCTTCTGTCTCTGCATCTAGAACATCTAGGGGATAGGGTTTGACTTGCTTGTAGGCTTCGGCTTGCATTGCCAGAAGTCCTACCTGGGGTCCGTTCCCGTGAGTAACTATTACCCGGTGTTCTCTAGCAACTTCAGCGATGGCTTTGGTTGCCAGCTTAATATTTTGTCGCTGTATTTCTACTTCTGGAGGTTGACCTCGCCTAACTAGGGCATTACCTCCCAAGGCAATAACTACTAGCACAATCAGCTAATCCACGTTGAGCTTACATATCGATCGGTTAGGAAACAAACTTCAAACCCATCTCCTATTTCCTCTATTTCCCCATCAGTCTCAACTGAGCAATTCATTGCTGAGCATCTTATCTATTCTCCCAAATTGTTGCGGGCGAGAAATTGCTCGACCTGAGCCGAGAGACTAGGCTTGCCAATCTCAGCGAACTCGTAGCGGGCACGGACTAATGGCTTGTTAAGTTTCATCAGGGAATTGAGATCGCTGGGCGTGGCTGCTACGACTACGTCAGCTTCGGCATTGTTAATCGTTTCTTCCAGGGCTTGCAGTTGGGCAGGGAAATAACCCACCGCTGGCAGTATCGGCCCGATGTGAGGATAGCGGGTATAAACATCCGCGATTTCGGGAACGGCATAAGGCCTGGGATCGATAATTGCTGCCGCCTGAGCTCGAGTAGCAGCTACATAGCCAGCTCCATAGGGCATCCCGCCATGTGTGGTAGTGGGCCCATCTTCTACGACTAACACGCAGCGATCGCGCACTGCTTCTGGATCGTCCAATCGGATTGGCGAAGCTCCGCGAACGATCGCTGCTTGGGGATTAACCATCTTTACGGTATCGCTAACTCTCTGTACATCAGCATCAGCAGCCGCATCGACTTTAGCTACGATTGCAATGTCTGCCATCCGCAACACGACTTCTCCTGGGTGGTGAGTGATTTCATCTCCAGGACGCAAGGGATCGACTAAGACAAGATGTAGATCGGGTTTGATGAAGGGAAAATCATTGTTACCACCGTCCCAGAGGATAATATCTGCTTCTTGTTCTGCTTGTTTGACAATCAATCCATAATCGATTCCTGCATAGACTATGTTGCCGATCTCTAAATGAGGTTCGTATTCTTCCCGTTCCTCGATGGTACATTCGGCTGCATCTAAATCTGCTTTGCTGGCAAACCGTTGTGCTATTTGCTTCTCCAAATCTCCATAAGGCATGGGATGACGGATAATCGCGACTCGCAAACCTTTCTGCCGCAGTAGCTTAGAGAGCCATCGGGTCGTTTGAGACTTGCCGCAACCCGTTCTGACCGCAGAAACAGCAATCACGGGTACTTGGGCAACCAGCATGGTTCGCTCGGGACCTAAGAGTAGGAAATCTGCACCTGCTACCATTGCCCGCGATGCTAAGTGCATCACTTCAGCGTGAGTCAGATCGCTGTAGGCAAACACCACACAATCGATTTGCTCTCGACGACAAAGAGATTCTAATTCTGTTTCGTCAACGATTGAAATCCCTTCAGGATAAAGAGAACCCGCTAGTTTAGCTGGGTAGCGACGGTTCGCAATGCCCGAAATTTGCGCGGCAGTAAACGCCACTACTTTCACTTCTCGGTTATGGCGGTAGACCTGATTAAAATTATGAAAATCTCGACCTGCCGCCCCCATAATGAGGATTCTAGTAGGAGATCGCTGTTGAGCCTCCATGAAATGAGTCCTAATATCAAATCTCTAGAGGAAGCGTAATCGATCTGCTCGTCTATCGATCCCCCATCCCTTCAAACCGTTTCTTTCTTGGGCGACCAATAAGGATGGAAGGTTTGCAACGTCTTCACGTACTGCACCCGCTCGAATTGGCTGGGGTTGGGGCAATTGAGTTGGCTCATGGTACCCCGCAATTGCGTCACAGATTCGTATTCGCGCTCAACTAGCCAATCCCTCAGCTCCCGCTCGATAACGCCCAGATAATCAACCCCGTGGCGAAGCAGGGCACTCACGACGGTGGTGACAGTTGCCCCAGCCATCAGCAATCGCACTACGTCTTGGGCATTGTGGATTCCGCTGGTGGCGGCCAGATCGGCGGTAATGCGTCCGTATAGAATCGCGATCCAGTGCATTGGCAATCGTAGTTCCTGAGGAGAACTGAGTAAGAGACTGGGGCGAACTTCCAATGCCTCGATATCAATGTCGGGTTGGTAGAAGCGATTGAAGAGAACTAAGGCGTCGGCTCCAGCTTCGGTTAGCTGTTTGGCCATATGGGCCGTACTGCTGAAAAAAGGACTGAGTTTGACTGCCAGGGGCAAAGAGACCCGAGCTTTAACCCGTCGCACCACCTCCAAGTACTGCGCTTCCACCTCTGCTCCAGAGCAATTAAAGTCGATGGGCATCCGGTAAAGATTCAGTTCCAGAGCATCGGCCCCCGCCTCTTCGATGCTACTGGCGTAGTCCACCCATCCTCCGAGGGAGGAACCGTTCAGACTGGCGATAATCGGAATGTGGAGGGCTGCTTTCGCTTGTTGGATGTGCTTCAGGTAGAGTTCGGCTCCGACTGGGAACACCTCAGGTTCCGGGAAGTAAGTGATGGCTTCAGCAAAGCTGTGGGTGCCATATTCTAGGTGGTGATGCAGTTCTAAAGCATCCTGGCGAATTTGCTCCTCGAAGATCGAGTGCAGGACGATCGCCGCCGCCCCCGCATCTTCAAGCCGCTTGAGAGTATCGAGATCTTCGCTCAGGGGGGCAGCAGCCCCGACCACGAGGGGCGATCGCAGATTCAATCCGAGGAAGGTTGTGGTTAAGTCCATTGCTACGCCTCCGGGCTAGTGGATGGGGTCGGTCGGTCGGCCAGATATCGATACATCTGCCAGCGGGCATCGACATCCGCTTGGGCTTCATCCAGCAGCTGTTTGGCGGCGGCAGGATTACTGCGGGCCAGCATCTTGAAGCGGTTTTCGCTATAAAGAGCTGCTTCAACAGGGAGTTTGGGGGAGCGGGAATCGAGTATCAGCGGATTATCACCCCGTTCTGTCCGGCGAGGATCGTAGCGGTAGAGCAACCAGCGACCGGATTCCACAGCCGCCTTATGCTGTTGCATGCCCTTTTGCATATCGATCCCGTGGGCAATGCAGTGGGAGTAGGCCACGATCAGCGAGGGGCCATCGTAGGATTCTGCCTCCAGAAACGCTCGCAGCGTATGCTCGTCCCTGGCCCCCATGGCAACGCTGGCCACGTAGATATTGCCGTAAGTCATGGCCATCAACCCCAGGTCTTTTTTAGGGGAGGGTTTTCCACCAGCAGCAAATTTAGCCACCGCCCCTTTGGGTGTGGACTTGGACATTTGGCCGCCCGTGTTGGAATAGACCTCGGTGTCCAGCACCAAGACGTTCACATTGCTGCCGCTAGCCAGGACGTGATCGAGGCCGCCGTAGCCAATATCGTAGGCCCAACCGTCTCCACCGATAATCCACACGCTCTTTTTCACTAGATAGTCGGCGAGGGACTGCAGTCGATGCAGTTTTTCGCTCAGTTCGGTGGACAAATCGGGGCGATTGCTCCATTCCGCCAGATAGCCCGTCAGCCGGGCCACCCGTCCCCGCTGCTCGACAATTTCAGCTTCGTCAATTTGTTGGGCGTCCAGCAGAGCGGAGGTAAGGTCGGCAGGGATTGGGGAACCGGTTCGACTGGTTAAATCATTCAACAGAACGATCGCCTGCTCGATATGCCGATCGAGTGCAATGCGGAAGCCCAGCCCAAATTCGGCGTTATCTTCAAACAGCGAATTGGACCAGGCTGGTCCCCGTCCGTCGTCGTTGGGGCTCCAGGGGGTGGTGGGCAGATTGCCGCCGTAAATCGACGAACAACCCGTGGCATTTGCCACCAACATGCGATCGCCAAACAGCTGGGTAGCCAGTTTGATGTAGGGGGTTTCGCCACAACCCGCACAGGCCCCCGAGAACTCAAAGAGCGGTTCCTGCATTTGCTGCTGGCCGATCTTGTGCAAGTTGAGCTGAGAGCGATCGGGGTTAGGTAGATTCAGGAAGAAGTCCCAGTTCTGGCGCTCTTGCTCTCGTAGAGGCAGTTGCGGTTCCATGTTAATAGCTTTGCGTCGAGGTTCCAGCTTGTTTTTCACCGGACAGATATCGACGCAGATGCCGCAACCGGTGCAGTCCTCCGCCGCCACCTGAAGGGTGAACTTGAGATCGTGCCAGCTACTATCCCTGGCGTTCGTGCTCTTAAACGCCGAAGGGGCATTCTCCAGTCGATCGGAGGTGTAGACCTTGGAGCGAATGACACCGTGGGGGCAGACCATGACGCACTTGCCGCATTGCACGCAGACATCCGGATCCCATGCCGGAATCTCGGCGGCAATGTTGCGTTTCTCCCATTTGGAGGTACCCGTTGGGTAGGTACCATCCGCTGGCAAAACACTGACAGGTAAGTCATCTCCATGCCGTGCCATCATTACTCCCAGTACGTCGCGCACAAACGCTGGAGCACTTTCAGGCACGGGATTGAGGTCAGCGGTGGCCGAAATCCTGGGCGCTGCAACCTCAACTGCAGCCAGTTCCTGCACGGGGACTTCGTAGAGCCGATCGAGGGTGCGATCCACGGCGGCAAGGTTCATCTTCACGACTGCTTCCCCTTTTTTGCCGTAGGTCTTGCGGATGGAGTTTTGGATTTGGGAAATCGCCTCCTCTTTGGGCAGAACACCAGCCAAACTGAAGAAGCAGGTCTGCATGACAGTATTGATGCGTCCCTTCATGCCCGCCTCGCGGGCCACCCCGGATCCGTCGATGACATAGAACCGCAGCTGTTTGTCCAACACGATCTCCCGCAGTTGAGCCGGAAGACGCCGCCAAGTTTCCTCTGGGCTGAAGGGGCTGTTCAACAGGAAGGTCCCACCCGGCTTGGCTGCTGCCAGAATCTCGTACTTGTCGACAAATTCCCACTGGTGGCAGGCTACGAAGTTAGCCTGCTGTACTAAGTAGGTGGAGCGAATGGGGTCCGGTCCAAAGCGCAGGTGGGAGACGGTCACCGACCCAGATTTCTTCGAATCGTAGACAAAATAGCCCTGAGCGTAGTTGTCTGTTTCCTCACCGATGATTTTGATGGAGTTTTTGTTGGCCCCCACCGTGCCGTCAGACCCCAACCCGTAAAAAACAGCTCGCACTTCTGTCTCCGGTTCAATGGTGAAATCGGGCTCGACGGTGAGGGAGGTATGGGTGACGTCGTCCGTAATGCCGACGGTGAAGTGATTTTTGGGCGTGTCTGCTGCCAGATTGTCAAATACCGCCTTCGCCATAGCGGGGGTAAATTCCTTGGACGACAGTCCGTAACGACCCCCTATCGCGCGAACTTGTTTGCGGCCGGTTTCCACCAGGGTCTGGACAACATCTTGATAGAGCGGTTCCCCCAGACTCCCCGGTTCCTTTGTGCGATCCAGAACGGCGATCGCGGTTACCGAATCTGGCAAGGCGGCCACAAAAGCCTCTGCATTCCAGGGGCGATAGAGGCGCACTTTTACGACTCCCACCTTCTCCCCTTGGGCGATCAAATAATTCACAGTTTCGTGCATCGTCTCGCAGCCCGATCCCATCAGGATAGCGACGCGTTCGGCTTGGGGATGACCGTGGTAGTCAAACAGGTGGTAAGCGCGACCGGTCAAGCTAGCAAAATCGTCCATAGCCCGCTGCACGATGCCTGGACAAGCGGAATAAAAGGGATTCACCGTTTCCCGGGCTTGGAAGAACACGTCCGGGTTTTGAGCAGTGCCGCGAACGACGGGGCGATCGGGGGTGAGGGCTCGCTGGCGGTGGGCCAGGATAGGTGCCAGGTCCATCAGCGATCGAAGGTCATCATCGCCAAGCAGTTCCACTTTTTGTACTTCGTGGGAGGTGCGAAATCCGTCAAAGAAGTGCAGGAAAGGAATGCGGGATTCGAAGGTCGCACGGGTGGCGATCGCGGCGAAATCTTGGGCTTCTTGTACCGAGGCTGAACAGAGGAGGGCGCAACCTGTCGTACGCGTGGCCATTACATCGCTGTGATCCCCAAAGATAGACAGGGCTTGGGCGGCCACCGAGCGGGCCGCGATATGGATGGCCATCGGCGTCAGTTCCCCAGCAATTTTGTATAGATTGGGGATCATCAACAGCAGCCCTTGGGAAGCTGTAAAAGTGGTGGTCACTGCTCCCGCTTGCAGCGACCCGTGCAACGCGCCCGAGACACCTGCCTCGCTCTGGAGTTGAACAATCTGGGGAACGATTCCCCAAAGGTTGGTGCGTTGCGCCGCGGACCAGGCATCGGCCCATTCCGCCATGGGGGAGGATGGGGTGATGGGGTAGATGGCAATGACTTCATTCAGACGGTAGGCGACGCGCGCCACGGCCTCGTTGCCATCAACGGTTGCAAAGGTGGGGGTTCTCATGGCGCCGTTACTCCCATGTAGTTCAAGTTTTCTATGATTCCTTTCGGACTGCTGTCACATTCAAAATGCTGTTCGAAAAGCCAGGATGGACAATGACATAAACGTCTGAAATCGGTATTACATTACTTTTTCCGGCGTTCCTGTAAATTAATTGCGATGGAAGCGATCGAATTAGACTTCTTGCATCATTCCTTTTGAGAAGCAAAACTAACCAGCAAGTTAGCCCAACCCTTCTCTCTAATACTCATAATTTCAACAATTTTCACCAACCTAGGATCGTGGCAGAAAGTATCTATTAATACGAATAAGCCTATTTTTCAAGCGGTTTATGAACGTAAAGTCGGCATTTTTTAATATCCTCTTCTAAGAGTAAAGGGAAGATGCAGCACATATACGAGTTGAGGATACTGGCCGAGAAAGTTGTCGTCGCCTCTCAAGGAGTGCCGCAGTGTGATACTGTCAAAATTTACGACTTCAAACCTCCAAAGCTGATTTTATACTTAGGCTTACATCGCTCCAAACAAATTTCATTTTTGGAAAAGATTCAGAACTCGTTTCTATCTGAACGATCCAAGTTGAATCAACTACCCTGCCGCTTGCGGCGGGGTAGCTCATTAGCGATCCATCCCCCGAAACTCTGAATACGATTGCACTGAATCTCGAATCGATCGGCCATACCTGCTACCCGCAGTGGGGAGAGCCCTTTAGCGACGAAGGAGGGGTGGGTCATTATCTCAACTGCGAGCGGTCAACCCCTGCCTCGCTGTTACGCTCGCAGGGCAAATTCAACTTGCAGCCCTTGCTCGGTGTGCTGCAAGACTCTCGTACACCCATCCTGAATGTCAGCCTCGCCCTTCCCTTCCCCTCTTCATGGCTGCCAGACAAAGAAAGGAGATATTTTGTTGCTTCAACAAGGGTGAATGAGGATCTCATTCGCAGGACGCTTTACGTTTGAAAGCCAATTGATAAGTGCGTAACACTTCGGCAACGGTCCAAGCCTGCGCAAAGGCACCTCGAGGATGATGCGGAGGATTGCCATCGAAAATTTCACCAAGGGTACCGGCACAGCCTGCCCTCAGTTGATCGGCCATGGGCTCAAGAAAGCTCAGGGCTGAGGCAGGATTCTGATAGGCTTTGAGATGGGCTTGCACGAAATGTCCGATGAGCCAACCCCAAGCTGTTCCTTGATGGTAAGCACCATCTCTCTGTACCGGATCGCCGCCATAGTAACCCCTGTAGTCAGTATGGTCCTCCGAGAGCGATCGCAACCCATAGGACGTCAGCAATTTCTGAGCGACCTTCGTTACAACAGCTTTCTGCTGCTCGGGGGATAGCAATTCGGGGCCGGAGAGTGCGATCGCAGGCAGCGAGACTGCAAAAACCTGGTTGGGTCGAAGGGAACCATCATGCCCCTCTGGGCCATCAATCACGTCGTAGCAGTAGCCGCGATCGGCATTCCAAAATCGCCGAAATCCCTGCAATACTTGACGAGCGAGTTGCTGGTAGGAGTCAGCAGGTTGGTTGAGGAGGTTGGCAAATTGCACCATGCTCAACAGAGCGTTGTACCAGAGTGCATTGATTTCAATGGGCTTGCCGATGCGAGGGGTAACCACCCAGTCGCCAATCTTGGCGTCCATCCAGGTCAGTTGCACCCCCGGTTCTCCAGCGTAGATTAACCCATCGCGATCGAGGTGAATACGGTAGCGAGTGCCTCTCTGGTGCCACGCAATTACCTCTGCTAAGGCAGGAAAGAGTTCGGCTAATAGTTCCAAATCGTGAGTCGCTTCGTAGTAAGCACGAATGGCCTCGAAGTACCAGAGAATTGCATCAACAGTATTGTATTCGGGTTGTTCACCCCCCTCTGGAAAGAGATTGGGAAGCATCCCTCGATCCAGATATTGAGCAAAAGTGCGAAGGATTGGTGGAGCAATTTCAGAACGTCCGGTGGAGATTACCAGCCCCGGCAGCGCAATCATGGTGTCTCGCCCCCAGTCTCCAAACCACGGGTAACCAGCTATTACTGTCTTGCCTGGAGCATCTTCCACTCTCCGATCCACAACGAACTGATTGGCGGCTAAAACCAATTGTTTGAGCCAAGAAGGGGACTGCTGCTGAATAGAGCCTTCTAGAGACGAGCACCACCGCTCAATTAGCCTTTGCTCGTCAGTTTGCTGTTGTTCGAGGGCCGCCTTCCCATCAAGGTTAGGGTTTGGAGAAGTGCTGGCAACAAGCGTAAACGATTGACCAACGTCCAATTCAACCTCAAAAGTGGCGGCATGGAGATGATCGTCGTGGGGATAAATTCCCCGATACTGCTCCATCGCTAGGGTATAGCCTTGGCACCAGCTATGGGCTGGGACAACTTTGGCATTTGTGGCCAGCAGATAAAACGGTACTGCGCCGTCGAATGCTTGAATCTCCACTCCCTGGTGTTTAGCATTCACTTGCATTTGCCAGTCATTGCCATGGGTGTTGCCGTGATGGTTACGATAATTCACCAAAGCATTGATGGATAGAGAAATTGGCTGACTGGCTCGCGTCAATGTGTAACGGATATAGGTGGTGTTGGCACCCTGCTCCATCCAAATACGCTTTTCGATGAGCGCATCGCCACACCCAAAAAGCCAGACCGGGATGGTGCCAACCAGGCAAAACCGTTCTATCAACTGATATCCCTGAGGACTAACCGTTCCATCTGCCCATCGATCGCAGTACAGGGAATAGAGCTTACCCGCATAGTGAACCTGCTCATCGAGCTTTGCCAGGAGTAACGTTCTCCCCAGGGGGGGCTTTAGCGCTGCAATTAAAAGCCCATGGTAGTGGCGGGTCAACATGCCCGAGATTGAACCACAGGCATAGCCACCAATCCCATTCGTCACCAACCATTCACGCTGTTCAGCTATCGCTAGGTCGCCACAAATTTCTCGTCCAAATTTTATAGTCATGGGTCATCAGTTCGAACCTCAGATATTCCATCACCAACAGTGTTACCATAGCTCGAACTTGTTTGAACCAGGCTGAGATTTAGACTCGATGTAACTGTTTATTTCAATATCCCCGTGAGGGAAACCACACGTTCATTTCTCATGAGGGAGCATGGGCCGGAATCTATCCTGCTTCAACTACTTCAGGTGGTTATCCCGTAATAGATGTATTCTCCTCATGCACCCCTACGAAACACCACCATTTGCTCCCCACCCGAGCAAAATCTACTAAAATTATCATCTGTTTGACATTGCTAGTAGTAAGTAGAAAATAATTGCCAGAATGCCTGGAATAAGAGATATAACTAGAAAGATTGTTGAGAAAAGTACGTACCTTCGAAAGACTAAGGCGATTCCTCCAATCGATCTACGGCCAATCAGGTGGATTGACAATAAACCTAGAGGAATTAGAACTAATAAAAGTAACCCTGTAATAATTGCTCCATAATCAAACAAAGGGATTCTAATCGGAAGCGGTAGAATCTCTATGAGTACTGAAAACCAGGTAAATGCTGCAACAATGTTTAGGATGGAGTAAATCCAAAAGATAACCTGATTTGAATTTTGGTTTTCACTTACCTGACTTGTCTGAGGAAAGAGCTTCAGAAAGTAATATCCTAGACAAACCAGAAGAATACCTGCAACAATTCCAACTGGAAGAAGAATACTAAAGAAACTTATCATGCTTTGGTAAATGATTGACCAAAAAGAATCTCAAGTGCTGAACAGAATTATCTCAGAAATTAACTAGAAGTAATTTTATCCCATATAGTCAAAGCAAAATCCGGTTTCGAATCGGTAGATACGATTCGTGTAATAAGAAGCAGGGTCGTGCCTCTAAGAAATGTGGGAGAAGTAATAATATCCTGCCAGAACCAAGAACAAGAGGCGATTCCAGCTCGTTGAGCTGCTGTACCTTTCGTTTTCATAATAGGACTGCATATTCACTAGCGACGCAACAACCGAGACTGTCACGTTCGATTTCAATGACGGAGAATTCCAACGAATTGAGAATTTTGCCACTTTCTCGCTATTTGGAGACCAAGCAGGAGATTTCAAGGGTGGCGCGATACCGCTAGGCATCTCCCAAACCATTCAAGCCGACGCCTGTTCACAGAATGGCGGTCGGGGAGATTTACTTGGATCGTGCTCGCTTGAATTCTTCCTTACCCAGGATATGGTGTAAATGAGGCACGATTCCTGCTATTTCGGCGGAGATTTAGGGCAATCATCAATTTCGCTCAGGAGGGCTACTCGTCTCCAGCGGCACAGGCTCGCCCTCCAGCTGTTTGAGTTGTGAAAGATCCGGCAGTGGAGCTTGAGCCTCTTCCGCCTGCTCCTCAGAAACACCTTCCTCAAGGGGCTGTTCCGCAGGCTGGCGTGTTTCATCTGCTGTTTCTAAGGCAGCAGCTTGCAACGCTTGAAGTTGCTCGATCGCCAATTGGGCAGCTTCAAAGTTGGGATCGAGCTCCAACACCCGACTGTAAGAGGCAATGGCCTCCTCAATTTTGTCCAATCCCGCTTGCACCGTTCCCAAGGTATGCCAAAACGCAGCCTTCTCCCTGTTGAACTCGGTAGCCTGTACGGCCAAAGCCTCGGCTTCTTCATATCGCTCCAGCCGGCACAAAACCCAGGCACGATTGTTCAAAGCTGTGGCATCTTCCGGACTGTACTCCAAAACCTTCCCATAGCTGTTCAGGGCCGCCTCAAGGTCCCCAGCATCGCTGTAGATTGCTCCCAAAGCGAACCACCCCATGGGGTTTCGTTCGTCGGATGCCAGCATTTGCTTTGCTGTAGCAATGGCTTCCTTCCAGCGCTCGAGGCGACGCAGCGACATGGCCTTTTGATAGAGAAGAGTTTCATCTTCGGGGCGAACCTCCAGCAGACGATCGAGCCGCTTTTCCGCTGCCTTGTATTTACCCAATTCCATTAGGGTTGAAGCCTGGGCATAGCGGGCAGGAAATGCATCTTCGTCAATGCGGAGACATTCTTCGTAATGCACTAGGGCTTCCTCCGAAAGCCCTAGTTTTTGGAATGCCCAGCCCCGAGCGTACCAAGTGCGATAGCTATCCGGCTTGAGCTTGAAAGCGCTGTCAAAACTTTTAACGGCGTCTCGATAGCGCTTAAGACGTAGCAGCAGCAGCCCGCGATTGTGCCAAGCCTCAGATGAACAGGGATTTAACTTGAGAGCGGTGTTGAAGGCAATAAAGGCTTTGCGCGAACGACCGATGGACATTAAGGCATTGCCTTGGGCTATCCACAGCTGCTCGTTCTTAGGCTGGATTTCTAATGCCTTGGTAAAGCACCCTAACGCTTCGCGGTTACGTTCCATCGATCGCAGCAAATAGCCGCGGGCCATCCAGGTATCCAGACGAGCGGGATTATGCTCCAGGGCTGTTTCAAAACTCTTCAGGGCCAGGTTGTTGCGCTCCAATTGTTGGAGGCGAACCCCCCGATTGTGCCAGGCAGTACTTTGCTCGGGATCGGTTTCTAGAACTTTGTCGTAATTGACAACAGCGGCTTTGTAGCGGCGAATGCGCCCTAAAATTAGGGCCAGATTCATCCGTACGGTTTCGTCGTAAGGGTTAATAGACAAAGAGCCGTTGTAGCTATCAATTGCATCCCGATAACGCCGCAACTCTACCAGCGCGTCCCCTCGGCGGCTCCACGCAGACGCAAAGTTTGAATCAATGTTGAGGGCCCGCTCGTATGCAACTAATGCCCGCTCGAACTTTCGCTGGGCAAATAACTCTTCCCCTTTCTCAAACTGTATGTCGGCGGTATTCCACTGAAACAACCGCTGAATCCATTGCAGAAATGCCACCTGACGGGTTTGCTCGTCAGTAGACATCTCCTGAGAGCCCAAGACTTGGGCAATCAGTTGTTGAATTCCTCGGACAAAGGCCCTAAACCCTCCAACTTCATCATGGGGATCGAAGGTGGCTAATTGTTGAGAAACTTGACTCTGCAGGCGAAACCGCTGCAAGTCGGTGGGAGCCTTAAAACCTGGCTTCAGTTGCGCAATCAGTTTCTGAGCCTGAAATTCAAACAGAACCGTATCTTCGTCTGACCCCGAGAAGTCAATGAGTGTCAGATCGCGTACTGGGCGAGGTAGTTCGCAAGGTTCGTACAGCAACGGGATCAGCCGTTGATTTTGGTTGGAGGGGGCGTGGGGAAATCCGCAGTAAAGCTCGTCGTGGGGCCAAGGATCCCCCACAAAGTCCTCAGAGAAAACTAATGCAATATATCGACATTCATCGATCGCCCGCCGCAGTTCTACCTTGCGGTTGTCGCTACTATCCAGCATCCAGCGATCGAACCAAACTTTGATTCCTTCGCGATCGAGCCGCTCGGCCAGTTGCCGAACCCACCTAGATTGAGCGCGGTTGTAGCGTAAAAAGACGTCGTACTTGTATTGCGGGTCAGCAGTCATCCAACTCTCGTTCAGCCAAGGTTTCGATGAGTCTCACCCAGTCTATCCGATTCCCCTAAGTCCTCTGATGTTAGCCGGGGTTAACAGTGGATATCTGCAACGACCTAATCCCCAGGATGGGAGGAGCCAGTGGTGGCATTTGGAGGGTGTGAGAACTTCAGCGCCAGTTCTCTGCCCTCATTCAGAAGAAACGACAGAAACGTATCTGAAATGGTTGAAAGTTGGCGGCCTGCCGGATAAACAACATTCCACTGGAGATGAATTGGGAAATGCTCCACAGGTAATTCTGTAATTGCTGTCGTGGCGCCCATCAATGCCATGGTGTGTCTCGAAAGCACCGAGAGACCCAACCCCCCTGCGATCGCCTGTTTGATGGCCTCGTTACTGCCTAGAGACATGCGGACTTTGACCTTAACCCCATACTCCTCAAACAATTTTTCTACAGCCTCGCGGGTGGCTGAACCCGGTTCGCGCATGATAAATGGCTCTTCCGATAACGCTTCCAGCGATATAGACCCATTGCCTACTAGCGGGTGCGATGCCGGAGCCATCACCACCAGCGGATTATCTAGGAACGCCTGGCATTCAATATCGAGATGATGTGGAGGGCGACTGAGAATGTAGAGATCGTCAGAATTTTCTAGCAAGCGTTCCAACAAACCTTCATGGTTCGTGACTTCTAGCGACACATCGATGCCTGGATAGCGCTGGCAAAAGGCCCCCAGCAGCCGTGGCGCAACGTATTTGGCCGTTGTAATAACTGCCAGCTTTAACTGTCCTTGCTTCATCCCCTGTAGATCGGCCACCTTCATTTCAAAGCGATTTAGCAAGTCAAAAATTTGTTTGCAGGTGCTGTAAAGTTCGTTGCCAGCTTCCGTTAGATAAAGCTTTTTGCCAATTAGCTCAAACAACGGGGCGCCGACGGATTTAGCCAGCTGCTTCATCTGCATAGAAACAGTCGGCTGGGTTAGATAAAGCTCTTCCGCAGCCCGTGTAAAGCTGCGATGACGAGCGACCGACTCAAAAACTTTTAATTGTCGAAGGGTAGCTTGTAGCACGAAGACCTAATTTACATACTGTGGCGGTGGTGGGACCTTAAAGTCAGGAATATTGAAAATAAATCGCTACATTAAAGAAACTGATAGAAGTCCCTATTGGTAATGATTACATTCTCGAGAGCATACAGTGTGCTTCTGAATGAGTTGGTAAACCTGTCGCAATTAGAGTGAAAAGGCTAAATTAAGTATTCGTCTTTGTCGCTCAGGCCAATCCTATCCTCAACCCACTTGATTGCACAGTTTCCTGCAATGCGCTGCCCTGTTAAAGGCCAGTCCTTTCTAGTGACAGGAGGAGGGCTCATCGCTGATATGATGGGCTCAGACGCCCAATCAGCACTGCAGTTATGTCGGAAGAAAACACGAATTCATCCCCAGAATCAAAACAGGTGCCCGAGTCACTCAAGCCCACTGTCGGAGTTCGAAAAGGGTTGGTGATACCTGAGTCCAAAACCTTCATTGGAAATCGTCCCATAGCCTCAAACCAGCCAGAGGGAGACGACGCCTTAATGGGGTATCTGGATTAAAGCTGAAGCTAAGTGGTGTGGGTAGATGCATCCAACTCAGAGCTGCATACGCCTCAAGCACTATCCGAGATTGGTGAGCCGCTAGGACTATGGTGATGATTAATACTGAATTGTCATGCGTTCTCTATGGCTTACACCACGGCTGAACTAATAGACATATTAGATCGCGAGCTACAGGCTAACTGGCGAGGTGAAAGGGTCTTGATTTCCCCAGCTGAACGCCTCCAGAGTCCGGCGATCGCGATGGCTCTAGACCCTGGCAAGCTCAGCAAAGTGTTTGCCTACCGGGAGTTCAGAAGCCAAATACACGAGTACCAGATTAAACATGCTGTCTCAGGGATTGTGTGGAGAACCTGTAGGTTTCGCGATCGCGAGTTGAAGTTACCTGAAGTGCACGATCATTTGGTTTCTATTGATGGCGACAAACGCATACTGCAAGAGGCCAAAGCTGCAGCAATCCAGTTCTGGAAAGATATGACCGCAGGCATGAAGTTTTGGCTGTCTGGTTCCACCAACGAGCCTATTCTTCGCACAGAACTTGAGGCCTTAATCAAGCGTGCGGAATGGGTGACACTGGATGCGGCTCGAGAAGAGCTGTCTTTGGGGTTGTGCTGGGGGAACCCCGAAGAATGTCAGTATGACTGGGCCAGACCAGATTCGGGCTGCGATCGGGTGATTGCAGCCTTTGACAAACCCAGTTCCGTTAAGTTCTAGCCAACGTCCCAAAGCACCAGCAGGCACTATCCAGCTCAAGAGGGACTGGATATAAAAGACATGACTGAAGAATTCAATCTTCGGGAACTCAAAACCCGGGAACTTAATCCTCGTCAGTGGGTTGAACTCCCCGCACAATTCTCGAAAGGTCGCTGGTTTCGTTGAACTCAATTCGAGTGGGGGAACCGCTAATCAGGCCTTCGAAGCCACGGAAGGAATCCTGAATCTCAGCACCGCGACCGCTGATGATGTACTCACGAATGCCTTTGTCGTGCCAGGAGCCCCTCATCTTAAAGACGTTGATGGCCCGAGACATTTCACCGCGAATTTCAACGTATTGGAGCAGAATGATCGTGTCGGTAATGGTGGAAATATGGGATTCAGTAATGGAATGGGAGCCCATAAACTGGTCGGTGGTATTGGTAAAGAAGCCAGTGATTTCCTCCTGCTTAGCGAACCCCGTTACCCCAATCACAAATTGCCGGAAGGCATTGGAACTGACTCCCCTGGCAAGGGCGGACAAAGAGTCGATCGCCAGTCGTCTGGGTTTGAAGTCTTTAATCTGAGATTTGATGATTTGCAGGTGATCTTCTAAGCCTGCAGATTCGGGGTAAGCACAAATAATCTTGAGCAGCCCCTCTTTCTCCATGCTTTCTAGGTCAATGCCCCAGGAAGATGCATTGCGGGACAGCTGAGCGCGGGACTCTTCGTAGGCAAACAGTATGGCCCGCTCCCCTTGCCTGCAGCCCTCTTCCAGAAATTTCGAGACCAGAGATGTTTTCCCCGTACCGGTGGCTCCCGTCGACAAAATAATCGAATCCCGAAAGAATCCTCCACCACACATCTCGTCCAGCTTGGGAACTCCGGAAGAGACCCGCACGTTGGAGGAGCGCTGTGTCAGCTGCATGGCCCCTAGCGGGAAAATATTGATGCCTTCGTGGGTCATAGTGAAGGGGTATTCCCCCTTCATGTGGGTGGTGCCGCGCAATTTGAGGATTTCAATCGTACGGCGACGCTTTTCTCCTTCCAATACGTTGCGCATAATCACAACGTTATCCGAGACAAATTCCTCTACCCCAAAGCGGGCGATCGCCCCATACTCTTCCGTCCGCTCAGTACTCATCATGGTAGTAACATTGCAACCTTTGAGGCGGGCGGAGAGACGGAATAACTCGCGACGGACAACATCCGATGCGTCGTACTGGTGGAAGACAGCTGTGACGGTGTCAACAGCCACTCGGGTGGCTTTGTACTTCCGAATGGCATATTGGATGCGTTCGATGAGCGCAGAAAGATCGAATTCTCCTGCTACATCGTATCCCTCGGGCTCTGGGGACGCATCTAGGATGAATAATTTGTCTTGGTCGATGAGTTCCTGGAGATCCCAACCGAAACTGTAGGCATTTTTGATGATGTCAGCAGGGGATTCCTCAAAGGTTACAAAAATAGCCGATTCGTTGAACTGAGTGATGCCGATATAGACAAACTGAACGCAAAATAGGGTCTTACCGGTACCCGAAGTACCGCTAATCAAAGTCGTTCGCCCGGCCGGTAGTCCTCCATGGCTGATATCGTCAAATCCTTCGATTCCGGTTTTAATTTTAGGAATCGCCTTGTAGGCAGTGTTTCTATTGGGATAAAGATTTTGAGGAAAACTCAGCGAGTTCTGACTTGAGAGGGCACTGCGGCTCTGTTCCTCAGGTGAAGACGGCGGATTGAAGTTAGTCATCGGAATTGTCTGCCTCTAGGTCGCCCATTGCATCGTCTAGCTCTTCGTAAAGTAAGTCTAGACCGATCAGAACTTTTTCGCGGTCAGACAGGTCTCCAATAATTTTACGCACAGGTGGCGGCAGAATTTTCGCCAATGTAGGAGTAGCCAGTATCTTATCCTCTTCAGCAAGACGGGGATTTTTGACTACGTCAATCACTTTGAGGCTGTAAATCCCTTTAAATTCTGATTGCATGATGTCCTGCAGTGTCCGAATCGCCCTGACGGAATTGGAGGTGCGACCGGCCACGTATAGCTTGAGGACATAGGCTTTGCGAGGAAGATTCATTTGACACCTCCCTTTCGCTTGGTGTTGGGTTGGGGTGAATGCGGGATCGATCTGCGATACATCTCGCTCAAATGTGCAATGACATCGATTAAAGTGATGCGATAGTCCAAGATGATTTCCTCACTGCGCCCCTCTAGCTTGAGCTGTTTGGCAAAATTGTCCATTAATTGCATGTGTAATTCCAGCACCTGCGATACGCTCAAATCCCCTAGAAAAGCCAAAGCAACAAATTCATCAATGATTGGATTAACGCGATTGGGGGAGTGAAAATACTCCAACACTATGGTTCGATAAAGCTCCTTGAGCCGACTCATGAATTCCACCTGTTCCTCCTTAGGAAGGTGGCGATAAAAGCGGTCGGACTGTCGCTTGTAATAGACTCCTGAGTAGCCCAACCGCTCCCGAAGTTTTTCTGACAGCTTTCGCTGTTGCTGCTGTACGAGGGTTGGCAACTGATTTCCCCCATCCACAGGTCGCACCCCCTGGGGAGATAGTTGTAGGAATAAAGCAATCGCCCGCTCAATCTGAGTTGCTAAATCTAGCTTGGTTGTAACAACATCTTGCTTGATAGGGAGTGTGATAGTGGCTTTGTGATAGAGCATTGCATTGTCGGGTATCTCTATGGCCGATTGTTCCACCAATGCCACTGCAGGCAAGAGAAGCCCCTGATTGGCAAGGAGATCCCCCAACTCGATGAGCGGCTGCAATTTTGGAATAGATAATAACAAGCAGTCTGTGTGTTGTTCTCTTTGCTTGAGATGTTGAATCAGGTGCTCCAAACTTCTGAACTTTTCAAGGGAAAACTGGCTGGAGTCCAGAAAGTCTGAATACTCAAGGTGGGAATTGAGCGACCAGTCATCGGGTTGGTAGCAACAAATACGCAGTGGGGGAGGGGTCACCAATAAATCTAACAGATCTGAACTATTAAGTTATCTTACTGACCTCGCAAGATTTTGCGGGAGGCTTTGCTAAGCATATTCGGAAATGGGACAGTCGCCAGTAGGCTAGACAGCGCCATCATTCAGCTGTTCCATCTGGCTCTTAGGCATCCTGTTGGGCTAGCTCCGCCAACTGCTCTTTCTGGTAAACGCCGATGCAAGATTGGACCAAATCTTCCATCTCCCCTTCTAATACAGGGGTAAGGGAAAAGTTCTGGCCCAAGCGATGATCGGTGATCCGGTTGTCTTTATAGTTATAGGTGCGGATTTTTTCAGACCGAGATCCGGTGCCCACCTGCATGCGCCGGTTGCTCATAATCTCATCCTGCTGTTCCTTTAACTTCATTTCGTAGAGCTTGGCCCGCAGAATTTGCATTGCCCGTTCTCGGTTTTGCAACTGAGATCGCTCTTCAGTACAGAACACGCGAATTCCTGTCGGTTTGTGGATCAGATCGACGGCTGTCTCAACCTTGTTGACGTTCTGGCCTCCAGCTCCTCCCGAGCGGGCGGTTTTCATTTCAATATCTTTTGGGTCAATTTCAATTTCCACTTCGTCTACTTCCGGCATGATAGCCACCGTAGCAGTCGAGGTGTGAACGCGACCCTGAGTCTCGGTTACCGGCACCCTCTGTACTCTGTGAACGCCAGCTTCAAACTTGAGCTTGCTGTACACGCGATCGCCGGTCACTTCCATAATTGCCTCTTTGCATCCCCCCATATCTGCATCTGAAAAGCTGACCATTTTAACTGACCATCTCATTTTTTCTGCATAGCGGGTGTACATGCGTACCAGATCTCCAGCCCAAATCGCGGCTTCATCCCCTCCAGTTCCGGCGCGAATTTCTAACATGATGTTTTTGTCGTCGTTGGGATCTTGAGGAAGTAGCAAGATAGTGAGCTGCTCCTCTAGGCTCAGCTCTTGTTCTTTCAAGTCTTCTAGCTCTGCCGAGGCCATAGCAGCTAATTCTGGATCGTCAGCGGACTCTTTAAGAATCTCTTCGGCTCCCTCCAGTTCTTCGCGCACCGACTGCCATTCTTGAAAAGTTTCGACAGTCTTTTCAAGGGCAGAGCGAGCCTTTGCCACCCGTTGCAGTTCATCGGGATCGGTCGCCACTTCGGGATCGGCTAAACGCACTGTCAGTTCATGAAATGTTGTTTCGATATTATTTAGCTTTTGCAACATATGGGTAGCAACCATGACCCACAATCCTTCCTAACGAATGAACGATGAAATGTAGAGCGAGACTGTTGGTAGAAACAGATGGAGGTTTTAAGAGGCTGTCCGGTCTGTTGCAGCTGCTCGAAATGAGTGGACTAGGGGCAGTCCCCACAAATTACGAAAGGCGATCGCCATGCCCCCAAAGGGGTCGAGCGATCGCCAATCTACAGGAAATAGGCAGGTTACTTGTTGTTTTTGCCAGACATACCGTATTTGCGCAAGAACCGATCGACCCGACCCTCAGTATCAATGATTTTGCTTTGGCCGGTAAAGAAGGGATGGTTACCAGACCAAACATCAACCTTCAGTTCAGGTTGAGTAGAGCCACAGACCATGACAACTTCACCGTTGCAAATGACCTTAGCTTCTGGGTACCACTCGGGGTGGATTTTCTCTTTAGGCATGGTTTACACCTCCAGCATCACAGATTGGTAGAACAACAAAAGGGCTCAATGATTTCAAATAGGCGTTCAAAACAGCGATTAACGCTTAGAAAATTGGGGAGCCTTGCGTGCTTTGTGCAATCCGTACTTCTTACGCTCCTTGGCACGCGGATCGCGACGAAGATAGCCTTCCGATTTTAGGGGGCTGCGGTTATCTGGATCCATTTCGCAGAGGGCACGGGCCACGCCCATACGGATTGCATCTGCTTGGCCAGTTACACCACCACCGTGGGCATTGACCAGGATGTCGTAAGAGCCTTCCAGTCCTAGAGTCTCCAGAGGAGCTTTTGCCGCTGAAACTAGGGTTTCGCGGAACTGAAGGTATTCTTTCCCGGGGCGCTTGTTAATCGTGAAGTTGCCTTCGCCAGGAACTAAACGAACGCGGGCGATCGCTTTCTTGCGACGGCCGGTACCCCAGTAAACTGCTTTGGTATCTTCACTCATGACTATGCTTTAACTCCAGGAATCGTGTTCAAGGTTAGGGTCTCGGGTTGTTGAGCCTCGTGGGGGTGGTTAGGACCAGCATAAACTTTTAGCTTCTTAAACTGCTTGCGCCCAAGGGAGGTATGCGGCAGCATTCCTTTGACAGCCTTCTCGATAATGCGCTCGGGAAGACGCTCCTGCAGGTGCTGGAAGGTTTCTACCTTCATTCCACCAGGACGTCCAGAATGGCGGCGGTATAGCTTTTGTTCAGCCTTGCGACCGGTAACGGTGACTTTCTCAGCGTTGACCACAATCACAAAGTCCCCGGTATCCATGTGGGGGGTGAAGTCTGGCTTGTTCTTACCGCGCAAGATTGCTGCGATAGAGGCAGCCAAACGACCGAGACGCTGGTCAGCAGCATCAACAACGTACCAACGGGGCTGAATCGAAGTAACGCTAGGGACGGGAGTCTTGTTCATAACTACAAATCACGACATAAATTCGGGAAAATTACTCTGCTGTACTAGCCCCGCAGGCGGCTCAGCAGGTTCGACGGTGCGCTCAGCTGTGAACGGGAAAGCAGCTGTAGGAGAAAGTTCCATTTGCGACGCCTGAAAAGGATCGCTTGAATAGCCTACTCCTGTCAAGCAGAGCCCCTGGGCAGGGGCACTGTATCGAATAGCTGGGCGATCGCGCCGCCACATTAATTCGAATTCCTGGGGGGATAAGTCTCCCAGTCCCACAGACACAAGAGCACCCACCAGTAGCCGCATCATGCGATACAAGAAACCAGATGCTTTGACGTCAATCCAAATCAGCGGACCTGAACGCCAGCATTCCACAGCTTGAATATGGACTCGAGAATGAAGCCGTTTAGAGCCCGACAACCGGAAAACTTCGAAGTCATGCTCTCCAACTATAGTCTGAAGCGCCGAATTCATCCGACAATCGTCCAATGGGTGGCGATGATGCCAGCTAAATAGGCGCCAGAAAACATCTGGATATTCTATATTCCATATGGCGTAACGGTAACTCCGCCACGTTGCGGAAAAGCGCGCGTGCCAATCCGCTGCGACTCCAGTCACTGCCCGAACAACTACATCTGTCGGTAATGCATTGTTAAGAGCAAACCCCCAGCGATCGAGAGGAATGGGAGAGTGAGTATCGAAGTGAGCCACTTGCCCACAGGCATGCACCCCAGTATCGGTGCGACCGGCACCAGAAATCACCACAGGTTCGCCCGTTAATCTGGTGATGGTTCGCTCCAACTCTTCCTGCACGCTGCGATGATGTGGCTGTCGTTGCCACCCAAAAAACCTTGTCCCCAAGTATTGCAACTTGAGGGCAATGCGGTGGATGGGAAGGCTAGACGCAGTTACATCCATTGGGCAGGTTAGTCTACAAGTTCGATAACAGCCATTTCTGCGCCGTCACCGCGGCGGGGAACAGTACGCAGAATTCGCGTATATCCACCGTTACGCGCACTGTAGCGACCAGGAACCTGCTCGAATAAAGCGTGCACCAACTGCTTATCGAAGATATATCCCAAAGCTTGGCGACGGGCAGAGAGAGAGCCGTCTTTGGCAAGACCGATCATTTTTTCCGCAGTGGAGCGAACTGCTTTAGCACGGGCTTTGGTGGTAGTGATGCGACCTTCGCGCAGTAATGCTGTGGTGAGGCTACGCATGAGAGCCTTGCGCTGGTCGGCAGGCTTATTGAGGCGGGGGATTCGGCAGCGATGGCGCATGGGAAGGTTCCTACTGGGCTAGATCCTAATTTGTGAGTGAAAAACGCAATAACGAATGAGTCTACTTACTCTTGTCTCTAGTACGAGAGAGGGTTAAGTTGAGCCGATCTTTGAGGGCTTCAATGACTTCTTCAGCCGATTTTTGACCAAAGTTTTTGATCTCGAGGAGATCTTCTTCGCTGTAAACCAACAGGTCAGCAACGGTGTTAACCTGTGCGCGTTTGAGACAGTTGTAAGCACGAACAGATAGCTGCAGCTCTTCAATCGGGATCTGATTTTTCTGATCGTCCTCTGCCTTGGGTGCCACATCAGTCGATGTGAAAGTAACATCCTGCAGCGGCAAGAAAAGCTGAACCAAAGTTTGCGCAGCTTGGCTCAAGGCATCCTGAGGGTTTAAGCTACCGTTCGTCCAAATCTCCATAACAAGACGGTCTTGTTCGAGGGATTCACCTACGCGGGCATCCTCAACGATATAGTTCACTTTATGAACTGGCATAAAGACCGAATCAATCTGAAGGAAGTCGACGGCAATGGTATCGGTGTTGCCGTAGTCTACCGAACGATAGCCGCGACCGCGATCGACCAGAAATTCCATCTCAAGGGTTGCACCTTCAGAAAGGGTTGCGATGTAGTGATCGGGGTTTACAACCTCTAACTGGGAGGGCAGCTCCATCTGAGAAGAAGTTGCAACCCCCGGTCCCTGAACAGACAGTCGCCCCATCTGCGAGTCTGAAGACATGGACTTGAACACCAGCTCTTTCATGTTGAGCAAAATGTCCATAACGTCTTCACGAACGCCGGGAATAGTGGAAAATTCATGGCTAACACCGGCAATTCGTACAGCCGTGACGGCTGCACCTTCCAGATTAGAAAGCAGAACCCTTCTCAGAGCATTACCAACGGTTGTCCCTTGACCCCGTTCCAGGGGACCAAGAATGAATTTCCCATAAAGAACACCATTCTTGTCTTCATGGCTTTCCACACATTCAGTTTGATAGAGTGCCACCGGCACGCCTCCCTTATTCGTTAGCCTGGGATAACTCGAGTCAACTTGATGAACTGATTTCTTGATGCTGACCGATAGCTTGAAGCTATGTTTCAGCAAAACTCAAATGAATTAAACGCGGCGACGTTTGGGTGGACGACAGCCGTTGTGAGGAATGGGGGTTACGTCGCGGATAAGAGTAATCTCCAGTCCAGCTGCCTGTAGTGCGCGAATAGCAGTTTCTCGACCCGAGCCAGGGCCGCTAACCATGACTTCAATCTGTCGCATTCCATTGTCGATCGCAGTGCGCGCGGCACTTTCAGCTGCAGTTTGAGCTGCAAAGGGTGTTCCTTTCTTTGCCCCTTTGAAGCCACTGGAACCTGCAGATGCCCACGAGATTGCCTCACCGTTCGGATCGGTGATTGTGACGATGGTGTTATTGAACGTGGACTGAATGTAAGCAACACCATTGGGTACGTTGCGCTTAGTTTTTTTCCGACGTTGTGGCTGTCGAGCCATGAGTTGTCCCCTATTTCCCAGTAATCAATCGCTGTCTTAGAATGTGCCAACTTCTATTGCAAACTTGTGTGGCGGCACGACCAGTGCGCTTTAGACAAAAACGCTACCCTGGAAGCCATCGACAAGCCGAACGCAGCGACTTTTTTAGAAGCAGCTGCGCTCTCAGCTCTACTTTTTCTTGCCCGCAACAGTCTTGCGCGCACCCTTGCGAGTACGTGCATTGGTACGAGTTCGCTGCCCTCGTAGCGGAAGGCCTGTACGATGGCGACGACCCCGATAACAGCCAATGTCCATCAACCGCTTGATGTTCATGGACTCAAATCGGCGTAGGTCTCCTTCCACCTGATATTCGCCTTCTACTACAGCCCGCAATGAAGCCACCTCAGCATCCGAAAGATCTCGAGTGCGGGTGTCAGGATTGACGTTGGCTTTGGCCAAAATTTCTTGGGAACGAGACAGACCAACACCGTAAATATAGGTAAGGGCAATTTCTACTCGTTTCTCTCGGGGGATGTCCACCCCAGCAATACGTGCCATGAGACTCCTACTCTAACTCTCTCTTTAGTCCTAGCCCTGACGCTGTTTGTGCTTGGGGTTGGAGCAAATGACCCGAACCTTGCCGTGGCGTCGAATAACCCGACATTTGTCACACATTTTGCGGACAGAAGCTCTAACCTTCATGCCTATCCAAAAATTAATCAGCAAATAAACATTCTAAGTGACGCGATCGCACTTGTCAAAGGAATTTGTGCAGTTTTCTTATATCTTGCTGAATAATCTCGATCGTCCTTCAAAAGACAGCTTCACCAAGCCAAAAAATGGAGCCGCTGCCAGCAGTTCTGGCATCAAGATTTTGTTCCTCCATTTGGATCAATGGGAGATGAAACCGAAGGGGTAATCCAATCCTATTAAGAGGTCATCTGGCCGGCGAAAGCTGCCTGCAGCGACTCAGAATTCCTATTTGCCAAAGCCCTGCCTAGCTTCTTCAACAAGGTCCAGGGTGATTTTGTCACAATCCCGTTCCCGCGCAAGGGCTTCAATACTTTGCCTTGCCTGAGTGCGGACAAAAAACGGAATCTTACGGAAACACTCCTTGGCCTCCTCTGTCCACTCAAACTCATCATCCCAATCGGCCACACTCTAACTCCTAAAGAAGATGTGCCAGTTAAAGAAAATCTACCAAATTTACACTAGATCTAACAGGCTACAGGTCTAGCTGGAACAGAGATCGTCCGATCGTGACTGGCGTGAATGGTGCTGGTAAATGATGCATATGAATTCTGCAGCAAGTTCACCACCCATCATAGAAATCAACGTTGAATTTCTACACCCTCCAAAAGATGAATGAAAGCAGTCAGAGACTGATTGGAGAATTCTACGAAGTGGTTGATTCATAAGAAACTGCATCAGACGGTTGGCCGTATGCAACTTCGGCTAAGATTTTTACAGGTTCCCACGGTTCATCGTAGTAACTTGCAAGCTCAATCAGTTTTTGGTTTAGTTCTTCCTTTGTCACAGGTTTAACTCCAGTAGGAATGACAGGGATTGTGCAATGCGTAATTTACTAATGACGAGTTGAAGGAGGCAAACGAGCCCACTACATTAGTTCAGCGACTTGCTCAGTTGGCAAAGCAGACCAATGAAGCACTCTTCTGTCACGTAGACAGATTTTGCTGATTATTAAGAATCATAAAGTATTTGATTGCCTATGTCATCCGTAAGATTTACAGGGCAATAGCAGTAAGCAAACCCATTGAGGTTCCTGGCAGCAACCCCTACCTTCTTGAATGAACAGGCCAATTGAGCTGCGGAGCTTTAGTGAACGCTGATTAGATCAAGCTTGTCTGCCATCACTAAATCGAGGCAAGCCCCCAGTTCTGCCGAAGACACTATCAAAGACTAGAACGTATCAAGAAGCAGTAAAAATCTGCTTGCATTTCTCAAGCTAGATTTTTGTTGCCGGTGTCCTTAACTGATGCTCAATCGCCTTATCGCACTCTAAATTTGCAACCGTGTCAAAGCCTAGCGTCCTAACTGTCATCCCCAGCAGAATCTACCTGTTGCTGGCCACCCTCATCTTTGCGGCTGCCAATGCCATCACCAGCAAACTGATGACGGTTGGGGCTGCGCTGGCAACACATGGGGTCAATCCGATTTCTTTTTGCAACGTGCTGTTTGTGGGTAATGCCTGTGCCTTGTTGTTGCTAGTGGGCATTTATCGTCAAGAGCTGCTCCCGAACCGGGTAAACCATTTAAGTCGAAAAGATTGGCTGTTTCTCGGGTTGGTAGCCGTGCTGTCGGGAGCTTTGGCTCCGGCATTGATTTTTACTGCGCTGGATCTGACCTCGGTTAACAATGTCATTTTGCTAACGCGTTTGGAGCCACCCATCGCCCTGATTCTGGCGGTGTACTTTTTAAAGGATCGAGTGAATGTGTGGGTTGCCGCTGGGGCAGCAGTATCGTTTGCGGGGGTGTTGCTGACAGTGGTGTTGCAAACTCCGGTGGGGCCAGCTATGGGGACTCCTGGGTTTCAGGTGGGGGTTGGGGATGTGGCGGCGATGGTGGGGGCGATCGCGGCAGCAGTGGCAACCACCATTAGCCAGGCCAGCTTGCAGCGAGTTCCATTGGGGCTCTTCACCGTGTTTCGGACGGCGGTGGGTACGGCAGTGTTTTTTGGGGCGGCCATTGTGCTGTTTGGGCCGGAACACTTTGCCGGTGTAGGAATGCCGGTTGTTTGGCAGTGGATGCTGATTTATGGGGGCGCGATCGTGGTTGGGGGGCAGCTCAGTTGGTTTGCTGGATTACAGCGGGCCAGTGCGGCAGAGATTTCCCTCGCCAATTCTATTCATCCGTTAGCGGGGATTTTGGCAGCGTTTGCGATTTTGGGGGATGTGCCGACCTTTGGGCAGTGGATTGGGGGAGGAGCGATCGCGATCGGAATTGTGTTGAGTCAAGTTGGGGTCAGGCTTCAGCAACAAGAGCCAGCAAAGGTGCAACTCAAGGAAGCAGACATCGAGATGGGTTTTAAGGGGATTTGAGGTCGAGCGAAGTGTCCGCGACTGGCGACTTGACGTCCTCGATAATTTAAGACGAACTTTGCCGGATTTAGGCTGAAGAGTCCTGGCGATCGGAATTCTGCTTTGAGAAGGGGGTTTCAATCCACAGCGATCGCTGGGGAAATGGAATTGTTATACCCGCTTCATCAAAGGCTTTTTTCAGCCGTAGGCGATATTCTCGACCCACATCCCACTGCCGCATCGGTTGAGTGGTCATTAACAGGCGAATGGTAATGCTGTTATCCCCAAATCCGTCAACTCCCAATACCAGCGGGGGTTCTAGAATGAGCTCTGACCAATCGGGGTCGTTCTGCATCAGGTTCGCAACAGTTTCAATGACATGCAGTGCCTTATCCAAATCGGTACTGTAGGCCACATCGACCCCTAAGTTTAGGCGCGACCATTCGTTGGTTAGATTTTGCACGGTGGAGATGGTACCGTTGGCGATGGAAATCAGTTCTCCATCCAAGCTGCGCAACTTCGTGATGCGCAAGCTAATAAATTCCACATACCCGGATACATTCCCAATTGAGACCACATCCCCGATCGCGTATTGGTCTTCCCATAAGATGAATAACCCATTCAAAAAGTCTTTGATTAAATTTTGCGAGGCAAAGCCGACAATGCCAGCTAGCGTGACTATGGGGACAGTCGGCAGTCGAAATCCTTCAAACAGAAATACGATCGCGATGATGGTAATTGCCGCCGCTTGGGTCAGAGTTTTGTAAGCAATGGATAGACTGGGAGCCCGTTTTAAATGACGTCGGGATGCTGTACCAGTGAGAATACTTCTGTCCACCCAAGCTCGAATTAAGATATCGATGGCAAAATCGATGCCTCTCTTGAGCAACAGCACGAGGAGTGCAAACAACAATAGGCGGATTGGCAAATTCAGCAACCAGTGGCCTGCATCTCGGCTGTAGGGATATAGCTGCAGAATCCATACCAATCCACCCAACCACAGCACTGTTTGTGCCAAGCGCATGACCTCCCGGGCGAGCGTGTTGAGTTGTTGTTTAGGAGAACGGGTTGAGAACAGCTTCACCAGTACGGGATGCAACAATGAATCTAGAGGGTCCTGTTGATTCGGACCTTCTCCAGAGCTTTTGCGGGGGTTTGTCGGCCACTTGGGTAACGGATGGGACTGCAATAGATGTTGAAATTTTGAGAGAAGATGCCGCTGAATTCGATAGATCGTCCAGCTCAGAGCGAGCATCCCCAGAAAGATAGCAACTGTTTTGCCTGCTTGCTGTCGCAAATACTCCGGTTTCCGTTCCGCTCGTGCCCGAATTAAAGCCTTGCGAACGATCTCTACCCGGGTCTCTGCCAAATCAGCTAACTCCTCCCCCAGCAAACGAGCATCCTCTTGGGTCACCCGACCCACCTCTTGAGGGGGAAACCTCTTGGGGTCAGAAACAAAAACGGAGATGTCACTATCAATATCGCTATCGCTAGCTTCTAACGTCACTTTCAACTGGAAGGGAAGGTAGTCCAAAGCGACGATTTGTCGCAGGTTATTTTCCAGATACTCCACACGCTCGACAACGGGACGCAGGCCGGACTCGGTTTTGGTGTTTGGGGCTCCCGGTAGGGGGGCGCTAGCCGCAACAGGGAACAGACCGTAGCCATCCAGCGTGACGTAGGCGTATTCGAGATTGCCTCGCCGAAACACTGTAGTATCGGGTCGCAGTTGCAGCAGCGCACCGCTGAGTTCGAAAATGCGATCGAGCAGGCGAGAAGGACTAGCCTGCACCATTGCGGTAGGAGTCCAACTAAAATTGAGGAAAAGCGTTAGTAAACAGGCGATCGCCAAGATCGACCAACGATTCTTTCTGAGGCGCATCCGTAACTTTTGCAACTGCTTGCCGCTCGAACTCATGGGTCCAGAAAGAATTGCATGTTTATTAGAAACAGATAGTTCAGTATCGCCGGTTTGGTAGCTTTCGCTGAACAATTCCCTTCATTTTGCAACTAAGATTGCACACGATCGGGATTTGAGTGCGTACCTTTGATGCTCGTCGATCGCAGCCGCTTCCTGAATGTTGACGAAATCCTGAGGACTCGGCAAGAAGCTATCCATGACCCGGTGCCAACGCCTGCCCTGCTGTAGCTGCGGCAACTCTAACTGGCAATCGCGCCAATCCGCGTTGCAAGCAACGTACAGATGCTCCCCGCACTCCGGATGGCACAGCTCCATCGCGAGCAAATGGGAATCCTCTTGCCAGTTTGGGTGCGATGGTCGCAAACCGTGCCACTTGAGATAGGGCTCCTCCCCTAGCTCGTTCGTGGTGAAAATTCGTTCCTGACAAAACAATTCTAAAGACTGTGTGAACTGAATCAGCTGCTGGGTAAATCGCAGGATATCCGCGTGCTTGTGCACGTTATCCCAATCAAACCAAGCGAGAGAATTATCCTGACAGTAGGCATTGTTATTGCCCCGCTGCGATCGCCGCACTTCATCACCCATCAGCAACATCGGCGTGCCGTGGGAGACGAACAAAATTGTCAGGAGATTTTTGATTTGCCTGAGCCGCAGTGCCTCCACATCCGGGTCATCTGTGGGGCCCTCCGAACCGCAGTTCCAGCTGAAGTTCTCGTTGGCACCATCCCGATTGTCTTCACCGTTGGCGTCGTTGTGTTTGTGGTTATAGGTCACCAAATCGTTGAGGGAAAACCCGTCGTGACAGGCGACAAAATGAATGCTGCGATTGGGCTCGCGCTCTAGATTGGTATAAATATCGGAACTGCCACAGAGGCGAGACGCAAACAGGCTGATGGTGCCGCGATCACCTTTGACAAACCGGCGAATATCGTCTCGAAATGGTCCGTTCCATTCGGCATACCAATCGCTGTTGTTGATGAACCTTCCTACACCGTAAAGACCTGCTGGATCCCAAGCCTCCACAATCAGCTTGGTTCCCGCCAGGATTTCATCGGATTCGATCGCCCATAAGAGGGGGGGCGCCTCGTCCGGCGGACGACCCGTCACTTTGCGGGCCAAGACCGTCGCCAGGTCGAAGCGAAAGCCATCCACGTGCATTTCAGTGACCCAATAGCGTAGGGAGTTTAGTATGATGCGACCGCAGATGGGAGAATTGGCTTTGAGGGAATTGCCGCAACCGCTGAAGTCAGCGTAACGGGATAAATCCTCCTGTTCCAGAATGTAGTATTCGGGATTATCTAGCCCCCGATAGGACAGGGTGGGGCCGTTTTGGTTGCCTTCCGCTGTATGGTTGTAAACCACATCGAGGATCACTTCAATCCCAGCTCGATGAAGAGCCTTGACCATGTCGCGAAATTCGTCAACGGGACCGAGGGGGTCTTTTCGAGAACTGTATTGGCGATGGGGGGCGAAAAAATTCAAGGTGCTGTAGCCCCAATAGTTGGTTAGCCCCGGAGGGGCGTCCTGCTCATCAAATTGGTGGACGGGCAGAAGCTCGACGCTTGTAATCCCCAATTCTTTGAGGTAAGGGATTTTTTCAATCAGTCCGGCATAGGTACCGCGCTTGTCGGGGGAGACGCCGGAATTGGGATTGAGGGTGAAGCCGCCCACGTGCAGCTCGTAGATGACTGTTGAAGCATAGGGAATGCGGGGAAAAGTGTCCCCCTCCCAGTCGTAGGTTGTCGGATCGACCACCACCCCTTTGAAGGCACGATCGCAGTTATCCCCCGGTCGAGCTGCAGCCTGGCGGCTATAGGTTTCGGCCCCCACAACCGCTCGCGCGAAGGGATCGAGCAGCACTTTATCGCCGTCAAACCGCAACCCCCGTTCGGGGGCAAAGGGACCGTAAGCCCGATAGGCGTAAATTTGGCCGGCACCGATGTCGGGCACCAACATATGCCAGTAGTGAAAGGTTCTGTTCCGTTCGGGGTCGAAGGCGATCGTCCGGCTGGGTTGTGCCAGATCCCCCTCGTCGAACAGCAACAGCTCTAATCCCGTACAGTGGCGCGAAAACAGGCAAAAGTTTACGCCCTCTGGGGTCACTGTGGCACCGAGCGGATAACTGCGACCGGTCAAAACATTTGTATTCATTTTCCTGATTCGCGTTCTATTGTCGCTGAATCCGATGATGAAATAATTGCAGAGGTCATATCAACCAAACCTAAACTATGAATGTCGTTTTGTCTGGGGATATTGGGGGAACCAAAACTATTCTCCGTCTGACCCGCACCGATATATCGCCGGCGAAAGCGGCCAGCAATCTATTTCAACGGAAATATCCCAGTGCTGATTTCGATGATTTAGTACCGATGGTGAAGGTCTTTATTAGCCGCGCTTCGGAACAGCTGAGTCAAGACTTTTCCAGCATAGGGGCTGCCTGCTTTGGCATCGCCGGTCCGGTGGTCAGTAACGTCTCCAAGCTGACGAATTTGGGATGGACCCTCTCCGGAGATCGCCTACAGCGGGAATTAGAGATATCAAAAGTGGAGTTGGTGAACGATTTCGCAGCGATCGGCTACGGAGTCACTGCACTGGAGAACTCTGACATCTTTACTCTCCAAGCAGGCTTTCCGGTGGAGCGGGGCCCCATTGCCGTGTTGGGGGCTGGAACTGGGTTGGGGGAAGCCTATCTTACCTGGCAGGGGACGCATTACCAGGTCTATGCCACAGAAGGGGGGCACACCAGTTTTGCTCCCCGCAGCGAGCAGCAGGAGCAACTGTTGGAATACTTGCTGCAAAAACACGATCGGGTTTCCGTCGAGCGAGTGGTATCTGGCCAAGGGATTGTGGCAATCTATCAGTTTCTCAGGGATAGCGGCGGTCAAGAGTCTGCGGAAGTGGCCACAACGGTCCGGCAGTGGGAACGCGACGGCTCGCAAGATGCTGGGGCAGCAATTGGCCAGGCAGCAGTGGAGGGGCGCGATCCCCTATCGGTCGAGACGATGAGACTGTTTGTGGATGCCTATGGGGCAGAAGCAGGGGATTTCGCACTGAAAATCCTGCCGACTGCCGGTCTATACGTGGCGGGGGGAATTGCTCCGAAAATACTACCGTTGCTTCAGCAAGGGGAATTTATGCATGCCTTCTACGACAAGGGTCGCTTGAAGTCCGTTTTGGCCCCCATTCCCGTGAGGGTAGTCCTCAATCCTGAAGTGGGCTCGATTGGAGCAGCAGTTCGAGCTACTCGCTTGAACCCTTAAGGAAAATTGCCGTTCCAACCCAATTTTGCGACAAACGCATTCGCCAGTAGCTGAGGTATTTTTTCCTCCAGAGGATTGTGGAGGTTTACGGATTAGCCACGGTCCGACAGTCTTAGCCGAAAGTTGCTCCTCGCCGATAGTCTTGTAAACAGGAGCGATCGCCGTTGACTTTCTCAAACCAAACCAGATTGCTTGTTGACCAACTCCCACACTCAGATCGATCTCAACCCTTATGGCTTGGTGGACTCTTTTTACCCGCAACTTCCACAAAGACACTGCACTTCCACAACCACCCACCTCGGAATCATCAGGTTCGTCATCGTCCAATCAACAGCCTCCCATAAAGCTCTACAACGCGTTTGAAGGGGTATTTAAACCTACTCTTCTCACCATATTGGGAGCCATCATGTACCTTCGGGTGGGGTGGGTAGTGGGGAATGCCGGCTTATGGGGGGGACTGTTGGTGGTGGGGTCCGCCATCAGTATTACTTTGGCAACGGGACTATCGATCGCCTCAATTGCCACCAACACCCGCCTCGGAGTGGGGGGGCCCTATGCCACCATCGCCAAATCCCTCGGGCTAGAGGTGGGGGCTGCGGTGGGCATTCCGCTGTTTTTGTCTCAATCGCTGGCGGTAACGCTGTACATCTTTGGTTTTCGGGAGGGCTGGCACTATCTCTTTCCTAGCCATCCTGCCCTATGGGTGGATTTGGGGGTGTTTGCGGCTGTCTTGCTGGTAGCCTTTATTAGCGCTGGGTTGGCCTTTCGCCTGCAATATCTGGTTATGGCGGCGATCGCTGCTTCCCTAATTTCCATTTTTGGCAGCGCTTTTATCTGGGATTCATTGGCGGAGCCTGTCATATGGGGGAGCTTTCCCGGCAGTCTGGAAACGGGGTTTCAGGGCACCAATTTTTGGGGGGTATTTGCAGTGTTTTTCCCTGCTGTAACCGGCATTCTATCGGGGGTGAATCTGTCGGGGGAACTGGAAAATAGCCGACGCAGTATTCCTGTGGGAACGTTATCGGCGATCGCGGTTAGTTCGGCCATCTACTTCGTCCTCTGCGTGTGGATGGCGCATGCGGGTACTCCCGAGCGATTGGTGGAAGATTACACGATTGCAGTCGATCGATCTCTATGGCCCCCAGTGGTCCTCGTTGGGTTAATGGCAGCGACGTTTTCAGCGGCGCTGTCTTCTCTGGTGGGAGCACCCCGTATACTACTGGCTTTGAGTCAAGATCGTGCCATTGTGGGGTCTGGATGGATTTCCCACCTGTCTGCTCGCAACGGCGAACCCCGCCGCGCTCTATTAGTTTCGGGAGCGATCGCCTTTTTAGCGCTACTAGTTAGAGATCTGAATGCGATTGCCCCCTTCATTACGCTGTTCTTTTTGATTACCTACGCCACAGTTAATTTTGTGGTGGTACTGGAGTCCAGCTTGGGGCTGATGAACTTTCGGCCCACTCTTCGCCTACCCATTATCGTGCCGCTGTACGGAGCGCTGGGCTGCATCTTGGCGATGGTGGCGATCGATCCATTTCTCAGCCTAGTCGCGCTGGCGGTGGCGATCGTCATCTCTATGCGGCTGGCCACCCACACCCCGATTCGCCGCGCGGGGGAAGCTCGCAGTGGTTTGTTCGAGGCGATGGCCCAATGGGCTGCTACCAAAACGATGGAGTTGGAGGTGGCCAGTTCCCGCGCCTGGAAGCCGACGTTGTTGGTGCCGGTGGAGGATCGCTCGCAGCTGTTGGGGGAATTTCGGCTGTTGTTGGATTTGTCTCAACCGGAGGGGACGGTCAACCTGTTGGGGCTGGCAACGCAGTCGAGTGTGGAGAATTTGTCTCCTCGCATTGCCGATCTAAGTTCTGCCCTGCGGCGGCGCGGTATTTTTACGACCTACTCTGTGATCGAGACCAGCACCGATACCACTGGAATTGTGGGGGCGTTGCAAGCGTTGCAAAGTGCTTTTTTTCGACCCAATGTGTTGTTTTTACGCAGCCCCACCGAGCTGGACCATTGGGAACGTACTGTGCCGGTGCTGGCGGAAGCGCGCCGCGTGAAGATGGGGGTGATGTTACTGAGTTTGCATCCGCTGGCGGGGTTGGGGCGAGCGGAGGTGATTAATTTATGGATTCGCCCTCAGTTTGAGGACCTTCCGTTGGAGGAACGGTTGGAGAAGGGGAGTAGTAACCTGGGTATTTTGATGGCGTTGCGACTGGCGCGGGCCTGGAGAGCCCAGCTGAATTTGATTGTGGTGGTGACCCCCAAAGAGGATACCAAGGCAGCCAAGTGGTTTGTGGAAGAATTGCGCGATTACTGTCGCATTCCCAAGCTTGCACGCACGATTGTAATGGTGGGGAGTTTTGAGGATTGTCTGTCAAAGGCTCCGCAGGCGGATATGGATTTTATGGGTTTGCAGACGGTGCCTGAGTTTGAGTTTGTTCAGAAAGCGTTGTTGCTGACTGGGTCGTCTTGTATCTTTACGAGCGATTCGGGGATTGAGAGTGCTTTGGCGTGAGGTAGAGCGATTGGAAGAGGATAGGGTATAGACGTTTGTCGATCGCATTCCCCCAGACAGAAGTCATGCAGATCGTTTCTGATGTGGACTGGGCCAAGTGGGTACCAAGAGAGGTGGCTACGCTGGTGTTCGCAATTTGCGATGGGCAGATCCTGCTGATTCGTAAGTTGCGGGGATTAGGGGCTGGCAAGATTAACGGGCCGGGGGGCCGCCTAGAGCCAGGGGAGTCGTTGCTGGACTGTGCCGTGCGGGAGGTGCAGGAGGAGCTGCTGGTAACTCCAACGGGATTAGAGTACGGGGGAGACATTCGGTTTCAGTTTTTGAATGGATATTCGCTGCACGTCCATTGCTATCGAGCGTCTGGGATTGTTGGTGCTCCTACGGCTACGGATGAGGCGATTCCGATATGGAGCCCGTTGGATAACATTCCATTTCATGACATGTGGGACGACGATCGCGTCTGGTTGCCGTATCTCATCGAAAGGCAATTGTTTTCGGGGCGGTTTTTGTTTGAGGGCGATCGGCTGTTGGATTACGAATTGGATGCAAATACCTCGATTACTCAATCAACCCTCTAAGGGCTATTTTTAAATTCACGTAATCTCCTTTAAGCTCTTTTACTTACAGTTCAACGGAAGACGTTGCAAGCTTTGCAGCGATACCTGCTGGTGATTCAACAACGGGCATAGGCTATTGAGAATGAAGGTGTGAAGGGGGAAGTTAGCATCGCTACTTGGCAGATCGGGAGTTGTTAGAGGTCGTCAGGCATGTCAAATGCGACTTTCAAAAGTTAGAAGCTCTCGCGATCGCCCCCATAAACTTATAAATCAATTGCGCCATCGCAAACTCGTACGCATGAAACCCCTGAATCGGCGCAAATTCCATCACATCAAACCCAATCACCCGCCGCTGGCTCAATACCGAATCAAACAGCGCCAGCGTCTGATACCACCCCAACCCACCCGGCACCGGAGTTCCCGTAGACGGAAAAACAGAAGGGTCCATGCCATCCGTATCCAACGTAAAGAAAACGTTTGATGGAAAATCCTGCGGCAACTCAAAAGCAGAAATATTCTGCGGCACCAACACATCCGCATCCAAATACCTAACACCAAACTCCTTACGAACCTCAATTTCCTCAACCGAAATCGCCCGCACCCCCAACTGAAACAGCGGCACCCCCATATCCACAATCCGCTTCATCACCGATGCATGACTGAACGGATTCCCCTCATACGCCTCCCGCAAATCCCCATGGGCATCCACCTGAACCACCCCCACATCCGTCATCCCCGCCGATAGCAGGCCACGAACGACCCCATAAGTCACCGTATGCTCCCCCCCCAACACCACCGGAAACTTACCTGCTTCGATCGTGGACTGAGTAGCCGCCGCAATCCGATCCACCACCCCAGCCGCATCCCCGCTCACATCCACCGGAGCATGCGTAAAAATCCCCTTCTCTAGAGGGATGCTCTTGCCATCCCAAGCCTCTAACTGCCAAGAGGCCCCCAAAATCGCCGCAGGTCCCAATCGAGTACCGCTGCCATACGACACTGACGCCTCCATAGGCACCGGCAACACATGAAAAAACGCCTCCTCCGGCTGCGGGTGCGTTAGCTCGGAGCCAAGAAACACTGGATATTCCGGAGCCGCCCACTGGTCAAACGCATCCATCGAAAATCTCCCTCAACACAGCCCAAACCATTGCCAGTGCATAGCGTACGAAACTGGCCCACAGTTTACCCCCATCCCCTGTGCCATCCTGAAAACGCTGCTCGAACCAACCCATTGTTGAATCCAACTGCCTTTCAAGGTGAAATATCTGCTCTGACGGCTGCCGGACTCTGGGCCTTCTCCACTTTGCTGTTTGGCCGATTGGGAAAGTGGCTGTCCCCCCTCATCCTCAACCTCGCAAAAGGTGCGATCGCCATCACCTTTATCCTTCTCACTCTGCTCCTGCGCCAACAGCTCCTCGTCACCCTGCCCCTCACCTCCGTCACCCTCCTGCTCATTAGCGGTACCATTGGCATTGGCTTGGGAGACACCGCCTACTTTGCCACCGTCAACGAACTGGGTCCCAGGCGGGCGCTGCTGATGGAGACTTTGGCCCCACCCCTCTCGGCGCTACTGGCTCTGATTTACTTGCAAGAACAGCTATCAGCGATCGCCTGGCTAGGCGTTCTCACAACTCTTGCCGGTGTAGCTTGGGTGGTCAGCGAGCGAGCCACCGCCGGACAGGTAAAACATTTGAGCAGAGGAATCCTGTTCGGAATCTTGGCCGCGGGAGGGCAGGCTACGGGAGCAGTCCTTTCGCGGGCCGCTTTGGCACATACCACCGTCGATCCACTGTGGAGTGCGTTGCTGCGCTTGGTGGCAGGACTGTTGAGTCTTTTGGCGATCTTGGGTGTGCAACCCAACTGGGGGCACGGCATCAGTCAGCTCCGCTCAGGGCGATTGCTGGGGGGCGTTGCGATCGCCGCCTTTTTCGGTACCTATCTGGCCATATGGCTCCAGCAAACCGCTTTTAAGTTTGCTCAAACGGGTATTGCTCAGTCGCTATTGGCCACCAGTCCTGTATTTGTACTGCCGATGGCACTGGCGATCGGCGAAAAGGTTACCTTAAGAGCTGCTCTTGGCGCATTGGTGGCTCTGGGTGGAGTCTGTCTACTGTTTCTGGGGTAGTTTTGCAGGAAGCGAGGATAGTTTCTAAGATTTAGCCAGAAATACCCTAGACTACCCACTCGCTGCTATACGAGATGGTAAAACAGCCAAACGGGCTCTCAACCTACCCTCCCACTGAAAGCAGAGCTTGCTTTTAAACACTACTCTTTAACGACAGTCCAAACATTTATGACGCACATGCCAGAAATTCACATTTTATCTTTAACATTTAGACTGCCCACAGGACTTAGGTATTATATCCTACCGCTTTTGACTAAAAAACTTTACGAAGTGTTGCCTTGAACACATTAAACTCTTTTTAACTTAAAATTACCCTGTTTATCTTAGCTTCTCTGAACCATTAGACACGCCCACGATCTGTTATTTTACAGGTGCAATGCGTAATTACTTGGAGCTCTGAAGTCATTTTGATTCAGACTAATAGCGCCACTGCAGTCCTTATGGAGCTGGGGAGTTCCAGCAGCACTGGGTGTTTTTCTGTTTCTACCAAAACAGCGAATTGGAATGTGTATCTCGATAAAGGGGGCATTTATTACGGCATCAACTCCACGCAAACTCGCTCGCTGTTGAAATTTAAGCTCGGAACACTGGGAGCTAGCGGTACCGCAGCCACTTTAGCCCTTGCCGAAATACCAGATACCGTGGACTCGATCGAGTTCCTGATAATCGAACTGCTCCAAAAAGGAGTAATAGACCCCCAGTACGTCCCGAAGTTAGCTCTCGATTTCATGAAAGAGTCGATTGAAACGCTGCTTTGGGTCGAGGACTCTACGTTTGAGTGGAAGCCTGGAGAAAGGCTTTCTGCCTTCACTTTCCATCCACAATTTAAGTTATCGAAGGTTGACCTTTCAAAAGCCATTGAATATTACCAAAAGCGATTGGTGCAATGGCAAAAGATCCAACACTCGATTAAGTCACCTTACGAACGCCCCTACCTCTTCGATTACCATGGCGTGCTGAAAAAACTCTCCCCAAAACTACACGAGAGATTTACAAAACTCTTTACGGGCTTGACTTTACGCCAGATAGCCCCACTGTTGCAGCAGGACGATTTGAAAATAGCTCAATTCATCTTGCCGTTCATCAAACAAGGGGCAATTGTTTTATGCGAACCACCCGAACCGTTCATCCAGTTACCCTACATTCCTCTCCCCGACATTACTTCAGGTGCACCAACTCTTCAGGAAGTAGCTGCTCACCCCCCCAAAAACCGCAAGATTGCTTGCATTGATGACAGCCCCTCCGTCCTGAATGAGATGCAGCGCTTGTTGGGCAACAAAGGGTTCGAGGTGACCAAAATTGACGACCCAATCAAGGCTTCAGCACTGTTGTTTCGCATTCGGCCCGATTTGATTTTGATGGATGTCACTATGCCAGAAATTAATGGCTATAAGCTCTGCAATTTACTCAGGGATAGTGTCATGTTTCGGAATACGCCAATTGTGATGGTGTCGGGTCATCGCGGCATTATCAACAAGGCCAAAGCCAAGATCGCAGGAGCTACGGATTATCTGACGAAGCCCTTTACGAGGGATGCTTTATTGGGCGTGGTGGAGAGATATCTCAACACTGCTTAACGAGATACGTGCTGCAAACAGCAGTTGCTTCCCTCGCGTTCACTAAGAAATTACGGATGCGCCCCCAGAAGAGGCCGATATGAAAACCATTTTAGTTGTTGACGATCTTCAGACAGAGCTCGAGCTCATTTCCAGTTACTTGAAGTCAGAAGGATACGTTGTCTACTCCGCCACGAACGGCATGCAAGCTCTCGAACAGATCTCGAAGCAAAAGCCTGACGCAATTGTCTCGGACTGGATGATGCCCGAGATGGGGGGATTGGAGCTGTGCCGTCATCTGCGAAGAAATCCCGAGACAGCAAATATTCCTGTAATTGCTTATACCGTCAAAAATCGCGATGTCGATCGCCGGTGGGCTGCCAAGCAAGGCATTGCCATTTACCTCACCAAACCCTGTACGCGCGAGCAAATTATCAACGCTGTGAGATCGGTTGTGGATTGAGACAATGGACAATATTCAACAACAAGCAAGACTACAGCAACTGTTACCGCAACTGTTTCACGTCAAAGAACCGGTTGGCAAACCCTATTTATATTTCCAACTTCTGCCAACGCAGTCGGTACTGTTGCCGATGGATATCGTGCAAGAGTCGTTGTTAGTGCCAACGAGCCAGATCACGCCCATTCCAAACATGCCCCCCGCAGTATTGGGTCTCATGGCCTCCCGTAGCCGAGTTTTTGTTGCCGTGGACTTAGCCCAGTTATTGCAGTGTTCTCCCACAACTGTTACACGTCAGCAGGAGCATGTCATCGTCGTGCAGACAGCCGACCGGGCAGCGAACATTGGCGAGGAGGAGCCCTTATTGGCCTTGGTCGTCAATCGGATTCAGGGAACGCTGCGCATTGATCCCGAACATCTGCAGGAAACCAGCGGCCCAATCCTCCCCACTTTGATGCCATTTGTGTCGGGGGTTGTCTTCCAGGATGGTCAACAGATGCCGATTTTGGATATTCATGCCGTTGCCCGCCTGCCCTCTCTTCAGGCCTATTGACGATCGAGACAGCAGTTTCTCCCTCTTCTTCTCCTCAGCGCTTGCAGCGGATTGTCTCAACATCTCCACGGCATTCCCCTGACTGTGTTTAAGAACGACGTCTTCTCGCCGATTCATTCAGTTTATCGATATAGAACCATGGCACAAGCACCTCAGAACCCCAATGGCAACAGTCCAAACCGCGACCGGTTAGGTGGACAACTGATAGACGGACAGCTAATAGCCGAGCAACTAATAGGTGGACAACTATTAGATGGACAACTAATAGACGGACGATCGGACAGGCGCACAGAAGAATCTCTGCCAATTTCCTCAGATCCTTCGCAGTTCTCTGCCGAGTCCCCTGACACCACTGCTGACATGCAACTGCAAAGGGGGTGGTCGCTGAGACGCCGACTACTCTTAACTTTAATCCCATCCATATTGATACCTCTGGGACTACTGGGCGGTATAGGCATCTGGACAGCTCAACAGAGAGCTGCCAAAGGGCTGGAAGAAAAACTCGAAAGTCAAGCGGAACTGGCCATCGAGATCGTCAGCGATGTGATTAGAACGGCCCAAGTGACTCCAGAAACGATTGCAAAAAATCCTCTCATAATCGAAGCTGCTCGTGTAGCAAGCCTGCAAGCTGAGACAAACGGGCTACCGAATCTTTCGATTGACCAAGTCGAACAACGCTTTGCTTCCACCAAGTTGTTATCTCCCAACCAACAGCTCAACGAATACTTGCAAAGTACTGCCCAATCTATGGGGTTGGCAGAGCTCTTTTTCACCGAACGCAACGGCTACAATGTTGCGTTTAGCAACAAAACTTCCGACTTTGTGCAGAGTGACGAAGCATGGTGGCAACAGGGGCAAGCAGAGATTCAGTGGATAGACTCCCCCGATGTGGATGAATCGGCCGGAACTTTCAGTCTCGCTTTGATTCAAGCCATTACCGATCCCGACTCGGGCGAGGTGCTAGGGGTGATGAAAGCTGTATTACCCGCAGAAGTCCTTGACATTGTGGCGGATTATCTCGATGAATCTGGAATTACGGGGTCTACGGAGATCGATATTATCGATCTCCGTACCGGTCAAGCCTTGGAGGGGATTACCGCGCAAGGGGTAAAAGCGGGAAATGAATTGACAATCGACCCGGTTCTGATTGAAGTGGCTTCCTTCGTAAGCGAAATCTTCAAAACTGCTGAAAACGATCTCAGCGAAGTTGAGGCGGCAGAACTGGCGGACATGCTCGACAGCCAATTCCCGATTGAGAATGTTGAGATCGATGCAGAGGGCGAAGAAGACGAAGGGGAAGGAGAGCTGGAATTTAGGGAAGGTACCCTGCCAACTATTTCCTTTCGGTACAACCGCAAACATCACAGTCTGACGTTATCGCCGGATATTCCTTGGGCTGCTGGGATTGCCACGATCGATCTGAGTGACTTTACCTTAGAGAGCTCCAAAGAGACTCGAATCCTATTAATTGAAATGGCAGCTCTGTCAGCTCTAGCTATATTGGTGGCTTGGTGGCTGTCCAATCAGGTGTCGCAGCCACTAGCCAAGTTGACGGATGCCACTGAAGGGGTATCCGCCGGAAACCTTAACGTCACTGCTCCGGTGGAGGGGACTCGCGAGACGCGGACATTGGCCGAGAGCTTCAACAATCTGGTTGCGCGGGTGAAAGATTCGCTGCTGAAGCAGGAGGCGGCTACTAACGAGCAGCGGCAACTGCGCGAATCGCTGGAGAACGATATTTACCAACTGATTGAAGACATGGAAGGGGCTGTTGATGGCGATCTGACCGGGCGAGCCAGTCTGAACTCAGAAGATATGAGTACAGTGGCCGATCTGTTCAACGCCATGATCGAAAACCTCCGAGAAATTGCCATTGAGGTAAAACGCTCGTCAGGTCAAGTGAATCAGTCCTTGGGCAGCAACGAAATTGCCATTCGGGAACTGGCCGACCGCGCGATTTTAGAAGCGAAAGATATTCGAAAAACACTGGCATCGGTAGAAGTGATGTCTCAATCCGTCCAAAATGTGGCGGAAAACGCCAGCTTAGCCGCAACAATCGCCAATGATGCTTACGCCACTGTGAAAGATAGCAGTAGTGCGATGGCCCAGAGCGTAGATAGTATCCTCAAGCTACGTTCGACAGTGGGAGAAACCTCCAAGAAAATGAAGCGCTTAGGGGAATCCTCCCAGAAGATTTCCCAAGTGGTTTCGCTCATTGATGAAATCGCCTTGAAAACCAATCTGCTGGCTATAAACGCCAGCGTTGAGGCCAGTCGTGCAGGAGAACAGGGCCAAGGCTTTACAGTGGTGGCCGAACAAGTGGGTGCTCTGGCAGAACAGTCGTCTGCTGCCACCAAGGAAATTGCCCAGATTATTGCCGGCATTCAAGCTGAAACGCAAGAAGTCTCGGCAGCGATGGAGATCGGTACCGCCCAAGTGGTGGACAGTTCGCGTTTGGTCGAAACGACGAAAGCCAACTTGGATGAGGTGCTGAATAAATCGCAGGAGATTGATCGGCTGATGCAATCCATCTCATCTACCACCGATTCCCAATCGACCGCCTCTCAAGAAATGACGGGACTGATGCAACAAATCACAATTAATGCCGAGCAGCGATCGGCCGCAGCACGCGATATTGCTGTATCCACCCAATCCACAGCCAAAGTGGCCCGCTCCCTCCAAGAGGCTGTGGCTCAGTTCAAGGTGGACGATACGGCAGAAGACCCCCCTGCAGAGGCTGGTATCATTCCCGATCCTCCATCCACCCAGCAATCGCAACCATCTCCTTGGTTTAATTAGTGGGAACGAACCATTCGGAACGGTTGACGACAATCGGAGCTGCAGTTTCAAGAACACCACCGCACACCACCGCACAACAACTGTCCTGACGAGGTTTGTCACGAGGCTGAGATGGATACTGAGCAGCAAGTTCGACTCAATTTTTTGGATGAAGCAGAGGACTATCTCGATCGGATCGAGTCTGTGCTGCTGAATCTGTCTCAGACAGGTGCAGACCCCCAAGCCATGGATTTGGCACTGCGAGCGGCCCATTCCCTCAAGGGGGGGGCCGCAACGATGGGCTTCGGACCGATGAGCCAGATTGCTCACCGTCTCGAAGATTTCTTAAAAATCTTGCGGGTGCGGCCTGAATATAAAGTGGTTAGCCCCGAAATTGAAACATTGCTGTTGCGAGGTTTGGATTGCTTGCGCCAGGTGCGCGATCGGCACCGTCAAGGACCTGCGATTGACGATGCGTGGCTGTCAGACCTTACTCATCCTATTTTCACAGGATTGGTGGAACGATTGGGGGAGTTGACGGCTGCTGACGAAGACGCCTTGCTCGTGCAAGACGAAGGCAGCGAATCAGCATTGCTCGTCTTTGAGGGAGGAGTGGAATCGGTCATAGAGCAGTTGAAGGCCCAAGTTGGTGTCTTAGCTCCCGATGCCCTGTGCACAGAAGTGGCGATCGCAGCCGAGCAACTGGCTGAATACGGCCGCATGGCCAAGATCGACCCGTTTGTGATGTTATGCCAAACAGTGCGGCACCAAGTTGGTGCGGTACCGGAGAGCCAAATCAGATCCTATTCTTGGCGAGTCATTGAACTGTGGGAGCGAGCAAACGCCATGGTTCTCTTAGGACAAACGGCAAAGCTGTCTGGGTTGCAGGATCTAGTCAGTCAGGACGGTTTCGCTGTCTCAGCTGCCGATCCGACTGCCACCAATGCTGATGTCAGTCAGGACTTCAATACAGCGGATTTTGCTGAAATAGAGGCTGCCTTCGAGCAGCTAGAGCCAGGGGCGTTGGATGACGCAATCGAGCTGGAAGAGATCGGGGCTGCCTTTGACGACCTAGAGCTCGTTGAACTGGCAGAGAATGCTGCAGCAAATGAAGTTGAGAACCTGCAGGCAACCCTAGGGACTCTAGAATCCGAAGATGTTGCGGAACAATTGTTGGCGGAGAGGATCTCATCTCCTAATGTCCTGGAGAATACTGAAGGTGCCATCCCGGAGATCTCAGATCTACTTCCGCAGACGGCCGATCCGATTGCGCAAGAGATAGAATTTCAGACATCAACTGGGGGGCCTGCCCCCACAGCCAACACCTCCAATACGAGCGTTAGAATTCCGATCGATCAATTACGGCGTACAAGCACCCTATTTGGGAAATTGATTCTGGAACGTAACGCAGTCAATTTGAGGCTCAAGCAGGTGCTCGGCATTACAGCTTTGATGAAGGAACGGCTGTACCAACTCGAACAATCCAATACCCAACTCCGCAAGTGGTACGATCTCGCTGCCGTGCAGGGAGCGATCGCCGATAATCTTGACCTACAGCCACCCACGTCATACCCACAACTATCTCAGGGGATGGTTGCCGACAGCAAGACTATAGCAGCAGGTAACAATCGCATTCCCACTCTATTCGATGCCCTAGAAATGGATCGGTACAGCGATCTGCACCTACTTTCCCAAACTCAGATGGAGTCAATCGTTCAGCTCAAGGAAGTGGCTGCCGACATCGATCTGGTGCTGCGAGAAATGGCTCAGTCCGCCACCGAGCTCACCCGAACGTCGCTCTCTCTTCAAACGAGCGTCACGCGCATGCAAATGCGCCCTTTTGCCGATTTAGTTAAGCGCTTTCCCCGCACGATCCGAGATCTATCGAGGCAGTACAACAAGCCAGTCAACCTCAAATTGAACGGGGAAACTACTCCGATCGATCGTGCTGTTCTAGATTCGTTGAGCGATCCACTCGTGCACCTGATTCGCAATGCTTTCGACCACGGCATCGAATCCGCTGAAGAACGAGTTAACGCAGGGAAACCCCCCACCGGTACGATTGCGATTAGCGCCATCAACCGAAGCAAAACCACCGCCATTACCGTCAGAGACGATGGCAGGGGGATTGACCTGGAGGCGATCCGAGCCCGAGCTCGTCAAATGGGGCTTCCAGAAGAGGATCTTAATCAAAGCTCTGACAACGAACTGCTTGAGTTACTCTTCGAACCCGGTTTCAGTACGGCCAGTAATGTAACCGAGCTCTCCGGTCGTGGGGTCGGCATGGATGTGGTGCGAAGCAACGTGGATGCGGTGCGGGGCTCTATTCGCATTGAAAGCCAACCTGGACAAGGAACATCTATTACGATTGAAGTTCCATTGATGATGTCCGTGCTGCGGGTGATGCTATTGGAAACCGCTGGCATGGTTTTTGCCGTTCCGGCCCAAACGGTTCGAACGATGGTGCACCTGCAGGCCGATACCGTGCGACAAACAGACGGACGAGAACAGCTGTTGTGGAACGATTCCATCATTCCGCTGATCCGATTGGATCGCAACCTTCAGTTTCCTAAAAGGCGCAAGCCATTCGCGATGGAGGGTACCCCCAAAGTCAACCGTCCCACCGCTGCGATTTTCCACCAGTTAGAGTCTTTAGGAGGACTCCACATTCAGAGGATTTGGGGGGAACAGGAAGTTGCCACCACGGCTGTGAACAGCCCGGTGAATCTACCGCCTGGTTTCGAAAGCGCCACTATTTTAGGAGATGGTCGGGTGATACCTCTGATCGACCCGGTCCAGTTGTTGCAGTGGGTGATCCAGAATCCGACGAGTCATTCCCCGTCAAACAACGATGTTCCGGTCCAGCCCACTCATCTTGTGAATGGTGCGCAGCCCCAGAGCATCCTAATCGTGGATGACTCCATCAACGTGCGTCGCTTCTTGGCAATGACCCTAGAGAAATCGGGATATCAGGTTCATCAGGCCAAGGACGGTCAAGAAGCCTTAGATATGCTGTTAAGGGGACTGTCAGTATCTGCTGTGATTAGCGATATCGAGATGCCCCGCCTAGATGGTTACGCCTTGTTGTCCGAACTGAGATCGAGGGCTGAGTTCGAGCACCTACCTATTACGATGCTGACCTCCCGCGCTAGCGATAAACATCGCAAGCTGGCGATGAAACTGGGGGCATCGGCATTCTTATCCAAGCCCTACATCGAGCAGGAATTGCTACAAACTATCGCCGACCACCGACCACCGAACTGATCGCAATACTTTGGTCGGCTGGGGGATTGTTGGTCAGTAGGGTTCCCCTACTCAAGACAACCGCCCCTTAAAATCTTCGTACCCAAACTCTCGCACCACCCTCAGCTCGTCCGTTTCCGAGTTCCAAACTGCGATCGCCGGTAACTTTGTCCCGTTAAACGTCGTCGTTTTCACCATCGTGTAATGGGCCATATCGTCAAACATCAGCCTCTGACCAATTTGAAGGGGGCGATCGAAGCTATAGTCTCCCATCACATCCCCTGCCAAACAGGTTAGCCCTCCCAATCTGTAAGTAAACGCTTTCTCCCCCGTTTCCCCCGCCCCAACAATCTCAGCTCGATAGGGCATTTCCAGGGTGTCCGGCATGTGGCAAGTAGCGGAGGTATCAAGAATGGCAATCTCCACCTGATTGCGAGTCAGATCTAAGACTTCGCAAACCAAAACCCCTGTATGGATGGCGATCGCCTCTCCTGGCTCCAAATACACCTGAACTCCATACTTTCGCTTAAAATCTCGAATTCTACGAACCATATCTGAAATCTGATAATCCCCCCTCGTAATGTGGTGCCCCCCGCCAAAATTCACCCACTCTAGTTGCGGCAACCAATCCCCAAACTGGGCCTCCACAACATCCAGCGTGCGCGCCAGCGGTGGAAAATCCTGTTCGCACAGCGTATGAAAATGCAAGCCAGTCAGATCGTTTAAATCCTGTCCTTCAAACTGCGATCGCGGAATCCCCAACCGCGACCCCGGCGCGCAAGGATCGTAAATCGGCGTTGCCCCCTCCGAATGCATCGGATTCACCCGCAGTCCAAATTTGAGCTCAGGTCGTTGGGTGGCAGCCTCTTGAATCAGCGGCTGGAATCTCCGCCACTGACCGAAGGAATTAAATACAACGCGATCGGAAAGCTGCAAAATCACTTGCAGGTCTGCGGAGGAGTACGCAGCCGAGAACGTATGCACTTCCCCCCCAAATTCCTCCCGTCCCAGCCGCGCCTCGTGTAACCCGCTGGCACAAGTCCCCGATAGATATCGAGAAATCATTGGAGCCAAGCAAAACATCGAAAATGCCTTCAGCGCCATCAATACCTTGGCCCCCGACTCCGCCTGCACCCGCGCCAGAATCTCTAGGTTGCGCCGCAGAGCCACCTCATCTACTACATAACAGGGGGACGGCACCCGCGACGGATCGAACCCGTAAAACGTCTGACTTTGAATCACTGCCAGCTCGTACTCACTTCAATTCGAAATCGGGTTCTTCAATTGCAGTCCAAGGTAGTCCATAGAGGTTCATGTGCTCCATAAACGGATCGGGGTCCATCTGCTCGATGTTCCATACCCCTGGCTGCATCCACGTCCCTTCCGCCATCAACTTTGCCCCGATCGCCGCCGGAACCCCTGTGGTGTAAGAGATTGCCTGCGACTGCACCTCTTTGTAAGCCTCTTGGTGATCGCAGATGTTGTAGACATAGACCACCTTCTCTTTCCCGTCCTTAACCCCCTTCACCACGCAGCCAATGCAGGTGCGACCCTTTGTCCGCGGGCCCAGAGTAGACGGGTCCGGCAGTAGCACTTTCAAAAACTGAATCGGTACAATCTCCTGGCCTTGAAACGTGATCGGCTCGATCCCCGTCACACCCACATTTCCGAGGACTTCCAGATGCTTGAGGTAGCTATCGGAAAAGCTCATCCAAAACTGAGCTTTTGTCAGCGTGGGGTAATGCTTCGTCAGCGACTCCAACTCTTCGTGGTACATGCGATAGAGGGTGAAGGTCCCCACCTGTTCCGGACAGGTGAACGTCTGCTGCAGCGACATGGCCGGAGTGGTGACAAACGTACCATTTTCCCAATGGCGACAGTCTGCTGTCACCTCGCGAATATTAATCTCTGGGTTGAAATTGGTGGCAAAAGGATAACCGTGATCGCCACCGTTGACATCAATGATATTGAGCTCGTGAATCTCGTCGAAATAATGCTTGGCAATGTAGGCGGTAAACGCGTTCGTCGCCCCCGGATCGAATCCAGAACCCAGCAAGGCCATCAGTCCCGCTTGCTTGAACTTATCTTGATAAGCCCACTGCCACTTGTATTCAAACTTGGCTGTGTCCAGTGGTTCGTAGTTGGCCGTATCTAGATAGTGAACACCCGTCTCCAGGCAGGCATCCATAATCGTTAAGTCCTGGTAGGGCAGTGCCACGTTCACCACCAGCGTTGGCTGCACCTGGTGAATCAGCTGCACCAATTCCGGCACGTTATCGGCATCCACCCGAGCGGTTTCAATTGGGCGATCGATCTGGGCAGCAATCTTATAACATTTCTCCTCGGTGCGACTGGCCAACACAATCTCAGAGAAGGTTTCCGCCATCTGGGCGCATTTGTGGGTTACCACCTGACCGACGCCACCCGCGCCGATAATCAAGACTTTGGCCATCTAGTTTGGACTCTTAGAACTTTGGGACTAGTAAACAGGAGATTGCAAAAAGCACGACGCTTAGTATATCCAGGTTGGTCACCAATTTTGCAAAGGGGCAATTTCCAGTGCTCGAGTTCGCAACAAGCCACAAAATCCCCGCCCCCAGAACTCTTCTGAGTGAGAGCGCAACAAACCGTTACAGTATTAATGATTGAATGAGAGACCCATTCCATGGCCGAATCGGAAACGACCTTGAACCCTGCCCCCCTGTCCGTGGCGTTTGTGGGAGAAGCCATTGAACATGGTGACGTGTATAAAGCCGATCTCGAAGAGGCACTTGCCGATAGTCCTCTCATCACCCTCATCGAAGATGTCGATTCCGCTGATATTCGCATCGACGCTCAACCCAATTCTGTTTTTCGCCTATATCCTCAGGGACAGTCGGTTGCCCTTGCCGCATTCCGCATTCCCGTCAAAAAAATTCGCTCCCTGCAGCGCAAGATCCGCAGCATCCTAGAACAGGTGGCGGCCTTCAGAAACCTCTCCAATCTCTCTGCCCCCGATTCCTTCATTGAAAGCGCTGTCAAAATTGACTTTGTTCAACTACTAGAACCCGCCAAGCGCGGCAGCCTGAAGGAGCCGGAAGCGGCCGTTTTACCCATCAACGAAGCCGGAGAATACGTTATTGAGGCCGGCAAAAATCTGGCCATTACCTTCAAGCACAATTCCCTCAATCCGCTGTTCTTCTACGTGGTGTCCCTCGATCGCCGATTGCAAAGTTCTAGTTTGGTGTACCCCTATAAAGCTGAATTCTCTGCGCGGGTTAAAGGGAATGAGCCCACCCTGCTGGTGGGTGCAGGTCCAGAATACCTGCTGGAAATGCAGGTGCCGGAGGGCTACAGCGATGGACTGGACGTGTTCAAGATTTTTGTCAGCCAGTCGGCGATCGAGCCAGACATTTTCCGCATGCCTAACTTGGGCACCCGCCAGGACATTCCTTCGGATTACTACGGTTCAGGGGGTCGTCTCGATCGCGATTTGCGAAAAGTCATGCTTGGCGAAACTGGAACCGCCCCCATTCCCCCCTTTGGGACCGATCCTTGGTGGACCACCGAGCGGCTAGTCAGGGTGGTTCGCCAAGATCGATAGAGATGGGTCTCGATTACACTGTGAGGGCGAGTCAATTCGTCCCCTTTGTTTTCTTGAAATCTTGATTGCAGATTCTATCGGTAGGTCTTGATTTCCACTCAAAATTGAATCGCTTGAGTGCATCAAGCCAGAAAAGGGGCGATCGAGCCAATGTCAGGGCCACCTTTATGGTTATACTTCACCGTTGTTTTTTCCAAAGTTTAATCGAAAATGGATTGCAAAATAATGGAGTTCTCAATGCCCACATAGTATACTTACGTACCAGGCGCAGCTAAATTCGGTAATATCCTTTAAAAGTGTTGTTCTTCGAACTTGACTGGGAATCCTTCATAAGCTGTGTTCGCAGCCCTAACTGTGCCTGCGAAAACGAACAAGCAACATATAGTAGTAAGGTCCGCTGGGATGAACGTATCTCGAATTGCAAGCACGGTGGTGCTTTCTCTAGCAATGTTGCTCACCCTGGCTTCCGGTGCCTCATTTGCCCATGCACCACACGACGATATTCAACTGCTAGAGGTCTCTGCCAACTACAGCAATGACAAAACTCTTTTTGTCTCTGTCAGAGAGAATCTACTGAGATCTAGTGACGGTGGGGAAAATTTTCGGCGTGTTGTTAACGGACTCGATTACACACGAGGACTCAACGATCTAGAAAGTTCGGAAGCAAACGAATCAACCTTCTACCTTGCGACATCTGGTAATGGAATTTTTAAATCAGAAGACAAGGGAAATAGCTGGTTTAGAGTTAATTCTGGCCTCGAGAATTTAGATATCTATAAATTAGCGGTCTCCCCAACCGACAGCGATTTTGTCCTTGCTGTGGGTGAAGACCATACGCTCTACAGAAGCCGGAACGGAGGAAATACTTGGATTACAGTTTCCGATGCTCCTCACGTAACCGCAGTCGAGTATGCTCCCAAAGGAAATAGCGATATTTTCCTTGGAGATGAACTCGGAAACCTCTACATGTCCCTTGATGGAATGGATAGTTGGACTGAACTATCCTCGCCCGAGAACGTAGGGGCAATTTCTGGAATCGTTATTTCCTCCAATTATTCTGAAGACAATAAGGGCTTTATTTACACCACTGAGGGAGGAGTGTTTGAAGGGGATATGGCAGATGGACCGGTTTGGCAGCCCATCAATACTGGGTTGAGCAATCAGGTACTGATGTCAATGGTTCAGCAGCCAGATTCATCGAATGAGTTCTCTTTTCTTGCCTCTAGCAGTCCAGAAGGAGTCGTGAGGTTTACCAGTTCTCAAGGTTCTTGGGAGCCCTTCGGGCAAGGCTTAACGACTCATACCCAAGCCAACCGCAAGGGGAGACCTCATTTCACAGAACTGGTGTTAGTCAACGATTTCGAGAACAACAAAACTGCTTTTTTGGCAGGCTACGATGGGCTCTTCAAATCTGTCGATGGGGGTCAAAGTTGGAATCAACTGTATACTCTCAACCTAGACATTATTGCAGGGTTAAGTTTTTCCCCCACGTTTAGCGAAGATCGCACATTGGCCGTTAGTAGCTACCTATCTGGATCGTACCTATCTCAGGATCTAGGACAGACCTGGACTTACAGTCATAAAGGGTTGGCCCAAGCACGACTGGAGCCCGGCATCGCTCGTCTTTTCGATATTGCCTTTTCACCCGATTTCGCTGCAGATGGGCGAATCTACGCTATTCAAGAAAATAATCTCCTAATTTCTGACAATCTTGGTAAAAGTTGGAGGAGAAGTCCTCTGGCTAACAACTATCTAGGCTTCCGGAAAATATTAAATTCAGCTTGGTCTAAGATCCCAGTTATTGGCAGCAAAGATTTATTCACAGTTTACTTCCCTACACAGTTAGCATTTTCCCCCAACTATCAGCAGGATCGGACTCTATTTATTGGTGCCAGGGAGGGGAGTATTTTTCGCTCGCTCGACGGAGGCGAAAGTATTGAGAAAATTAGCGCTCTATCAAAGCGTATTAATTCTATTGCCTTGTCCCCTAATTTTTCTGTCGATCGCAAAGTGTTCGCTTTAGATAACGGTGAAAAGCTTTACGAGAGCAATGATGCAGGAGAGAGTTGGCAACCTGTTGATTTTGTTGCAGACAGCGACCCTCTCTTGTTCTACGTAGTGACTACTCCTGCTGGTTCTTCTCCGGAAGGTGAGACCTTTTTAGCAACATCTAAAGGCTTATATAAACGAACGGGGGAGGAGAGTCCATGGGAACTCTTAACCGGGGCTGGATTAGATGACTCTAGCTATATTCAAGAGGTTGCAGTATCTCCAAACTTTGCTGAAGATCGAACTCTAATTGCTAGTGTTCGCGGGAAAGGAACTTTCAAATCAATTGATGCAGGAGAAAGCTTTTCAAAAATTGCCGAGGATCTCTTTGAAGATAATTACGGATTTGCAAGCTACTATTCATTCCCCTCTACTGCTCTTACGCTCAAATTCTCTCCAACCTATTCTGAAGACCGGACGATTGTTGGTTCAACAGGGAGAGATCTCTTTGTTTCGCAGGATGAAGGAGAAACTTGGTCCAGACTTGACTTTCAAGCAGCCCCCCAAAGTTTCAGCTGGTTCTTGTTCGGTTACTTACTCCTCAAGGAAACCTTATTCTTACAACTCTTTCTTGCCCTTCTATTGGCTTTAATTGGTTATTTCCTAAGCTCTTACTTTTTGCGAAATAGGAAGTTTAACGGTACCCAACTGTTTGCAATCAGGTTCGCAGTTGCAGTCACACTGTTTTGGGTTCCAATCGCTATCCTCAGCTTCTAGTCAATCGGCTTGTGATTGAGTTCGGCAATGCTTTCGCTGCGGGAGCTTTGTACACCTGCTTTTACGGGCTGACCGGTTTTCTCTTGACATACATTCACAAGCCAGTGGAGCAGGTTGAGCAAGTGCTGAAGATATGTAATCCCAACTTTCACACCTTATTGACAACTCCCGAGCTTCGTGGCGTAGAGGGAAGATTGAAAATAATTGAGTTCAGTATTGCGCAGCCGCTAAGATTACTGAATTGTCACAATATTGCCAGTCTTTACCCATCCTTCTAGCCCATTTCTGTCTCGACGAACCCGCTGCCAGCGACCGTCTCCACTCAGTTCCAAAATGGTGACGGTTTCGTTGAAGGGAATTCCGCCGATATACGCCCCCCCAGGTTCTGAACGCATCGCTAGGCCATCTGGCCAGTTCATTCGTCCTTTAACACCATTGGACACAGTCTCAGGAACCACTGCAGAAGAGTTGCTTAAAGCAGATTGAGCTTCAGTTGAAGACCCCTGTTGTTTGACATCCGTGATTGCAGGGTTTGAAGCCGCGATTGAATCTACTGTCGCAATGTTACCAGCCTTGACCCATCCTTCTTGGCCGTTTCTATCTCGACGAACCCGCTGCCAGCGACCGTCCCCACTCAGTTCCAAAATGGTGACGGTTTCGTTGAAGGGAATTCCACCAATGTACGCACCCCGAGGTTCTGAAAGCATTGCTAAACCATCGGGCCAAATCATGCGTCCTTTTTCACCGATAGAAACAGTGTTTGGGGCCACGTGGGGAGGGTTGGATTTAGATTCGGCGGTTGAATTATCCTCGGAATTGGACTCGACTTCAGGGTCAGGGTCGTCGGATCTGAGGAGAGCTTCTAATTGCGCAATTTCCGGTATTTTGGATTCGTCTAGAAGAGAGGTGGAGAGCTCAAGAGGGTTGTCAGCGATAGAAGGGGTCTCTGGTGGGTTTTCTACTGTGGGTTGCATCCCGATAGCTGTCAAAATTTCCTTCTGCCGAACTTCATCAGAAATCGAATTAGCCGTCAACTTAGCCTTCTCAAGATTTCCGCGATCGAGTGCTTCGAGTGCCAGTCGATAGTGGGCCTCATCTGCAAGCAAAAGAGCTTGAGCTTTCCATGCGTCGTTAACAATTAGCTCGGTTGCCTCGACTGCAGCCTGCCAATTTTGATTGTCGAGTTCCTGTCGGGCTAGCTCGATAAATCTGCGATCGGATTCCAACTGCCAAACACTGACGGTGTCTTGGGCCAGATTGAAATCCTGATTATTTTCTGGAATCAATTTCAAAAGTGCAATTGCTTCATCCAGCTGCCCGTTACGGTACCGATCTGCGGCACGTTGAAAGCGTTCATCTGACGGTCGATCGCCAAAGATATTTTCGATGGGCATAGATTCTGTGTCCGACTCCTCCGTCGATATGTCCGTTGAGGAGATCCTTGGTTCGGTTTCGTCCGATACCGTAGATGTTTGCTGCAGAAGCGTATGGATAAAATAGCCACTCCCTCCAAGTGTTGCGACGGAAAGCAACACAAACGCCAGGTAGACGGCAGGTTTTAGAGTGAAAGAGCGTTGCGGGAAATCATCGGTTTCTACAGGCTTGGCAGAAAAACTGATAGTCTTGCCCGAGGACAGGGATGGGGTAGGTTTCTGAGTTGGGGCAGGAAGCTCTGAACTGGAAAGAGAAGGCAGTTCGTCAGTTTCCTTGATGGACCGATCGCTCGATCTCACACCTACACTAGCCGGCTCGAACCCCTCTGGCCAGCGAGTGTTTTTGTTCTGGTGAGCATCTTTTAATACTGTTCCATTCAGAGTTGCAGTACTGAGATCTGCTCCACTCAGATTGGCTCCAGTCAAGTTAACCTCTGTCAAGTTGGCATACCTAAGCTTGGCATTGCTGAGGTTGGCATTGCTGAGGTTACCACCCATCAACGATGCTTGTTCTAAACTGGTTCCACTCAAGTTAGTTTTAGCTAAGTTTGCACCTATAAAAGTTGCCCTGTCCAAGTTGGCACTAGCTAAACAGCTCTGCTTGAATTGGATGCGATCTAAATTTGCTCTACTTAAATCAACACCTGTGAGATCTGCCCCTTCCGCTGTGGCCTGCCCAAGTTCTGCACCTACAAAAATAGCCCCTTGCAAATTGGCATAACTCAAATCAGCGCGTGTTAAGTCAGCCCCAGTAAAGTCGGAACCACTCAGGTCAACCTTACCTAAACAGGCTTCTGTTAACATAATTCTTCTAAAATTTCGTTCCCCCAATCGATATCTTTCGAGCAATTGCAAGCAGGCTTTAGTGGTAGCTGGATCGACAATCTTCATACCCGCTTGGACAGGATCGAATTCCTCGGGGAAACGAGTAGTTTCGCTATAGATGGCATCTTTCAAAATAGTTCGATCGAGGTTCGCTCTATTCAAATCGGCTCCGACTAAGTTTGCAAGAGACAAATTTGCAAGTGTCAAGTTAGCCTTTTTCAGGTTTGTATCTGCCAGATTTGCTCCTTTTAGGTGAGCCTGTCCTAGATCGACTCCTTGTAGATTACTATCTATCAGCGAAGCTTCACTTAGATTTGCACGAACTAAATTCGCATCCTGTAGATTTGCATCACAAATATTGGCATTCTCTAAGTCAACTTCTTGAAGATCCGCCTGTGAGAGATTAGAGCTTAAAATTTTTGTGTTGCTGAGATCTGAACCTCGGAAAACTGCTTGACTCAGATCGACATTTTCAAACTCAGCACTTGCAAAATTTGAATTACTAAAATCAGCATTAACTAAGCCGACGTTACTTAAGCGAGCCTGACTTAGGGTGACTCTTCTAAAATTACGAGCTCCCAATTCGTAATATCCTAACAATTCGTCTACGTGCTCACTTAGACTTTTATACAAATCTTTCATGGTGATTTTCCGGGAAGTCTTGAGATAGACAGTAAAATAAGTTACTAGATATATACGGAGATGTCGTATTGTTGGACCAAGTGTAACAATTAATTTCCCTAGGTGATGAGAATAGCGATGCGGCGAAAGCGCTTTGGGCGTTGGACAAGAGTGGAACATCAGTTGTCCGTTATCATGCGAGTAAAGTCCTCTAAGAAGGTTGGGAGTCCGGTACCGAGGGTAGCTGGTTGTAATAGTGATAAAGCCTTTTTAGCGAGGTCAACTGCATGAGGGAGTCCGGCAACGAGCTGAGTGCCAAACCGGATAAATCTAGTTCGGTTTAGTTATTATCCAGCGCCTTTTGGATGCGCTTATCTACTTCCGAGAAGCCTCTGTAGTTGATCCAATCCAGCTATAGTTTGCAGGGCTTTAACAGAAGTTGGATCCCCTCAAATTGCCCATCAGAATAATCTCTTAGTCACAAGGCCCCTGACGCGATCGCCCATTCTTCCAGTTCCCCCTAAGGCTCGATCGCCTTACCCGCCCAAACCCGCTCAAACGGCACCCCAACCTTCCGATGCGCCTCCCGAATCACCTCCGCATCCGGCGCATCGAACGTACAAATCATCCGCAGGCGATCGCTAGAGAGCAAGGAATGCTGAAGAGTCTCCCACTCCGTCTCGCGACCTACTAACGGCGGCAAAGATAGTACGACTACCTGTGTCATTGCCGCTCCCACAGTCCCCTGCAGGTTCTTCCCCTGCAAGTCCTTGCTGGCCGAGTCCTTGCCAATATCTCCCGACAAAGAACCCTCGTGAGCCTCATCTTCTAGTAAGAGTTGTTCGTAAAGCATGCGAGTCGCGGCGCTGGGTTCCACCCCCAGCTCTTCCCTCAGCAGCGTCATGCACTGGTGGTACACCTGTAGGGCATTGGCGCGATCGCCATTCGCACCGTGCAACCGCATCAACGCGGCATAGAGTGAAAGGTTGTTACGCGTTCTCGTCTTGAGTATGAAGGGTTGGCTGTGCATTCCGGCAGCGCCTCGGAATCTCCTGACTCTGCCAGACAAGGGGGATATCTGGCGATTGGATGGAGCTCGTCGCCCATGCTTGGAGAGTCTTTACGTGAAGAACAACTTAGAAAAGATAGCTGCGATTATCCTAGCGATGAAAAAATGTTGCAGTATTGAATTCGTTAAAAAGTTGAATCCAATTACCGAAATAAGTATAAATACCAAATCTTTGAGCTAAGAAATATTTTCTACTTCACGCTTTAGAGCAACACTGTGAGCGGTTTCTCACAGACAACGGTAGAAAGCTGGTCCCGGCCCCTTTACTCAAACCATTTCCAACTGTAGAATTCCGGTTTCGGCCCCTTTGTTTGACCCATTTACCAACTGTAGAAAGCTAAGCTCAGCCGTTTTCATGAGAAATATCTAGACTACTTTTAGAGAATAAACTCAGATATTGATCGATAAGGGCCATAAACAAATTACAAACAGTAACAAGTTAAGCAGCCCATTAAATGTGACAAATATTGACAAAGTATTTGCAATATAGCTGATTTGTTATAATGAGCTAAAGAAAATATTTAGTTCAACAGTCGAGGAGGTGATTAACATTTTCTGTTGCAGCTCGCCAAGGTCTTGTGAAACCGGTCAAGCGCTCGCATGCTGCCACCTAAGACGACCTTTCGTCGAGGTATTCGATTGCTTAGCCTTGAGACCTTATAGAGTAGCCTTCATGGCAACAGGATACTTGCGAAGTGGTAACTAGAACCGCTCTATTTCGCTTTGAAATTGCACGTTGCTGTTTCTGTTTGCTTTGCCCCACGGGCCACCCAGAGAGTTCTACACCACATCGCCAGCCCTGTTTTGAAAAGTCGAAAGGCAGCGTTGTTGTCACTTGTGGTGATTATATGAGTAGTCCAGGTACGCTCAGAATGGAGCAGCAATTTAGATTGCAAATGTTGAAAGATGCAGCTAAGTCTGCCAGTCGAGAGCAATTAGAGGAGATTTTCCTCGAAGTCAACCGACAGTTAATGCTAAAAGACAATTGGATTCGGCAGATCTTCAAAGAGTGCTATCTTCACGATTTGCCAAGTACGATTGCTTGATAGTTCGGCGCTCTCGCTTTGGCTAAATTCATTCTCCTTAGGGAGGGGCTACGGCAAGATTAGATTCTACTGTTTTGAGCTATCTCTCACGGTCTAGTCTGCCGTGGTCGCTATTGCTTGCTTCAATGAATGGATACGGTCTGCTGGTGTCTGTCGATAGTGCCCTACTGTGCAGAGGGCAAACCTCTCAATCTCGTTGCACTAATATAGAGACATGAGGAGTATTTTTCCCTCTGCTGGCGATCGGACTTCAACCGTAAATAAAACCTTTGTCCAATCGTTTTTTGTAAAGGGTCTGTTTGAACAATAACGGATGCCATCTCAGTTGGGACATCCGGAATGTAACTTTGTCAGGATTCTAGATCGCTGAGAAGTCATCATCGACTTTACGGTTGAACTACGCGATCGAAACGCAGAAAGATTCGCGGTGATGCTCTGCAAGTTGGCGATGAAGATCGCGGGCTAAAGTGCTCGCTGCAGATGCACTCAAACGACTGCGATGTCCGGCTAGACCGAGCTATCCTGCCCTGTTGCGAACCATGCACGGATGACGGCGCAATCCCTTCGAACTACAGATTGTTGCGGCGATCGTCCCCAGATACTTTGAGCTCTGATGTTTAGAGGACAGAATCGTGCCTCAATTAGCCCCTCACATTTTCGAACTCTTGCACCGTCAAGGAGTTCAACATGCATTTGGTATTCCTGGGGATTTTGCCCTTACCCTCTACGATGCGTTGGCGGATAGCGAAATTACTCCAGTGGTCATGACTCACGAGCCCTGTGTCGGGTTTGCTGCCGATGCCTACTCCCGCATTCGGGGACTTGGGTTGGCGGTGGTCACCTACAGTGTTGGCGGATTGAATATGGTCAATTCGGTGGCTGGCGCCTATGCCGAAAAATCGCCACTGGTGGTCTTGAGCGGCGGACCTGGAGTGAGGGAACGGCAGGAAAAGAATCTTCTGCACCACAAGGTGAAAAGCTTCGATACGCAACGACGGGTTTACGACCAGGTGACCCTCTACGCCGCGACGTTGGACGACCCGCTAACAGCCGACGCCCAGATTCACAAGGCGATCGACTATGCCACCACCCTCAAGCGACCTGTCTATTTGGAAATTCCCCGCGATATGGTTAACGCGGAGATCGAAGAAACTGACCATCCACATTCACCCCTCAAGCAAACCGATCCAGACACGCTGGCGGAAGCGTTAGCTGAAACCCTCAATATGTTGCAAAGGGCTAAATCTCCGGTGTTACTAGTAGGGGTTGAGGTGCATCGGTTTGGCCTCCAAAAACGGGTGTTAGCGATCGCCGAAAAACTCGGCTTGCCGGTGTGCGCCACAATGTTGGGCAAATCTGCTTTTCCAGAAGGGCATCCCCAATACATCGGCATCTACAACGGCGAAGCGGGAGACCCCTACGTTCGCAATTTAGTGGAGGACTCCGATTGCCTGCTGATGGTGGGGGTGTTCATGACGGACATCAACCTAGGCATGTTCACGGCTCACCTCGATCCGGGTCGGACTATTTCTGTGACCTCCGAGCGGCTGGCAATCGCCCATCACCACTATGCCAACCTGCGCTTCGAGGATTTTATTGCAGCCCTAGTGGGTCACCCCGATTTACCCCCACCCCCTTCAGCAGAAATCCTTTCGATGCGTCCCCGCGTTGCCCCAGCTGACGGCAGAATTTCCACCAGCGGCTTAATTTATGAACTGAACCGGTTTATCGACAGCGACACCCTGCTAGTCACGGATGTGGGGGACACGCTGTTTTCGGCAGACGATATTCGCATGCAGGCCGGGACTTCGTTTTTGTGTCCAGCCTTCTACGCCAGCATGGGCTTCGCAGTTCCTGGTGTCATCGGTGCCCAATTGGCCGATCCCTTCCGGCGGGCGATCGCCTTGGTGGGGGATGGGGCCTTCCAAATGACCGGTATGGAATTGATAACGGCGAAAAAACTGGGGTTAAACCCGATTGTCATCGTGCTGAATAACGGCTCGTTTAGCTCGTTGCGCTCGATGGGGCACGAGAAGGCCGAATTTGTGAATATTCCCCGTCTGGACTACGCCCAACTCGCCACTGCATTAGGGGGGCACGGCTTTGCGATCGAAACGGGCGAAGACCTGCGCCGGGCTCTGCACAACGCCCGAGCCTGCGATACCTTCAGCATTTTGGACGTTCGTCTGCAGCCTGAGGATGTGTCACCCGCGTTGCAACACTTAAGCGCTCTGTTCGCTAAAACCCTCAAGGGATAGAAAGGCCAGGAGGATAGGTATGGCAATTGCAACTGCAGTCTCATTGGAGCGAGATATCGCTCACACTCAATTGCTGATCGATAACGAGTGGGTGGATAGTCTCTCGGGTAAAACTTTCGAGACTCTGAATCCCACCACTGGGGAACCCATTTGTAGTGTCGCGGAGGCTGATGTTGCCGATGTCGATCGCGCAGTCAAGGCCGCCCGTTCTGCATTCGAGGATGGCGAGTGGGCCCACATGTCCGCCAGACGTCGCGGCGAACTCCTGTTCATCTTGGCCAACCTGATCGAACAGCATCGGGACGAACTGGCCCGCTTAGAAACCCTCGACAACGGCAAGCCCCTCAGCCAATCGCTAACGGTAGACTTGCCGCTGACGGTGCAGTGCTATCGCTACTATGCTGGCTGGGCTGACAAAATCCAGGGGCGCACCGTCCCTGTTGACGGCCCGTATTTTACCTATACGCGACACGAGCCCATTGGGGTTGTCGGACAGATTATTCCGTGGAATTTCCCCCTGCTGATGCAGGCGTGGAAACTCGCCCCAGCTCTGGCTGCAGGCAATACGGTGGTACTCAAGCCCGCCAGCAACACTCCCCTGACGGCTCTGCGGGTGGGAGAGCTGATTGTGGAAGCAGGGTTCCCTCCCGGTGTCGTGAATATTGCTCCCGGAGCTGGTTCTGTTGCTGGAATGGCGATCGCCAGCCATATGGACATCGACAAGGTGGCCTTTACTGGGTCCACCGAGGTGGGTCACTCGATTATGGAGGCGGCAGCCAACAGCAACCTCAAGCGGGTGACGCTGGAATTAGGAGGGAAGAGTCCCAATATTGTGTTCGCCGATGCTGATGTAGATGCAGCCCTTGCCGGGGCACATTTTGGACTGTTCTTTAACCAAGGGCAATGTTGCACGGCTGGATCGAGATTGTTCGTCCAAGACAGCATCTACGAAGAATTTGTCCAGCGCAGCGTCGAACTGGCTCGCAACCGGATTGTGGGGGATCCCTTCGATCCGGAAACAGAGCAAGGACCGCAAGTCAGTCAGACTCAGATGGACCGGGTCATGCACTATATTGAATCGGGAATGCGCGAGGGCGCTCATCTGTTGTGCGGCGGCGACCGGTTCGGCGATCGCGGCTTTTTTGTCGAACCGACAATGTTTGCCGACGTTCGGGATGACATGACCATCGCGCGGGAAGAGATTTTCGGCCCCGTGATGAGCATCATCAAATTTAAGGACATTGACGAGGCGATTCGGCGAGCGAATCAGTCTATTTACGGTTTGGCAGCGGCGGTGTGGACCCGAGATATTTCCAAAGCCCACGCAATCGCCCATGCCCTTAAGGCTGGAACCGTCTGGGTAAATTGCTACGACGTCTTCGATGCCGCAGCCCCATTCGGTGGGTTCAAGCAGTCGGGGATTGGCCGCGAATTGGGGGAATACGCCCTGCACGAATACACGGAGGTGAAGACCGTAACGGTCAAGTTGTAAAGCGACCGTCAAGTCGCTTAGGACATTTCAGCTACTTCATTCTCTGGATAGGCATAGATCTCTCTGCCCTAACTGAAATGTCAAGAGCTATAGGCAACAGCTCTGCTGCTACCAATCCATTGTTGAGGAGACTTTTTATGCAACCTATCTTTCGATTTGCCGACGATTTGGGTCCAGACAAGATCGTTCACATCTACGATCCCCCCACCGGCTTGAAAGCCATTCTCGTCATCGACAATGTCGCCCTCGGAGCCTCGATCGGCGGCGTCCGCATGGCTCCTGACGTCACCACCGAAGAGGTGTTTCGGCTGGCGCGAGCCATGACGCTGAAAAATGCTGCGGCCAACCTTCCCCATGGCGGTGGCAAGGCAGCTATCTTGGCCGATCCAAAACTGCCACCGAGTAAAAAAGAACTGCTGATGCGGGCGTTTGCACGGGCGATCGCTCCCCTGACTGACTACATTCCCGGTCCCGATATGGGCACTGACGAGCAATGCATGGCTTGGGTGTACAGCGAGATTGGCCGCGCCATTGGGTTGCCCGCTCAGATGGGGGGCATCCCCCTCGACGAAATCGGTGCAACGGGATTCGGTTTGGCGATCGCGACTGAAGTTGCCACCGACTACTGCGATGTTGAACTGGCAAGGGCTCGCGTTGTCGTGCAAGGATTTGGGTCTGTCGGGCAGCACGTCGCGAAGTTTCTCTCCGAGAGAGGAGCCCTTCTAGTGGGGGTGTCGGATTCGCGAGGCACGCTGTTCGATCCTGACGGGATTGATGTGGCAGCGGCGATCTCCATCAAGCAATCCGGCCGCAGCATTATCGAATTGCCCCAAGGCAAAGTCTTCGATCGTGACGGAGCGATCGACATCGAATGCGATATCTGGATTCCTGCGGCAAGACCGGATGTGGTTCGTCTCGATAACATCGATCGCCTCAAGACCCAATTGGTGGTTCAGGGGGCGAACATTCCATTCGCGGCGGAAGCCGAAGAGATTTGTCACGCCCAAAACATTCTCGTTATCCCGGACTTTATCGCGAATGCGGGAGGCGTGATTTGCGGGGCAGTGGAACATCGAGGGGGAACGCAGGCGGATGCATTTGAAGCCATCGAACGTGAAATTCGCGCCAATACTGCAGCGGTTTTAGATGAAGCGTCGCAATCGGGGCGATTGCCCAGACATGTGGCGATCGAGCTGGCCCGATCTCGCATTCGAGCCAAACAAAGTGCCTGCATAGCTGTCGGCGGAGAATTGCAGTGCAGCTAAATGCACCGCAATCGTTAATCTGAGATCTCCTTTCGGGGGCTAATACGCCCATCCAACAGCAACGAGAACAATTTGCAGATACCGTTGGTGTTTATCCATGTTGATATCCTCTTGTTAATTCACAGGCGATCGCCCCTTCAGAGCTCGCACATTTGAGCCTCAAGCTCTGGCGGAGGTCACTTAACTTGCTAGGCAGCTGCCAGGAATTACTACCGAAATCAGGAAACAACTTAAAGAGTTAGAACCAATTCGAAGTTGGACTAATATGTTTCGACAGTGATTTCTATCGGTACTGACTTAGAAATCACGTCGTAGACCGGTGAAAAGCGGAAAAACTCCGATATTTTCTCTTTTGGGGCGTCCGTCTTAATTTTGAAATCAATGTAGATGTTTTGATAGCCCGGTCGGATACTGTCGTCCAGATCGAAAAGACCTCTCAAATCGAGCTGCCCTTTGTAACTCGATTCCATTTTCTCAATCTCGATGCCGTTCAAGGCTGCATAATAAGCAACGGTGGTAGTCATACAACCCGACAATGCGCTGAGAAGAAACTCCACCGGATTTGCTCCTTCATCGTGTCCAGCCAACAAAGTCGGTTCTCCAGCCTGAAAATTAAATACCTGCTTATGCTGATGTTCTGCACATGCGGCATAGAAATCTTGGGTGTTGGAACGGTTCGAATCTCCGCTCACCCATTCATTACGAACACGGAATTCACAGCGACCCATTTCGGGATTCTCGCTGACAGCTCCGACAGTCTCTAGCAGGGCTGAAGTGTCAACTCCATTGACATAAGTTTTCTCAAGCTTAGTCATTGAACGTTTCCTCTAGACAATTCAAGTTTTGCTTGTCATACATCCAGGGCTAGAAATTGAATTGCTTTTTATCTAACTATTTCCTTGACAAATAACACCTGAGTAATACATAGTTTAATCTTGAATTAAAAAACATTTTCTCATTGCTTGCATTTGTAGAATATTAAAACTATCTTATAGCACGACTTACAGGAATAAGCTTTAATTCTATAAACATATCTTGAGATTATTGCATATAAGTTAAACTTGAGATGTCTGTTGCCTCTTTGTGGCGTTCAAATAGATTCCTCAAACCCTCGATGAATGGTTCAATTGTTCACCGATACAGACTAGATTCAGTCCGATTCTTCGCTTGAATTCCAGAGGTTAGCAGCGTGGGCCATCACACCCTCCCCTTGAATAGATGGTAAAACTGGCATACCCCATGCGATGGCTCACCCCAACTTCAGGGTCGGGATAGGCTGTTACTTCGAACAAAAAGGAACCAGCGAAACTGGGGTTGCGTAGCGACTTCAGAACTATCGTTGCAGTTCGACCGGGTTCTAGCGGCGGGTCGAACAAAACCCCAATAGCAGCAGCTTTGGTGTTCGAATGACGATCGCGATCGAGAGAGGAGCCAATCACCGAGATCGGAGCACCACGACGCATCCCGGCGCCTTCATAAGCCAAGATATTATTCAAACGAAAATCAATTTCTTCTGGTCCCGAGAAAGGGATGATTTCTACGTAACTTAGAGACTCTCCTGCATTGCTTGGAACGGCGATCGAAAATCGAAAGGTAGCATTGCGGGCTCCAGTGTAGCTAGGGATGGCGGAGTGATTGAGCATGAGAGGCGGAGAATTAAAGGCGATGCGACCATCGCTAAATTGCACAGCAGGTGCACTGCTCATCCAAAAAGTCCCTATTGCAAGCGTGGATGCAGCCAAACCGACTATTGGAGCAATAAATTGTGTAGACCTCATATGAAACGCCTCGTAAAGTTGCAAGAGACTACTTCTAATATGGCTGATACAAACTGCAATTTGAGAGGTGAGTTCCATCCGGCCTGACTCTCTCACATCCATTGCTCCTCCAAATAGTCCCCATTGCTTCCCCATTTAAAGAGATAGACTCTGCAACATTTTTTTAAGGCAACAGCTTCAAATCTTTGAAGTAACTATCCAGATCGCTATAGAGGAAAAGCGGCTCCACATTCTGTCGCAAGAAGTCAGAACCTTTACAGAATAATTGTAAGGACTTTAATCGTCCCTTAAAAGATAGCTGCTATCCCCCTTTTTAAGCAGTGTTGGCTAAAAATATTCGGTAAATTGGAGTGACTAGAGGAATAGAGAACGTCCAGTTTCAGGGCTTTGTTGAGCTGTTGTGGGTCTAACCCATTGCGATCGCAACTCTATTCATTCATGGTGCCACATTGACCCCTGCTTCAAGAGGTCACACTCCAAGTTAGCAAAGTTTATTAGAGAACTCTACGAGCCGGACTGCAATTGGTATATCGCCTTTACCTAGAACAGGAGACAGTCTTGGTATTGCGATTGATTTGATGGAAGTTCGAGCGATCTAGCATAAGAGCTGAGTTCCAAGCCTGAGAAGGCGATCTCGCGATCGACACAATTGTGAGAGGTAGAAGCTAACTAAGCTTCGCCGATAGCTTGAAACAGTCCGCCAGGAGTATAGGTGCCAGCAATTTTGAGGCCACTGGACATAATCGGTCGGTTACCCATGTAGGTACCCACGATTTTGTGGGTGCTAGCCATAATGGGGCGATTGTTGCCAAAGGTGCCTGTCACTTCGATCGGACCAGCCTCGATCGGACGTCCGTGCCCGTATGTGGATGCCACCTTCAAGCCACTTTCAACAATAGGACGATTGCCCATGAATGTAGACACAATATGTAAGTGGGCCGGAGCAATAGGACGTAACCCTAGCGCTCCACCGCGCTCGTAAGTTGCCAAGCCGGAATTTGCTTCTTCTTTACTGGTCATGGTCGATCCTTGCTCGTAGCAATTAGATAAAATGCCGGAGAGGAAAAAACAATAACTTTCTCTCATCTACAAGTATAAGATGCTGTCCGCAGCGTACTAAAGAGACAGTGACTAAAAAACGGTCAGTTAAGTATTTATTCTCCTGCTCCATACACAGGGGGCATTTCAATACTTTCTGAACCACATCATCACTATGCAAACTCCGCTCCACTGTTGGACGCGACGGCGACTGCTACAATCGGGGATTTTCGTAGGTGCTGGACTGGCATCGACTGCCTGCACGCGATTCCCTTTCTTGAACTCCAATAGAGCAAAAGAGCCCAACTTAACACAACCAAATCCATTTTTTGACTTTGAGGTTATGACCGTTAACCAGTATGGGAGGATCGCGGAACGGAGGCCTGGACGAGCCGAAGTAAAAAGGGAGGATACGGAGGCCTGGACGAGCCGAAGTAAGAAGGGAGGATCTAGGGGGTAGGGTCGAACTAGAGATGATAGGCATTCCAGGATGCACGTTCGTGATGGGGTCTCCCGAGGAGGAGGAGGGACGGTGGGATGACGAGGGCCCTCAGCACGAGGTGACCGTGTCGTCGTTTTGGATGGGGATGTACGAGGTGACACAAGCGCAGTGGCAAGCTATGGCCTCTTTGCCCCGAGTTGACGTGAATCTCGATCCGAACCTGTCATTTTTTAAGGAAGCTAACCGTCCAGTTGAATCAGTGAGCTGGTATGAGGCAGAGGAATTTTGCAAACGTCTATCTAGGAAAGCTGATTGCGACTACCGCCTGCCGAGCGAAGCGGAATGGGAGTATGCCTGTCGGGCGAAAACTCATTCACCATTTCATTTTGGGGAAACGATCGCGACGGAGCTGGCCAACTATCGCGGCACCGATCTTAAACAAGCGGATATCGTTTATCCGGGAAATTACGGTTTTGGTCCACGTGGAAAGTATCGAGAGGTGACGACGAAGGTAGGCAGCTTTCCTACGAAACGAGAGGATTTGCGGGTGCTGTGCGGAGGAACTTGGGGCACCCCCCCACAGGACTGCCGCTTGGCACTCCGATAC
>JBFRWN010000047.1:0-85168 GCA_051439605.1 Synechococcus sp.
GCCACCTTCGCCTTCCGATCGCTCTTCCGATGCGCCTGAAAGTGTCCCTGCCACAATCCCAAAACATCCATCGTTTCCCCACCGTGCTTCGTCAGCCGCTGGCGAATCTTGCACAACACGGGCGTATTCACGCAAACCCCCGCAATAATCGCCTGCCCCTTCGTCAACGCCGGTAACTCGCTCAGCAGATCTCGCCCTGCAGCTTCCACGCCGTGCTTCAAGTTCTCCTGGTCAATCGGATTGACAATCCGCATCAAAAACTGACTCATGCATTGCGACAAAATATCCGAATCCAACTTCCCCGGACGCTGCGTAATTAAACCCACTCCCAAACCAAACTTGCGCCCCTCGCTCAAAATCGTCCGCAACACCTGCTTGCAGCGCGAAGGTTCGTGGGCTGGAGCAAATCGATGGGCTTCCTCTAACAAAATGAACACCGGACAGGGCAAATAATTCTCGTCCCCCTCGCTCACCTTCTCCTTGTGGGTATTCATGCGGGCATTATTCGTCTGGCGCAGCACTGCCGCCGCAATCACCTGCTGCTCTTCCTGACTGATTTCGTTCATCTGCAAAATCGTTAGCTGACCCGGCTCGAAAAGATCCACCGGAGCCACCGAATGCTCAAAATCGCTGAAATAATCCGATCGCTCAATTTTGTCTAACTTCCACTCCAACGCAGCCGCAGACGACCCCTGCTGCCCGTCTTCCCCGGAATCCAGCGAATTGATGGTGTCAATCAAGTCGGGAATCGTCCAACGATGCTCGTTAAATTGCACCGTCATCCGAAACGCCTTCTCCAAAAACGCCTTCTGCCGCTCTGACATCTCGGGTAGCAGCGTCAAAATATCCGAGAAATTTAGCGACGAAACGCGAATTCTCACCTGATCGGGAGTAAAAATTTTCACCCTGGGTTGATAGCCGTCTTTTCCTTCAAACGCCGGATGTCCCTGAATCGCCGATAGAGTGTGATATTCCCCGTGCGGGTCGAAAACGAGGACTGCAGCCCGATTTTTGGGCAACATCAACTCCTCTAGCAAAACCCCAGCAGTGTAAGACTTCCCCGATCCTGTCCCCGCCAAAATCGCTAGGTGGGTACTGACCAGCTCCTTCACATCCAGAACAACAGGCACTGTGCCCTCTTCCCGCAGCAGCAGGTTGCCAACCGAGGCCCCACCGATCTCGTCGGAAGCCCGCTTATTCAGCACCTGCCGCAGCATGTCGTCCGGAGCCAAATAGACTTTGGCGCCCGGTTCGGGGGCCTGACGGGGGTTCATAAACCCGAGGGCGGAGTGAAAAAATCCGATGACGTCAACGGAAACGGAATAAATCTCGGGGTTGGGGTGGAAAAACCCAACTAGGGAGGCGATTGCGCTGGGATCGATATCGGTGTCCGAAAAAATGCGATCGGGTAGGTGGTCGATCAGGGATAGATCGGAGATCTTCCCCAAAATTTTTTTGGAGCGATCGGGGTCACTCTCGGAGGTGTTGTAGTAGACGTACTCTCCCACTTTCACCAAGGCGCTGTCAGAGGTAATAAACACATACTGGTTGGCCGTGTCCCCCGGCCCCTTGACCGTGCCGATGGCGCGCTCTGTTTCAATGGCGTGAATCACCGCATTGCTCCCATCGTGATTTTCCAGGATAGCTCTCGACTGAGAATTTCCAACGCCCGCTTTTGGCTGCCATAAAACATATCGCCGACTTCATCCAACACTTGGCAAATCAGCTGTTGAGAAAATGGGCCGCCATTGTTCAGCAGCAGACCGTAATAGGTGAACTGAAGTTCCCCTGCCCGATCGCGGTGGAAGCGGTACACTTCGTCCTCTGTCATGTTGTAGGCGCAGGTATTGACCGGCACTACTAGACGCGGAATCCCTTGAATACCATAGGCTTTAACCCGACTATCCACTGGAACAGCCGGAGGAATCTCTAATGTTCCCACCAGCGCAACATTCAGGAGTGTGCGAATTTCCGTTTGTAAATCTGGGGCAAAGATGGGGCTGGGGTCGCTGGATAATCTGGGGCCAGTATTGAGGAAAGACGGGTTAAATAACTGCGTGTTATACACCACTCCCACAGCGCAGGTGGGTTCCCGATCGTCCTCCACCACTAGCTTCACAAAGCTGCCAAAGCCGTAGTCAGAGCCAGACGGGGGGTCGGCCACTTCTAGGCGATCGTCCACCTGCACCACGTAATCGCAGTGGCCGTTGGACTTGACCACCTTCCCAAGCTTCATGCCCTCCATCTCGATGCCAGGATCGTCAATACCAGCGGTCAAGCCACTGCCATCCAGGTCCATGTTGTCCGCTCCAAACGGGGTGTCCTGCAGGTCTTCCTCAGGTGACTTTCGTTTGGCTTTACCCGATCGCGAAGTTCGCTTGTTCTTGCCCGCCTCTCCCGTGTCAGCACTCATCGCACCCGCCTCCGCCTCAACTTACTGGTCATTTTTCGGGACAGCCGCAATTCCAACTCGTATCGGGCCGACCAATCCTGCAGCACCCGCATGAACGTGCTGCGATCCTCCGCCCGCAAGACCGCAGTCTGGTCCGCTGTCTCGATGGCATAGGGATATCCCTTGCCGATAATCACCTCGCATCGAACAATGTCCACCACCCAATCGAGCAAACCCGCCTCGTGAATCCACACGGGAATTTCCAGCCGCACCGGGTAACTGTCGCCATTGGTCTTGAGATACACAAAGCCAACGCGATCGCGCATCTCGGCGTAATCCGTCAGAATGCTCTCCTGACCGCGCTGCGCTCCCCCCCGCGCACACACGAAAAAGGGGGTGCGATCGCCCCACTGCAAAAGGCCATCCACCAACTGAGCATCGTTCACTTGCGGCGCATCCGGCAGTCCGAATATATGCTGCAGCATGGTCGTCAAGTCTCGGGTATAGGTGGTATCGACGTAAGCCACCAACGGCACCTTGCATGCTTCGCTGGCGCGTAACATCGGCAAAATAGCGTTGACATAGGCGCTGCGCACTGCTGGTTCGTAAGCTTCCGCAAACGTCGCCACCAAGGCCCCATCGAAAAATGCCAGGCGGCGATCGCTATCGGGATGCTGGCTCAAATACTGGGTAATGCGATCGCATTCCAACTGGAACCGGCGCAAATTCACCCGCTGCTCTCGCGGTTCCCCGCTGCTGCTGGCCTCTAGGTCATCCGGAGCGAGGACGTCGAGGAGAATATCTTTTTCGTACTTACCCGCCTGACAGTGGAAGTTCTCGTACCAGCCCACCTGCACCAGCGCCACCGGAATAGAGATATCTTTGCTGAGATAAATTTGCGAACCATCTACTGCAAAGGTGGGGACGTTCTCAATCGTTTCCCCCACCCACTGAAAGCTCTCTTCGCGGTTTTTCCACCCCGAGTGAAACTTCACCCGCCACTTGCGATACTCGTCCCATTCTACGGTGGGCATCGCCCCCGGAGCCTCCTCCGCAGACAAGCGGCTAACTATGTCCAAGCTACTCAGCTGCGTCAACCGCTTCAGCGATTGGATATATTGGCCGCGACGATACACCGCATCCGAATCGAAATTGGCAAACGCGTCGCGCTTGCGCTCTAGTAAGTCAAATACTCGCGCCGTTTTGAGGACCATCAACTCTCTCGCAGTACACCCGCAGACCACAAAAAACTAACGGGGGTTGAGTTTACCGATAGCGGCTAGCTGCAGGATACTCGATCCTCGAACGCTAAATACAGAATGTATCCTTTCATGGCATTTTCTTAAGAAAGCTCCTGTCAGGATTGCGAACCCTAACGCATTCCAAAAGGCGATCTCGTCCCATCAATCCTCACCATCTTTTGCGTTTTCACTCCCCTCAAAAAAACGTCAATCCTATCTCGGCCCCCCGCATGGGTCTCCCAAATTTTGCTTATTCACCCCTCAAAACGCCCTTAGACGCTCTCTCGGCTCCCCTTGCCACACCTACCACGAATACCAACTATCTATAGACTGAATAACGTCTTTTACCCGAAAACCTCCGTGACCGCTTCCACAGAATCCACCTCCCAAGCCCGCGTCCTATTAGAAGGTTTCGCGAGCAACGATCGCCCCGAGATCCCAGCTAACGACATCCCCGCTGTCAAAGCCGCCTTAACTGAAGTCGTAGTCTCCTCGAACTTTCAAACACTGGGCATCTGCGCCGACAGCTCCAGCGAAGGCTTCTCTGCCCTTTCCCATTACCTGTTGGCTTTCGGTCTAGAGGTGCCCACCCATCCGGAATCAGAGATTGAAGGGCCGATTTACATCAAGTACAACACTCAAACCGGCAAGCACTACACCAGCGACTACCCCGGCAATGCCCGTGGCGTTCTCGTGTGCTGCCACCGCGAATCCCCGGAGCTGAGTTCGGATATGTACGGCTACCTCCCCCTCGACCTGTTCGCCTCCCAAGCTTGAGATCGGCGATCGCCATACCCAATGAAGCTTGCAGCGACTTCAGAAGTTCGCTACCATCCCCACAAATCCGTGGTGGGTACGAGAGATGAAGATTGTTGTTTTAGCAGGGGGTCCTTCCTCCGAACGGGATGTCTCCCTGGTTACGGGCAAAGCGGTACAGGTAGCCCTGACAGACTTGGGCCATAACGCGACTACCATCGATCCCGGCCCCGATCTGCCCAAGCAATTGTGGGAGCAAGCCCAACTGGGCTGTGACTTTGTCTGGATTGCCCTCCATGGGGAAGGGGGAGAGGATGGCACCGTACAGGCCATGCTGGACTGGTTGGGTCTGCCCTACCAAGGACCGGGGTATCTCTCCAGCGCCCTGGCCATGGATAAGTGGGTCTCCAAACAAGTGTTTGAGGCGTCGGGCTTGCCCACCGCCGACTGGATCTCCATCAACCTGCGGCTAGAGACTGTCCCCACCTGGGAAAGCGTCACCGCAAAATTGGGATCCCCCGTGGTCATCAAACCAGTAGCCACCGGTTCGACCGTTGGAATTAGCATTGCCCATACCGCCATCGAATACAGCCGCAGCTTGCTAAAAGCTCAACAGCATGGAGATCGACTCTTGATTGAGCAATACATTGCGGGTAAAGAACTGACCGTGTCGGTGATTGGCGATCGCGTCATGCCTCCGATAGAAATCAGGCCCTCCGAGGGGGATTTTTACGATTACGAGGCGAAGTACGCCCCCGGTGGTTCCCGACACCTGATCCCGACCACCTTGAGCGAGACGGGCGAGCGACGGGTGCGGGCCATTGCCAAACAAGCCTATGATGCCCTGCACTGCGAAGGACTAACTCGCATTGACTTTAGGGTAGATGAAAACGAGCGGGCCTGGATTTTAGAGGCCAATACCCTGCCGGGGATGACCCCCACTTCCCTCAGCCCCGATGCGGCGGCGGCGATCGGCTGGTCCTTCAAGGATCTTGTGCAGTGCATGCTGGAGGTGGGTCTGCAGCGGCGACAGCGGCTGACCTTTGCTCCGTCAATCCCCCAACCCGATCCCGTTTAGGCCGCTCCGACTCCCCTCGTCAGCAAGCTCAGCTATGACGACCGGCAAGTCGCTAAGCGCTGCAGTTGGGATCGTGAGGCGACCTAAAAAGTTGTAGGAAAGCTAAAGATCTCTCCGCAAAACCACTGACGTTCCCCGGGTTTAAGACAGTATGCGGGATCGCTGGGTTAGTAAAAAAACTCTAGAGGGGTGTTATCAACTCAAATCCGGGTGGTACGATCTGCTTGAATGCATTCAAAATATGGCCTGTGCTTCGAACTGCACCGTTGCCCCTGCGCTCCTCACCGTTGGCGATCGCCGATAATAATCGGCTCAAGATATTTTCCGGATCCTCAAATATTCCTCTCGCTTCTGAAGTCGCGCGGTATCTAGGGATGGACCTAGGCCCCCAAGTTCAGAAGCGTTTTGCTGATGGGGAACTTTACATCCAAATTCAGGAGTCCATCCGCGGAGCGGATATCTACCTGATTCAGCCCACCTGTCGTCCCGTCAACGATCACCTGATGGAACTACTGGTGATGGTGGATGCCTGCCGCCGTGCCTCCGCTCGACAAATTACAGCAGTGTTGCCCTACTACGGCTATGCTCGCGCCGATCGCAAAACCGCCGGCCGCGAGGCGATCACCGCCAAGCTGGTGGCCAACATGATTACCACCGCTGGAGCCGATCGCGTCCTGGCCATGGACCTTCACTCCGCCCAAATCCAGGGCTACTTCGATATTCCCTTCGACCACGTGTACGGGTCGCCCGTCCTTATCCGCTACATCAAAGAACAAAATTTGCCCGATCTCGTTGTGGTTTCCCCTGATGTTGGCGGTGTGGCCCGTGCCCGCGCCTTCGCCAAAAAGCTAGACGATGCTCCACTGGCCATTATTGACAAACGCCGCCAAGCCCACAACGAAGTGGACGTAATGAACGTGATTGGTGACGTGAAAGGCAAAACCGCCATTTTGGTGGATGACATGATCGATACCGCTGGCACCATCACCGAAGGTGCCAAGCTGTTGCGTCGAGAAGGGGCCGAACGGGTCTACGCCTGCGCCACCCACGCCGTCTTCTCCGGTCCGGCAGTAGAGCGACTGTCCACCCCCGGCATCTTCGAAGAGGTGATTGTCACTAACTCCATACCGCTAGCAGAAGAAAAGCGGTTTGCTCAGCTGCGCATTCTCTCCATTGCCAACGTCTTAGGAGAGGCCATTTGGCGCATCCACGAAGATAACTCTGTCAGCAGTATGTTCCGTTAAGTCACTTCCCCATTCCAGCACTATCCCTAAATTCATCGTCCAAGCGGCCTATCTGGCGTAAGCTTGGATGAGTTTTTTAATGAGTAGGTTGTGCGCCTGCGATCGCTTCTTCTCACGAATTTTCGCAACTACACCGAGCAGCAGGTGGACTTTCGATCCCCCAAGACGATTTTGGTGGGGGAAAACGCCCAAGGAAAGTCCAATCTGCTAGAGGCGGTGGAGTTACTGGCTACCCTGCGTTCCCACCGAGCCAGTCGCGATCGCGAATTCGTACAACAGGGGGCAACGGTAGGCAAGATTTTTGCGGTAGTCGATCGCCTGGGAACCTTACACGAGCTCGCGATCGACCTGCGGCAACAGGGGCGGCGATCGCTCAGGATTGATGGACAGCTCGTCCGTCGCAGAGCGGATTTTCTCGGTCAGCTTAACGCCGTAACGTTTTCTAGCTTGGATTTAGACCTAGTGCGGGGTAGCCCCAGCACCCGCCGCGATTGGCTGGATGGTATTTTGTTGCAGCTAGAGCCTGTTTACTGCAACATACTGGATCGCTACCGCCAGGTGCTGAAGCAGCGCAATGCTCTGCTCAAAGCTTCGGAGTCTATGGATGACGCTAGCCTCACCGCTTGGAATGCTGAGCTTGTAGCGGCAGGCACAAGGGTCATTCGGCGGAGATCGCGACTGTTGGCTCGACTGCAGCCTTTAGCTCTGCAATGGCATCGGGAGATTAGCGGCGATCGGGAAGTTCTTGCCCTCACCTATGCCCCCCAAGTCGAAACCCCATCCCCCACAGCAACGGCGGAAGAAGTGCAGCAGCAGTTTTGGCAGAGACTGGAGCAGCAAAGGGCAGCAGAGCGGATGCGGGGTACGTCATTGGTGGGGCCACATCGGGATGACGTGCTGCTGGAGATCGACAAGAACCCCGCCCGCACCTACGGCTCGCAGGGTCAGCAGCGCACGTTGGTACTGGCCCTCAAGCTGGCAGAACTGCAGCTGATCGAGACGGTGGTGGGAGATCCCCCTCTCCTTCTGTTAGATGACGTATTGGCAGAACTGGATTTACAGCGACAGGATCGCCTGTTGGAAACCATCAGCGATCGCGTCCAAACCATCGTAACCACCACCCACTTAGGCAACTTCGATGCCCGCTGGCTGGATTCCGCCCAAGTGATTTCCGTCAAACAAGGCAGCCTGCAGTTCACCCCCTTATGTCCTTAAACGAAAACATGCCTGGAAGCTGGTGTTAGGAGGAAGCAATCGCCTTCAACCTCTGCAGTCGCAATACAGTCAGTACGTCCGTCCGATCCACCCGCTGAACAGTTTCGAGCGCAGCCAGCAAATGACGAGCAGCTTCGCGGCGGTCGTACCCCCGATATTGGGCTCGTCGCAGCGCAAACTCATCCGCATCAAATTGAGCGTTGTCGCTATTTACGTTCTGCCACACCTGTCGCACCGCCAACCCCGTCAGGCTCCCTGCCAGCAGCACGGACAAGGGATTATGCAACGCCAACTCCACTATTGTGGCCAGCGTTCCTGCCGCCGCCAGTCCCTGGTAAAGACCAGGCTGCAACCAATTGCGCCCGTCAAACCACCCCGCCTCCCGCAAAAACAGCAAGTCCCGCTGAGCTTGGGGGATACTCATCCAGCGGGAAAATTGAATTTCAATCGTGCCGTTCGGACTCCACGGTGGACGAGGGCGAACGCCAATTAGCTTGTCGGAGGTTCCTGGGGCAGGGGAGATCGCCAGCAGCGGTCGTAGCGACGCAGGCAGCAAGTCCCGCAACCGCTGCATTTCCTGTTGGGGGTCGGGACGCGATGCGGAATAAGCCACGATGAACGAATCAGCGAAAAATCTTCAATTAGCCTATCGCTTTGGGCTCATTAGGCGATCGTTGAGGGGACAAGAATTTTCGCTACGTGTCTCCTGTCGAGCGGGTGGACTAGACCTCTTGTAGCATTCTCATCCGGCGAGCCAACTCCCGCAATGCATCGGTACAAGACACCTGCTTGACTTCCATGTATTCCCGCACCACATGTGCCTTAGCTAAATGGTCGATGGCAAAATTCTGTGCAGCTGAGGATTCTTGGGGGGAGAGATGGTCAGGCAATTGGCAGGCACTGTGACCGTCATGCAGTTCGCTCGATAGACATTCCTCAAGCTGTTCGGCGGAATAGTTCAAGGCAAGGTCTTTAACTGCGGCTAGGTTCATATTGGTTCAGCCCGGTTAAATCCAAACAAATCTATCACCGGGATCGGGGCAAGATCCAAAGGTGGGTTGTTTATTTATAAAGAGCAACCTTCTGTTGCACTGTCCGATTGAATTAGCCCATCTTTGGGACTGCTAAGTGCCTTCCATAACACTGCTGCCCGAACCAACATCGACATGGATAGCCCTAGCCAGAGGGCATGGGGTTCCTGCAACTGCACTGCGATCGCGGCAAAGGGGAGAAAGCCGACACAAGTTCCCAAAATCGTCGAACGACGCAGCATTGCGCCAGCCGTCAATCCCAGAAAATAGCCATCCAGCGTAAACGCTAAAGCCCCAAATCCCAGCACCGGGAGGAGCCAAGGCACGTACTTCAGCGCCAGATTGATGGTCTCCCCCTTGTCCGTAAGAATCCCGAGCAACGGCATCGGAAACAGCATAAACGCGACCGAAATCATCACCCCCGCCACCTGATTGGCCACCATTGACAACCGCAGCAGCGATCGCAAGCTGTCCCCATTTCCCTGACCATCAAATATCCCCGCCAAACTCTCGGTGGCAAAGGCGAAGCCATCGGTGAAAAACACCCCCAGCACAAACACCTGCAACAGCAGCGCATTAGCCGCCAGGATAGACGTGCCCATCATTGAACCAATATTGGTGAACAGGGCAAACGTCGTCATCAGGGCAAACGTCCGCACTAATAGATCGGCATTCAGTTGAAACGCTTTGGCAAACGCCGATCGCTGCAACAGGCTAGAAGGGGCGAGCCGCCAGCGGATGCAGCGCAGGTGAGGGAATGCAAATGCCAGCCCCACCCCCACCATCACGTATTGACTCAGAGTGGTAGCCAGGCCTGCCCCAAAGGCCCCCCAGCCCAATTGGGTAATGAAGTAATAATTCAACAGCACGTTGGTGCCATTGCCCACAATCGTCACCACCAAGACGCGATCGCTGCGCTCTCGACCCAAGAACCAACCCATCAACACAAAGTTCATCAGGCTGGGCACAGCCCCCCATACGCGGCTGTCAAAATAGGCTCTCCCCACCTGCTCCACACCCACTTCCCCCTGGAGCAGCCAAAATCCCAGTTCCCGCACGGGCACCTGCAGCAGACAAATGGCACAACCCACCGCGATCGCAATCGCTCCATTGCGCACCCCCACCAGCAATACTTCGCGCCGATCGCCTCGCCCCACCGCTTGGGCAGTCAAGCCTGTGGTGGCCATGCGAAGAAAGCCGAAGGACCAATAGAGATAGTCAAACAGGACGCTGGCCAACGCCACGCCCGCCAAGTGTTTTACATCTGCTAGATGCCCCAAAAAGGCAATATCCACGATGCCCGCCAGCGGTGTAGTGATATTGGAAACAATATTGATGCTGGCTAGCCGGAAAAAGCGAGATGCCAGAGGAGAAGGTGCGCGGGACATAGCCACAGGGAGAGTTCTTAAGGCGTAAAGATGAATCTCTAGCTTCGCAAGCGATCGCCCTGACTGCCATCAACAGCATTGAACGAACGAATGAGCACAATCGATACAACCGTCTTGGATCAAACCGAGTGGGAACCGCTCTCTGTAGAAGCGTTCGACTGCTGCCACGAGAACGTGATTGGCTAGCGCGGGCAGGAATGCTGACTCCAAAACTCCCCTGCCAACTCGGTGGTGCGTTCTGGAATCCAAGCGTCGGTAGGCAATACATAGGAATGACACGGGCTGAAACACAAGATCGTGCGGGCAGATTCCACTACAGTTTCCAGGCGTACTGGGTTTGCATAGCCCCCCAATAGGTAAGTGTCGTAATTGGGGCTGTCAGGATCGCAAAAATGGGTCATACGGTATACCTCCCCCAAACGGTTGCTACTAAATCGGGCAGAGGCAATCGCCGGGTCGTCAACATCCCATTCGATCGAGTCCATATCGATGTAGTGACGGTAGCTATCCGAACCGGAGGCGAAAAATTCCCAATCCTCTGCCCGTGCATCTGGGGCGATCGCGCCACTCATCAGCCCCACAAGAAACACCATTAGCAAGTACCAGCCATAGGACACACTGTTCGCCTTCCCGTGACACCCGAGACCAGCTTTTTCGCCCCCTTCACCCATGAACGACAGCAGTTTTTCTCGTATTGGCCATCCCACCACAGCAGACCTCATGCCTCTCTCGACAGTTGCAGGCTTCGCCTCACAATTTATATTGTGTCGGGATTTAGCGTGTCGAGCGATTCGCTGACAGTTATTTTGAGCCCAGCGATTTCAGGTGGAGGAGTATCGATCGAAAGGATATGGGGACCGCACTTCTGTAGATTAGAGGAGGTAACCAGAACGCAGGAATGGAGTGACAAGGAGAGTGGTGAATTGGCAGCAGACCGCAACCGTACGATCTAGCGATCTGTCCTGGCCCTTCTGGCCGATTGTGCCTATCTATCCCTACGGCAAGCGGCGCACACTTTGCCAAGAAGTCATTGCCGGTCGCATCTGGACCTTCGATCAACTGCAAGGCATCTTTTACGTCGTGGTGCCCATCCGTATGACGGTGGTGCGACTGGATGCTGGCGGTCTGTTGGTCTACGCCCCCGTCGCCCCTACCAAAGAATGCTTGGGTCTTTTGCAAGAGCTGATCGATCGCCACGGCGACGTCAAATACGTCGTACTGCCCACCGTCTCGGGAGTCGAGCACAAGGTGTTCGCCGCCCCCTTTGCCCGGAAATTTCCCAAGGCTCAGGTTTACGTCGCCCCCCATCAATGGAGCTATCCCCTCGATTTGCCCCTCAGTTGGCTGGGCTTCCCCAGCAAGCGCACCCATCTGCTGCCAGAGAATAGCAATGAGGCTCCCTTCTCAGACGAGTTCGATTACGCCACCCTCGGCCCCATCAGTTTAGGGCTAGGCCCCTTCGAGGAGACGGTGATGTTTCACAAAGCTTCCCGCACGCTGCTGGTCACCGACACCATTGTCTCTATCCCTGCCCAACCCCCTGCCATCCTGCAACTAGACCCCTTCCCGCTGCTCTTCCACGCCCGCGATCGCGCTCCCGAGCTTGTGGAGGACACCCCCGAAAATCGCCGCAAAGGGTGGGAACGGATTGCGCTGTTTTCCTTCTATTTCCGCCCTGCAGCCCTCCAGACCCTGAAAGTGGGAGAGTGCCTGCGAACTGCCATCAAAGCCGCCGATCGCTCGGCCAAGAATTACTTTGGCCTCCTGCCTTGGCAATGGCGAGAGGACTGGCGGCGATCGTTCGAGGCGTTGCGGGGGGAGGGTCGCCTGTTCGTGGCTCCCATTTTGCAGCGGTTGATTCTGAACCGCGATGCTCAATTGACGTTGGATTGGGCCGACAGAGTAGCTGAATGGAATTTCGAGCGCATTATCCCTTGCCATCTAGATTCCCCCATTCAAGCGAGCCCTAGCGACTTTCGTCAGGCATTTGAGTTTTTGTCAGAGGGCACCTCTGGCAGTCACCGCCTGCCAGAAGAAGATTTTGGCTTGCTCCAAGACTTGGATGAAACCCTGAGCAAACGCGGGATTACTCCCCCCAGAGGCTGATGCCCATTCTTATCTCACCCTGGAGCTTCGTTAGAGTTTTTAAACTGCCAGCTTGAGTCCCCCGTAGGCAGTCCGGCAATGATTGTGAATAATTGAAGAAAGTGACAGGGTTACGGATGTGTTAGGTGTGAAATGTCGCTGGATGGGATGCTTGTTGGCTGCAGGTATCGCTCAGATATGCTGGTTAGCTACGCCTGCGAGCGGTCAAACCACCATCGAGCGATCGCGGGATATTGAGGTCAATACTGACGCCAGTCAACCTGAATTTGAAGGTAGCTCTATCGGAGAAGATACCGCAAATGCTGAAGGGGCGGCCTCCACTGACGACTCGGCCTCTGGCCAAACCATTGAATTTTCGCAACAGGACAGTACTCCTAGTACTCCTCCCCCTGCTGCCCCCCCTCAAGCCCAAGCCCGCAGCGAGGGGGCATTAGAGCGCTATCACATTCGTCAAAACATCTGCACGGGCGACTGGAGCTGGTCAGAAATCAACTCCCTCTTCCCCAATGTCAGCGTAGAGATGGTGCGCGAAGTCTGTCGGTAGAGGTGTTTGCTAGTCTCTGGTCCCCTTTCAGTAGTGTCTCTGGCCCACAATGAATGGCTACGATCTACCCCTTAGCCTGACCTCTTATCCCCCCCAACCAACCCAAACTCCTGTAGCGCGGGATAAAAATTCTTATTTTCGTGACTGGGCCGACTGAGCTTGATGAGCGCGAATCGCTGCAGGCGATCGAGGTCAGCCCACTGAGACGGTTGCAAAACAAACGCAAATTCCTTCGCTTTCTCCTGTACGTTATCGGGGATCGCATCTGGATTTTCCCACTCCGGTGACTGGGGAATGGGTAGCAGCTTGGGTTCTGAACCGTAGCGCTCGCGCACGAGAGCCAGAAGGCGATCGCGATACTGCGACACTTCCGCCTCCGTCTCGCAGGGCATCTCGACCAGCTGCTGCCGTTCTGATTCCTCTAGGGCGTGCCAATGCACCAGCTTCAACTTCACCCCGCAGGTATCCAAATTCAAACGTACCCGCATGGGGATGCAGCGCCAGGACTCGATAAAGTCGGCTTCAAACTGAAAGTGGAGACGGGAATCAGATGATGTCATTCAAAGCAGATCGATCGGAGGGGACTCATGAGTGGGAAGTTATCGACGCAGCAAGCTAGGACAAAGGGGACGTCTCGAGATAGGGTCTGAGCAACGTCCAAAACTATTCAACGCTATCAACTTTTGACCAGCTGCAGCATCTCTACCTTGGCCTGGGGCACGCGGGTCAAATCTGTATTCTGAGGTTGTTGACTCACTGGCACCACCTTGACCGCACAGGCTTTTAGCTCTGGCTGGAGAGAAATCGGACAGACTTCAGGATGAGTCAGGGCATTAGCCTCGGCGTTATCCGCCCACAGCTCCCCCCAATGCATGGGGACAAAGACCGTCCCGGGGGCGATCGCTTGTGTCACCTTAGCCAGGAATCGGGCTTTCCCTCGCTTCGAGAGAATCTCCACCCATTGCCCGTCTTCAATTCCATATTTCTTGGCATCCTTGGGATGAATCTCCAGGCAAGGATGGGGGTTCTTTTTCGCGATCTTGGCAATGTGGCCGGTGCGGGACATGGTGTGCCAATGCTCGTACAAGCGTCCCACCGTCAGGACGAGGGGATAGTCGGTGTCGGGAACTTCTGCCAACCCCTTGGCATGAAACGCCCCAAACCTGGCCCGACCGTCGGGGGTATTAAAACTTAGGTCGGTATAGAGCCGCTTGGGGGCTTCTTGGCGATTGGGTACCAACGGGTCGGTGGGATAGCCAGGGCAGGGCCATTGGGTGGGTCCTTCGATGGCAAGACGACGGTGGCTGAGGCGGGTCATATCGCAGGGGCGACCTTTGGTGGTGCGCAAAAATTCTGCATAGACAGCTGCCGAATCCACAAAGTCAAACTCAGCGGTAAACCCTAACCGCCGTCCTACTTCTGCAAAAATCTCCCAGTCCGCTTTTGCTTCGCCTGGGGGCTTGCGGAAGGCGGGACAGTAGGTCACCATGCGCTCGGAGTTGGTCATGACCCCTGCTTTTTCTCCAAACTGAGCCGCCGGAAGGACAACATGGGCGTACTTTGCGGTCTCCGTTGGGTAGTAGGCATCCTGAACAATCGTGAACGGAGATTGTCTGAGGGCTGCTTTTGTACGCACCAAGTCAGGCATGCTGACGGCGGGGTTGGTGGCCGCAACCCACATGACCCCAACGGTACCCCGCTCTAGACCGCGAATCATATCCCAAGCGGCCAATCCCGGCTTGGGGGAAATCCGGCCAGCGGGTACCTTCCACAGCTGTTCCAGCTCCGCCCGATGTTGGGGACTTTTAACCACCCGATAACCAGGCAGAATGTGGGCCAGCCCTCCAGCTTCGCGACCCCCCATCGCGTTGGGTTGACCGGTCAACGAGAAGGGGCCCGCCCCCGGACGACCGATATTGCCGGTCATCAGGTGCAGATTAATAATCGTGCGACACTTGGCCGTTCCCTCTGTGGACTGGTTAATCCCCATTGACCACAGAGACAGTACCCTTTCAGACTCCCCCCACCAGCGGGCAGCCTTTTCTAGATCGTCCATGCGAATCCCGCACTCGCGGGCCACCAACTCGGGGGGATAGTGCTCGATAACTTCGGCAAATTTAGCAAACCCACTGGTGCATTCATCAATCAGAACGGTGTCGAGGTAGCCCCAGCGCATCAATAAATGAGCGATGCCATTGAGCAAATGCAGGTCGGTGCCTGGGCGAATAGCTAGGTGCAGGTCTGCCGCTTCGGCAGTGGCAGTACGGCGGGGATCCACCACAATCATCTTTACCTTGCGGTTTTTCTTGTGGTGCTTGCGCAAGCGGTTAAAGACGATGGGGTGGCAATCAGCGGTGTTAGTACCGATGAGAAAGGCGCAATCAGTCTTATCAAGGTCGTCGTAGCAGGTGGGTGGACCGTCCGATCCCAGACTTTGGATATAGCCAGCCACCGCAGAGGACATGCAGAGGCGGGAGTTAGCATCGAAATTATTGGTGCCCAGGCAGCCCTTCAATAACTTTTGGGCGGTGTAGTAGTCTTCTGTCTGGAATTGGCCAGAGCCGTACATGCAAATCCCCTCTGGGCCGTAAGTTCCCAATGCAGAGCGGATCTCGGAGGCAATGCGATCGAACGCTTCATCCCAACTGGCCTGACGGAAGGGTTCATCTAGGTTGTCGCGCACCATGGGATGCCGCAGACGATTTTTGTCGAGGGCTTCAGCAATGGTTGCCCCCTTGATGCAGACCTGCCCCTTACTGGATGGATGGGTGCGATCGCCCCTCACCCTCCAGATGGGGTTACCCTCTGCGTCCCGATTCGTTGGCTTTCCTGCCACTGCGGGAGGGGACACTTCCAATCCACACCCAACACCACAATAGGGACACAAAGTTTTGGTCATTTCAGTCATGCAGTCGCTCTCCTGGCTGGTAGTACTCCCGTTCAATGCTGGGGAGACAGCTTTTACGAAATAGAAATATAGGCTTGCAAACCCATGCTGCTAAAACACTGCAGTTGAGAAACCAGTGGGGCAAGCCAAGCGTAAAACATCTAGTGGGAAGAAAAATTCGAACATCTTGAAATTGACAATCTAGAGCTATCGGACTGTCGCTTCATAAAAATTTTCTGATGAGATGAGAATTCTGTAAATTGTTGGTTCTAAGAATTCGTTACTTTAGAAGACTAAGATTATCGGTCCATCAAGTCCAAAATTGTTCAGAGATTACCAAATGACAAATGAGAGATCGATCTCAATCGCTGATATCTATTTAAAAAAGTTGCTGGGGCAAGCGATCGCCCACAGCAACCTATTTCAATGACAATCTGACAGGCTCCTAACGATTTATCCAGCCTCAGTCAGTGCTTTCAGGTCGTCCTCTTCGCCTTCGTGGAACTCGGCAAAGGAACCCTTGGGTTCTTTTAGGAACAGACCGCAGAGTACAGAAACTACGAGTCCAGCAATTCCCAACATGTAGAAGAAGGTTTGGAAAGAACCCGCAATAGCTTCGCCCTTGGGTAGCAAGGTCCAGGTGGTGAGGTAGACAACAGCGCCCACGTTACCGTAAGCCCCAACATTACCAGCCACCTGACCGGTGACGCGACGCTTGATCAAAGGCACGATCGCAAAGGTTGACCCTTCACCCGCCTGTACGAAGAAGGAACAAGCCATAGTGACAATTACTGCCAGGATCAGCAAGCTACCCCCGGTCAAGGAACCCATGATCAAGTAGCCGATTCCCATGCCAGCGGTTAGAACCGCCATCGTCCACTTGCGGCTGCCCACAGAGTCGGAGATCAAGCCTCCACCTGGGCGAGACATCAAGTTCATAAACGCGTAGCTGGATGCAATCACACCAGCCCAGAAGGGGGTCAGGCCAAAGATCTGCTGGAAAAAGACGGGCAGTACAGTCACCACCGCTAGTTCGGAACCGAAGTTCACGATATAAGTCAGTTCAAGAATGGCCACTTGGCTGAAGCTGTAGCGATCGTCGCTGGGATAGTGTTTGGTGCCCACCATCAGCTCTCTGTTGGCATTCCAAGCGTTAAAAGATTGGAACAGGTAAATCGCTCCCAAGATGGCCCAAATGACGTACATAGTACCTTGGCCAAATAGTTCAGCCCTCATCAAGCGCCAAGCTAACAGACACATTACCCCAGTCAAGGGCAAGTTCATGAGCAGCAGAAAGTAGAAATCGCCTCTGCTGGTCACTTCCATTCCGCCGTGCTTTTCGGGTTGTTGGTAAGTCTTGCCATCAGGGGTGTCCTGAACGTTGAAGAAGTAGAACGCACCGTACAGAGCAGCAAAAATACCGGTAAAGGCGATCGCCGCTCTCCAGTGCAGGATATTACCCGTGGCCGAATACTCGTGGCCACCTGGTAGGAAGCTGAAGAATCCAGCAACTGCAACCAAGCTCAAGGCAGCCGCCGCAGAACCGAAGTTCCCCCAACCTCCGTAGATCCCTTCTGCTAAGCCAATCTCTTTGGGTGGGAACCATTCAGCCACCATGCGAATCCCGATCACAAAACCGGCACCGACAATCCCCAGTAACAGTCGGCTCGCCACCAGCATTTCAAAACTGTTAGCGGAGGCGAACATAATGCATGGGATAGCTGCATAAATTAGCAGTACCGAATAGGTGAGGCGGGGACCGTATCGATCGAGCAGCATCCCGATGATGATGCGGGCGGGAACGGTTAAGGCAATGTTACACAGGCCAATCACGCCCCGTTGGGCATCGGTGAGCCCCAACTCTTCCTGAATCGTCGTTGCAAGAGGAGCGTAGTTAAACCACACAACGAACGATAGGAAGAAGGCAAACCAGGTTAAATGCAAGACCTTGTATCGGCCCCGCAACTGAAATAACTCCGTTAGCATCTGATACCTTCACTTTGCAATACACATGTCAGGCAAATTCGATTTGGGTACAAGCCAAGGGACCAGTCCCATCTAGAATATGGGGTCTGAAGCAGAGGTCCGATAAGGACATCCGCAAGGCAAGCTATACAGCCCCCGCACCAGCAGGAGTCGCACCGAATTGCTCGATCAAAATTGACCGCAAGACGTCTTTTAGCTCGTCGCAAGGCACTCCTTTCTGGACCTTGGTGCCCAGCTGAGCATCTTTGCCCACCTTTCCTCCCATAAAGATGTCCACCGCTTCTACGGTTTTGCCATCTTTACGGGCTTTGGTGCCCATCAGACCAATCTCCCCCACCTGCGCCTGACCGCAGGAGTTGGGGCATCCCGTCCAGTGAATTCGGACAGAACGAGGCAGGTTGAGTTCCGCCTCGAGATCTTTTGCAAGCGCTAGGGCACGCTGTTTGGTTTCCACTAGCGCAAAATTGCAAAACTGTGCTCCCGTACAAGACACCAGCGATCGCGTTAACGTAGCGGGGGCGATCGTAAATGTTTCCAGCAGGGGCTCGCTCAAAAACGCCTCCAGCTTGGTGTCGGGAATGTCGGGAATAATAACGTTCTGTTCGACAGTGAGCCGCACCTCGCCGCTACCGTAGACGCTACTGAGGCGAGCTAAGTCGAACATTTCTGAAGCCTGCAGGCGACCCACGGGCACGTGCAGCCCCACAAAATTGAATCCCTCTTGAAGTTGGGGATGGACGCCGATGTGATCGCGCTTTTCCCAATCAATCAGGTCTTCCTTTGCCGCTGTCGGGAGGTCACCCCCCCTCTGCTCCATCACCTTGGTGCGAAAAGTTTCTAACCCCCATTCGTCAATCAGCCACATGAGCCGAGATTTCTGGCGATTGCTCCGGGGGCCGTTGTCTCGATAAACCTCCAAGATGGCCCTGCAAAGGGGAACAACTTCATCGGCAGTAGGGTGCACCCAAACATTGAGCGGGATTGCGGCCTCGCAGCGGCGAGCGGAGAAGAATCCCCCCACCAATACGTTGAAGCCAAGTTCCCCATCTTTTTCAGCCGGGACAAAAGCAATGTCGTTGATTTCGGCGTGGACGGCGTTGTCGCGGCCCCCTTCAATCGCAATGTTGAACTTGCGAGGCAGGTTGGTGAAGTCGTAATTGCCTTCCCCAGAGTTGGTAATCATGTCCTGCACCGCCTGCACCAGCGGACGGGTGTCGATTAGCTCGTTGCCGTCGATGCCCGCCACCGGAGAGCCGGTGATGTTGCGAACATTGTCCATCCCTGATTGGATGCTGGTCAGACCGACTGCCTTGAGGCGGCTGAAGATCTCCGGAATGTCCTCAATGCGGATGCCTCGCAGCTGCAAGTTTTGACGGGTGGTGATGTCTGCGCTGCCATCATCACCGTACCGTTGCACCACTTCAGCTAGCATTTCTAGCTGCTCGTGGGTCAGGACTCCGTTAGGCAGTCGCAAGCGCAGCATGAATTTGCCTGGAGTAACCGGTCGAAAAAATACCCCCAACCATTTCAACCGCTGCTCGCGATCGGTCGCATCCATCGCTTCCCAACCAATTTTGGCAAACGCTTCAAGCTCGTCCTTAACGGCAAGGCCATCTTTCTCGGCCTTATATTTTTCAAACTTGTTGAGCTTGGGTTGTGAGGTGTCTACTGCTTGAGCCACTTGCTGCCTCAGAAATCGTCGACGAGTACGTCTAGCCAATCTCCTCAGAACGCTTGAGAAATGTGAGGTAGGCAGAAAAGCAAGCCTTCCTGCCAAATACCGCACATCGGAAGATTGAATTACGCATACGTTAGGGTCGGGTTTCGTCATCGTTTGTAGCCCCTGACACCAAATTAGGGACACTCAGCAAAGATTGCATAATTAAAATGCAAATAACGAATTTTGCTCTGTTATCAATATAGGGGGGAGTGGGAAGGTTGCGAGTGTTGAGGATTTAACGGTTTATCTGTTGGACTCAAGTTCGTTCTGAAGTCGTTAAGCCACTGTTCGGTCGAGCTCACTGACACGGAGTTTATAGGTATTGTGCTCATGAAGAAGCTATTGGAAGAGGCACGAGCTAAAGGCGGCAAACAGGACTTAGCGCAGCAGGACCTACAAGACAGCACCATGCGTCAATCAGCATTTGGCGTTCCCCCATCGTTAGAGGTTCAATCTCCCTTCGATCCATCCCCAAACGCAATAGCATCCCCCCCCTGGAAACCTTATTTAGAGCAGCTGTGGGAGGGAGACTTTCAGAGTCGTTGGGAAGTCAGCAAGCAGCTAGCCGCCTTTAGCGATGATGTTTTGCCAGACCTGTTCGCATTGCTTGAAGAGTCAAATACCGATGGCGAACTGCTCTGGTTCGTAGCTCGCATCTTGGGAAAATTCGATCGCCCGGAGGTGGCTGCGACTCTTGTGCAGTTATTGGCAGGGGAGTCCGAGGAGGTGGCCGCTGCGGCTGCTATCGCTCTGGCAAACTTCGGCACCGCAGCCATTCAGCCCTTACAAGCGTTGATGGCCGATCCGGAGCGCAGGCTCATGGCAATCAACGCGTTGGCCTACATCCGCTCTAACGAAACCATTCCCGTATTGATTGAGGCTACGGGCGATCGCGATCCTGCGGTGCGGGCAGCGGCGATCGAAGCCCTGTGCAGCCTCCCCAGCAATCCGGACGTTTTAGACCTGTTGATCGGCAGCTTAGATGACCCTTCGTCCCAGGTACGGCAAGTCACCCTCAAGGGCCTGGCTGTTCGCATGCGTGCTCATCCAAAACGGGATTGGAGCTTAATTCTTTCACCTCTGCTAGCAGATGTGAATTTGTCAGTAGCGCAAGCGGCTACCGAAGCGATGGGTCGACTCGCCACCCCACTTGCGGTACAGGAACTGGATCGGCTATTGCAGGATCGATTAACCCCTCCCTCTTTACGAATACTGGCGGTCAGGGCGTTGACCTGGATCGAACGACCCGATGCGATCGAAAGCTTACAACAGGTGTTGCGATGCGCACCGCTATACGAAGCGGAAATTGTTCTAGAGTGCATCCGAGGGTTAGGTCGCTACGAGCCTCCCCCCCTGATTCTTTCCGCCAGTCAAGCCCTACAAGAATGGTTTGTCAGTCTAGATGTATCCCGACAGCCGGGGGTGTTTTTGCAGGCGATCGCCCACAGTCTGGGTCGGCTGGGACAGCCCGACAGCATTCCGTCACTGATTTCCCTGTTAGAGGTCAAAGACAGCGGCGTTAGGTTCCACGCCATTGCTGCCCTGAAGCAATTTAACCGGGCGATTGTCACCCATTTACTCCAACAAAACGCCACCACCATGCTGCCCTCTAATCCCCATCGGCAGGGCATTGATTTAGCCTTGTCAGAGCTGTAAGACATCTCTAATAAGACGTAGTTTAATGCGTGTCGATTTTAGCTATAGCAACCGTAGTCGATCCTAAAGGAAGACATGTCCTGAAAACGTTGCCCCGCAACAGTCTTATCTTGTGCTTTTCTCTGATATCAGGGTCGAACACCATAACACAACAGGCGAAATCTCGGGCATATCAACGGTTAGAACAATTTTTTAGCCCTCACCCTCCACAACAACCAAACGAGCAGCCCGGTGCTTCCAGCGTTTTTTCCAAATTGAAGTAGCTTCTAGAGGGCTATCCCGCTGTTCTTTGTGTCGGCGATGCAGGATTTTAGCCATTGAATCCGCCAGCGAGGGATCGCGAAACGGCACCGCAGCCCGGGTTTGGAGGTGTTCTAATTCTCGTGCAGTGAGTTTGGGTAAGTCTGACGGGCTGAGAGAGGCAACGGTACCGGGGCCGGGTCGCCCCACAGGCGGGGTCGATCCGATCTGCAACCCGGCCTCTAACATGCCTGCCCGCACCGCGACCGCACAGGAATAGGTGGCCAGCCGTCCTTGGGGACGCATGCGCCCAGCCACCTGTCGAAACAAGTCAGTGGTCCACAGTTGCGGGCAGCTAGGAGGAGCAAAGGGGTCGAAAAACACCGCATCCGCCCAAGATTCCGGCACCTGCTGAATCGTGGTTCGGGCATCTCCCCAATGCAGACGGGCAGACAAGCGATCGCTCTCGACAATCCCCCGATCCAACCACTGTCGCCACAGAGCCTCAAACTCCCAGTTCCCCCACAATCCCTGTTGGCAGGCTTGGCGGGGGACATCGGGCGATCGCTCTAGGGCATGCAAAACAACACGACAGTTGGGATTCAGTTGCCAGATGCGTTCTAGGGCAACGCCAGAGTTGTACCCCAAGCCAAAGCAGATATCTAGCAGGTGGAGTTCTTGCCGTTGCTGGGGCAGTGACAGCAAACAGGTGGGAATGACATATTTTTCAAGAGCCTCCTGACGGGCACCGCTGCAGTTATGAAAATACTGCTGAAATTCTTCGGAAAAGAACGTGACGGACCCGTCGCGGGTGGTGATGGATTCGAGGGGAGAAGACCTGCTCATGGAGTCAAAAAACCGGAAATCGATTAAGCGTATCGGTCTTTGAGGGCGCGCTGGGTTTCCCGCTTAACCTGTTTAGCCTTTAACGATTCCCGCTTATCGTAAAGCTTCTTCCCTCGGGCGATCGCCACGTGAATCTTAATCCAACCGTTGCTCAACACCAGCCGCAGCGGAATTAATGTCAACCCTTTTTGAGCCAACTCCCCCTCAATTTTGCGAATTTCCCGCTTGTGCAGCAGCAGCTTGCGGCGGCGAGTGGGATCGTGGTTGAAGGTTTTGCTGGCCGATTCGTGGGGGGCAACGTGCATATTCAGCAACCAAGCCTCCCCATCGCGCACCATCGCAAAAGCATCCTGCAAATTCACCCGCCCCGCACGAATAGATTTCACTTCAGTCCCCACCAATTCCAACCCCGCCTCAAACTGGTCGAGCAGTTCGTACTCGAAGCGAGAACGTCGGTTATCAACCAGGGTCTTGTAGTTTTTCAGGCTCATTGAGGCAAAACACCATGTGGGCAATGTAAGGGCTATCGCGAACTCCATTATTACTCAGGAGCCATCTATAGCTCTTAGCATCTCAGCTATCTAGAAGCACGACTAGGCAAAGGTCTGGTCGTCCTATCTGAACGGGCAAAAGCCATAACTGTTTGCATCTAATCCCGCACAATGATTGACACCCATACCGAGAACTTGCTAGACGAAAGATCGCACAATCAAAACTTTGCTTAGCAATGTCCTCTTTTAATACCGATGTTCTCGTCCTTGGTGCAGGTATCAGCGGTCTGTCTGCTGCTTTCCGCCTCCATCAACAGCAAGTGGATCTGCTGGTTGCCGATCGCGCCGAGCGAGTGGGGGGAGTGATTACTACCCGTGCACAGGAGGGATTTCGGTGGGAGGAAGGACCGAACAGCTTTACCCCCTCTCCAGCATTACTCAACTTGATTGCGGATGCTGGTGTCGCCGATCGCCTGGTTTGGGCGGATGGCAAGCTGCCTCGCTTTGTCTACCTCAACGGCACCTTGACTCCAGTGCCCATGACCCCCCCCGATCTAATCAAGTCCAACCTGCTCAGTTTTGGTGCCAAGCTGCGGGCGTTATTTGGCGTGCTCGGGTTTGGCCCCAAAGCCCCCAAAGACAAAGAGGAAACCGTTGAAGAATTTTTTGCCCGCCAGTTGGGTCCGCAAGTGGTTGAGCGCCTCGTGGGTCCGTTCACCTCTGGAGTCTACGCAGGGAGCACCCAACAGCTCAGCGCCTCTGCAGCCTTTCCTAAGGTTGCAGACCTCGAGCGGGATTACGGCAGCATCATTGCAGGGGTGATTCGATCGCCCAAAAAAGCCAAGCCCCCCATCTCCGACAAGATTGACCCCAAGCCCAAGCGGGGGCAGTTGGGAAATTTTGTGGAAGGGCTGCAGGAATTGCCCAACGCCATCGCCAATCAACTGGGGGATGCCATCAAGTTGCAGTGGGAAGCCACGCAGGTGGTAAAGGAGGGGGATCGCTACGTCACCACTTTCCAAACCCCAGAGGGTACTCAGACGGTAACGTCTAAGGCAATTATCGTAACGGCCCCCGCCTATCGCGCTGCACCCCTACTCAAGTCTTTAGACGAGGCGCTGGCGGCCGAGCTCTCTGACATTCCTTACCCCCACGTTGCCGCCGTCACGTTGGCTTATCCGGCCGAGGCGCTACCTCAGCCGTTTGCAGGATTTGGCCAACTGTTCCCTCGAGGTGAAGGCATCCGCACCCTTGGCACTATTTGGACCTCCAGTCTGTTCCCCGGACGCGCCCCCGATGGCTATCAATGCACCCTGAGCTACATTGGTGGAGCCACAGACCCCGAACTAGCCAACCTAACGAACGAAGAATTAGTCGAAGTCGTCCATGGGGATTTGAGCAAGACCCTGTTGGTCAAGGAGACCGAGCCTCGGGTGATGGGCATTCGCCGGTGGGAGCAGGCGATTCCGCAGTACACCTTGGGGCACCGTCAGCGAATCGCCCGCATGAACGATATTTTGGCGGACTATCCGGGGATTGTATTATGCAGCAACTACTTGGATGGTGTCTCGCTCGGAGATTGCGTACGTCGAGGAGAAGAGCGGGCGGCTGAACTTGTGGAGGTATTGCGTTCGGCGGCAGCCTAGCTAGGGTACCGATCTCCCTGGAGCCGGAGGAAGCTCGGTCTCTAGCAGGATATCGAATCCCTGGGTCCCTCCCCCTCCGAGATTGAGGACCTGCGGGACAGGCGAGCCATTCTCCACCCAGCCCTTCACTGCCTCTTGCAGAACGACCGAATTACCAGCTTCCGCCAACGCTTCCGCCCGCAACCGAATCGCCTCTGCTTCCCCTCGCGCCCGGTTCACCGTCGCGTTAGCCTCTTGCTCCGCTTCTTGAGCCCGGAAAGCCGCTTCTTGGGCACGCTGTTGCGCCACTTGCTTGGCTTCGATCGCCTTGTCGTACTCGTCAGAAAAATCAATATCGCTGAGGGTGAGGGTTTCTATCAGCACGCCATAAGTGCTGAGCTCGTCACTCAGTTCGGTCCGAATGGTTTGCTCGATGTTGGCCCGCTGGCCCAACAGGCGATCGATGGGGAATTGGGCAGTCTGATTTTTAACAGCACTGAGCAGCTCTCGGCTAACGATAACCGCTTCTAGATTGCTGCGGCTGCGTTGGGTGCGAATGATGACGGGAACGGCATTCGCATCCAGCTGATAGCCCAGGTTGACGCTCACGAGCACTGTCTGAGAATCGGAGGTGGCGGCACTTTGAGCGGATAAAGTGATGCCGGTCAGCTTGACGTTCTCGCATTCAAACCGCTCGATAAACGGGGTCCGCAGGTGCACCCCCCCAGTCATCACCTGTTCGCCAATTTTTCCCAGTCGACGCACCGCACAGGCTTCGCCATCCTGCACAATTTCAATCGGGTTAGCAACAACGGCGATCGCCGCAAGTAGGGCCGCGCCAACCCCCCATAGGTATAGGCGTCGATTATCAGCAGACAACGCACAGTTCCTCTAGAGCCACGTTCTCTGTATAGCAACAACTGCAGCTCACAACCATAGCTTGACATCTCAGTCAGGCCGCAAAAAACACTACTCCCTCTTAGACAACAGCTACTTGGCCTCCATCCAGTTCGCCCCAGCATGAATTTCCACTTTTAAAGGGATATCCAACTTCACAACCGTTTCCATTTCGGTACGAATCACTCCTTCTAGCTCCTGCCATTCCTCTGGGGGCATTTCAAACACGAGTTCGTCGTGCACCTGTAACAGCAGTCGAGCCTGGTAGTCCTGCAAGATCTGATGCAGCTTCACCATCGCTAATTTGATGATGTCCGCACTCGACCCCTGAATCGGTGCGTTAGCTGCCGCCCGCAGGGTTCCAGCATCGTAACGGGTGAGCTTGAGTTGACTCAGGTCGATACTGTCGGGGTCTTTCCCCTTGAGTCGTTGCAAAGCATCTGAACCGAAGGAAAAGTGACGGCGACGGCCCAAGATGGTCTCAACGTAGCCGTAGGCGATCGCCTCTTTTTCCATCCGCCGGAGATACTCAAATACGTTGGGATAGCGCTGGTTAAAGCGATCGATAAATCCCTTCGCTTCTCGGTTGGAAACCCCAGTTTCGCGGGCAAACCGTTGCGCCCCCATGCCATATATCACCCCAAAGTTGATGATTTTTCCCAGGCGACGCTCCTCAGACGTAATGGTTTCTTTATCCAACAGCAGGCGGGCTGTCAAGCTGTGGACATCGTCGTTATTGCGGTAGGCCTCCAGCAATACTGGCTCTTGGCTGAGATGGGTGAGGATGCGTAGCTCGATTTGAGAATAGTCTGCCGCAGCCAAAATCCAACCCGGCTCCGGGATAAAAGCCTTGCGAATTTGGCGGCTAAAGGCAGTGCGGATAGGGATGTTTTGCAGGTTGGGGCTGGAGGACGACAGGCGACCGGTGGAGGTCACCACCTGGTTAAAGTCCGTGTGCACCCGTTGGGTGTCGGGCCGAACCAGAGCGGGTAATGCATCTACGTAGGTTGACTTCAGCTTGGCGAGGGTGCGGTACTCGACAATGTCATCAATAACGGGATGAGCCCCTTGCAGTTTGGTCAGTGTGGCGGCATCGGTAGAATATCCCAGCTTGGTTTTGCGGGATTTCTTAGTGTCTAGACCCAGCTTGTCAAAGAGTAACTGGCTCAGTTGCTTGGGAGACCCCAGATTAAAGGTTTCCCCGGCATGCTCGTAGGCCCGTTCTACAATGGCGTCAAGATCGGTAGCCAGTTGGGTGGAAAACTCTTTCAAATAGTCCACGTCAATCCGCACCCCGCAGCTCTCCATTGCCGCCAGCACCGGTTCCAGCGGTTGCTCGACGCGTTCGAGCAATTGCAACAGTTGACCATCCCCTGCCGCTAACATTTCCTTCAGCTTTGGCACCAGCAGGTAGGTAGTATAGACGTCCATGCCACAATAGTTCGCCGCCACGGGGATCTCGATATCCGCAATGGTTTTCCCTTTGGGCACCAGGTCAGAATAATCCTGCGCCACCATGCCCAAATAGCGCTGGGATAGCTCGCTCAACTTGTGGCTATCTTCAGGGTTGAGGACGTAGCTAGCCAGCATGGTGTCGAATTCGACTCCGCCTAGATGCACCCCCTGATTGAGAAAGATCAGGCGATCGTATTTGGCATTTTGCAATGATTTGGGATAGGTCTCGCTTTCTAAAATGGGGCGCAACTTCTCCAGCACCAAATCTTGATCTAGGTTCTGACCGGCGGCATGCCCGACCGGAATATAAGCCATATCGCTGAGGCCGTTGCCCCAGCAGCAGCCAATTCCTACTAATTCAGCATCCCGAGGCTCTAGGGATGTGGTTTCGGTATCCCACGCCACAGGGACCGATGCATCCATATAGGTCTTGAGGAGTTCGCACAGATCTGCTAATTTTTCAAGGCTGTCGATTAACTGCGGCTGGATCGGATCCGGCTTGAGTGCCTCCTGCGCGGCAGTATCCTCAGCTGTAAAAAACCAAGTATCTCCGCCCTCCTCTGCCAATGCCTGAGAGGTCTCTCCCGCTATGTCTTGAGTGGGAGCCTGAGGACTGGGAGATGAGATCGCCTGCCCGCCTAACTTTTCCTGCACTCTGTTGAGTTGGCTGAGGAACGATTGAAACTCCAACTTCTCAAATATCGGAACAATCTCGTCCCCATCAACCCCCCTCAGGGATAGATCGGAGAATTGTACCCCCAGCGGTACGTCCACCTTGATGCGGGCCATGAATTTCGAGTGCTCGGCTGCCTCTTTCCCTTTTTCCAGTTTGGTTTTAACTGCCCCCTTCATCTCGTCTAGGGAGGCGTACACCTTATCGAGGGTGTCGTAGGTGCTCAGCAATTTGACCGCCGTCTTGTCGCCAATCCCTCTGACTCCAGGGATGTTGTCAGAGCTATCTCCGCATAATGCCTTGTAATCAACCACTTGGTCGGGGCGTACCCCTAGCTTTTCTATGACGGCAGCTTCGTCGATGTGATGAGTCCTACCACTGGAACGCTTAGCGTATGAGTTCCCCATATACATCACTTCCACGTCCCGCCGATCGTCAACCAACTGAAATAAATCGCGATCGCCGCTCAGAATCCTGACCGCCACACCACCCGGGGCCGTTGTGGCCAGCGTGCCAATGATGTCATCCGCCTCAAACCCCGGAGCTTTCAAGATCGGGATCTGCAGGACCTGCAGCAGTTCCTCAAGATTCTGCAAATCGGTGAAGAATTCATCGGGGGTTTCCGCTCGCCCCGCCTTGTAGGTCTCGTCCACCTCGTGGCGAAAGGTGGGTTGAGGGGTATCGAAGGCGATCGCCACGTGGGTTGGGGCTTCCTGAGCCAGGGTGTCCAACAGCGACTTGGTAAAACCGTAGGCCACGCTGGTAGGTATACCGGTGGAAGTGCGCAATCCCCCTTCTCGGCTGAGGGCAAAGGCATAGTAGGAGCGGTACGCCAGCGAATGACCGTCCACCAATAGAAGCTTGGTCTTGCGTCCGGATGAATTTGAGGCAAGCTCAGAGCTGGATGAGGCATTTTGACTGGATGTCAGGTCAGGCATGGCAATCGCTAAATGGGTACAGACAAAGAAAGACTAGATAGAAGATCGAGAGAAGTAGATGCCTCAACTGGGGTACAGGATGGCAAACCGGTACCCCAGTTCCCTGAGGAAACATGGATGATTTTAGCTTCGTACAATCGCGACTATGCGATCTCGCTCATCTAGTACTCAATGGAGATTTGTGGGCACGAACAGTCTACGTTCAACGAGTGTCCAATATGGATCAATCACCCAGGAAACCCAATGGCTAAGCATGACAGAGCGATCGCAAATCCTTCTCCCTTAGAGTCAGAGAAAACTGATGTAACGCTTTGCCACCTTGTCATGAACAAAGAGTAAACTGTTTGCAACGTACAATTAGAAGTTGTTTTTGGACGTACCTTTAACCTTAATTCAGACCTATAAGTCTGAGTTGAGAGTCCGCATTTGCTGTTCCAAAACCAGCTTTATATTGAGAACTATCCCTATCGGCCAGCCTCCCTATGCATCTGAGCGATATCATCCATCCCAATCAACTCAACGATCTCAGCATTGATGAGTTGAAAGAGCTGGCGCGCCAAATGCGCGAGAAACACTTGCAAACAGTAGCAGCTACAGGTGGCCACCTGGGCCCCGGCTTAGGGGTGGTTGAGTTGACGCTAGGGTTATATAAAACCCTAGATTTCGACCACGATAAAGTGGTCTGGGACGTGGGCCACCAAGCTTACCCCCACAAAATGCTCACCGGTCGCTACAACAATTTTCACACCCTACGCCAAAAGGGTGGACTTGCCGGATACCTAAAGCTGACTGAAAACAGGTTCGATCACTTTGGGGCCGGACATGCATCCACTAGTATTTCTGCAGCCTTGGGCATGGCCATGGCGCGAGATGCGAAGGGTGATGATTACAACGTTGTTGCCATCATTGGCGATGGTGCTTTGACAGGAGGAATGGCCTACGAAGCGATCAACCACGCAGGCCACTTGCCAGATACCAATCTGATTGTGGTTCTGAACGACAACGGTATGTCCATTTCCCCCAACGTTGGGGCAATGACCCGTTACCTCAGTCAGTTGCGAATCAGCCCCCCTCTGCAATCGATTACCGACAGTTTAGAATCCCAGCTCAAGAACCTGCCTCTGGTGGGCTCCACTCTCTCTCCTGAAATCGATCGCATGAAGGAGAACATGAAGCTGATGACCACCGTACGCAACAACAAGGTGGGCATTATCTTCGAAGAACTGGGCTTCACCTACGTTGGCCCCGTGGACGGCCACAATCTACAGGAGCTGGTGGACATCTTCAAGCTGGTTCAGAATGTTGGCGGCCCAATTTTAGTGCACGTTGCCACCACCAAGGGCAAAGGGTACGCCTTGGCAGAGAAAGAACAGGTGGGCTACCACGCTCAATCCAGCTTTAACATCGCCACCGGCAAGCCCAAGCCCTCTAACAAGCCCAAGCCCCCCACCTACTCCAAAGTTTTTGCCAACACCCTGACCCGATTAGCTCAGGATGACTCCCGCATCGTGGCAATCACTGCGGCGATGGCCACCGGTACCGGCTTGGCCACCTTCCAAGAAAAGCTTCCTGACCAGTTCGTGGATGTCGGCATTGCCGAACAGCATGCGGTTACTTTAGCTGCAGGGATGGCTTATAACGGCATGCGTCCGGTAGCAACTATCTACTCCACCTTCCTACAGCGGGCCTACGATCAAATCGTCCACGATGTCTGCATTCAAAAACTACCGGTCTTCTTTTGTATGGACAGAGCTGGAGTTGTGGGGGCAGATGGTCCAACCCACCAGGGACTGTACGACATCTCTTACTTGCGCAGCATCCCCAACATTGTGGTGATGGCCCCCAAAGATGAAGCCGAGCTACAGCGCATGTTGGTGACCGGCATTAACTACACCGATGGCCCCATCGCTGTGCGCTATCCTCGCGGCAGCGGTGTGGGCGTACCGCTGGCGGATGAAGGCTGGCAGCCTTTGGAAATTGGCAAGAGCGAACTCCTGCGTACCGGGGATGATGTGGTCATCGTCGCTTACGGTACGATGGTGAATACCTCCATGCACGCAGCAGAAATTCTCACCGAGCACGGTATTCAAGCCACGGTTGTCAACGCTCGATTCGTGAAACCCTTGGACACCGACACAATTTTGCCGCTGGCAGAACGGATCGGTAAGGTCGTCACGGTTGAAGAAGGGTGCCTGATGGGAGGCTTTGGTTCAGCTGTGGCGGAAGCCATCCTGGATGCCGATATTTCCGCATCAGTGACGCGTATCGGTGTGCCCGACAAGCTGGTGGATCACGCTAAAGCTGAAGAGTCTTTGGCCGATTTAGGCTTGACTAGCTCGGCAATCGCCGAACGTATCCGCACCAAACTACAGCCAGGTCCCCAACCAGCTCAACCCGCCGAGATCAAAGGCTAGTTGTTAGGCCGTTCGCTCTATTGCTCAATGTCCAAATCGAAACACTATCCGATCGGTAGTCACAGATCCGTTCGAGGCTGGAGAAGTTGTCTAGATTGCGCGGGATTGGTGCTGCTGGCCATCGCCAGTGGATGTGCCCTCAATTCCGCTAACGTTTCTACGAACATCGACGAGTCAGTAGCAGAAACAGAGACAGAAGATAGAGAGATGGCGGAACCCGAGACGGTGGAATTGCCAATTGAATCGATCCAGCTGAAGAGCGATCGTCTGTCCTTACAAGCGTCGCTGGAGGCAACGGCAGTGGTGGTGTTGCCGGATAGCTGCCATCAATTCGCTCGATTGGAGGGAACAGTTGATGCAAACAACCGCATCGTCAAGCTGATGGCGTTGGGTCGCCGTGAGGGGGATTTTTGCGCGCAGGTACTGGGGATGGAGGAAGCAATCCTACGGCTCGACCCATTGCCCAATTCAGGACTGTGGACGATTTCAGCCCCATATTATGGTGATACGATCGAAGTACAGTTCACCGTGACGGATTAGGTGCACAAAACCAAAGGCTGGCAAAGAGGGGCGATCGCAGCTAAAGATTTAGGAACGTTCTAAAATTACGGACAATCCCCTAAAACTTCGATCAGAATGGGATTGGCGTTACTCAGAGTCGAGGACTATGTTCCCGTTTTTTGCAATGTGCTGTGGTGAGAAAGTCGATCGTCGCAAGCACCAAGAGCACAAGCTAAAGTTTATGAAGTGGATGCGAGATGACATGGAAACCCGGCTAGCTGGCTTAAATTCAGCCATTGCTTCCATCGAAGCTCAGCTCGAACGCGATAGCAGCGATGCTGCCTAGGATGAATTCTTCAAATGACTCTCAAATTCTTCTTGCCCCCGCCTTCTGGCGTCTTAGCTGGCACTGTGTCAGTTAGGACGGCTAGTTCGAGGATCGATAAGAACTTTTGCTGAAGACAATCCTCAGCAACTGGACTGTCACTCTCTAATATTCTGGCTCCTTTCACGAGTCCCTCAGGGACGCACATGGGAGCCTTAAGACGTCTCGGAACGATCGACAGGATTTGTTCGTATAGGATGAACCCTTCATTCCTCTGTCGTGCGCACTTCTCCATCCGGCATGATCGTGTTGGTGAAAATGACAGAGCCAATATCAACGTTGTCCATGTTGGCATTGCGCAGATTTGCATTGCTGAAATCGGTTCCCAACATGACCGCCCCGCTCAGGTCTGCTCCGCGCAGATCGGCCCCTGAAAAATTGGCGTTAATTAAATCAGCCCGGGTTAAGTCCACATCTGTAAGATTCGCCTGGCTGAAATCCGCCTCGCTGAGGTTTGCCTCACTCAGTAAAGCTTCCTGCAAGATCGATCGCGCCACCAGGGCCCCGTGCAAATTAACCCTCCGCAACGATGTTCGCAGCACCGCCGCATCGCACAAAACAGCCTCAGACAAATCACTTTTGTAAAAATCGCATTCCACCAAAGTGACAAACTGCAGTTGAGCACCGTGCAGCTGCCCTTGGATGAGGCTCAAGTGATGAAAGTCTCGCTTACCGGTCTCGTAGGCAGCTAGAAATTCTTCAGCGGTCACAACAAATACCATGTTGTATCGATGAGTTTCTCATTACGGCAATGAAAATTATAGACAGTGATTCCTCTTCAGGCGTAGCATCTTTGCAGTCATCGTGATGTTGCATGCCAATAACCCGTAACGGTGTAAGCTTCTGCGTCTCCTGGCCAGGGGGGCATCGTGATGGCTACAGCAGTGAGGGGACTATTCCCCCCCGCCCGAAATTGAAAGGCCGTGCCCAATGGAATTGTCACACTGATGCCAGCAGTCAATGTGACGATTTCTTCACGATCGCCCTGTTTGCGCCACATCTCCCCCTCCCCCCCCAACACGTACCAAATTTCTTCAACGGTTCGGTGAGCGACCGCTACAGAAGTTTTCCCAGGTAGGAGTTCAAAATGTGCCATACTCCCCCTAGGTAAGGAGGTTAAAATCCGTACATTCGAACCGTCAGGGGCGATCGCATCGGGGAGTTCGGGCAACATTCGAATGGTAAATGGAATTGCCATCTCAAGCCAACACATTATTTGCCAATGCTGCGAGTGTAGCGATAGGGGCACGCGATGGCACTCTCTCCGCAAGTCTTCACTGTTTAGCAGTAAGTTTTCAGGGCAAAAAGAGTCTGCTATGGCGACCCATTTACCAGGAACAGTCAAACAGGAACAGTTCAATTCCTTCGGCATCAAAGGTCAAGCAATGAAAAGGAGCAACCAATGAAATGGCAGGAGAATGCACTCGTGATTGTTGGTGTGCTGATGGTTACCGGTTGTACAACTACGTCTACTTCAAATGTCCCGAATTCTGCCGAAATTACGCCTGTTGCAGTCACAGCAAGTGACTGGGAAAAGGCAGCAGATGGAGGGTGGGGGGATTTTCCTCCGCAATTAACAATCGATGGAAGCTTGGACCCAAAGTCCTCTTGGCGGGCAGAAGGTGACGGAGCCTGGATTGAGTATGACTTAGGTGAAGCCGTTGTGCTGCAAGGTCTGCAAATTGCTTTCCTCAAGGGGGATGAACGTCAGTACACCTTCGATATCCAAATCAGTAACTCTGGGGCTCAAGGGGATTGGCAAACAGTTCTCGATCGCCAGCTAAGTACGGGAGCTTCTGCCCAGATGGAGACCTATTCGTTTAAGCCAGCGGAGGCGCAATATATTAGAGTTATCGGGCATGGGAATAGCGACGAAGATTTCGGTAAATGGACCAACATTGTGGAAATCAGGTTTGAACCTAAATAAGGTCGTTCTACAACTGCAGACAAGAGTCAAACTCATAGACTCAGCGTTTGTATCGCAAAACAATTTGATTTTTAGCCACAATCTCTATCTAAAATATTGTGCTTAATGTATGTATCAATCATCATAATTTTTGTCGTGAAGTTTAGCCCCTAAACAGAAACCTGGAACACTTCCACCATCTTGCATTAAAGCTAAGTTGGTCAGGCCTGAAATAATCAACTATGTCTCTTACTGTAAGCCAAGTCAAAATCCTTGTTAACCATGAAAAACGATAGTATTCCTACCATAGATTCAAATATAGTTACGATATCCATAAAGGAGCCTGAGACATCTTCACGGATATTAGATGATATGGATATGCTGAATAAGCACATCATCTTTGTTCTGGGAATGCATCGAAGTGGAACCAGCGCAATAACGCGTGGCCTTCAAGTTTTAGGTGTAGACTTAGGTAATACACTGATGCCAGCAGTCGAGAATAATAATGATAAGGGTTTCTGGGAAGATATAGAAGTCAACGAACTTAACATCTCTATACTGGAACACTTAGGATATAATTGGTACTCCTTAGAACCAACAATTCTAGATGAGAACACATTGGAACAAATTCCACAAAGCTTCAAGTCTCAAGCTGCGGAACTCCTTCGAAAAAAACTTTCTACCAACAATATATTAGGTATTAAGGATCCAAGATTTTCTCGACTGCTCCCTTTCTGGAAACATGTTGTTAAGTGTCTAAATATAAAATCAAGTTATCTTATTGCCCTCAGAAATCCAAAAAGTGTCGCATATTCTTTAGCTAGGCGAGACGGATTCGAGCTTACTAAGGGATATTATTTATGGCTAGAGTATATGCTTGACAGCTTAAGGTATACAAGAGAAGAAAATTTTGTTTTTGTTGACTATGATGCACTCATGATCGATCCGAGTGCTCAGCTTCAAAGAATCGCAGATAGTTTTCAACTTACATTTGAATCTTGCTCCGATCAATATATTCAATACAAAAGTGAATATCTAGACGAAAAACTTCGACATACTAGTTATCAGCTTAAAGATATTTCTTCCGATCCATCAATCCCAGCAATTGTCAGAAATCTCTATAAACTACTAAAAGGATGTGCTTGTAAATTTGATTATATCACCAATAAGGAACTAGATATTGCGATCAATAGATTCACTGAAAAACTTCAAGAAATTAGTCCTCTTTTGCAACTTCTCAGTATCTATGACAACAAGATTCTAAAGTTAGAAGATGAAAGCAAACATCTCAATAGACTGGTCAGAAAGCTCGAGGATCAAGTTGATTGTCAAAGCAAACAACTGTCTATTATAATAGACTCTAAAAGCTGGCAAATTACTGCGCCATTCAGATGGTTATCTCTTCAAGTAAGACAATTAATTTACTTGGTGCGAAATTCATTCGTATTCTAAAAGAGAGTGGTGTCCTTCTGGAAATATTTCGGAAGGCGGCAGTAATTGTTTCATACGAAGGCATACCTGGCATTTACAAGCGACTTCGAATCAAACTTAGAGAGCGCTTTTTGGGAAAAAATTACGCTGAGTGGGTTCGCCGTTACGATACGCTTGACGATGCTGCACGTGTCCGCATTCGAGAAAGTATTGAGGCAATGGCTCACAAGCCTCTGATTTCTTTGGTCATGCCCGTATACGATCCACCAATACAGTTTCTGGAGGTTGCAATACGTTCGATCCAAAACCAAATCTACCCTCACTGGGAGCTATTATGTATTGGCGAGGATATATCCAACAATGAGAAGGTTTTCAATCTAATTTCTACATATACCTCCGAAGATGTGCGTATCAAAACTTCCCATCGAGAATTCAACGATCGCATTTCGCGCGATAGCGATAGCGCGCTAGCACTAGTTTCAGGTGAATATATTGCGCTTTTAAATCATCATGACATGTTGTCTGAGCATGCTCTTTTCATGATTGCAGGCGCTATCAATCAAGATCCAGACGTAGGTTTGATATATTCAGATGAAGATAAAATCAATGTAGACGGTGAACGCTATAGTCCGTACTTTAAGTGTGAATTCAACTACGAGCTTTTTCTCGCTCAAAACTATATCTCTCACTTTACTGTATATCGCCATTCTTTGCTGAAAGATATTGGTGGTTTCAGCATTAGTGCTAACAGTTTTAATGACCACAATCTGGCTCTAAAAGCTATAGAGAAAATCAGGCCAAGCCAAATCGTACATTTGCCCTATGTACTCTATCACTGGCAGGAATTTGAAGAAGGTACTGCACAGCTTGAGTCTTCAAATAATTCAGCCTCTAATGCCAGCCGAATATCAGTAGCAGAACATCTTCAACGTTGTGGCATTGAAGCTGATGTATTGCCTGCACCTGAGGCTCCAAACTATAATCGTGTACGATTTTCACTTCCAAACACATTACCATTAGTCAGTATTATTATTCCTACACGAGATCGGGCCAACTTGCTTCGAATGTGTATTAATTCGATCCTAGAGAAATCTACATATCCAAATTTCGAAATCATTATTGTTGATAACGGTAGTTTAGAACAAGATACGATGAGACTGTTCGATGAGCTGCCAAAGAATCGAGTCAACATACTCCAAAACAGTTCTCCCTTCAATTTCTCCGAACTCAACAATTTTGGTGTCAATCAATCGAACGGTGAATTAATATGCTTGATGAATAATGATATTGAAGTTCTCACACCAAACTGGTTAGAAGAGATGGTTTCATTTGCAGTTAGGCCAGACGTTGGCTGCGTGGGTGCAAAACTCTGGTATCCAAATCAGCTTCTTCAGCATGGAGGTGTCATAACCGGACTTGGAGATGTGGCGGGACACTTCCATAAAAAACTACCATACGGTTCTCCTGGATATTTCTCTAGAGCTATACTTCATCAGAGCTTAAGTGCTGTTACTGCTGCATGTTTACTGGTTCGCCGGGCTATTTTTGATGAAGTTTGTGGTCTTGAAGAATCGCTAGCTGTTGCTTTTAACGATGTTGATTTCTGTATGCGCGTACGTGAAGCAGGTTATCGGAATGTATGGACACCTTATGCAGAAATGATTCACCACGAATCGGTATCTAGAGGTTATGAAGATACGCCCGAAAAGCAGGCTCGATTAGCAAAAGAAGTTCAATTCATGAAGCAGCGTTGGAGTGATAAGTTAGTTCGAGATCCTTCATACAGCCCTAATCTTACTCTCGATACTGAAAATATTTCGTATGCGTTTCCGCCACGCGTTGTCAAGGTCAAAGATTTTATTGGAAATTAAATACAATATTTCAACGTACTCGTCCCATGGTCGAGGTTTGGGGTCAACGAATAGACATTCTAACTCTAGAAAGTACCCCAAATCCAATTCTAAATAAGAACCACTTATTCGGACAATCTAATGATTTAATTCCTGGACAATCAAATAGCCGAATTACTCTCTGAAAATTCTGCCAATCCCCCCTCCGCAGCTGTCTCCATGCTCCTGCCAGAATAAACTGATATAAAAACAAACTCTTACATCGTTTTAGCTCTTCCGAACTCAAAACTTCCATCTGGCTTACTTCTGAAAATAATTCCAATAACAAGGCAATCGTTTCTTCATTAAACACCTCCATCGTTAATGCCTCAGAATGCACTCTATACGACACCGTTATTTCCCTACAACAATAGACCCCACAATGTGCAAATAATCGTCTCCACATCTCCACATCGCAAGGCTCCCTCCACTCGGGCCGAAAGCCCCCCACCACTTTCAAAACTGACCGTTGAAAGACGATCGCAGGAAAACGAACAAACGAAGAATCTGAAAACAAACGAATTAAAGCTTCCTTCGAAGATAAATAACGATCGGTACTAAAAACCTGTCGCTTCATCACCTGTTCTTGCGCATCAACCACCAAAGCACCAAAAAGTAACACTGCATATTTGTCCTCTAACCGATCGAGCGTTACCAATAAACGGTCAATTCCCCCCGGCACGAAAAAATCATCGTCATGTAGAACCATTACATAGCGCCCTTGGGCCAAGGCGATCGCCCGATTCCAATTCTGAGCCATCCCCAAAGCAATCGGATGATGTTCGTAGCACCAACTCCAACCTTTGAGGATGTCCTCTGCAATCGCTTCACACGTCCGATCGTCTGAATCATCTGCGATCGAAATTTCAACCCTTGACCGAGCAACCTGATTCCCCTCGACAATAGATTGCAGACCCCGCTGAAACCACAGGGGACGATTATAGGCCGGGATACAAATACTTAAAATCGGGTTTTTAATCATTACTCTTTGGTTCTGTTGCATCTGCCAGGAAGCACAGGAGATCTCTAACACTCTCTTACTCTTTTACACAGCAATCTCTATAGGGATATAACGTTTTTCAGCTCGGATCGCTGTAATGTGTCCCCTTCGACAGATGCGCCTGTTCAGCGAGGCCCAAGAAACAAGTCAACCAGGCTTAGGGGTTGGATATTGAGTGGCCCGAGATGAGGCGGTGCTTCGTGGGTCATCTTCCTTTAAGGGGATGACGGAGAAATAGAAAGCCAGCAGCCGATCGCGGGGGTTGTTGAGCGACTGTCTTTGCAAGAGCTTGCCATCCATCGCTAGGAGGCTTTTTATTTTAAGAAGTAACAACAAAGATATCTGCAAGTTCTATCTACCTTCGTGCATCTATACGTCTCTACACATTTGTAGACAGAAAAAATGGACCCGTTGTCCGATAGGGGGGTATTGACTGTCCGCCATGATGAATTTCTTGAGTGCCAGAACGGAATGAAAGGGACTTGGAGCGACGGTTTTATCGCTGATGGCCGATCCCGGTATATGCATCCCGATTCGTAAGGCGTCATTGAGGTTCTCAGTACTTTTATAGATTTGTTTACTTAGAGTCACTTAATCCTGGGAGGACTCTTAGGATAGAACTCATTGAAGACAAATACTTATGCTCTGCTTGCACTTGCACTCGCCTACTGCACGAGTCGGGTTGTCATAATTGACTTCTGCTGAGCTGGTTGGGGGGAGACCAACCTAATTCGTGCGAATCTGCCCTAACTCTGTTGGTGCAAACGTGACGATTGAAACCCTTGTACTAGAAGCCCATCCACTCGTACAGATGGGATTAGTTCATTTGATTGAAGGCCAACCCCAGTTTCATATTTGGGGGGTTGCCGAATCAGCGACTTCTGCTCTGGAGCTGTTACAAAATGGCTTGTTTGAAGATCGCTTGCCCGATCTGCTGCTCATGAGTCCGGCGATACCGGATATTAGTCGCAGCGTGAGTTTCGTGCGGCAACTGCAACAGTCGAATACCCGCGTGCGCATCTTGGCTTTACTGGAAATGGGGGAGTTGGCGAAATCTCATGCCAGCGTTTTAGTCAATAGCGGCGTGCAAGGATGCTGTCTCAAGTCAAAGCCAGTAGGGCACATTGTGCAGGCCTTAACTGCGATTGCCTCCGATGTTTGCTGGATGGATTCAGAATTGAACGGACTGCAGAAAAACCTGCGCAATCAGTATGTCGTTGCGGCTAAAGTTCCCTCTCGGCCAGAAATCTCGCTGTCTAACCGCGAGCGCCAGGTCCTACAGGAAATCACTTCTGGCAAAAGTAACCGAGAGATTGCTAAGACTCTGGAAGTAGCTGAGAGTACCATCAAGTCTCATATCGTGCGCATCTTACGCAAGATGAGGGTGCGCGATCGCACCCAGGCGGCGGTGGTAGCTATGCGCGAAGGGTTGGTCTAGCACCGATCCATTTGCATCTTTAAACTCTAGCCTCCAGTGGAATGTAGGTCAGATTGCGATCGCCGGTATAGACCTGGGTGGGTCGGAACAGGCGGTTGTCATCCAGTTGTTCTTTCCAGTGGGCTAACCAACCCGCCACTCGGGAAATCGCAAACACTGGAGTGAAGAAATCTTCAGGAATACCGAGCTTGGAGTAGACCAAGCCAGAATAGAAATCAACATTGGGGTAGATCCCCTTGGCCCCCAACAGCTCTTCACAAACAGACTCAACTTCTAGGGCAATGTCATAGATTTTGTCGTGACCGAGGCGATCGAACAGTTCCTCAGCTAACTTTTGCAGAATGGTTGCACGAGGATCTTTGACTTTGTACACTCGATGGCCCAAACCCATAATGCGCTCTTTACGGGCGAGGCAGTCTTCAATAAACGGGCGCACATTTTCTACACTGCCAATCTTCCGCAACGCTTTCATCACCCTCTCATTGGCGCCACCATGTAAGCTTCCTGACAAGGTGCCAACAGCTGCAGTAATGGCCGTGTAGGGATCGGCTAGGGTGGAGGCAGTGACCAACGTGGAGAACGTCGAGGCATTGACCGTATGTTCTGCATGCAGTATTAAGCAGATATCAAATATCCTTGCTTCCCATGGGTCAGGGACCCGACCGGTCATCATGTAGAGGAAGTTGCTGGCATGATCGAGATCGTCCCGTGGGGCAATCGGATCGTTCCCTTGACGCATTTGGCGGAAAGCAGCCACAAAGGTTGGAAACTTAGCCAATAACCGGACAACTGTGCCAGTGACGTAATCTTCGTCAAAGCTGCTGATGGGATAGAAAAGACCCAAACCCGCAACGCAAGTTTGTAGGGCATCCATCGGGTGACCAGACTCGGGGAAGCATTTGATCATGTCCCGTATGCGGTATTTGACCCGCCGGTGAATGCGAGTTTCGAGATCGAATTCGTCCAACTCATCGCGAGTGGGCAGTTTTCCGAAAATCAGCAGATAGGCAGTTTCGAGAAAGTTACTGTGCTCAGTGAGCTGGTCGATACTGATGCCGCGGTACTCTAAAATACCTTGTTGCCCATCAATGAAGCTGATGTTGGAGCTGGTGGCTGGAACACCTTCCAATCCGGGTTTATAAGTTCCTTCTGCCATGATTGCTCCCAACTACCAACTGAACAAACTTCGGTACGGACGCCACTCGCAAATGTGTGAAAAAGCGGTCCCTACATGACCAAACACCATCACCGGTCGATGGCGATGTGTAGGACGTAACAGGACTTGATTTTAAGCCTTATTGGTCAGACTCTTCCAGTGCTTGGATGCCTTGGAAATTCTGCCTGCATAGTTGGTGGCTTTCCAGTGGCTTAGCCAAGGCGTCCCTGCGCTCAAATGACACCTGTCTTGTGCGGTGCATGCTGTCAATCTCGGTCAGTCTTGGGTCAGGATGAGTCGCAATCGATGGCGATACCGTCCCAAAACAACACTGCAGAAAATGACTGATGGGTTGTTAACCACAAGGGACTTGCCTAGAGGCAGATTGCCTTCGGGCAATAGATTGAACGCACTGAAGATTGAACGCACTGAAAGATTTAGCTAAATAAAGCTCCACAGATGCGGGTCTGCCTGAACAGTAAGATGGTGGCCAGTAGGGTTGAGGACCGAGGAACCGCTGCTGATGAAGCCCTTTTCATTGACCAGAATCGAGCAACCGCAGTGGTTGGTCAAAGGCCTTGCGATCGCCTCAGCTGCGGTTGTCTTTCTAGTGGCATTGACCTTTCTCTTGATACTGAAATTGAGCCCGTTGGCCTTGCGCGATCGCCCTGCTGTCGCCTCTGACATTATCCGTCTTGCCCCAAGGGATACAGTACTTGCTGCCACACTTGACGCTCCATTACTGGACGTAGAGCGATTAAATCGATATCTCACTCCCTTTTCAGAGCGTGGCCCCTTGCATCGTCAGTGGCAGCAATGGATATCTGCAGAAGGAAAGGGGCCCCTATCGGAGTTCTTATCGGCTACTCAATTGCGGTTTGACCGCGACTTTCGTCCTTGGTTGGGGCGCGAAAATTTACTGGCAGTTACTGCCACGAATGGGGAGCTGCCAGATTATTTTGTGGCGTTGTCCACTCAGGATCTTCAGCGCTCGAATTTTTTACTGAACGTGCTGTGGCAGCAGCAGTACCTCCAGCAGCAGGACCCTCAAGTGGAGGTTTACAAAGGGGTTCAACTGTTGTCAGTTCCGGTTGGCGATCGCGATTGGGCAGTCGGTGCTGTGGGTAACCGTTACGTTCTCTTGGCTACAGGATCGGATGTGGCTCGGGGAGCGATTGATAGTTGGCAGATGGAACGGCTTTCGCTGGCCAGCACGCCCATTTACCGAGATGCTGCTGCGGAGAGAAGCACTCGCCTGGGCCTTGTATACGTCAACTTGCCGGATGGACTTAGCAGGCCGCAAGTCCGGGGTGAAGACGCTTCAGCAGCTGAACACTTAGAGACTCTTTGGGATATCGACTGGAGTGTTTTGCAAACAGCCGACAACCAACCTACCTTGCTAAAAATAGGGGTTAGCGCTCGCCAATTGGACTTGATGCCCCTTCAGGCTCAGTCTTAGTCCCTGTCCCCACAGCAACACTGGCCTGCTCCCTATCGATGTCGGCAAGTAGTGGGTTTCTGCCGTTCAAAGCTAGCTAGCGCAATCGAAAGCTGTGACTGGTGGGAACGAGTCAGCTGGATGTGAAATGCCCAGTTCGACAAACCCCTGCTGGGCAGCCTCTTGATGGGAGTTGGAGGGTTGCTGGGACGTCAAAGGGCTCAAGTGCCAATGGGCAAGGGCGACTTCGTAGGGCATCTGCAAGCGGTTCGCTGTACGCAGACATCGCCGCCAGAACTCTTTAGCTCGGTTGGGACGATGGGCAATGGCATTCCAACAGCCACGATGCAGCAGTGTACGGGGTTGACTAATGGGGAAGGCGGTGGCGTACCGAGCTTGCGCTAAGCAGGCGTTCAAAGCATCATCCCTCAGCTGAGGATCGGTTGGGGCCTGCGCCCATAGCGTCAAAAATACTGCTGTAATGCTGGCGTAGCTTTCCACTAAATACAACACCACAGCCCCCAATCCATCCACAGAGCGTAATGCATCCAGAGCCAGTTGTCTGGCGGCTGCGATTTGCCCCTGACGGAGCCGGATTTGGGCCAACAGCGCTTGCAGGCGAAATTGCTCGCAGGCTAGGTCTCGATACTCGGTGTCCATCTCCATCGCCCGTTTTAGGAAAGGAACGGCGGAATGCCAATTTCCCCGGATCAGATGAGTTTCAGCCTGCCCTAACAGACCCCATAACTGCATCTGTAAGTTGTCGCATTGCAGCCCCAGTTGATGGGTTCTTTGCCAATGGAGAATGGCTGTTGCGTAGTGTCCTTGCCAATGTTCAATCGCTGCCAGACTGGCTTGGGCCTCCCCCTCTCGATGGCGATCGCGGAGGTTGGCGAAGCTGTCACTGGCTTGTAAAGACAACTGCTTGGCGGTTCCCCAATTCCCAACAGAGCTGTAATAGGCCCCTAACACTAAATTCACCCAGCTGCCTGCAGTGGGGTCGGGGGTGGCGCTCAGTGTGTCGAGGGCCAAGCGAGCGTAACGGCGAGATAAGCTGTGGACGTTGTTGATGCCAGTCGCAAAACACATGTTGGCGTAGATGCGAGCCAATTCGGGGGAAGGGCCTGCCAGCTCGGCTAAGTTGAGGCCGTGGAGAGTGGCGTAGGTGGCGAGCGATCGCTGGTTGCTGTAGTAATACACTTCTCCCAGATGGGAACAGGCAAGACTCATCTCTTTGAGACTTTGCACAGTGTGTCCTGACCTTAGGAAACGGAACCTTGACGTTCTGCGCTGCGGTTGCAGTCCGCTGCGGCGCAGGACTTGTATGAGGAGTTCCTGGAAAGATAGCAGAGCCACACTCCAAGGGGCTCGGGGAAAGTTCCGCCCCAGGATGGAGATACAGGTTTGCAGAGCGGTGCAACTGGCATTTAAATTTCCCAAGCCAACGTAGGCATCCCCCAGCTGACGGTGCCACCGAGCCCGGTGGAGAGAGATCGATCCGATCGCGAGATCTGTCCCTGCATTCCCATCGCGAGAGCTAAGACTGCTCAGGGGGTGTTGATGCTCGATCGCGATCGCTTGCTCCAAAAACTCCACCGCTTCGGCATTGGCCCCGTTGCGTAGCGCTTGCTCCCCCGCTTGGCCTAAATATTGGATTGCTTTTGCCCAATTCTCGGCCCTTACCCAGTGGTAAGCCAAAACGGAGGGGTCCCCCTCAGCCGCCCTAGAATTAGTTTCGAACCACACAGCTGTTGCTCGATGGAGGGCCCGCCGCTGCGAAAACACCATCAAGCTGTAGGCCACCTCTTGGGTGATGACATGTCGAAATTGATAGCTTAAATCGGGTGCTGGTTGCACGAGGGTGGTGAGTTGCTGAGCAGAAAGGTCTTCTAAGCTTTGGCTCATGGAGCTATGGGTGAGCTGAACGGGATAGATATCCTGCAACAGGTCCACGAGAAAAACACGTCCTATGGCACTGGCGGTTTTAAGCACCAACTGTGGGGTAGGTTCTAGGAGATCGAGACGACTGACAATAGCTCCCCGAACGGTATTGGGGAGATCTAGTTGGGACCGCTTGTGGTGGTTTAAGGCCAAGTCGCAAACAGGCCCGCGACGAACGAGCGCTCCCGTCACCTCCATTGACAGAGCCAGTTGCTCGCTGAATAACGGCTGCCCTTGGGATTTGTTGAAGATGGTGTGGAGCAGCCGATCGGAAATGGTGTCGCTTTTTAGGCAACTGCACAAAAGTTGCTGGGTCTCCTGTAAGGACAGAGTATCAAGTCTCAGATACAGGCTACTGGGAGCACTACACAGGGAACTGTAGCTTTTGGGGAGAGAGGCGATGGGACGAGTGGCGATCGCCAGAAGGAGGGAGGGTAACCGTTGCGTTATGGATGCTGCCAGCTGCCAAGAGGCTGAGTCCATCCAGTGGGCATCGTCCAACAAAATCGTGGTGAGCTTATTCGTCAGTCGATCGTTCAAAAGACCGATCAGTAATGCCCTTGTGTTGTCCGCCCGCACCTGCCCTTGCATAGTGCTGGTGACAGAATTGTCTGGTAAATCCAGTTCCAGAATGGGAGTCAATAGCGGTAGTAGTGGTTGCCAGTCTTCGCGTTGGCTGGTTTGTTGCAGTAAGTGTTGCTGTTTCTCCTGGGGCGATCGTCCCTCTAACTCCAACAGATGGCTGATGGGGGCTCTCCAGGCTCGATACGGCACTTGCCGTTCAATGCTGTCCCCGCCCCCTCTCAAAGTCTGAATGCCGCAGGATCTGGCCCGATCGTGCAGTTTTTGCAAGAGCTGCGATTTACCAATGCCCGCTTCCCCCTCCAACAGGAGAACTCCCCCTTGTCTCTGACCGATCAGGGCTTGGACTGCTGCCTCAATTTGAGCCTGTTCGGTGACCCTGCCCGCAATGGATAGATGGGTGGGGGGCCGATAGCTCGATTGGGTTTCTGTGCGATTGCTAGGGCTGTACACCGGTTGTGGTTCTTCCCAACCCTTGATTAAGATCCGATCGTGCGTCTGGAACTGAAAGAGTGGGGCGGTGGCTTGGTAGGTGCGGCGATCGCACAGGATATAGTCGTTCGCACGATAGTGGATGGCTGCCTGCATCAGACGGGCGGCTAGGTTGATGGCCCCGCCAATGGTGGTGTATTCCTGCCGCTGGTGGTTGCCAACGGACCCGCAAAACGCTCGCCCCGTAGCCACACCAATTGCCCATTGTTGGCCCGCGCTCTGCAACAGTTGACGAATTCCCAGCGCTGTCTGCACCCCCCGCTCAGCATCGTTATCGTGGGCCATCAGGGGCAAACCAAACGCAATGAAGGCTGACGTTCCTTTGTCATCAGTGCTAAAGGCAAGAATCCCTTCGTAGCGTTTGGCCGTTCTTTGTAATCCCACTGCGATCTCCTGCAGGTGCGGCAAGAGTTGTTGCCTGCCCCAGTTGGGTAAGTGAACGAAAACGGCTGTCACTTGACGGAATTCTGCCAACCAGTTGCTTTGTCCTGCCTCTAATCGCGATAGCACGGTACTGTGCACGAACGATTTCAGGGCCGCTAACCCAGCAGAATTGTCTGCTGGGGGAAGTATCGTCTGTGTACTTGCGAAGTGGGTCGCACTGCTTTGAATTTCCGCAGGATTGCGGGGCCGATCGCTGCTGGTAGAGTTCGACGAACTGATGCTAGATCGTCCTTTTGGGTTGGCTTGGGGGAGTGTGCGTGAAGGATTTGAGGGCAAGGCCAGCAAAGACTGCAGCAGGAAATGGTTCTTCTGTAGCAGATGGCCGTGACTGTAGCGGCCGATTATTGCATGTGCTTCGGCAGATAACACCACTTGGGTGGGGGCAGCTTGCTTAACCGTTTGTTGCAAGCGTTGAAGGGTAGTCCCTGCCATCACGCAGTGCCAGCGATCGCCAACGCCTCCAACCTGCATCCAGTTGACTTCGCCCACATCGATGCCAATGCGGAGGGAGATTTGCGGACTGTAGCCAAAGTCAGTCTGCTGAAGCTGGGTTGCTACGCGGGACTGAATGTCGAGAGCTACCGCTGCTGCACGATAGACGGAGGCGAGCGGTGTCGATGCGTTGCTCTCTTTGACAGCAGCTTGAACTGCAACATCTAATGGCCAGACCGCAACCAATGCGTCTCCCGCAAATTTCACCACGTCACCGCCGCGATCGATGACTGTAGCGATCGCCAGGTCGAACGTACTGTTGAGTAATTGAGTCAGGGTCTCAACCCCCTGCGGTCCTGTTTGGCTATAGTGCTCCGTTAAAGCGGTAAATCCTGAAATATCGGCTAGTAACGTGACGCCATTGAAACATTGCTGAGATGCAACCAGCGGTTGTGGCTGTTGTGCGAGATGGCGCAGCAGCAGCTGAGGTACGTAGGTAGAGAGGGTGTGCGGTGCGATCGACATTGCGGTGGAACAGCCTGGATTCCAATCCCTGTATGACACTGTATTCCACCCCGGTTAAGAATTGAGAACGGCCATTTGAGAGATCTGCGATTGGTAACGAGTCGCAGTACAGTGACGAATAACGTTTCCAGCTAATGCTCAGGGAGGAGTACGAACTCGCATTCCGAATACGATTCATCAGGAGTATAGAGATGAGCGAAAGGCTTCTTTGCCCGATCTGTAACGTCACAATTGATGGCGATCTCGTGCAGTTTTCCCACGGAGGAGCAGGGACAAAGAGTCGTCTTTGGGCTAGAGTTTGCCGTCACGCCACTAAAGAGGGATGCATAAATGATTTTGGAAAGGGCGACGCGCAGTTTAGTGAGAATGACGATTTTGGCAAGGTAGAAACCCATGAGGAAGAGGTGCTGGAGATGATGAAGCAGTGGTTCAAATTTGAGGATGAAGACCCCATCCAGTCTTAACGCTAGACTCTCTCAAGCATGGCTTCCAGGGTGCTGACGAGTTTCAGACCTGACATCACGCCACTAGACAAGCAATAACGGTTTTTATCGGCCCGAAAGAAGCTTTCGTACCCCTGCCGTTTTTGGCTGTCCCCTAACACCCAGTAGCGGTGTACGAGGGTTGCTGGAGTCATCCAACCCTTCCCCTCCACGCGACCTAAATCCCCGTGCTGGAGCACAAACGAGTAATCAGAGGCCCCTTCGACAACACACCCACGATACTCCAACAGCAGCGGGGCTCGATCGGTCTCTTCGGTAGAAAAAACCATCCGTAAAATGGCATGAAACCACCGAGAGTTATCCCATTTCACCAAGCCTTGCCCGCTAAAAGATAGGGGGGATTCCCCTTCAACAATAAGATGGCCTTTCAAGAGCCAGCGCCCAGGTTCGATCAAAAACGAATGGTTCACGATGATGACAGGCTCCTGGGAATCATTTGCGGTCAATCGGAATTCAAACAGTTAGGGGTCTGTAATTGACTTGCGCCGCGAGATTTCGGGCGGCAGGCTGACTGTATTTGCCAACCAACAGTAGTGTGCTAGCAAACCGCTAGCTAGTTGAGTATTCCCTGCATGCTCTGCTACTCCTACTAAAGTTTGACAATCCCCAAAATATCCGCCTAAGGGAAATGGCGCCGTCCGATCGAGACAGTGCGATCGCTTCTTCGATGTCCGCTTAGGATAAAGATGAAGAAACGTAACATCTACTGATGCTGCTAGCCGATCCAGACCGCTCTAAACTCGACCCTTCAGATGACGCTCTGTTCTACGACTATCCCCGTTTTGTCACCCACGTTGACGATCAATTTATTCAGCAGTTAGCGGAACTGTATAGCCTAAAACTCAAACCCGGCAGTCGCATTCTCGATTTGATGAGCAGTTGGGTGTCTCACCTACCTAAAGATATGCAGTTTGAGGAGGTAGTAGGCCATGGCATGAACGAAGAAGAGCTGGCTCGGAACCCTCGCCTCGATCGCTACTTCCTGCAAAATCTCAACCAGCATCAACTGCTGCCCCTTCCCGACGGATATTTTGACGCCGTGCTCAATACGGTTTCCGTTCAATACTTGCAATATCCCGAAGCAGTGTTTGCTGAGATATGGCGGGTGCTCAAGCCGGGGGGAATTGCGATTGTTAGTTTCTCTAATCGCATGTTTTACCAAAAAGCAATTCAAGCATGGCGAGACGGCAACGATGCTAGGCACGTGAAACTTGTCAAAAGCTACTTTTCAGCAATTCCTGGCTTTACCGAGATCGTTGCAGTAGGCCGTCCTCAGTTTGGCTCCAAGACATTTGACTGGATGCAGCTGTTGGCCCCCTCCTCCGATCCGTTCTATGCCGTGATGGCTTGCCGCGCTGCTGTATAGGCAACTCCAGTTAGCTTCTTCAGTATGATGCCTCGAGTCTGGCATCCATCCTGGAGCATTTTCAGGATCTCGGAGGAATTGGGGAGACATCGAGTGGGCGATCGCTCTAGGGGATAAAGCCACCGTAAGATGATTAGCGATCCCTAGACTTGATGCCTGCATGTCTTCTTCCTCCGATCGCGCTAGTGAGAACCCAACCGATTTGCCTGAATTACCCGACGATTTTGCTGGGGCACTGGCTCAAGCCTTGCAGGCAGCGCAGGCGGCACTGGCGGCTGGCTACAAACGATTGCAAGTGGAAATTTTGGCCCCCGATCTCAAGCCTGATGCCTTGGCCTATCCTTTTCACCAGCTGTTCGAACCACCGTTTGGATTTGCCTTCGCAGATGCAGGGGCAGCAGCTCTGGCTCAATATCGCTGGGAACAGCCTGATTGGACAATCTGCAGTATTAGTGAGGCCCAACGCCTTGAACCGACTTTACCGTTAATTTTTCCGATGCCGACGTTGGTGGAGATTGAAGCGGTAGAACGCCTGTGCAATCTGCGCAACAGCAATGTGAGTTCCGATAAATCCAAGGATATCCCCACCCTGGCCATCAACCCTCAGTTGCAAGATACCGGCACTGCAGGAGTTGGCCTGTCTGGTCGTCGATTACGAGAACGGTTTATTTCTACTCTCGAGCCCTGCTATTTCCTACAATCCTTGGGAAACGGCGCGCTATTTCGCATGTTTCCTCACCCGTGGACCGTGTGGGAGCTATCAGAAGACGGGCAATATCAGCTAATTGAGACTCTGGAGTCGAAGCCTTCTGGCGAGCAATTGGCCCAAATTTTTGCGGGTGATGAAACCGAGACATTTCTAGGCGGTTTAAAACGATTTATTCAAGCATTGCAGAATTAGTGAAAGCTATTACGTCCAAAACCGTTGCCTAGATTGAATTTTTCTACTTGGGTAATATCGCTATTCTGCGGTGACAAAAACTGAGTCTTTGGTTGATAGGCTCGAATATACATTTGACTCCTTATTGCTTGTCCATAGATGACTGATACAATTTACATGTGTGGATTTCTCAGCTAGGATTCCTTCCACCTCTTTGTCTAGACCATTTGACCTAGATTGTTGCAACTATGTCCGTGTAATTGCAGTGCTATGTCCAGTCAAGAAAGAGACTAATTATTGACTAAGACCGAACAATGCTGAGACCAAATTTTGAACTGATTTCCAGAAGGTGTGAGTTATGCGCGTTCTTGCAGCACTAGCCCTAGGTAGCCTTGGGGCACTCGCGACAGCCAATATCGGGGCTGCGCAGATTCCTTTACACGATCAATATGATGATATTGCCTTCGGGCGTCTTGAACGGGTCCATCCTTTGATTTGGCCGGATATCGTCGTTAGTCGTCAGTACAAGCAATTTGAACAATTTAACCGCGACGTTTATAGCGAGCTGATTTACGATGCACCCCTCACTCGCACGGTTGATTTGGCCGACCCTTACACCTCAACGGTGGCCAACCAGTCTGGCTTCTATCGCGTCACGCTAACAGAGCCACCTTTAGAACTCTTGGAGACCGAGATACAAGAATAGGCGCTCCCTTGCGGGATAGGTTGTGTTTCCATTAATCACAAACCGCTCTTATCAATGAGAGCGGTTTGTTCTGCTGTTGCGGTTATACAGCGATTGTCAACTCTCATAAACTATTTCAGACATCTAGAATCCTGAGTAGGCATAGAGGTTTGTGCCCCAAATACCCAAATTGAACTAGCGAAAGCTTCAGTGTTTGAAAAAGCTCTTTGTCAGCACTTGCATCTTGCCTAAGAACCCTCATGAATGAAATTTTCCTTGCTGGGTCATAAAATTTTGCGTTGTGGTTTTGAAAACATGCGGACTTCGGAATAGAGGTCCTGTGGTTACCAGAAAATTGAATGGCCAACTCCAGCACACTCAATCGCCATCTGAGGGGAGTTGAATCGATAAAATAAATACATCTATAGTTTCGATCGCCATGTCAGCAATCACCACCGATATCATCGTTCAAAAAATTGAATCCCAGCTTAATGCAGAGGTGCCTGCGATCGAAGATGAAAGCCATCTGCACGCCGGTCATATCGGTGCTCGGGAAGGCAGCCATTTTCGCTTGGTGGTAGTATCGCCTGACTTTGTTGGACTGACGATGGTGAAACAGCATCGGTTGATTTATTCAGCCCTTGCAGAAGAAATGCAGTCGGGCATTCATGCGCTGGCCCTGCAAACCTTTACCCCCGAACAATGGGCTGCTCGTTAGTCCCCTCAGCAAATGCAGGTGTGGCAGAAAAGTTCAGATTACATGATTTGGGAATGCAGGGCTCTCTGGGCTTGAAGCCCATCGGTTGAGATCGTCAGTACCGCCATTCTCAGATTGGACAGCTATACCTTTGCATTAAGTGCGAAATGCTTAGGTGGGCGAGTTGTTGACTGCTGAGCATTACAACTTTGTCTCATAGGTAAGGATGTCGTTATGAAACGCTTGTGGCTCGGCCTTGGTGTGGCACTGCTGTTGGTCGCGGTCTTGGGATCTGTCCGTCTACCCAGTCTCTCTAACCCATCGACAGAACAAAGCTTTTCCGTTGCACTCATTGGAGATCTGCCCTATACCTTCGGACAAGAAGAACAGTTTCGACACCTGATCGCAGACATTAACCAGTCCGATGTGGCATTTGTGATTCACGATGGAGATCTTAAAAGTGGGTCTACCCATTGTTCGAACGAGCTCATTGAAGCTCGCAAGCAGCTGTTTGAATCCTTTACCAAACCCTTTATTTACGTGTTAGGGGATAACGAATGGACTGATTGTCATCGCGACAATAACGGTGCTTACGATCCCCTAGAACGGTTGGATTACGTAAGGGCCTTGTTTACGGAAGGCGATCGCAGCATGGCCGTTCCCAGTCTCGCGCTAGAGCGCCAGAGTAGCGTTCCCGAATTCTCCCGCTACCGCGAAAACGTGCGTTGGGCGTACAACACGGTCTTGTTTGCCACTCTGCACATAGTGGGCAGCAACAATAACCTGGGGCGCAATCCGGATGGCGATGCGGAATATCGCGATCGCACCGCTGCAAATTTGGCTTGGTTGCGGGAGACATTTGCGTTGGCAAAAGCGGGTGACTACGCTGGCTTGATGCTGATTGTGCACGCCAATCCGCTCTTTGAACTGCAGCCCGATGACCCTAACCGAACTGGCTTTAATGAATTTATTGCTGCCTTAGAGACGGAACTGTCTTCCTACAATCGCCCAACCATTTTGGTGCATGGGGATACCCACCACTTTCAAATTGACAAACCTCTGCCGCGTCGCGGTCCTGCTTTTCCCCATTTTACTCGCGTAGAGACCTTTGGTTCCCCCAACGTCCATTGGTTAAGAGCCACGGTCGATCCCGACAGTGCGAATGTATTTGAATTTAGCCAAGAACTGAAACTCGAACAGGGATCCTAAACTCTCTTCAAGAGGATTGGGAAGTGGGGAAACTATTTTGCAGGGCGAGAAAAGATTTGCCACATCACAAACAGCGTAAAACTCAAAAATCCGATTGCGGTAACCCAATCCTGCCAACTGCCGGGAGAGGGAATGATCATGGGCGATCGCCTAGTAACAACACAGGTGAATTATGGCAGGTACTTGGCAATTCTTTGCCAACAAAGACTTTGCTTGACCCGACTCCAGCGCTTCATATAACTGACTACGCTCGCGAGTCGGGATGCGATCGCCACGAGTAGGTCGCTCCCACGGTGACGAGTTAATCTGAAAGTCAAAGTCTCGCATTCTTGCACTACCGGGTCGGAGAATTTCCTTATGTCCCTCCTCAATCGCCTGCACACCCTGAGCGGTTTCGGTCTCGATGAAGACAAAGACAGATCCAAATCCAAATACAAGCCCTTTGCCCGCCCCGGTTCTACCCCCCACTACACCCCCGATCGCCCCGGTCAGGTAAACCACATTCGCTTAGAGCTAGACATCCGGATTGAGGCCCAAGAAATCGAGGGCACCTGCACCATTCGCCTCACCCCCATCCGCGACGGCATCGGCACCCTCACCCTGGATGCAGTGAATCTAGACATTCAAGCAGTTCGTTGCGACGGCACCGACCAAGCCTTCGACTACGACGGTCAGCAGCTCACTATTTCCCTCAAGCCCACCACCCTGACTGGAGCTCCCATCGAACTGGCAATTGACTATGCAGCTCGCCAGCCACAGCGGGGGATTTACTTTATCGCCCCCGACAAGCACTACCCCGACAAACCCGTCCAGGTGTGGACCCAAGGGGAGGACGAAGATTCCCGCTACTGGTTCCCTTGCTTTGACTATCCCGGTCAACTGGCCACCTCCGAAATCTTGGCCACCGTATCCGAACCCTACACCGCCGTCAGCAACGGCGAACTACTCGCAGTAACCCCCGCTGGCGATAGCAAAAAGACCTTTCACTGGAGTCAACAGGAAGTCCATCCCTCCTATCTGGTGGCACTGGCGATTGGGGATTTTGCCGAATTGCGGGACGAGTGGCAGGGCAAGCCCGTGACTTACTACGTCGAGAAGGGTCGCGAAGAGCAGGGCCGCCTCACCATGGGCAAGACCCCCGAAATGGTGGAGTTCTTTTCAAAGACATTTGGCTATCCCTACGCCTATCCCAAATACGCCCAGGTGTGTGTGGATGACTTTATCTTTGGTGGCATGGAAAATACCTCCGTCACGCTGCTGACCGATCGCTGCTTACTAGACGAAAGAGCGGCAATCGACAATCTGCGGGCAGAAACCTTGGTGGCCCACGAGCTAGCCCACCAGTGGTTTGGGGACTTGATTGTGATTAAGCATTGGTCCCATGCCTGGGTAAAAGAGGGCATGGCCACCTACTCAGAGACTTTGTGGCTGGATCGTGCCTACAGCCAGGAGCGGGCTGACTACAACCGCTACGGCGATCAAACCACCTATTTAAAGGAAGATTCCGGTCGATATCGTCGGCCGATAGTTACGCATGTCTACAAGGAGGCGATCGAACTCTACGATCGCCACATCTACGAGAAAGGGGCCTGCGTCTATCACATGCTGCGGCGGATGTTGGGGGATGACCTCTTCTTTAAGACCGTCAAAACCCTCATCACTGACAATGCCCACAGCACTGTAGACACCGACGATATGGTGCGCGCTGCGGACAAAGCCACTGGCATCAACATCCGCCCGCTGCTGGATATGTACGTCTTTCGTGGGGGACATCCTGACTATAAAGTGGCCTACAGCTGGGACGGGGATGCCAAGCTGGCCAAAGTCACCGTCACCCAAACCCAAGACAAAGAGTTTCTCTTCGATCTGAAACTTCCCATCGCGTTTGGCTATTACGATGGCTCTGCTGAAGGCAGCACCGTTGACATGAAGGAATTCGCGGTCCGCGTTCACGAAGCGGAACAAAGTTTCTTCTTCCCCCTAGAAGCCAAGCCCCAGTTCGTCTGCTTCGACAACGGCAACCACCATCTCAAAACTGTCGAGCTATCCTACGCTCTCCCCGAACTGAAGGGGCAGCTTTTGCATGCCCCCGATGTCATCTCCCGCATTGACGCTGCGAAGGCGATCGCCAAAAAAGGTAATCTCGAAGCCGTCAAAGCGTTGAAAGCCTGCCTTGACAGCGATGCGTTTTGGGGGGTCAAGGTGCAGGTGTGCAAGGCTCTGGCCGATGTCGCCCTCGACCAAGTGTTCGACGTTCTGTTGGCTGCTCTGGAGGACGAGAACCCCCACGTGCGCAAAGCGGCGATCGAGGGATTGACCAAGTTCAAGACTCGTTCGTGTTTCGATCGCCTGTTGAAAGTGTTGGAGCAGGGGGATGCCAGTTACCTCGTCGAAGCCGCTGCGGCCCGCGCCATCGGCACTATTGCCGCCAAAGCAGTTGATGGTGAGGTGGAAGAATCTGAGGCGATCTCCACCCTTCAGTCAGTGCTGGAAACCAAAGCGGGCTGGAACGAAGTGGTACGCTCTGGGGCGATTGGTGGCTTGTCTGAAATGAAAGAGTCGGAGGCGGCCCTCGACCTAATACTCGGCCACACTAAACTGGGAGTTCCTCAACCTCTCCGTCTCGCTTCGATCCGTGCTTTGGGGGCTTATGCCTCCGAACGGGAGAATGCCAAAGTGTTGGAGCGCCTGAGGGAACTGTCTCGCGAAACCTTCTTCCTGACCGAGGTAGCCACTGTCAACGCCTTGGGTCAGCTAAACACCACCAAAGCCATTCCAGTGTTGCAGCAGTTGGAGAGCAGCGACGGTCGGGTGGAACGGATGGTGTCGGAGGCGATCGCCCGCGTTCAGAAAAAAGCGGGTTCCGATAGTTCGATTAAGGAGCTCAGAGACGAGTTGGAAACGTTGAAGAAAAAGAATCAGGATCTCGTCAGCCGCTTAGAACAACTGGAGGCGAAAGCCAAAAACGGAGGGTAAGCAATTTACAGACGGTAGGCAGATTCATGACACATATCAACTACGGCAATATCGCCGAGATCTACGATGCTTACGTCTGTTCAGACTTCGATTTTGCTTTCTTCAGAAAAGAACTAGCCGACGTGTCTAGTCCCGTCCTCGAATTGACATCGGGCACGGGTCGACTCTCTCTGCCGCTTGCAGAATCTGGAGCAGACCTCACGTGCGTCGATCGCTCTTCGGACATGCTGTCCGTGCTGTCTCGTAAATTCGCCGATCGCGGACTAAGTGTTATTAAACGGGGTGGAGATCCGGTTATTTCCCGATTGCAGTTCTTTGAGTACTTCACAACGCGGATGGCCTTTTGGAATGGAAAAAATTGCTGCCCATGCAATTTGAATCGATCGAATACGAGAACTTTGAACGCATGGCTAAACAAACAGGCTTTCACGTAGACTCCGTACTGGGTGACTACTCCGACGCGGTCTTCGATCCAAAAACAAGTCCCGTGATGATTTGGCGTCTCCAAAAACCTGCATAACCATGCGATGCACGGGTGGACGCGAACCGAGCAGTTTAGTCAGTAGCTCAGTCTTTCGCAGTCTCCTGACCATCGCTGCAGCCAAGTAGTCGGAGTGCCGTTAAACCTTAAAAGGGCGTAACCGATCGCAGCAACTTGCGCAACTTCAGCAACACAATCAACCGCTGTAGCTCGGGTGAAACTCGAGAATGGGTCTCTTGACTCTCCTGAAGTAATACCTCCAATTCCGCATACTCAGTCGCCGACACTTCACTGTTATCCAATGCCGATCGCCCCCCCAACTCCACGTGATTGCGCAACACCTCTTCTGGAATCTCGTCAGCGGGAGGGAGGGCAAGGGCTGGGAATGCGCCCAAACCCGCGATCGTAGCCATGCCGGCAACACACCCGCACACAACAGTGCTAACCCGAATACTGACCCAAGAGAATGGCATCATGGCTCAAGACTTTCCATGGCTCTAGCATAGTCATTCCCCCTCAACGAGGCATTACCCACCATCATCCGAGATAGGGTGGGAGCGGCTGAAGAAATCTGACACGTGATTGGTCGATCGCATGAGCGGTATCGTCACCCTAATGAGCGACTTTGGTGAGCAGGATGTCTACGTCGCAGTCATGAAAGGGGTCATCGCTGGCATTAATCCCCACCTCACCGTGGTGGACCTAACCCACGCTATCCCTCCCCAAGACATCAACAGCGGTCAATTCCAGCTCGGTAACGCCGCCCCCTATTTCCCCACAGGCACCGTGCATGTGGCGGTGATCGACCCAGGAGTCGGCAGTCAGCGGCGAGCAGTGGCGATCGCCTGTGAGTGCGGAATTTTGGTGGGACCCGATAACGGTCTCTTCAGTCAACTATGCGATCGCTATCCGCCCACAGCAGCAGTCGAACTGACGAACCCCGCTTATTGGCGAGTTCAATCCCCCAGCGCCACCTTCCACGGTCGAGATATTTTTGCTCCGGTGGGGGCACATCTGGCCTCCGGTGTCCCGCTAGCTCGGGTGGGCACCCCCATTCATCTCCGGAAACTCGTTCGACACAGTTTTCCTGCCGTTCGACGGGAGGAGAACCGACTGATAGGCACCATTCAAACTTGCGATCGCTTCGGCAACTGCATTTCCACAATCTCGGAGCAGGATGTACAGGGGTATGACTGGGAGGCGATCGTCAACGGTCAATCTCTAAGCAGGGGATACACCTACAGCGACGTCTGCTGGGGGGAGCCGCTGGCTTTGATCGGCAGTCATGGCTGGGTGGAGCTGGCTGTCAATGGTGGAAACGCCAGAGACCGATTGCAGTTGCAGTGTGACGATAAGGTGGAGATACGCTTGCTGGATTCACCCCGAGATTCCGCACAGTCTGACCCACCCTCCCCCCTATCCACAAGTCTGTAGAGGCCATCCCCCGTGTTTTTTAGTGTGGTCATTCCCACTTACAATCGCTTGCCCATCCTGCAGAAATGCCTGCGGGAGATTGCCCACCAGCACCCTGGGGACTATGAGGATTACGAAATTATTGTGGTGGATGATGGCTCCACCGATGGGACGGTGGACTGGCTGCAATCGGCAGATCTTCCAAGGGTACGGTGGTACGTTCAAGATCACTTAGGCCCTGCCGCTGCCCGCAACCTAGGGGTGACCCAATCTCGTGGGGATACGATTGTCTTTATCGATAGCGATCTGGTGGTCGTCAATAATTTCTTAGCAGCCCACGCAGCAGTATTGCAGGAACACTACCGCCAAAATGACGGAAAAGCAGCCAAAGTCTTTGTGTACGGGCAGGTGATTAACACCAGCAACTTTGACAATCCCCGCTCGGAACCGTTCAAACCTACAGATTTTTCGGCGGCATTTTTCGCGACGGGCAACGTGGCGATCGCCCGTCAATGGCTCGATGCAGTGGCGGAATCCCCCGAGGGTCCCTTTGACAATCGCTTTCAGCTGTATGGCTGGGAGGACTTAGAGCTGGGAGTACGGTTAAAAAATATCGGCATTCGTATGGTGAAATCCCCCGCAGCAGCGGGATACCACTGGAATCCAGTTTTCAGTCTCGATCGCATTCCCCATCTGATTGACCGCGAATGGCAGCGGGGCAGGATGGGGGTCTTGTTTTATCAAAAACATCCCACCTGGGATGTACGCATGATGATTCAAATGACCCCACTGCATAAAATTCTCTGGGGGCTGCTGTCCCTGTGGGGATTCTGGAACGAGCGGCGCATTCGTCCGGCTTTAGAGTGGTTGGTAGCTCGCAATCAACCGGGTCTGGCACTGGAACTTTGCCGCATTTGTTTTCTAAATTGGTACCAAGTCCAAGGGGTGTACGAAGCCCATCGAGAGTGGCAGAAAACCGGCCAGCTCGCGTTACCCGCATCCCCATCTCAACGAGGGTCCTCCCAATGACAATTCCCCCCCGAGATCCTGCAGGCCCAGCCCGACGGAGCGACTGGCTGTTCTCACCCAAAATCTGGTCATCACCCAATAATTGGTTATCAGCCAAAATGCTGTCATCTGCCTTGCTGCCATCCATGATGGTGGCCAGCCTGCTGGCGTCCTGCGGAGGATCCCCCTCCACCGTTTCAACCTCTGACTCTGAAGAGGAAACCAGCGGAAATCAGCTGGTATACGAAAACCTGAATTTGACCGAGACAAACGAAGCCGGGGACTTGTTGTGGGAACTCAACGCCTCTACAGCTGAGTACGGCGCTCAGGGGCAAGCGGCGCAACTGTTTGACGTGTCTGGTGTGATATACGACGGGCAGGGGAATCAAATTTTGCTTGAGGCCGAAACAGGTTTGGTGCTCCCAGGGGGGGAGAGGATGGAACTCGAAGAGAATTTTGTGGCAGAGTTTCCTCATCTCAACTTGAAACTGGTGGCCGAACGGGCTGCCTGGATAACCAATGGCAATACCCTGACTGCTGTGGGTAACGTTGTCATCACAGAACTCGACAAACAGGTGGTGTTGGAGGGCGATCGCATCACCGCTGACCTGGCCAAGAACTTTATTCGCTTGCGCAACGACACTGACGACCCCTTACAGGCACGGTCAGTGGATCCCCCCATCGATATGCTGATGTCCGAGCTTGACTGGGATTTGTCCGAAAAGCTGGTCATGGCCCGCGGCAATGTTGATGTTTACCACAGCGAACAATCCATTCGCCTGCAGGGAAACCTCATGACTCTGGAAATCCCTACCGATCTCCTGACGATCTCCGAGCAGGTCTACGCGTTTTCTGAAACAGATGGCGCACAGCTCTGGGCAGATCGAGCGGAATGGATATTGGGTAGCGACATCACCGATGCCTTTGGTAACGTTCGGTACGAGCAACCCGAACAGGATCTGAGTGTTGCAGGCCCCAAGGGTCAAGCAAATTGGGCCACCAATACGTTCACCGTTTTGGGGCGCAGCACCCTGACCCAATTCACCCTGCCCGATAATGAGTAGCCACAGACTCCGTCTCGCTATATGCAGCTATATATCTGGCACACGGGTCGCCCTTGCAACTCCCCGTTCCCCTCTTAATCCCATGTCATTTCCTATCGTCGATCTCACTGCAGGCGATTCATGAATTTGCCCACTTGGATTACTGTTTCGCGCCTGTTAGCAGTTCCCATTATTCTGATTGGCCTCACCCTCGACACATTCACCTGGCATCAAATTGCTTTGGCAGCCTTTCTGTTGGGGGCCTGTACAGACTGGCTAGATGGCTATTTAGCGCGCAAACTCAATCAGGTGACGGACCTGGGCAAGCTACTTGACCCATTAGTGGACAAGTTACTGGTGCTGGCCCCCCTGCTCTGCTTAGTTCAGCTACAACAAATTCCAGCTTGGGGAGTATTCCTGCTGCTGGCACGCGAGCTGGCGATTTCAGGCTGGCGCAGTCAGCTCAAGCAGATGGCGGGCGCGAACTGGTGGGGGAAAGGTAAAACGGTGATGCAAATTGTAGCGATCGCCCTACTGATTGCCCGTTTGCCGGGGGGGGTCATTTGCTTTTGGATTGCAGTGGGACTCACCCTGTGGTCAGGACTAATCTACATCTTTCCAAGACTGGGAGGCGCCACCCAAGCCGAGAGTTGAATCCCGTTGGCCATTCGGTTGAAATCAGCCACACCTTGGCCCCTGCGATTTTTCGGCTGCTTTCAATGTTCCAAGCACGTGAAAAACGGCATATGACCAGCTTTTGCGAATGTCTGAGGCTACCCTACCTATAGCGATTGTCATCTCTGACACGACATCAATTGCATACCCAGCAAAGGGTTGGAGTACGAGATGTCCTCAGCGACGTGGCGGTCGCCATCAAGCAGAACAGGTCAAGGAAATCCTAAGGTAGATATCCTGTGGTGCGGATTCTAGGCATCGATCCCGGAATGGGGACAATGGGGTTTGGCTTAATTGCCGCCCACGAAGAAGGGGGGGTAGAGATGCTGGAATGTGGGGTGATCTCTACCCCAAAAAAGACAGCGGTCACCGATCGCCTGCACATTCTCCATCAAGATTTAATCACTCTGCTGACAGACTTCCAACCGGATCGCGTGGGAATTGAAAAACTATTTTTTTACCGCATGGGCAACACGATTCTGGTGGCTCAGGCAAGGGGGGTAATCTTGCTTTCCTTAGCCCAGCATGGCTTTGCCCCCAGCGAATTTACCCCCGCCCAAATCAAAAAGGCCCTGACGGGGTACGGCAATGCTGACAAACAAGCGGTGCAGGAGGCAGTCACTCGAGAACTGCAGTTGGCAACCATCCCGCGTCCTGACGATGCTGCCGATGGGTTGGCGATCGCCTTAACCACTTGGTACTCTCGCTTTGAACCTGCCGGAGAAAAGCTTTAGCGCCATCTTTAGCGCCATAGAACTGATGCGATATCATCCAAGTTCTGCCGCTCCAGATCCCTTCTATGAAGAATCGGAACACAACTAGCGCGAGAACCGTTTTCCCTCATTTGGACTGGATGCAGTGCTGGCGATCCATACCGTTGGGGCGCGGTTGACTTCGCGAGCCACGCGAATCAAGAAACCAGCTGCCACCAAACTGGCCAGCATCGAACTCCCCCCGTAGCTAAATAAAGGTAGGGTCACCCCCGTGGCTGGCAACAAACTGGCCACCACACCAATATTGATTAACGATTGACCTACTAGCAGAAATAGGCAGCCGTAGGCCACCAAACGCAGGCGCATGTCTTGGCAGCGAGATGCCACCCGTAGCGATAGCCAGGTAAATGCCAGCAGCAACAGCAGAAAAGCAACGGTACCTACGGCCCCAAACTCTTCGGCGTACACCGAGAAAATAAAGTCCGTGTAGTGAATGGGTAGGTAATCGAGTTTTTGCTTCGAGAGACCGAATCCCACCCCCCACAGGCCACCCGAGCCAATGGCAATCAGACTCTGCACCACCTGATAATTCTCCGCCTTGACCTCGCTGTTCGGCATCAATAATGCGATCACCCGTCTTAGCTGGTAGGGATTGGTCAGAATACTGAACAGGGCAGTGGTCACCCCCAAAGCTGCAGCACTGCACATCAGCCGCAGAGAAACCCCCGCAACAAAAGCCATCAACCACAGGGTCAGGCCACAGATAGCTGTTGTCCCCAAATCGGGCTGGGTCAGAACAGCCCCCATCCCCACCCCAAACAAGCTAATCCACAGAATTCGGTACCAGCGGGGATGAACGTGCCAGCGGCCAAACACCACTGCTGCCTGCAGCACCAACATCGGCTTGAGAAATTCTGACGGCTGAATGGGAATGCCCAGGTTGAGCCAGCGGGTGGCTTCGTTGCGGGTTTCTCCCAAACCGGGGACATGGGTGGCCAACACTAGCAGCAAAGCAGCCACGTACATTAGCCCGCACAGCTTGAACCAGTTTCGCATCGAAATGCGGGCAATAACTGCAATCCCCCCCACCCCCAGCAGAACAAAGGCTGCTTGCCGCTTCACAAAGAAGAGTCCATCGTTGAAATCTGCTTGGGCAAGGGGGAGGGAGGCTGAGGCTAACGCGAGTAATCCCAATACAATCCAGCACAGGGTGAGGGATTGTAACCATCGGGCTTCACAGGACCAGACGCCGGCTGCACTGTTGAAAATGCTCGCCCCGCTGTTCGAAGTTGGAGTATTGGTCAAAGCTGGCACAGGCAGGAGATAACAGAACCGTCACAGGGGTGGAGGGAAACAGGGTGCGCGCCTGCGCAAAGGCAAGCGGAACAGCTTCTTCCATTCCGTCCACAAGATGAAAGTCAGTGTACTGAAAATCCTTGAGGTAAGCCGCAAACTGAGGGGCCGCTTTGCCAATAAGGATGGTGGCCGCAACCTTATCCCGAATTGCCTCAAACCAAAGGTTGCCATTTCCCACTTTGGGGTCTCCCCCAGCAATCAGAATGATAGGGCCAGAGATTGAGTTCAACCCCACCAAAGCGGCATCGTAGTTCGTTGCTTTGCTATCGTTCACAAACGTGACCCCCGCCAGCTCGTACACTGGCTGAAGACGGTGGGGCATGGGAGGGAAGGCCTGAATTGCCCGTTGGATATCTGAGGTCGGTACATCGGCATATCGAGCAACTGCCACCGCCATCAGCAGATTTTGAATATTGTGCTGACCGATCAGGACAAAGTCATCCAATGGCAAAACCGGCTGCCCTGCATGCCACACCCAGTCTTGGAGGGCTTTCTCGGAGGTATCGCCAGCATCAGCACTGGAACGATAAGGGGCAACGTGGGTGGCAGTGGCCAGATCGTGGCAGGAGGTCCAGGAAGCATAAGGCCATTGGTCCTGCTGACTGCGCAGGTAGGGATCGTCGGAATTCAGCACCACCTGTTTGGCCCTGCGGGGCAAGGAAGCCTTGATATCCGCATACCGTTCGAAGGTGCCGTGGCGGGAGAGGTGATCGTCAGTCAAGGTGGTCCACAGGGCGATCTCCGGAGCCAGTGTAGAAGAGGACTCGACCTGGTAACTACTCAGTTCTGCCACAATCCAGTCAGGAGCTTGCCCCGATCGCAGCACATCTAAAGCCACCTGACACAGGGGCAAACCAATATTGCCGCAGGCGGGCGCATTCCACCCAGCGGCAGCAAAGATAGCCGCAATCAAAGCCGTCGTCGTCGTCTTGCCGTTCGTTCCGGTGATGCCCACCCAGGGGATATCCCCCAGCGATCGCCAAGCCAACTCCGCTTCGCCAATCGTCTCTATGCCCCGTGCACGAGCCGTTTCAAGGGCAGGCAGCAGCCAGTTCACCCCCGGACTGACCACAATGCATTCCACCTGAGGTTGAGGCTCAAACGGCTGACCCAGTTGTACAGTTGCCCCCAACGCCTCCAGGTTTTCCTGGCACTGCCTTAGACTCGCACCGTCTTTTTCATCGCAGACGCAGACGGAATATCCTTGGAATAGCAGTAGCTCAGCGGCGGCCAGGCCGGACTTCCCCATCCCCAAAACCTGAACGTGCACCGTTAGCTCACTCCCCATAGGCAATACAGTTTATAAGGCTATCAACCTTTCGCCCCACCACCAACTGTGACCGCAATTCCCCTCTCTCAAGACGGCACCTCTAAGGAGACTTACCGTCGGTATTACTGCCATCTGCGCTCTACCCTCGACTTGGTGGCTTTGAGTCAATCCATCTGCGATCGCCTCAAGCAATGGCCCCCCCTCAAGCAGGCAGAAACCATTCTGAGCTACTACGCCACCGATCGTGAAATCAATCTGCTATCGCTGTTCAGCCATTGGCCTCAAAAAACTTGGGGGCTGCCGAGAACCCTGCCCGGCGGTGAATTGGCTTGGCATCGGTACGAGCCGGAAGGGGAACTCAAGCGATCTCGATTGGGCATTCTCGAACCCTTCCCCCATAGTCCCACTATCGATTTAGAAACGGTGGACGCAATCTTAGTCCCAGCCATAGCCTGCGATCGCCAAGGGATACGCTTGGGATACGGAGGGGGATACTACGACCGCTGTTTAGGCCAGCCTCGCCTGCAACATGCGTTGACCGTTGGCGTGGTGCCATTTGCTTGCTGGAGCTTATCTGCCCTACCGCGCGACCCATGGGATATTCCGTTGGCGGCGATCGCAACCGAGCGAGAAATTGGTCTGAGGTATACGAATAGAAAAGAGGATTGATAGTCGCCCCACAGACGATCGACAATTGCGCCTACTTTCTCCACCGAGCGAGGGTTTCCCCTTAAACTGGGACAGAGCCAATGGGCTCATATCCCGAACCACTGAAGGTAGTCGCTGCTGCCCTAAGTTCGTTCAAAAAGCTATAGAAAGGACCCATAATGCTGGCACGTTGGCCCCAATTCATAAGAGCACTGTTCGCAACGGCGATCGCAATCTGTTTATTTGGCTTTGGCGGTAAGGTGCCGATGGAGCTAAGCGATCTTCATACCGTTCCCTGCCCCGATTTGCCAGAATTTCAAAACCTGCCCACTAGCGGAGCCTCCGCCGTTCCGGTGCAATGTTTCACAATTGAGGGTACGGTTGATAATCCCACGGACCGTCTGATTTATAACGCAGACGTATTTGGTCGCATCTACGACGCTAGCGGCAACGATGTCTGGCCGGAAAGAACCCGATTAGGGGCAATTGAAGAGGTCCCTCCAGGAGAAAGTATGTTCTCGATCCGCATTGGTGTCCCCGCCAACAATCCCCTACCCCTTCAACTGAAGCAATTTAAGGCTAAGGGATTTCGTGGCATGGTCAATCGCTAACCATTGATGAACAATGCATCCGATAAGCACAATACGGTCGAGCGAAAACCCCCACGCTGGAGCTTCAACGTGGGGGTTACCTGTAGAAGGTAGATTTGTTCCAAAAGAACTTTAGGTGACTCCTGAACCAACCATCTTCAACTCAGCACAAACCTCAGCATCGACCTAGAAAGAATAAGCCACTCTTCCCAACGCTTGTTGGATAAAACTCAAGGCAATGATGGCCAGCATTGGAGAAAAATCCATTCCCCCAAAAGACGGAATAATGGACCGAAAAATATTGAGGTAAGGGTCAGTCAACTGGCGCAATGTCGAGAAAATAGGGTTAGACCAGTCGACGTTAGGGAACCACGTGAGAAGCACCCGCACGATCAGCATCAGCGAATAGATAGATAGCGTTTGGGACAGAATTCCAACAAGTTCGTACATGTGCTAGTGACCTCTCTTCAATTCCATCGAACTTCTACAAAGTACGGATCTAGATGTCAGGATAGCCTTATTCGCCTTCCCGCATCCAGTTTGCTTCTTGCAGCTTGCCACTATTGTCATCGGTTTCATCCTTCGCAGCCTCAGAAATAAATCTAGCTCGAGTATCTTCTATCGCCGCATTGAGCTGAGAAATCTTGTCTTCCAAACTACGTCGCGCCTCGGCAATCGCCAAATCCGCATCTTGACGCACCTCATCAAGTAGTTCCTGAGAGTCCACCGCAGCCGTTAGTCGGTGCTTCACAGAGCCACCGTTACCATGCTTTTTACGCGCATTGAGGGAGCGACGTCTGGACCGTTTCCCCTGCGAAGTCAGCTGCTGACTCAATACAGTCCCCAACAGTCCGCCCACGAGACCACCCACAACAGCGCCAGTTACTAACCCCGTAAAGAAGTTGGAACGATTCTCGCTCACAGCTTTGTCCGAATGCTGAAACACCCCCATCCTACCAGCCTTAAATTGCAGATCTAGGGATAGAGGGCAACCAGTGTCAACCATATACCTACTGGCAGGCTTCGAACATCAAGAACCAAGGAGCAAGAATTCTCAGGCCACAATGATGTGTTAACGAGGTATCAGTCGTGATAGGCGTTCGAAGGGAACCACAACAGCCTCTGGCAACGCATCGCGAATACTGTGGACTGCTGCTTGCAGCAACTGATCCGGAGTCAATTCCGGTTGTAGGCGTTCCCACAGCCGCTGAATTTCCTCCACATGCAGGCGATCGTCGTCGGTCAGGGCCACAATAATTTGGCGGCGCAGATCGCTGGCTTCCTCAGACAGAAGATAGTTAATTCCCACCGTGGCCGTGGAGGTGAGGTTAAGGGAACTACCGTCGGTGCGAGCAATGTCGATGAGGCTTTCTAGCCTCTGCCAGCGGAACTTACCATCCTGGAATAGCACCTCCAACAAGCGCTGACGCAACTGAGGCGTCTCGTCAGTGAGCAGGCGACGGGCAACGTAGGGATAGGCGACCCCGATAATGCGAAAGTCGGGGGACAGACTGAGGGCTACCCCCTCCAGAGTGACCAAAGATCGAATAATCAGTGCGAAATTGGGGGGGACGCGGAAGGGATATTCGTACACCAGCCCCGAAAAGCGATCGGTGGCTGTTTTGAAGTTGAAATCTTGAACCTTCTCGTTGAGGATGTCATCCAGCATCAGCTTCATGGCAGCCACGATCGGCTGAGGATCGACCCGCTCGGTTAAAAACTCGAGATATTGGAAATCCTCAAACAGGCTGGCATAGTCTTGATTCACCATGTGCACGAGAGCATCCACCAGCCGCTCTTTGCGGTCTTGGCGCAGCTGATCCATCATGCCGAAGTCGATGAAGGCTAGGCGACCATCCCGCAGAGCAAATAGGTTACCGGGGTGGGGATCGGCGTGAAAAAATCCGTATTCCAGGAGTTGCTTCAGGGCTGACTCCACCCCAATCCGAATCAAATCCTGAATTTTTAAACCAGCTGCCTGGATACCTGCGGTATCGGATAGCTTAATCCCATCGATCCATTCCAGCGTCAGAACGCGCTGGGAGGTATATTTCCAGTAAATTTTTGGGACGTAAACATCGGGGTCATTTTCGAAATACCCAGCGAACCGCTCGCAGTTGCGCCCCTCGTTGATGTAGTCAATTTCTTCGAACAGCTTGATACCAAACTCATCCACGGCCTCGGTCAAAGATTGACCGAGGTTAAGCGGCAACCAGCGGTAAACCCAAGTGGACATCCAGCGAATGATGTATAGATCCAGGGTGAGCTTCTTGCGTAAGTCTGGTCTCTGCACCTTAATGGCTACAGTTTCGCCAGACTTGAGGCAGGCTTTGTACACCTGGCCCAGACTCGCGGCAGCCACCGGCCGAGTGTTCACAGACGCATAAATCTCGTCAACGACATCCCCTAACTCCCGCTCGATGATGGAGTAAGCAATTCGATTGGGAAATGTCGGCAGCTGATCCTGCAATTTAGTCAGCTCGTTGAGGTAATCAGCACGGACTAAGTCGGGTCGTGTGGACAGCGCTTGACCCACTTTGATGAAGGTGGGGCCAAGGTTCGTAAGCAGGGTGCGGAGCTGAATCGATCGCCGTTGAACCTGCTTTTCCCCAGTGCGATTAAACAGTCGGTCAAGCTGCAGCCCGAGGCAAAAACCGAGCAGTCTCAGGGATACGGATATTGCTCTGGCCCAGACCCACAGGAATCTCCAGCGGTAATATCGAGAAATTTCTTGGGGGTCGTAGCGCTGAAACAGCGCCTTAACCTGACTGGGGGCGGGACTGGAAATTGTCACAGGCTCAAACCGACCTTAAAGTCCACTTAATAATAGTATGCAAAATTACAAAATATAAAACGAGCAAACGGCGCTCCCCTTTGACCCTATAGCGCTCTCCTAGAAGAAACGCTCTATTTCTGAATGGACTGAAGATTGTAAAGGTTGGCGTAAATCCCATTTTGAGCCATTAAGTTTTCGTGACTGCCCTGCTCCTTGAGAACACCTTTCTGCAGCACCAAAATGCGATCGACGTTGCGAATGGTGGCCAAGCGGTGGGCAATAATAATTGCCGTGCGATCGCGCAGCAGCGTTTCGAGCGCATCTTGAATCAATGACTCTGTACCCACATCCAAGCTGGCGGTGGCTTCGTCCAGCACCAAAATCTGAGGATTGCGCACTAAAGCGCGGGCAAAAGCCAGCAGTTGCTTTTGACCAGAAGATAGGTTGTTGCCCCGCTCCCGCACCTCCGTGTCGTACCCCTGCGGAAAATCAAGAATAAACGGCTCTACGTTCATCAGACGTGCAGCCTGTTGGATGTCCTGCTCGGGATAAGTCTCCCCCAGCGTAATGTTGTCTCGAATGTTGCCAGAGAACAGGAAACTATCCTGCAGAATTACCCCGATGTGCTGGCGTAGCTCCGTTTGAGTGAGTCGACGAATATCTACGCCATCAACGGTGATGCAACCACTGTTGACGTCATACAAGCGAGCCAGCAATCGAATAATGGAACTTTTACCCGCCCCAGTGGGCCCCACCAGCGCAACTTTCTCCCCCGGACGAATGGTGAAACTTAGATCTTTGATGACCTTCTCGTCGGGCTTGTAGCCAAAGGAAACTCCGTCAAATTTCACTTCTCCACGCACTGGAAGTGGCAGCGAGATCGGCTGGATGGGGTCCTCCACTTCGATAGGCAATTCCAACATGCCGGTGATGCGCTCTACAGCGGTGAATCCCGATTGCAAGGAGGTGAATTTCTCGGCGAGCTGCCGTAACGGATTAAAAAATTGCGAGGAGAACAGCACAAAGGCGTAGAGGTTACCGAACGTTAGGGGTTCTGCCGCCCGCTGCCGCATACCTTCGGGGATAAAGGGAATACCTTGGGCTACCGGGCTGCTGTCAACAACTTGAGCAACAAAGGTTTCCCCTTCGATCGCAAAGGAATGTAGGATCTCGCCCCCCCCAATCCACAAAATACCGGCCACCCCAATCCAAGAGACCCACTCTAGAACGGACGAGAGGGTGGAGTCATAGAGGATGGTTTTGTCCACTTCTCGGATGTAGCGCTGGTTGTTCTCCAGATACATCTCGCTATTGAACCTCTCGCGCCGAAACATCTGGACGACACTGACCCCCAAAATGTTTTCCTGCAGCAAGGAGTTAAGAGAGGACAATTCCTCTCGAACGCGGAAGTTGGCATTGCGATAGAGCTGCTGCAACCAAATCACCAGCACAGCCATCGGCACGATCGAGGCAATCAGGAAGAGGGCAAGGTTCCACCGCAGCCAGATCATCATGCCGGCGATCGCCACCAGGGTGACCAAGTCCCCCACCACCCCCACGGCCCCAGTGGAGAACACATCTCCTAAGGCTTCTACATCGCTGGTGATGCGGGTTATCAGTTTGCCGACAGGAGTGCGATCGAAGAAGGAAGAGGCCAAACTGGTGACGTGCTCGAATAGATCGTTGCGCACGTCACTGGTGAGTAATTGACCAAACTTTTGACTGGTGAACCCCTCCAAAGCCTGAAACAGGAAGCGCATCAGTCCCACCAGCAACAGCAAGGCGACAAACTGCCACAGACGTTCGGGACGCCCTTCTCGAATGGGACCGTCGATCGCCTTCTGCAAAATAATTGGCTGAATGGCTTGGGAAATGGCCAGGGGTGGGAGAAAAACAATTGACCACCCCAACAACTGCCAATGGCGCTTAGCATAAGGCCAGAGCTTGAGCATCAAGCCCCAATCGCTGTATTGGGAGCGGCGGCCCGAGCGGGCTGGTTTAGCAGTCATGCAAGTCGGAGAGAAAAAAGAATGATTCTTTAATCGTAGAGGACACCCTCCATTCCTGCGGATTGGAAATCAAGCGGTGGCCATCCCAGATAAGACCAGTAGTTCTATGCTCAGTCAGGTCTCTAGATAGCAGAAATGTCTGAAGCGATCTGACGGCCGCAATATCTATCGAGAGGCATTTGAAATTATTGGCCTACACTAATAGTGATTCTTTGACTTCTCCCTGACCAATTCATGCTGCGGATGGTGCACGAGGTTGTTCAACTGATGTCAGAAATCGAGCAGTTGTTCGGTTGAACAATTGTTTGGTCGCGCGGCACAAGGTATGAAAGGCCTAGTGAGAATAAACGCTGGCGCAGACCAGTATTGCTCCCGATACTTCTTGGTTTTCACTGATGGATCTCGCCTCCCTTCAATCCCTGCTAGACACCGTTGCCTTCGGCATTTTATTTGCCGCCATGATGGTTTATTGGGTGTCTGCTGCGTTCCCCCGACTGCCCGCTCTGCCAGAGTTGGGTACGACAGCAATGGCGATCGGAGGCATAGCCATTACGGGGTTACTCGGTGCTCGCTGGATCGATGCGGGTTATTTTCCAATCAGTAACCTATACGAATCCCTCTTTTTCATGGCTTGGGGGGTTACGGTGATGCACCTGGTAGCAGAGTGGCTGGGGCGCAATCGCCTAGTAGGCGTTTTTACAGCTCCGGTTGCCATGGGCATTGTGGCTTTTGCGGCGTTTAAGCTGCCCAGCGACATGCAGGTGTCTTCACCCTTAGTACCCGCACTGCAATCCAACTGGCTGATGATGCACGTGTCGGTGATGATGTTTAGCTACTCCACTCTGATGGTGGGATCGGTTCTGGCGATCGCCTTCTTAGTTGTCACCCGCGGTCAGGATGTGGCCCTGAAGGGGAGTTCCTTTGGCATTGGCAGCTATCGCAATCGAGGCGGTGTCATTGAATCTACCGATAAATCCGCAGATGTAACCGCTGCGGATCGAGAACGAGTTGATGGAGATCGATCCAGTGCAGATGCCACGGTTGGTGCTATGGCAATGAGCGGCGGAGATGTGGCTGTCTTGGAGCGACCTCAAGTGGCTAATGCAGTCACCCTCACCCCCCAGCGGCTGAGCTTGGCAGATACCCTCGATAACGTCAGCTATCGCCTCATCGGCTTGGGCTTCCCGCTGCTGACTATCGGAATTATTGCTGGAGCAGTTTGGGCGAACGAGGCTTGGGGCACTTACTGGAGTTGGGACCCCAAAGAAACCTGGGCCCTGATCACTTGGTTGGTATTCGCTGCTTACTTACACACCCGCATTACGAAAGGGTGGCAGGGTAAGCGACCTGCAATTTTGGCTGGAGCAGGGTTTGTGGTGGTTTGGGTGTGCTATCTCGGGGTAAACCTGCTGGGCATTGGCCTGCACAGCTACGGCTGGTTCCTGTAGATGTTGCGCCAGCTCATTTGCCTAAAGCCTTGTATTCGGCGCAGAAGCCTCGGGGGTTGACAGATAAATTGTAGAGGGGCGATCGCGGCTGGGTGCATCGGGGTTTGGCATTTGGAGCAGAGCGATCTCGAGAGTGGAAAGCACAGGTAGAACAGGACCCTGCGTTTTCTCCATATCCGGAGGCTCCAGTCGCGCGATCTCCAGATACTTCCCGCTGCAGGGTTTGGCTGGACACCGCCTGAATCACTAATGATTTGCCATCCCAATGGGCCGTGACCATGCCGGTCTCCGACAGCGCATTCCAGCGGGGATCGTCCAGTAGCTCGACGGGTAAGGAGACTTCCACTCCGGTAATTTTTCCGGTCGTAGGGGACAGGGTTTCTTCAATTTCCCCTGCATAGGTGACGGGCTCGCTGGCTGCCTGTTCATCAGGATTTGGAGCTTCCACTGCCGCCAAGTTGAGGGAAATTGCTTGGCCGACGGAGGGGGCATACGTGAGATAGCGATCGCGAAATTCCGGCAATTGGGCTAAGTCCTGCAGGTGGCGGGTGGGACCGTGGGTGAAGATCAGGTGTTGGGGCTTGAGGGTATTCGCGATTTGTTGCAAGTTGCTACAGTCGCTGAGGCTGTGCCATTCACTGGTCGCAACCGATATGGAGCTACGCAGAGGTTCCGGCCACTGGGTTAGGGGCAGGGCAGGGTTCACTTCTGGCAACTGCAGGTAAAGGGTGCGCTCGGCGATTAGATGGGGCCAAACAGTTGCCCAAAATTGGGAGGTTGCGGCGGAATCCACCAGTACAACCCCAGGGGATTGCAATACTTCTCTGAGGGCTTCTGCAGCCGAGTTGATGCCATTGCTGCCCTCCACCGAGTCAGGTAAAGGATGAATGGAGAGGGAGCGGCCGTTCCCCCCAAATAAAGATTGACAGCGAGCGTAGTTTTGAATGGACTTGGGGAGGTGGGGTAAGAGGTCGAAATAGCGATCGCAAGCAGCTGCAATCGATCCATCTAGCCACAAGTCCAGTTGCGTAGATCCTTTACGCAAGCGGTTATTCGTTTTCAGCATGAAAATTAGCTCTTGAGCCAAGCCAATCGCCGGAAGCGGAAGTAGGGCAGTCATTTTGGACGAGATCGCCGCCTGCAGCTGTTTGATTGACTTACCTGCGGCTACCTTGCGGGGCGCTAACGAACGAGTCCCCAATGCACCGCTGATGGCGAGCAGTTCGGGCTGCCACTGGCGCAATTTAGGTAGGGGCAAGCTGGTCTGAAACCGACTGGCGGTGAGGGAGCAATCGCTGGCGTAGATTGCCGTGCGACCGGCTGCAATCTGACTGGCATCGAGATGGGGACTGCGATTCGCCTGCAAGTCACAGGCGAGGGAAGGAGAGTCAGATGGGCTAGTCGCTAGCTCGCCTTCTGAAGGCTCCTTTGGGAGGAGAGTCAAAATAGACAGCGCAGCACCTGGGAGATGACCGGCAGGCTCGAAAGTGAGGCCTAGATTGCCACCCACCAGAAAAGGGCGCCGAAACAGTAGGCTGGAAATACTCGCGACGGTGCTTTTATCCCGATCCGCAAGCAGTTGACGGGTAACCACAGTGCAGTAAATGGGGATATCGGGAAAAGCCCGGGCAAATCCCAGCAGACCCCCCGAGACATCTGAGTGGGCATGGCTAGCGATCGCCATATGGGGCGGACGAGGAAGTTGATGGGCTAGGACCTCCCAGTCGCAGCCAAAATCCAGCAGAATCGTGCAATCCCCCATCTCTAGCCAATAGCTGTACCCTGTCTGGCTATTGGCTAACAACGGCATAAATTTGCAGAAACTGCGATCGCTAACGGCAGGCAAAATCTCGCTCAAGGCTATGCACGGCAAAACAATCGAAGCTTTAGAACAACTGACGCCCAAAAGAATCAGAGTTGCAAAACTGTAGGGATCGTATCAACGGAGAGCATGACATGCTTTGCAGACTGTCCCCAATTTCCCGACCGCTCACCCATCCCCCTCAGATACCAAACGGAGGATAAAATTGCGCCAGACTATCGCTAGGAAATGTAACTGTGATGCGTGGCTGGCGATCTGCCCTGACCTGCTGCACTGCTCTAGTAGGTATCCATCTTGGTGGGACGACAATTGCGAACGCCCAGGAGGTGTTGTCATTGCCCAGTACTCGCGCGACCCGCTGGTTACAAGTGCGAGAGCTGAAAGGCTCTGTGGAGGCTAGACATGGGGGCGGAAAGTGGCATGACGCCCACCTCAACGATTTGCTGCTGTTCCCTGGGGATGGGGTGACCACCGAGAAAAGTGCCGAGGCCAGCTTGGCGTTTGACGATGGGATTGGTAGCGTGCGGGTGTTTGAGGATAGCCAGATTCGCATCCTGACCCTGACTATTGATGGGGAAGGGGGAAAAATCACTGAAATTGACGTACCGCAAGGGACCGCCCGATTTCAAATTCGTCGTTTTAATCGGCCCACGTCTTCCCTGACGATTCAGTCCCCAGCAGGAATTGCAGGGGTCAGGGGCACCGACTTTGGAGTGGGCATTACCCCCCGAGGGCGAACCGCAGTGGCAACGTTTGAGGGTGCAGTGGAAGCCAAAGCACAGGGGATTGCGGTCAACATCCAGGACGACACCTACTCGATTGTTATCCCTGGAGAGGAGCCGACCCCCCCAGACTCATTGACCGGCGCAGATGTAGATCTAGGCATTCCTAATGCGGTGCTGATCGCTAATGCCGCTGTGCCCACTGCACAGATAACAGGTAAGGTGTTCCCGATCAATTTGGTGTACGTCAACGGCGAGATTATCGAGATCGACGTATCCGGTAATTTTGTAGTGGAGGCAGAGCTGGATCGAGACCAAGAGTTTTTAGTGGAAGTGCGATCGCCCTCTGGAGATGCTCAGGCTTACAAGGTGCAGGTCACTGAGGATGACTGGACGCGGCGTCATCTATTGCCCTAGCAGCATCGGCACCCGCCAACACCCACCCTCGCCCCACCCCCAATGACATGCACCAAGATTGAGAACTTGCCGACTGGGAGCATTCCTGACCTTGAAGTTGCAATTGCGAATGCGGTCTACAGGCAACTGGCATATTCCTTGCGGATAGTTCTGTTCTAGCAAGACAGCTGACTATATACTGTGTGGCTAAAGTGAGTCCAGGACAAACGCACAATGGATTGCTGAAATTTTGCGTTCTTTTTTACAATAGCCAGCGAACCCAAACGCCTTTTGTTCGAGAACTTCTAGATTCGAACGCCAGATGCGTCCTTCAATTATCAAAGTGCCGCTCCATCAATCTGTAGGAAATATGACGAACCCAACCGCAAAAATCATCTACACCTTGACAGATGAAGCACCGGCTTTAGCAACATACTCTTTCCTACCAATTATCAAAGTATTTACCAATGCGGCAGATATCGAAGTTGAAACGAAGGACATTTCGCTAGCGGGACGAATTATCGCCACCTTTCCTGAAAACCTGACGGAAGAACAGCGACAACCGGATGCCCTAGCCCAATTAGGATCGCTCGCAAAAACACCAGAAGCCTACATTATTAAGCTGCCCAATATCAGCGCCTCCATCCCCCAATTGACAGCGGCGATCGCGGAATTACAAGAGAAGGGATACGACATTCCCGATTACCCTGACGATCCCAAAGATGAAGCGGAAGCAGCAATTAAAACGCGGTATTCCAAAGTGCTGGGGAGTGCAGTCAACCCTGTATTGCGGGAGGGAAACTCGGATCGGCGGGTGGCGGCGGCAGTGAAGCATTACGCGCAGAAGCACCCCCATTCGGTGGGGGAATGGAAAGCTGATTCTAAATCCCACGTTGCACACATGGATAGCGGCGATTTTTATGGCAGCGAGCAGTCGGTGGCGATCGAGAAAGCTGGCGATGTCAGGATTGAGTTTTTAGCGGAGGATGGCTCCACCACAGTCTTGAAAGAAAAAACGGCTGTCTTGGAAGGTGAAGTCATCGATTCTGCTGTCATGAGCGTTAAGGCACTGCGGGCCTTTTACACAAAAGAGATCGAGGCAGCAAAAGCCGACGATATCCTACTTTCGCTGCATGTTAAAGCGACCATGATGAAAGTGTCCGACCCCATTCTGTTTGGGCACGCTGTCACCACTTTCTTCAAAGACGTCTTCGCTAAATATGCCGATACGTTTGCCGAACTGGGGGTCAACCCCAACAACGGTCTGGGTGACGTTTACGCTAAAATTCAAGCGCTGCCGGACGAGCAAAGGGCGGCAATTGAAGCAGACCTTCAGGCCACCTACGACATCCGTCCCAAACTGGCGATGGTCAACTCCGATAAAGGCATCACCAACCTGCACGTGCCTAGCGACGTGATTATCGATGCCTCTATGGCCGCCGCCATTCGCACCTCCGGGAAAATGTGGGGGCCAGATGGTCAGCTACACGACACGAAGGCGATGATTCCCGATCGCTGCTACGCCACCATGTACCAGGCAATCGTCAAATTCTGCCAAGAGCACGGTGCCTTTGACGTCACCACAATGGGCAACGTCTCTAATATCGGCTTGATGGCGCAAAAAGCAGAGGAGTACGGCTCCCACGACAAGACGTTTGAGATTCCAGCCAACGGCACCGTTCGGGTGGTAGATGCTACTGGGCAAACGTTGATGAAGCATAGCGTCGAGCAAGGGGATATCTGGCGCATGTGCCAGACAAAAGATCTGTCCATTCAAGATTGGATTAAGTTGGCGGTAAATCGGGTCAAAGCTACTGGATCGCCCGCTGTGTTCTGGCTGGATGCCAATCGCGCCCACGACGCTAATTTAATCGCAAAAGTGAACCAGTATTTACCCGATCGCGACACCACTGGGCTTGACATTCAGATTCTGCCGCCTGCAGAGGCCATGCGCTTTACGTGCGAGCAAATCAAGCGGGGTGCTGATGTTATATCGGTCACCGGCAACGTGTTGCGAGACTATTTAACCGATCTATTCCCCATTCTGGAGTTAGGCACCAGTGCCAAAATGCTGTCCATCGTGCCGTTATTGGCGGGTGGCGGTTTATTTGAAACCGGTGCTGGTGGATCTGCCCCCAAGCACGTGCAGCAGTTTCTGAGTGAAGGACACCTGCGGTGGGACTCGCTAGGGGAGTTTCTAGCGCTTGCGGTCACACTTGAAGACTTAGGGCGCAAAACCAACAACGATAACGCTTTGATATTGGCGGAAGCACTGAATCAGGCTAATAGCAAGTATTTAGAGAATGGCAAGTCCCCTTCGCGCAAGGTCAACGAGTTAGACAATCGTGGCAGTCATTTCTATTTGGCCATGTACTGGGCTCAGGCGTTGGCGGAACAGAATCAGAATCTGGAGCTGAAGGCTAAGTTTGCGAAACTGGCTCAGGAACTGAGTCAGAAAGAAGCGGCGATCGTTGAGGAGCTGAAGGCAGCTCAGGGGAGTGCAGTGAATATCGGTGGTTACTATCTGGCGGATGCAGAAAAAACCAGCAAGGCCATGCGGCCTAGCGCAACTCTGAATGTGGCGTTAGCGTCAGTGACATAAAACACTGCAACCTCATTCTGGAAATGTAGTTGGTTAGCAGGGATTACCGTGAGGAAAGCAACAAGATCTCTAAAAGTTTGCCTCGAAAAGATGGGCCTATGCTTGGAGCATTGTGCGCGACTTCAAAAAAGCTTGATACAGAGGTCAGTCCTGAGGTGAGATATCTCAATGAGTGGACCGTTGACGATGGATCGATCGCCATTTCGGCCTCGTTTGGCAACCTGCTGACCGCGCAGTTTGGACAATTCACACCTTTGGGTATGCGCAACTACTGACCCTTTCTGAGCATTTGGCATCATCGAGTGGATAAGCAAGACAACGCATGTCCAAGGTACGCTACACCCAATCCGAACCTCAAAGAGCTTGATTTCACATTGCCTCCCTGTCATCTCCTTCAATCGATGATTTAGAAATAACTAGCAAGTTTCGAATAGATCGTGGTAGTATATATAACAGGAAATGGCTCTTTGTAGAATAGCCAACCTACTGCTCATTTTGATCGGTAATTTTTTACTTGTCTTAAAAGGAGGTTGACTTGGATCTGCGAAATAGTGTTTTAGTTGAGCAGTACCGTACGATTTACTACCCGATACCAAAGGTAGCCAATTCTTCAATCAAGACCGTTTGTGCCAATCTTCTTGGTATAGAGATACAAGGCTCAGTTCATGGGTACGAGCTTCCGCGTCCAAAACGATTATTTCACAATCTTCGCTACAAGAATTACTTCAAATTTGCTTTTGTACGCAATCCATGGGGTAGATTAGTATCCTGCTACCGCGATAAAATTCAGAATCAAGCCTCGGGTATAGATACTAAATTTACGATCCGTGAAGGTGTTGCTAATTGTCTTGCACGATTCCCAGAGTTTAAAGCTGGCATGACCTTTGATGAGTTTGTTGAGGCTGCACATAGCATCCCTGACGCTAAAGCGGATATTCACTTCAAGTCACAGTATGCGTTCATTGGCGATAAAACAGGCCCTAATGCAGTAGATTTTGTCGGACATTTTGAGCGGCTGGGTGAAGATATCCTGGAAATACAGCAGAAAGCAAACTGGCCCGAATTAAAGCTTCCTCACGTTAAATCTTCACCCAAAAAAAGCTATCACGGTTACTACAACGATCGAACAAGGCGGTTGGTGAGTGAGCGTTATCGGGAAGATATCGAACTGTTTGGATATCAGTTCGATACGTGATAGCGGCTGCACTGATATTCCCTCAGGGCTAAATCTGATACCCCCAGAATTAAAAATTGCCTTCAATACTTTTTTTGAGTTCGTTTCCTGCCATCGGCTACGTCGTTGAGCAGGAAAGCGAGCTTGCACCACTTGTTGGGGTTATTTGGGATGCCAAGTGCTTCTCCTTCAAATCCTGATGCTATGCGCCGGTTCTCCCATAGGCAGGTCACTCTCAGTCACTTTCCTGTTGCATATCCTGATAACTTTGACGATTTACTAGCAAAATTTTCCCGGCAGCGAACTGCAGATCGAGGTCCCTTGACATTTCAGCGTAATTTGAGCGATGCCATCACACTTGACTACTGAGTAGAAAAACAATATCGACACCTGCCAACCACAGGTGAGTCAAGACGCAAATTTTACTTCTCATTTCCAAAGCAGAGTAAATATACAGCCTAATAAAGTCTGTGCTCTGAAGCAAAAGAATTCACCTGAAGATTTGTGCAATGAAGTCGCTGCATGAAGATAGCCTGTGTTTTAAGTTGGCCCTTGAGATTCGAAAATATTACTCCAAAAGAATAAAAACAAAAATATATTTATACTCGACTTTCGAGTTAGGCGTAGTCTAAATATAAAAACTTTTTGGATTAGTCTGAGCAAAAATCAATAAGTATATACACTGACATCATGCGCATATTTATTTGACAACAAAAGAGTAGGAATTCGTACGTGTTCCGAAATTTATGCAAACTTGATTTTTTATGTATTATTTCTTAGGCGAATTTCAGTAGTAACACCAATCTAAAATCATGGAAAATCTAGACCGGCTTAGAGATTCGTCAGTCATTCGCGTTCTAGTGGTCGATGACCTTAAAATGATGCGCAATCTGCTTTACGACTACGCGAATTCTGCTGCGGATATTGAAGTGGTGGGCTTTGCAAACAACGGTCGAGACGCTGTCGATCAAGCACTTAAACTCAATCCAGATGTGGTGCTGATGGATATCGAGATGCCCGAGATGAATGGCATTGAAGCGATTCAGGTGCTACGCGAACGCAAAGCGATATCCAAGATACTCGTTGTCAGCGCATCCTACGAGGATCGCTACCTAGTTGAAGCATTGCGGCAGGGGGCAATGGGGTATCTTCTCAAGACATCATCTTGCGAGGAATTAGTCTCAGCGATTCGTGGAGTCCATAGCGGTAAGCTGCAGTTTGGTAGTGGCGTGCTGCAACGGGAGTTGTCAAGTATGGCTGTCGGAGCCCAAGAAAAGGCGATATCCAGCTTGACTACTACATTGAACGGCAGGAACAGCAAAGGTCATCGTCCATCAATCAAGAGGGTGGATATTGGCAATCTGGCAGCCAGCGGTGGAGTCGCAACACTTCCGGACAGAATGCTATCAAGTGGCCAAATTCAAGTTAATAACTCAACGCTGTCCATCGACCCACAGGAGTTAGCCAGCGAACTGTCGCAAATCCGAGCGGGATACTGGGTCTTGAGGTCTAAAATGCAAACAATGCGGACTTGGATTGAATCCCTCAGCATTGGATTAGTGACCTCGGTAGCCCTGACGGTAATTTTGGTACTGATGAGCTCCACAGGTTAATGTCTTGGGAGCAGTTTGAGAGTGACTTTTCTGTCAGGTCTTGATTAGAATTGAAGCCTCATTTGTTATCACAGGACCTCACAAATTACAGGTGCAAAATATCAGCTAAGCTATCCTGCCAGGAGGCGAATTCATCCTTCTTAAGCTAGTACCTAAACACTCCTAAAAAGTTATGGACTCGAGGCGGACGACCTTCAAAGTTGACGATACGATCGCTCACATAAAGCGTTGACGACGTCCCGCCATCTAAATTCAAGGCATTCCGACACCCCAACTGTTGCATTAAAACAGCCATCTCCCCTAACGTAATGCCGGTGTCCTCTTCCCCCTTGCCAGCAGTGACGAGCAGCAGCGTGCGATCGCCCGTCAACCCTACAGCGCTACGGGCTGCCCGCTGCGTAGGAAACGGAGGCCGAAAGCGCTCTAGCTCGGCATCTAGAACGACGAGTCCATCTTTTAAGAGCAGTGGCCCAGCACCAATGGCATGAGGATAAAGGGACAGAATTTCGGGGGAGATCTGCGACTGTAGGCTGATGTCTTGCCCCACTCTCAAATTTCTGGCTTGAGCGGCAGCATCCGTTTGGCGAGCCACCACCAGATAACCGTTGACCGGAATCTTCACTGTAAGAGACTTTGCCTCTGCTGCCGTTTGAATATCGACGATGCGATCGCCAACCACCGCGATCGCCACTTCGTCATCAGTTTCGGTGGTGTAATCTGTTCCCCACACGGGGGTATATCTGGCAAACCCTGCTCGAAAATAGCCGCTGTTCAAATCCGTGACCAACAACGAACTACCGTCCGACAGTTGCAGGATTTCGTGGAATTTGACGCGATCGAAGAAGAAATCGCCCGTATCGGTCCAAGCCATCACCCCCCGCCCCAAAATCGGCCCGGACACCCAGGTGTTATCTACCTTGAGACCCCCCAAAGGTTGATGGGTGATGCGACTAAAAAAGCCCCCATTGATAACAATGTCAGCCCCTTCTCGATCGGCTGCCGATTGCGTATCCAGCAACCCCGGCACTTGGTGGGGGCTAGCCCCCCAAAAGGGCCGCAACTTAAAGCCTGGCTGGGTCACGTCCAGCTCGACGACAGAAACCGTGACGGAGGCGCTGCCCAATTTGGCCTGAAAGCGTTTGAGGTTGCCGAAACCCACCCCAGGACTGTTGGCGGATAGCTCTGGGGCGATGGGTTGCGCGATCGCAGAATCCCAGCGGGAAGATATCCAGTGAGGGGCGGGCCACTCTCCCCCTAAGCTCGCGGCTACCGTCAGCGGCAAGAGTCCTAAAGCTGCAGCCACCCACTTCCGATATCCAACCATCTGACTTACTCCCGCTAGCGATCGCGGCCAAGAGTTTACATGGGCTTATCTGGCGAACCTCTTTGCTAGTTCCGCAATGGCCCATTCCCGATTGTAGAAGCAGGATTTTGTTTGGCTAGTCTGTCTTTCCACTGATTTGAACGGAGACAGTGCGGCGGCGGGGGCCATCCAGCTCGAACAGCAGTACCGATTGATAGGTGCCCAAAGCCAGCTTGCCATCCACAATCGGAATCATCTCGCTGTTGCTCAGGGTGATAGCCATCAGGTGGGAATGGGCGTTTTCAGGCTCGTCCGCAGGGATGTTGGGCCGCAAGTGGAGGTCGTTGTGCAGGTAGCGATCGTCGGGGGGAGCCAGCTTTGCCAAATAGGTTTTGATGTCCTCCAGTAGGCGTTCTTCGTACTCGTTCACCGCCAGTGCAGTGGTGGTATGGCGGGAAAAAACTAGGATGTGACCGCTGGTAACTAAGGACTTTTCCAGCAGCTCCTGAATGTGTGGGGTGAGGTTGTAGAGCTGAATACCTGCTTCGGTTTCGATTTCAACGATGTGATGGGCGATGGGCACGGCTATCCTCTAACGCTAGGAGCATTATCGGGGGTAAGAGGAATCGAGCGCCGACCACGGGTCATAGGCAACTGATTTTCCACTCATGAACTCCCCCTCCGTCTCCCCATCTGCAGTGAAAAAACTGCCTAGCAGCCCCTATGGTAACCAAGGAAACTGGCGAAAATCTGGCGAGCGCTTTTCCAAAAATGCCTGTTTCCCTTCGCTGCCTTCCTCGTTCATGTAATAAAGCAGCGTGGCATTGCCCGCGAGCTCCTGTAGACCTGCCTGACCATCGCAATCAGCGTTAAACGCGGCTTTGAGGCAACGGATGGCCAGCGGACTCTTACTCAACACCTCCTGTGCCCACTCGACCCCTTCGGTTTCTAGGCGATCGACCGGTACAACAGTATTCACGAGACCCATATCCAGTGCCGCTTGGGCATCGTACTGACGGCATAGAAACCAAATCTCGCGAGCTTTTTTCTGACCCACAACGCGAGCCAGATAGCTGGCCCCAAATCCCCCGTCAAAGCTGCCCACCTTCGGGCCAGTTTGGCCAAAAATAGCATTGTCGGCGGCGATGGAGAGATCGCAAAGGAGATGCAGAACGTGGCCCCCACCAATCGCATATCCCGCAACTAAAGCTATGGTGACTTTCGGAATCGAGCGAATCAACCGCTGAAGATCCAACACATTCAGGCGGGGCACTCCATCCCGACCCACATATCCAGCCTTACCCCGAACGCTTTGATCGCCGCCAGAGCAAAAGGCATATTTACCGTCGGTGTGTGGCCCCGCACCCGTTAGAAAAATCACGCCGATACTAGGGTCCTCCCGAGCATCGCAGAAGGCGTCGTACATCTCGAACACCGTCTTGGGGGTAAAGGCGTTGCGCTTGTGAGGACGGTTGATGGTGACTTTCGCCATGCCATCGGCCTTGTGGTACAAAATCTCGTCGTAAGATTTGGCGGCCTGCCAGTCAACTTGCATAGGAGAGTGGAGAAAAAGTCGTTGCAATTTTAACGCGGGGTGGTGACTGACTTGTCCGCGAGTCGTTGCAATCGAGCGGTCGGATTTCCCCTTATGCCCCCTTCAAGGTGTTTCGGATCAGCTCGGCAGTGGCTTGGCTGGCATTCTGCTGACTCCGTGCCTGCAACGCTGCCTGCATGGTCTCAAGCCGGTCGCGGCGATCCAGCCATTGGTTCCCCAACTGAGCCAGCGCCTCAGCCGTAAGGTCGTTCTCTCGATGGACAATCGCTGCGCCACTGCGGGCAAAGGCGATCGCGTTGAAATATTGATGATCCTCCGCTGCATAAGGATAGGGAATCAGGATGGCTGGGGTGTGGGTGACCTCCAGTTCTGCTAACGTCATCGCCCCAGAACGACAGATGGCAAAGCTGGCCCGCTGATAGATAGCCGCCATATCTGGCCGGAAGGGAAAGTGCAGGTATTGCGGAGAATCGGGTGCTTGTGTCACGACTTCTGCTGCATCTAACTCCCCCGTTAAATGCACAATCCAAGCACCCCGATCGATCCAAGCGGGTGCAGCTTGGGTGACTAAACGATTGAGTCCTCTGGCCCCCTGACTGCCTCCACTGATCGCGATGACAGGAGCGTCGTCGGGAATATTCAGGTCTAGAGGTTGGGGATGGTTAAAAATATCCCGAACGGGATTGCCCACCACCTTAATCTCTGGAGCGGATAGCTGGCGAGCAGCATCCTCAACCCCTAACGCCAAGACGCTGCAGCGGGGAGCCAGCCAGCGGGTGACCTTACCAGGTAAAGCATTAGATTCGTGCAAAATCACCGGCAACCCCAGCGATCGCGCCGCTAGAATGGCCGGGGCCGAGATGTACCCTCCGGTGGTAAACACGCCGGCAAATTGACCGCTCTGCAACAATTTGCGCACTTTCAGAAAAGAAAGGCCCAGCTGCCAAAAGGCTTTGAGATAGCTGAGCCCAGGGGGGCCTTGCAGGCCCGACATGCTCACCGTAGTGATGGGGTACTGGCTGATGAGTTGCGTTTCGAGGCGATCGGGTACCCCTAACCATTCAATATCCCAATCGTATAAACATTCAGCCACTGCTAGTGCGGGAAATAGGTGACCGCCAGTGCCGCTGGCGGCAACAAGCAAACGTTGTGGGGAAAGGGTGGACACCGACGAACTTCTCCAAAAATAAATGGGATAGTTGCACTAGTCAACATATCCCTCATCCCATCTAGGTTGCTAAGATGCCTGCATGGCTTCAGAGTCCTTGAGAGGTAGAATCTTGAACCGGTTGTTTGATGGCAATACTCCGCTAGGTCAACATTGTTGCTCTCAGAAATGGCGCCCGATCGCCGCTGCTATGGTGGTCTCGCTATCTCTTTTTGGCACCCCCGCCTGCTCGCAAACAGTGCCCCCCAATGACAGCGCTGTAGACGTCCCGACTGATGCTCAAGCTGATGATATTCCAGAGGAATTACAAACTGCCGTGGACGGCATGCTAGAAGCCGCTAACGATCGCGACTTATCTGCGGTAATGGCCTTCTATGACGCCGACTTTCAGCATTCAGATGGGTTGGATTTGAATGAGGTGTCCGCCGTTATCGATAACTTTTGGGACGTCTATACCGAACTGAACTATGACGCAACTATCCAAAGTTGGGAGGACACTCCGGAAGGGTTGACCGCCACGATCTTAACGGAGCTGACGGGGGCACAAGTCTCAGAACGAGGGGATTTTGAGCTAGAGGCCCATAGCACGGTATTGAATCAGTTTGAATATAACGATGACGGCCAGTTACTGCTGGTTAGCCAAGAGATTTTAGACGAATTCAGTCGCTTGACCTCCGGAGATGCTCCCCCCGAAGTTACGCTCAAAATTCCGTCCAAGGTGAGTATTGGCACGGAATTTGACTTAGAAGCGATTGTTGAACAACCCTTGGGGGAAAGCCTGCTTTTGGGTGGGGCAGCAGAAGAACCCATCAACGCCCAATCCTATTTAAAGAGTCCTGCCTTGCCATTGCAGCCTCTGCAAGCGGGTGGGCTGTTTCGTCGAGCTGATGCCCCCGAACTCCCAGGTGCCGAGTGGGTCTCGGTCATGTTGGTCAGCGATGGTGGTATCGTCATTGAGGGTCGCCGGCTTCAATTTGTAATTGGGCCAACGGAATACTGATGTCCTAAGGAATGCGGGCAGTTCATAATCTCTAATAAATTAGGACGATCCGAAATGTCATTTTCGGATCGATATTTCATGGCTATCTGTGAAAGAAACCGATGTAGGTTGTGTTTTTCACGGACAGATCGTTCGTTCGACGATCAAAATTGGCGTTCATAGAATAATGGCAAATGCTGAAGCTGAGCTATTTGTCGAAATAAAGACTTTTGATGGAGTAAACAACGATCGGTATTGGCAGCCTTCACCTGCTAGGGATTGCACTGTTAATCTCCAGTTCTAAGCGTCATAAACGACTCAACTTATGTAACGTTTGAAAACGCAAGCTCAACGGCTTCTCCAAACAGTCTTGGAGGCTCTAAGAGCTCCCGAGCAGTTTGTTGGGCTCCCTGCTTGAGCTGCATGTATAACGTTTCGTCCTCCAACAAGCGTCCAATATTGTGTTGCAGGTCGTCTACCGAATCTGTCTTAAATAAAAGACCATTTTCTTCGTGCTTGACTAAATAGGGAAAGGGGCCAAAGTCAGGTGAAACTACCGGAATTCCCATTACCAATCCTTCCATTGCAGCCATACAGCGGCCCTCAGGGAATTCTCCTTGCGTTGGAGTGACTACTGCATAGCTTTTCTGAATTAAGGCGAGCAGTTTGTCATGATCGACTCGGCCCATCACGACAACAGTCTCGTCTAAAGATGCGTTACGGATTTCGTCGCGTAACTTATTTATATCAGGTCCAACCCCAGCATAGACTAGCTTTAAAGACGGATGTTTTTGAAAATGTTGTTTGGAGGCCTCCAAGAGATCGAAAATCCCTTTACAGGTATTGATTCGTCCAATAAAAAGTAGGATTCGATCCGATTCAGATACCCCGGGCACTTCCGGAGCCAGAGCAGTATTATTCTCGTAAATTGAGGTATCGAACTTGATATCAAACTCAAATAAATTATCTTTAGGCACTCCTAAAGTGAGCATTTGGTCGTGTAAAAAAGGGCCATGACAGATCGTTGCATCTGCCCTTTTCATGACCCAGCGATCGATGCTTTCTGTCAATGCTGCCGAGGTGCTGATATCTGATTTGTCAGAGACTAATCTGTTATGTCTAGATTGCACCATAGGTACTGAAAAGATCTTCGAGAATAGATAAGAAGCCCATAACGTGCTCCTCGAAGAACCACATATCATGCGATCGGGACGAAAACGCATTAGGTTATAAAACAACTGGAAAGATGATGAAATCGGGTAAACAATCTTTTGGATCGGACCTTTGCCAAACAGTTTGAAAACACGCGCTTGCACGTTGCCGTTAGAGTATTCTGCATTTCTGCTAGAGCCGGATAAGACTAATATATTGTCCCCCTGGTAGCAATGGAATAAATTGCTGCTAAAGGCGTCTTGCCCGCCGGATGTACCCTCGCCTTCAGCTGGCATGATCCGTCCGAGTTGCTCCACTGCATCGCCATTTTTCACATAGGCAATTTTCATCTACCTAACCCCCTATCTCTCACCAATTAATGTTCAATATCATACCAGCAGCCGATTAACTGACAAACCTAAGTGAACCTGAGTTCGATGGCCCTCTCCCCTAGCCCCTCTCCCGGCTCGGGAAAGGGGAACAAGAGCCTCGAAAGCCTATATTTCCTTTCAAGTAGCCCCAGAATTTGCATTAGGGGCTAATTCTATCGAAC
>JBFRWN010000048.1:0-12751 GCA_051439605.1 Synechococcus sp.
AGATGGGTGCAGGTCACGACTCCATCGAAGCTGAAGCGACAGCGGAATCCACTGAGCATAATGCTTTTGCTGCCGGGATCAGTCAGGCAGAAGGAAGTGCGATCGACCTAGGGACTGGAAATGACACTATCAAGGCTCAGGCGATCGCTCAAGCAACCTCCGAGAGCGGAACTAGCGAGGCAGTTGGCATCTTGGGAGGAACTGTTGATATGGGAGGAGGCAAGGACAAAGTCGAGGGAACGGCCATTGCTAAGGGCAAAGGAGATGTTGCGGCCTTTGGTCAAATGCTTGAAAAAACCATCACCAAAGGCGGAAAGGATACACTGAAGGGCTATGCCGACGCCAGAAGTAAGGATGTGGCGCTGGCGAGCGGGATTGCCGTTGGGCTGGCTGAAGATGTCTTCCTGAAGAAAAACTCTTTGGGGCAAAGCTACGGTCTGGGGGCTGAAGCAGGGGTCCTCGACACGGGGGATGGCAATGACACCGTTAGGGCAGGCGCAAAGAGTAGCGCTTTCCGTAAAGCGATTGCGCGCGGTATCGATGGGGCCAACGGGGTCATCGACCTGGGGGCTGGAAATGACACGATCGAAGCTCAGGCGATCGCTAAAGTAACCTCCGATAACGGAACTAGCGAGGCTGTCGGCATCTTCGGTGGGACTATCGACACGGGGGATGGTAAAGATTTCATCAAGGCCCGCAGTAATGACAATCTAACAGGCTCTTCTGGAATTAGCCTGGATGGAGGTCAAGGCTTGGGTGGCGACGTTAATATTAATCTAGGAAACAATAACGACAGGCTGCTTGGTTTCGGCAATGCCACAGTGGACGCAGGAGATGGCACTGATACCCTACTATTTGAGTTCTCTTTGCGTGAGTTCATCGTCGGTGGCGGATCTATCAACTTCTCGACAGGAGATTTCACCTTTGGTGGTGTCACCTTGAAAACTGACAATTTCGAGCGGTTTCAATTTAACGTTGGGATTAGAAAGAATAGAACTCAGACAAGCTTTTCTCTTAATTTTGCAAAAGTAGAGACATTTGACAGTCTTGCCGACCTAGAAATAGCTGTTGGACAACTGGCGGGCACTCAGCCAGCATTGGACTAGCCAATTACGGATATTGGATTTGTTCGTGGGCCTCGTCGTTTGATATGGCATTAGAGGCCCCGGAGTGCGATCGGTGCCAGTCGTGTGACCATCCCTTCTGATGCTCTTATGTGTTCGGTACGATGGAAACCGTCTCGAGATTTCCCCATTCACGTCAACGTTTCTGGTTGTACTCGCAAGCTTTTGGGGGCTGGCAAAATAGGCAGTTTATCTCCGATTCTCTGCCTCAACCCACTCATATGATGCTTCACCCTCTGCTTTGATTTCCGACCGAACACCTGACCCATAGGTGTTTCGCAAACTCTCGTAACAGTCGCCGAAAGCAGCCTCATCACCGTGATAAACTTTGAGGCAAATTTATGTTGGTTGCTGTGCAGTGACTTCAACCAGTGATGGTGAGTTCACAGCAGCCTTTTTAAAGCTTCACAATCGATTAAAAAGCTGGGAGATACCAAGACATGCGCGATGCTGTCGCCACAATTGTTCAAAACTACGATCGCGTCGGTCGTTACCTCGACTCCAATGCGATCGCCAGCCTCAAGACTTACTTTGAAACCGGGAGCACCCGCGTCCAAGCTGTCAGGGTTATCAACCTCAACGCAACTGCCATTGTGAAAGGAGCCGCAGCTCAATTATTTACGGATGTTCCCGACCTGCTACGTCCCGGCGGAAACGCCTACACCACGCGTCGCTACGCTGCCTGCCTGCGGGATATGGACTACTTTCTCCGCTACGCTACCTACGCTTTGGTGTCCGGCAGCAATGATGTGTTGGACGAGCGGGTTTTAGCGGGCCTGCGGGAAACCTACAATTCTTTAGGGGTGCCCCTCGGTCCCATCGTCCAAAGCATCGAGCGCATGAAGGGCGAAGTTCTGGCCCTGCTGGATGAGGATGCTGACACCGCAGTTGTTGCGGCTCCTTTCGAGTACATGGCATCCGAACTGAGCGAAACCAACATCTAGACCCATTTTGCTTTAGCACCCATGCCCCGTCAGCGACTCGATGTTTGGTTAGTAGACAATGGCTACTTCGAGTCGCGCCAGCAGGCCCAACGAGCCATACAAGCCGGAGAGGTGCGCATTGGCGATGCAATCGTCGACAAGCCTGGCACGCAGGTGTTGAGCCCTATTGATGTCAAGGTCAAGCAAAAACCGAAATACGTCTCTCGCGGAGGGGAGAAACTGGCAGGGGCGTTAAAGGCGTTTAACGTGAAAACCCGCGATCGCATTTGTCTGGATGGGGGCATTTCCACAGGGGGGTTCACTGACTGCTTGCTGAAGCACGGTGCCCGTCAGGTGTACGGCATTGATGTGGGCTACGGGCAGGTGGCTTGGTCGCTGCAAACGGACGCTCGCGTGCATATTAAGGAGCGCACCAACCTACGCCACCTCACCCCTGATGAACTGTATCCGACAGACCTACCGCTGGAGTTGTGGCCGACGCTGACCACCGTCGATGTGTCTTTTATCTCTCTAACCAAAGTGCTTCCGGCGCTATGGAACTTGCTACAACCCCCTAGGGAGGCCATCTTATTGGTGAAACCTCAATTTGAGGCGGGGAGGGAACGGATAGGCAAGAACGGCGTGGTGCGGGATCCCACCGTGCAAGCGGAGGCGATCTCCTCCGTGTTGGCAGCTGCCAGCCAGCTGGGTTGGCATTACTGGGGGGTGACTTGGTCGCCAGCTCCTGGGCCAGCAGGTAATATCGAGTTTTTGCTCTGGCTGAAAGATGAAGAGGGCAAGCCCGTTCCCACCTTGTCGGAACTGAAGCAACTGGCCAAGCAGGCCAGAACTTCCTTGAAATTAGGGGATCCCGCCGCGTAAGGGTGTTCCAGCAATTGACCGATCCGGGAGCCATCGCAGGAATTCCAATAGAGATGAATGGAGTCGGCTGTTTGGCTGTTTTTCAAATGGAATACCCTAATAGTTTTAGGGATGAATTTTATGGCGAGGGCGCATCAGGGAAGGTAAACCCGGACTATTCGACTCATCTAAGAGCCAAATGTCGTATATGTCGCGTTCGCCCTCCCACCGCTTTTTGGCCCTCGATGCCCTGCGGGGTCTTGCCATCCTAGGTATGCTGCTGTCCGCTGCCATTCCCCACGGGATCTTGCCGGACTGGATGTATCACGCTCAAGTTCCTCCACCCGACCACATCTTTGACCCCAGCATTCCAGGCATCACCTGGGTGGATTTAGTGTTTCCGTTCTTCCTGTTTGCTCTGGGGGTTTCTATTCCACTGGCATTGGGGAAACGGGTGGATAGGGGCGATCGCAATGCGGCGCTGTCCATGAGGGTCATCACCCGGGGGATAGCGTTAGGTGCTTTTGCCATTGTGCTGCAGCACGTTCGACCAGCAGTGTTGGCCCAGACTCCCAGTGCCTCCACCTACGGTATTGCGCTCTTTGGTTTCGTTCTGCTGTTTTCGAACTATGCCCGCTTGCCCAAGCAACTCCCCCTAAGTCAAAGGTGGATGGTACGGGCGAGCGGATGGTTGCTATTCGCAATCACTTTGGCAATCCTACGTTACCCGGATGGCAGCGGCTTCACGCTGTTTCGCAGCGACATCATCATAATTTTGCTCACCAATGCAGCGGCGGCAGGCGGAATGGTGTGGGTGTTCACCCGCGATCGCTGGTTACACCGTCTAGGCGTCCTGGGCCTATTGCTGGCGATGCGGTTAGGGGCAACGGAAGCGGGTTGGGTCCAAGTATTGTGGGAATGGACTCCAGCAGCATGGATATTTCGCTGGGAATACCTGCAGTATTTGGCGATTGTGATTCCCGGCACGATGGTAGGCGATCGCTTATGGCAGTGGGGAGGAAAGATTGAAGAGAAGAGTGGTTGGACTATTGGCAAGTGGCAGTCGATTGCGCTGACGCAAGTTGCGTTGTTAGTGACAGTCACACTGGGTCTGCAGGAGCGTTGGTGGGGGCTTCTGCTGTTGGTTTCTGCCCTCTTAGCAGGGGTTGGCTATGGATTAACGCACAAGCCAGTGGGCTCGATCGAGAGGCTGGTTGCGCATTTGTATGGCTGGGGCACATTTTGGCTGGGGCTGGGATTGATGTTGGAGCCCTACGAGCTGGGGATTAAGAAAGATCCACCTACTTTCAGCTACTACTTTGTCTGTACTGGCTTGGCAATTTTCACGCTCGTGGCCTGCACAATCGCCATTTACAAGCTGGGGGGAAGGCACTATTTTTCTTTGGCCATCAGCAACGGTCAAAATCCGATGGTTGCCTATGTGATGTTGGCAAATTTAACTGAGCCGATCTTGGCCTTGTCTGGAATAGAACAACGGTGGCTCGACGCTGTGATTATCAGCCCATGGTGGGGAGTTGGATATGGTGTTGCGACGGTTTGGTTGACAGCGGCGATCGTGCGTTGGCTGACGAAGCGGGGGGTGATTTGGAAGACTTAGCAAAAAGTTACTGGTATGGCAATCGAGTCGCTTAGGACATTTCAGCAATCCAGAGCACTGCCCAGAGCACCCTGTATCAATCGGCAGATTGGCCACTGCCAACCTGCCCGGCGATCGCTGAATTATTTAATTCGCAGCATCGCTGCTACTGCTACCGCTATCGGAACTGTTTCTCCCACCGCGTCTAGAATTGCGGCTTCTAGACTCCTGACGCAGCTTTCGAGCATATTCTCGGTTGCGTTGAGCTTTTTCCTTTTTCAAGTTGCGGCGCTTTGCCATGAGGGAACCTCGGATAGGACAGGAGCTGAAACTGCGAAAGCAAAATCTGCTCTTAGGGCGGCATTCAAGCCGCTCGGACATTTCACGGGCTGGAATATCTTTATGGGCATCAACCCACCCTTCCAGTCGGGATGCCCGCCACTATCTATGTAGTGGAAATCGAACGGAAGCTATTGCGGTCCCCAGCCTACCACCTCCGCCAATTGGGCAGAGCTCGAATTGAGGGAAAGCATGGCGCTCGACATTTAAGCCTAAAGAGTGTACTGCCCCTTTTGACTTTTGCAAAAGGGGCAACAGTTCTCTAAGCATTTGCAAATCTAGCGCTCGCTCTACTAGTAACCGGACTGGTAGGAACGCTCTCCAGCAGGGCGAGGACGTGGGGCACCGCCAGTGCGGGGACGAGCCTTGTTAACACGCAATTCACGTCCCAACCATTCAGCGCCATCCAGATTTTCGATCGCGGTGTCTTCTTCGGCGTCGCTAGACAGTTCTACAAAAGCAAATCCCCGGGGACGACCGGTTTCGCGGTCGGTGGGGATGGTGACATTCTTTACGGTGCCGTACTCAGCAAAAACCTCTTGAATATCTTCTCTGGTGGCTCTGTAAGACAGATTGCCAACATATAGTGACATTTGACTGGATTCTCCAACTTCTAAGAATGCTTTGAATGGATATGAGAGTCAGTGCCATTAAAAATGACCCTTTTTCCCTTGCAAAGCGAATCAACTTTAACACGTTTACCTCTGCCGTAGAGTTCCATGTTTAGCTGCCGTGACAATCCCTGGACCTGTCAGCACCTGCCCTCAGCGACCAGAAGCAACTCGCAGGTTGATGTCACCAAAATCTACTCAGGTAAGGTCAACAAGTAGCTGACAAAGAGTTCCCCTTCTACCCGCTTGCGTACTTTAGACCCTAACTGTTTAAACGTGGCCTCCCACTCTTGCAAGGGGGTAAATAGGGGCTCCACCCCCTTCTCCATTTCCAACAATCCCCATTCATCCACCCATTCTGATTCGGGATCGAGGAGTTCTAGAACGAGAGGTGACTTCGGTTGCATTACTCGCAGCAGTTGCGGCCATACCAGAGAGAAGTAATCGGTGGGAAAGTAGTACAAAAATCCTGTGGCGATCGCCATTTGAAATTGTTGCTCAGCATACTGACTGAGCAAGTGGGCTACCCCGCGATTCATTTCTTTAAAAAGTTTGGAATTCAGTTGTGGGCCGCGGGACTGCACAAATTCCACTGTCTTTGGGCTGAGTTCGTGCCCGTAAAAGTATGCCCCCCAATGATTCCAGGGATAGATGAGAAAACTCACCCCGCAGCCAATGTCCAAGCAAGCTTCTTTTTTCTTGGGTTGACGTAACTCGTGGAAGGGCACCCCCAATCGATCGAGTAAATTTTCAGATTGACAGGCCTGCCAAAAGCGACTTTGCTTGACGTCCTCAGATAGCTCCCACGATGCCTGGCCCAATTGCACGGCCACTTCTTTATCGAACCTCTGGGCCAGTGGTTTCAAAATTGGCTCCCATTCCATTTTCAAGTCAGTGGGAAGAGACATTCAAAACCTCAAACGGGGGGGACTTCATTTCTGCGACCTTGCTCTCGCTGAAAAAATCTCGGCTATCCAGAACCCTCGCTGGGAAAAAACATTTCTGCTCTAACCGAGATGACAGCAGCGAATAAAGATGCCGCGAGTAGCCCTATTATGCCGATTGGCATTCAGGACAGTAATAGCAGCGGCGACCTCCTAAGGTTTCCTTCACGATTGGCGATCCACAGGCGTAACAGGGTTTACCTTTACGACTGAAAACATAAAATCGATAATCGCGGCGTCGATACCCCTCTGATTTGAGTGCCAAGGCGGTATCGAGGTCGTTAGTAATCCCTTTGGTGCGGTAGGACTGCCGGCTCACGCTCAGGATGCTGTCTGCCAATGTCTTTAGTTGGAAGGCGGTACAATCAATCGGGCGCATTGAGGGATGAAGTCCAGAAACAAATAAGATTTCGCTGCGCAGGTAATTGCCCAATCCGCACAAACAATGTTGGTCGAGTAAAAGAGTGCTGAAACGTCGGTGGTTGAACTGCTTTTCCAGCAGGCGATCGCCCACTTGCTGGGCGGTGGTGGCTTCATCTAGCACGTCAGGGCCGAGTTTGCTCAAAAACGGATGTTCTGGAATGTCGCTATCTGTCAAAACGGAAATATCTGAGGCGCTATAAAGCAGGGCGGATTTGCGATCGGTGTGTATCGCCAGACGCAGTTGACGCTTGGTCTCTGGAAACTGATATGGCTTTCGAATCATCCAGACACCATAGAGCTGATTGTGGCTGTAGATACTCAGGTGATTGGCAAATCGAATCAACATTGCCTTACCACGCGGTTGCACGCGCACGACCTGCTGTCCCGTAAGATTTGCTTCGTACATTTTCAGCCGCTCGAAGGCGAAAAATACCTCGGTGGTCGGACGGTCGAGGATGGCGGCGGCGATGCGATCTGCAGCTTGTCGAACTTCTGGACCTTCAGGCATTACTAATTCGAGCGGGGGTGTATGTGTAGGGGTAAGTTCAGTGTGACAGAGACTGCCATTGGAGTGAGTGCGATGAAATGAAGACTGGCCCTACCAGGCTGCCCCAGCCACTTTTCGACGGGAAATTCCTGCTGTAGCCTAGATAAGCATTCCTATCCAGCCCCAATCTAACCCTATGCTGCCTATTCCTCCCCCCAAAAACGAACTGCAATACCGTGCCATTGGTTTCATCAAGGGGAGACTGGAGGCTATTGATGGATACGCACAGGCAATGCTGGTGACAGAAGATGGAGGCGAGCATCCTGCTACCCCCGGTCGCATTGAACTACTGGACAAATTCAATCACTGTGTTGAAACCGGGGGAACTTACTGGTTCTACGTTCATCCTCAGCCCCGCAACGATCGCATGGGATACGGTATTGTTCGCATTGCCACCGATATCGCAAGCGAGCCTGAAGAAGGATTTTTGCCTGCACCTGAAGACGCCGAGGCTGGGTTTAATCTGCGCGGCAACGTGGAAGCGAGAGGGGATGTGTTAATGGTGTTAGTGGAACGCAAACCCAGCGGGCCACGAACGTTCCCTCCCCTCAAAATTCCGGTACAGGGCTTTTTACCCGGTATTGACGGGGGGCAGTTTTGGGATCTGTGGGTCGAGCAAGATGGCCAGGATTTGGTTCTAGTGGATGGAACCCGCATTGCATAGACGTTGGTGCACAGAAGGGTTTGTCTGGACGATAGACGATCGATCGTTGCTTATCGCTTGAGATTGATATGTAAATGGGTAAACCAAGTACGTGACGATTACCCTGGTGACCGGTCCTGCTCGCTCTGGCAAAAGCGCCTTTGCGGAGGTTCTGGCTGGGCAATTTCAGCAGCCCGTCACGTATATAGCGACAGCGCGTGAAAGTTCTAGCGATCCTGAATGGCAGGAGCGGATTGACTTACATCGCCAGCATCGCCCATCGGATTGGACGACTTTAGAGGTGCCGTTCGAACTGTCTCGGGCGATTGCCCAGGCTGGAGGTGGACAAACCTACTTGGTTGACTCTTTGGGCACCTGGGCCGCGAACTGGATTGAGGCAGATTCAGACCTGTGGCAGCAACAGGTTAACGACCTATTGGAAGCGATAACGGTCTGCAAAGCCGATTGCGTATTTGTGGGGGAAGAGGTGGGCTGGTCGGTGGTTCCCGCCTATGAGTTAGGGCGGCTGTTTCGCGATCGCCTCGGGGTACTCAATCAACACATTGGAGCGCTAGCTCAGTCAGTCTATTTGGTAACTGCTGGATTTGCCATTAACTTGACGCAGGTAGGAATCCCGGTTTCAACTTCTGCAGAGTTATAGTGTTGTATCGCTTGAATGCTTCAAATGGTTCCTTAGGCATTCCTGGCAGGTCTAACAGCACTGATTGAATCAGATCGCAGGTTCTTGTCAGCATCCAGTTGTGACGCAATGCACTCTATCTTTATGTATGGCTCGAATTTGTACCTGCCTCGACTGCGAAAGCGGGCGCCGGAATGGGATGGCAAGTTTCGGGTGGGCCAGCTGCCAAACTTCGAACTCAAATTTCACAAACGATCGTGTCTTTATCAAGTGGCGGCTAGTATTTCCCCTCACCCCTACCGCACTGTGTGGGGCATCGCAATCCAGCTCAATGAAACCGATCTGGAGCGGATGGATGGGTTTGAAAGTGTGTCGCTCAAGCCCAAGCAGTACAGCCGCCACTCAGTGACTGTAAAACTGATAGGCGAACAATCTGTCGAGGCGCAAACTTATATCGCAGAACCTGATTTTGTGGTGGATGGGCTAAATCCTACAGTGGACTATCTCAACTTTGTTGTGGAAGGAGGGCGGCACTGCGGACTCCCCGCTAGTTATCTAGAGGCGATCGCTCGACTCGGAACAGCAAACTCACGAACATACCTGCTCTAGTATTTCGATAGCAATCTCCCGAACTCGCATCTCAATAGCCCTTATTATTCGCAATGCACCCCTTTTCACCGGTTTCCTCTCTAGAGCTCTTTCGCTGTATCCGTTGCGATTTCTCCCCACTGGCGTCCAGTCAAACTACATCCACGTTATCCGCCCCCCGACTGTCGCCAAATAGCAAAGTGTATTGCACCAACTGTGGAGCCACCTATCCGGTCTTGAACTGCGGCGCGGTTGATTTTCTGGGCAAGAGCTATTACCCCTGGCAGCTTACCCCTGCACAGGCGATCGCCCACAATGCCCCCTTCGCATGGTCCTACGAGCGATTGTGGCGCACCAATGCCCTGACGCTCCTCAGCGGTGAGGCATTTCCACCCGAACGAGAAGCCACCCTACTGCGCAATCTCGTCGATCTGTCGGGGCCCGTGCTCGATTTGGGGGCAGCAAGTGGTTTGTGGAGTCGTTGGCTGCTCGAACAAACCCCGTCTGCCACTGTTATTGCTCTCGAAAACTCCGCCCCCCTTTTAGAGGAAGCTGCTAAACGGTCTCGGCCTGAATGGCAAAACTATTCTCTAGTCAGGGCTCGTGCTGAGCAGTTGCCGTTCAGAGACAGTGGATTTACCACTGTAATGAGCGGAGGATCTCTGAACGAGTTGTCTTTGAAGGAAACCCTAGCTGAAGTTGCACGGGTACTTAAACCAGGCGGCTCCTTTGTTTCCATGCACATCGGAGCAGTGTCCGGTTGGGGGCGTCCCCTACAACAGTTAATTTCTCAAGTGGGGATGGAGTTCTACTCCCAATCAATCATGAAAGATGCGCTCAGCCAGGTCGGATTAAGTGTGACACGCTACCTATCGTTTGGCGCTATCGTATTCCTTACGGCATCGCCGCCCCCTATCCGGTGATTGTTTTCCCCTAATTTCCAGGAGCTCTCCCTTGCAAGAAATTACTGTCACCTGGGATGACTATCGACGCAAAGTCGAGCAGTTAGCCGTACTCGTTCATGACAGCGAATGGGAGTTCGATCAAATTGTGTGTTTGGCCAAGGGGGGGCTGAGAATAGGAGATGTATTTGCCCGTTTGTACGGTCTGCCCCTAGCGATTCTTTCGGCTTCTTCCTACGGAGGAGCCAGCGGTCGCCAAAGGGGGAAGCTCATCTTTTCTAGAGACTTGTCCATGACCACTGCCAACTTAGGCAGTCGGATTTTGCTGGTGGACGATCTGGCGGATTCTGGTTGGACCTTAAAGCGGGGGGTGGAGTGGCTGCAGTCCTACTATGGGTTTTATGTCGAGGAGGTCCGCACGGCGGTGTTGTGGTACAAGGCTTGTTCCATCTATCAACCTGACTACTACGTTGATTTTCTAGAAGATAGCCCTTGGATTCACCAGCCCTTCGAACCCTACGAACACATGTCTCCTGCCGACTTATCAAACAGCCTTAAAGAGCCAGGGTTCCCAAACAAGTAGGACAAATTATTCGCGGGGACTGACCGATCGCGATTGCTGACCGCCTGTCGATCGCCGAGGGGACTGCTAGAATACGGAGCACTCCAACAGCGTTCTGCAGGCAACATATCGATACACTTTACGGACATCTCAACGGACTAAAGCCCTTCCAAATCAAGCAGCTTAAGCGCTTGTATCAACAGCGTTTGCCCCAAGATCGCTTGCTCACGGCGGAATTTGCCCAGCGATTGGGGGCGATCGCCTCTGAACTCCGTCCACAGGCAGTCAGTGCCTATATCAATCGTCGCGGTCGGGTGATTCGAGTGGCGATCGGCAATCCGATTGAAACTCAAATTCCGCTAATCGAGCTTCCCCGCCAGGGGGCAGAACGCTTGTCGGGGATACGCTGTATCACCAGTCAGTACAGCCAGAAACCCCCCAGTCAGCAGGCCCTGATTGCAATGGCCCTGCAACGGTTAGATGCCCTGGTCACCCTCCACGTCACGGGGCAAGGCTCCAGCGGAAAAAAAGGGCGTGGAGCAGCCGGTTACGTCACCACCGCCCACGTGTCCCACTTAGCCCCTGACGAGAGCCAACGCTGGTGGGTGTCTGAATTACAGCAACTGAGCGCTGTGATAGAAGACGACTTTCTAGAACTGGTGGAAGGGCTGGAGTCAGAATTTAGCCGCCTCTATTCCAACCGTCAGGTGGACAGTACCCGCGATCGCACGGTGTTAGTGGGAGTATTAACGTCCGATTTGACAGAGCTTCAGCTTGAGGAACGTTTATCAGAACTCGAACTCTTGGTGGATAGTGCCGGGGGGGAAGTCTTGAACCACATGTGGCAGCGGAGAGAGACCGTTCATCCTAAATCGGCGATTGGCCCAGGCAAAGTGCAGGATTTGGCCTTAATGGTGCAGGATTCTGGTGCCAATATGGTGGTGTTCGATCGCGAGCTTTCCCCTAGTCAGGTGCGTTTTCTGGAGGAGCAGGTGGGCGCGCGAGTGGTCGATCGCACGGAGGTAATCTTGGACATCTTCGCTCAGCGGGCGCGCACGCGGGCGGGGAAGCTGCAGGTTGAGCTCGCCCAGTTGGAATATCTCATGCCCAGATTGGTGGGGCGGGGCCGGACGATGTCTCGATTGGGGGGCGGAATTGGTACCCGCGGACCGGGGGAAACTAAGCTAGAGATGGAGCGGCGGTCAATTCAGCGCCGCATTAGTCTGCTGCAGAGTCAGGTGACGCAACTGCAGGCTCACCGTCGGAGACTGCGCCACAAGCGGCAGCAGCGGGATATTCCCACCATTGCGATTGTGGGATACACCAATGCCGGTAAATCCACATTGCTGAATGCATTAACGGCGTCTGATGCCTACGCGGCCGATCGCCTATTTGCAACCCTCGATCCCACAACTAGGCGGCTACAGCTTGATGCCAAAACCCCCTTGCTACTCACCGATACGGTGGGCTTTTTGACCGAGCTACCTCCGCAACTGGTGGATGCTTTCAGGGCTACTCTCGAAGAAGTGACGGAGGCTGATGCCCTTTTACATGTGGTCGATTTGTCCCACCCTAGCTGGTTAGAACAGATTGAGGCGGTGGACAGGCTGTTGGATGATATGGCAGTAGCGACGGGGCCGCGCCAACTGGTGTTTAACAAGATCGATCGCGTTTCCAGTCGAGTGCAAGACCTGGTGCAGAAGCAATATCCGCGTTCTTTGCAAGTCTCGGCAAAAGAGCGTCTCAATTTTGAACAACTTCTTACCGTCTTAAAGCGGTTTGCCAAAGCCAATACATTGCAGGTTCGTTAGACTGTTTAGCTCTCCAACTTTTACTGGGTTGCGAATCAACTGCCCTCAAACCCGATGCCCAATTCCTAAACAGAGACCCCTAGGTAAATGGCGCAGGTTATGCATCTTCCCTGTCGGGGCGACACACAAGCTAAGAAGCAGCCATAGCAAGTTTTATAGCCCTCATCCCTCGCTTGTAAAAGGGGAGCTTTCGAGGGTTGAGGGAGATATATTGATCGAATAACTCCCAGAGAGAC
>JBFRWN010000049.1:0-8251 GCA_051439605.1 Synechococcus sp.
AGCCCACAAACATCTCGGCCACAATAATCACCACCAGCGTCAGAGACACCGCCGTTCTCAAGCCGATAAAAGTTTGCGGCAATGTTTCAAAAAACATCACATCTAAGAAGATGCGCCAGCGGGGAGCCCCCATGATTTTGGCGGCCAGTACGCGGGTCTTTTTGGCATTCATCACCCCGTAGGCAACGTTGAAAAAGATGACTAAAGAGCCAGCAAACGCAGCTACGGCAATTTTCGAAAAATCATCAATGCCAAACACCACCAAAAACAGTGGAAACATGGCTGTGGCTGGCGTGGAACGGAAAAAGTCGATTAGAAACTCAAACGATTGATAGACCTTGCGGTTAGCACCAATAATTACCCCTAGCGGAATGGCGATCGCAGAGGCGATCGCGAATGCATACAGAGTGCGATACAGCGTGAAGCCAAAATCTTGTAACAGATCCCCCCCAAATACACTGGTTACTAGCGTCGCTAGAGTGGCAAAGGGATCGGGGAATAGGGTGGGGTTGATCAGTTCGAGCTGCGAGGCAATCCACCAGATGGCTAGCACCCCAAGCGTGCCTGCATTCACCAGCAGTAACGAAAACAGCTTTTTTCTGGCTTGACGGGGGCGAATTACCATTACAACGAGTCCTCTATAGGAGCTAGCGTCTAACTTCCGCTTGAAACACTTGGAGACAGTGGGCTTTTGTAGAAATAAAATCGGAGCTGGCGAGAGTATCTGGCGTGCGGGGGCGGGGGGAGAAAAAGTCGACTTCCTCGGCAATTTGGGTGGGAGCTTTCGTCAGCAAGAGAATGCGATCGGCCATGAACACCGCTTCCTCAAGATCGTGAGATACCATCACCATCGTGATTCCTGACGATTGGAAAATCTCCTGCAACTTATCTCGAATAAACAGGGTGGTTTCAAAGTCTAGAGCGGAGAAAGGCTCGTCCAGAAAGAGGACATCGGGCTCGGTAATTAAGGCTCGCAAAATAGAAATGAGTTGTTGCTGTCCCCCCGATAGTTGATAGGGATAGCGATTCAGATCGATTTGAATATTGAAGGACTCTACGAGAGTACGGACGCGGAGATCGCGCTCGGATTTCGATATCCCCATTACCTTGAGCGGATACTCGATATTGTCTATGGCTTTGAGCCACGGGAATAACGCATCTCGGTAATTTTGAAACACGTAGCCAATGGTTACGAGATCGAGTGTTTTTCCTTCAAACGAAATTGAGCCTGAGTCGAAGGGGATCAGCCCGGAGATGGTATTGAGTAGAGTGGATTTGCCGCAGCCATTGGGGCCAAAAATACAGGTGATTTTTTCTTTCAAGATGTCCAGGTTGAAATCGCGATAGAGATCGCGTCCCGCAAACGTCTTGGTCAAAGAGCGCACGGTAATGTGAGCCGCTCGTTGGCCAATGGTTGTGGAGAGAGGGACAGGCTGCGGCATGAGATCGTATCCTTGGGCTCGACAGGCTCGCGATCGCCCTAAACTTCTTCAGCCTTCATCAAATCCAACAAGGCCAACGCATAGATTTTTGTGGCGACCACAACCTTATCCATATCGATGTATTCGTTTACCGGCGGCCAACCATCCTCCCCCGGCCCAAACGTAATTGACGGAATCCCGTTCTGGGAGAATCGCAGCGTATCGCAGTAGGCATTTTTCCGATACAGCACCGGCTCTTTCCCCACCACCTGCTGGTAGGCCTTCGAAATCGCCGTCACGTGCGGAGAATCATCCGGCACCTCCACCGACGCAGGCACAAACGTCTCGCCAGCCACCTGCGTGACCGACGCATCGATCGCCGGGTCGGCCTCCTTCAACTTTTCAATAACTGCCCGAACATCCGCAATAATCGACTCCGCCGTCATCCCCGGCACTACACCTACAACCCAGACACGGGCGCGACACCACGGGGGCGTAAACTGACCTTCGCCAATCTTCCCCGCCTCCATCCGCACCGGACAAATACTGGGCTGGGTCGGCCCGTAAATCTTGGGAGCTTCGTGCGTAAACGTCGTGGTACGTAGGGTTTCCAGAAGGGTGGCCATGTGCAAGATCGGGTTGGTGCCCTCATCTGGTCGCCAGATGTGCGATCGCACACCGCGAGTCTCGATATCCAATACGCAGCAACCAGAGTGAGCCACCGCAATCCCAATCCCCCAATCGTCGGGACTGTTCGTCCAAGAGGTGGGCTCCACCGTAATTTCGTAATCCCCCTTTAGCCCCCATTCCTCCAACAAAAACTTGGCCCCAGCCCCGCCGTGACGCTCTTCATCCACGCAATAGGCACAGGTAATCTTTCCGCCAATCGTCACCCCTGCCTCGCGCAATGCCTTCAGTGCTAAGAGGTGACAGGCCAAGTTGCCGCGAGTGTCGGAGGTGCCGCGACTGTAGAGATAGCGATCCTCTTTCAGCGTGGGGTTGTAGGGATTGCGGCCGCTGTGCACCCACTCGTTCGGATCCCCCGCCGGATAGGTATCCATGTGGTCGTTCAAAATCACCGTCGGGCCGGGGCGACCGTCATCCCAGTTGGCCACCACATTGGGGCGGCCTTCCATTTTCGATACCTGCTGAACCGAGAAGCCAATGGACTCGAGATATCCGGCAATAAAGTTGGAGATATCCTCTTCGCGAGCAGGGGGGTATTCGGGGTCGATGGAGCTGGAGCAAACGGGCTGACCGATGGGCACCATCGTCGAAATCAGATCCAAACAGCTTTCGCGATCGATCGCATCCAACACCCGCTGTTCCAGATCGGATTGATTCAGCGTGCCAACCATGTCAGTCTCCTAAATTCACTCGATTCAAAATAAAAGTCTTTACTGAAGCTGGCGCTATTTCCCTTCCCAATGCACGATACGTCGGGAGATATTGCGCAATACAAAATCGAAGGTGACCCCGAAAAAGGCGATCGTGAAGATGCCGACGAATAAGGCTTTCACATTAAAAAACGTGCTGGCATCCTGAATGATGAAGCCGACACCTACATCTCCCGCTAAGAGTTCCGACGCCACCAAAATCCCGAAGTCGACCGACAGCGCCACCCGCATACCCGTAAAGATATAGGGCAGCGCAGCAGGTAAAATCACCAACCAAAATACATTAAAGTCATTAGCTCCCAATGTCTTTGCCGCCAGAATCTTTTCCTTCGGGCAGGCTTGCACTCCGGCGATCGTGTTAATCATCACGATTAAAGTCCCGGCGTACAAAATGATCAGGATTTTTGATACTTCGCCAATACCAAACCACAGAATAAATAGCGTGATGAAAGCCAGTGGCGGGATAGGTCTCAACAGTTCGGTGATCAGATAGAACGCTGCTTTGACGTATTTGTAATGGCCCATCAGCAGCCCCAGACAGGTGCCGATAAACGACCCCAAGAAAAAGGCTGTGAACACACGAAACAGGCTCATTCCGACGTGTTTAGCTAAAGGATGACCGGCATATCCTCTGGATACGATAACGAAAAATTCGTTCACGATCCCCGACAAGCTGGGTAAAAACAGCTCCTTAATCCACCCCATTTGCGTGGTGATTTCCCACAGAATTAGAATCCCGATTGGCAGGATTGTCGCAATAGTCAGGGTAATAGCGCGATCGCTAATCTGCAGTCGTTTCAATCTCGTGAATGTTCTAGGTCGAATGGCGGTCAATGGGGCGATCCTCTAGCAAAGCTTGAACTGGTGGAAGAATGCTCTAATGGCGATCGAGCTTATCGATCGCCGGTCATGGTCAAGTAGATTTGCTTGCGATACAAACTAAATTCGTCAGATACGCGATTCAGGTTTGAATGACGCGGCAACGGTAGGTGAATGTCAAATTCCCGTTCGATTTGCCCCAGCCGGTCGCCCATCACAATCACGCGATCGCTGAGAAACACCGCTTCTTCAATGCTGTGGGTGACGAACAAGACCGTCCCCCCGATGCGCTCCTGCAGTTTGAGCAATTCCTCCTGCAACCCCTCTCGGGTTTGCACGTCCACTGCCGCAAACGGCTCGTCCATTAACAAAATTTCTGGATGAATCACCATCGAACGAGCCACTGCCACCCGCTGGCGCATCCCCCCCGAGAGTTCGTAAGGGTACTTCGATTCGCTTCCCCCCAATCCCACTAATTGAATGATGGATTGAACCCGTTCGGCCCGAATTGCTTCGGAGATCTTTTGAAACCGAAACCCGAAGGCGATATTTTCGGCCACTGTCATCCAGTCAAACAGAGCATTCCCCTGAAAAACCACCCCTCGACTGGCATCCGGTCCGTTAATGGTTCGACCGCTGTGTTCGATATGCCCGGAATTCGGTTGATGAAATCCTGCAATCAAATTGAGAATGGTGGACTTTCCACAGCCAGATGGCCCGAGTAACGTTAGGAACTCCCCCTGCCGAACGCTCAGATTCAACCCGGATAGAATGGGTTCGCCTTGCTTGTATCCGAAGGACACGTTAGTTAGGCGAATCATGTCTCGCTCTTTTGTATCTCCAAAACGAGAGTGTTCGGGGGATAAGCGTGCAATTTCCGGGCGAGCTAGAGGTGTGTGACGAGTTGAGCCGTCTGGCATTGTGTAGGGTGCTCCAAGCAAGTAGTCTCTGCCAATTAAAGAGGACAGGCTGTGCTACTGAGATTCCAGATATTCCGCGATGTAAGAGGAATTGATCAAGGGAGCAATATTTTCAGGGGCAGAATCAATTCGCCCTTGTTCCTCTAAGAACACCGCATACTCTTCATAAGCTTCGTAGAGAGCGGAATTCTCCGCTGCACCCGGCATCCCCAACCAGTCATCCGTTAACTGATCTTCGATCGGCAAGACTTCTGAACCCTGGCGATCGACCATGGCAGCAAACTCTTCTGCAGACAAATTTAAGCGTTCTGCTTCGTAGACTTGCCCTGCTGCCGGATCGGCTAAATAGTCTTGTTGGGCCTTGTCCCAGGCTGCGATAAATTGCTGAATTGCCTCGGGATTCTCTTCAGCAAACTCCCCTCGAGTTGCCCACAGAGCGACTGCAAACGCACCGACTGAATCGGCTGTGGCAATATCGGTCCCCCCCAACTCATTCAATGCACCCGCCGCCGGTTCCCAGGTCCATGCCGCATCGATGCGATCGGCTGAATAGGCTGGGGCCATGTCAGCAGGAGCCAAATTGACAAGTGTGACATCTTGAGGGGTTAGCTCCTCCTGGGATAGGGCAGCTAGGAGGGAGTGATGACCGGAAGTCCCAAACGTGACTCCAATACTCGACCCTTCTAATTCATCAATTGAATTGACATCGCCAATTAGACGTTCAGCGGTTTTTGGAGAGTGATCGAGTAAGAACACTTCGATATCGATACCGCGAGCGTAGGCGGACAGAGAGGGGAATGGGAAGAACCAAGTAACATCCACTTCCCCTGCTGCCAAAGCGGGCACCATCGAGCCCCCCGAGGAGTAGGGAACGAGTTCAACATCGAGCCCAGCTGCTTCGAAATACCCTTTGTTATAGGCCACCATTGTGACGTTGTTGATATCGCCAGTTTGGTACCCCACTCGAATTTTTTCGCCGGCAAAACTTTGGCCGGGTAATAGCGCCGAAGCCAATACCCCTATAAAAACACTTGAAATCCCGAACAGGGTTCTTCTCGAAAGCTGAGTTTTCATTCTCACCCTCCCTTTTTCAAAGAGTCACTATCAAACCTGATGTCTAATAATTAACGGTGGTATTACTGGCGCTTTTGTACTCTCGGACACAGTTATTAGATTCTGAGAATAGCAACCTTCTATGGGGCTATAACAATAAGTTATTGGTCCAAGGATCGTATTTCATGCTTTTGTATAATAAATAGATAGTGCATAGAAATTGATGAGGTTGGGCAGATTTTCTCCGAACAGATCTTCTATATTTGATATTAGAAATACAGAGTTTCAAGTATTACGATTTTGGCAAAGTTAAATAATATTTTTTAATATTGAAATAAACAGTTGCCAAAACGATATTTTCAAATCAGCATATTTGTGCACAACAAGGATTTCTAATGGGCGATGAAATTGGTTGCCTCAACCACATTATATTGAGATCTCGTTACCGTTCTGGAGAGCTATCTCCATCCCAATTGGTTCGTGCAATCCTGAACTGTATTGAGTCAAATGGAGAGGATGGAATATGGACTTCAGTAGTAGATAGTCAAACTGCGATTGCCAGGGCTTCGTGGCTAGAAGACCGCAGTGAAACTGAACGAAAAGCAATGCCACTGTGGGGATTCCCGTTTAGCGTCAAAGACTGTATTGATGTAAAAGACACCCCAACAACCTGTGCCTGTCCGGATTTCGCTTATATTGCTCAGCACACCAATCCTGCCGTTCAGCAATTGCTGGATGCGGGTGCAATCTATTTGGGAAAAACCAATCTCGATCAATTTGCCACTGGTTTAGTGGGGACACGCACGGGATATAGCATTCCGGTTAACCCTTTCAATGCGGAATACATTACAGGCGGATCGAGTTCTGGGGCAGCAGTGTCGGTGGCTACTGGACTGGTTTCCTTTGCCATCGGAACAGACACGGGTGGCTCGGGGCGGATACCCGCCGGGTTTAATAACGTCGTCGGATTAAAGCCAACGCGTGGTTTGCTGAGTACATCCCACATGGTGCCGGCCTGCCGTACCCTCGATTGCGTGTCGGTGTTTGCTTTAACGGCTGAGGACGCTTTGGATGTAATAAATGTCGCGAAAGGATTCGATTGTCTCAATCCATTTTCCCGACCGGAACAGCTACCCCCTGCAAAATGGCAGCAGTTTCTGGCTGGCCAATCTTTTCAATTTGGGGTTCCAACTCAAGAACATCGAAACTTTTTTGGCAATCGAGAGATAGAGCAACTCTTCGGCGAGGCGATCGCCACCCTCACCAAGCTGGGAGGTCAGTGCGTCGAGATCGATTACTCCCCGTTCCTAGAGGTCAATGACTTGCTGTTTCAAGGAGCCTGGGCCGCCGAGCGGTATGCCGCAGTCGGTGAATTTCTCGAATCTCATCCCCATAGCGCCACTCCTGTGACGACGGATATTATCTTGGCGTCAAAACAGATTCCGGCCCATCAAGCGTTTAGCGATCATTACAGATTGGCTGACCTGCAGCGGAAGTTGCAAGACCTGTGGACTACAATCGATGTTTTTGTCGTGCCCACTGCAGGTACTGCCTACAGCCTGGCAGAGATTCAACAGGATCCGGTAAGCCCGAATTTCAACTTGGGGTACTACACCAATTTCTTGAATCTATTGGATTTAGCAGCGATCGCCGTTCCTAATGGATTTCAAAGTGATGGGGTGCCTACCGGAATTACGATGGTTGCCCCGCCATGGAGCGAGCGCTATTTAAGCGCACTCGGAGCGGAATTTCGCCGACGACGAGTGACGAAACTGGGGGCTACAGATTACGAGTTGCCTGTGGAGAAAATGCCTCAGACGTCCGTTCGCTAACTCGTTATTTTCCGTTCGTCCTATGACTCAAATTGTTGTTCCGGCTCGACCCTATCCGCTGACGCTGACGTTGGATCGGACGGCGCTGTTGGTTATCGATATGCAAAATGATTTTTGCAGTCTGGGGGGGTGGGGCGATCGCAAGGGGTTTGATGTCAGCCAAACTCGGAAGCCGATTCACCCGCTCCAACGGTTGCTGACAGCACTGCGACAAACACCCGTGACGATTATTCATACTCGTGAAGGTCATCGGCCCGATTTAAGCGACTGTCCCCCCCATAAGTTGGCGCGATCGAAGCACCAACAGGCGGAAATTGGCAACGAGGGAGCGATGGGGCGGTTGTTGGTTCGAGGCTCAAAAAGTCACGATTTTGTGGATGAGTTGCAACCGCTATCTGGGGAGATTGTGCTGGATAAGCCAGGGAAAGGGGCATTTGTGGCGACGGATCTGGATTTGATTTTGCGGCAGCGGGACATTCAACAGTTGTTATTCGCTGGGGTGACAACGGAATGTTGCGTACATACGACACTGCGATCGGCGAACGATATGGGTTACGAGTGCATGCTGGTGGAGGATTGCTGTGCGTCATTTGTGCCGGAGTTTCATCGGGTAACGGTACAGATGACTCAGACAATCTTTGGATGGGTTACCGATTCCAAACAACTAATGGATGTTCTAAACCAACCTGAGTTCGATGGCCCTCTCCCCTAGCCCCTCTCCCGGCTCGGGAAAGGGGAACAAGAGCCTCGAAAGCCTATATTTCCTTTCAAGTAGCCCCAGAATTTGCATTAGGGGCTAATTCTATCGA
>JBFRWN010000050.1:0-16081 GCA_051439605.1 Synechococcus sp.
CAACAAAGAGCATCATCTTCTCAATATCTCTGGAGCTCAGAGGAAAGGTGTAATTCAGCCAGACGCAGTAGAAGACGATCTCGCTGGGGAAACGAGATTCTTTATAACTGATACTCATCCTCTAAGCCTTACACTGCCTAGCCATGGGTGCCAAAGCAATTAGCTTGTCAATACTTTGAAAACGACTCAACCCCCTCTACCCGACAAACACAACCCATCAGCCACCTAAAAACATTTTTGAAATTTGGGGATTAGCCAGCAAATTGGGTCCGGTATCCTCAAAGCGATTCTCTCCCATTGCGAGAACGTAGCCCCTATGAGCAATTGACAATGCCTGTTGTGTATTGTGTTCCACTATCAAGATACCGATCCCACTCTTGTTAATATCGTGGATAACTTCGAAAATCTGGTCCACATAAAGAGGGGATAAACCTGCTGTTGGCTCATCCAGCAACAAAAGCTTGGGTTCGACCATTAAGGCTCGACCGATCGCAACCATTTGACGCTGCCCCCCCGATAAATTGCCCGCAGCGGACTGTCGTTTTTCTTTTAAATCGGGGAATAACTCGTAGATTCGATCGATCTGACTGCCAAACTCGTCAGTGCGGATAAATGCTCCCATCTCTAAATTTTCTTGTACGGAAAGAGTGGGAAACACGTTGTTGGTTTGCGGAACGTAGCAAATGCCTGACTGTACGAGGCGATCGCTCCTCAATCTGGTGATATCGCGATTTTCAAACAGGATTTTCCCTTCGCGAACAGTGGCCAAGCCAAACAAGGATTTGAGTACAGTGGATTTCCCAGCTCCATTGGGACCGATAATCACCACCATCTCCTTGTGATGAACTGTGAGGTCGATCCCCTTCAAAATATCCACGTCTCCGTACCCGCCATAGACGTGGCAAAACTCAAGAAGGGCCATCGACGATTTCTCCTAATCCAATAGTTGTGCGTCTGACAGGTGACTCATGCCTAGATAGGCATTTCTGACTGCATCGTTGCTACGGATTTCTTCCATCGTCCCGAGAGCCAACACCTTGCCCTCAGCCAGTACAATGACGCGATCGCACAAGCGAGCGACTAAATCGAGATCGTGTTCGATGATGCAAAAGGTTAGGCCTCTTTCAGCGTTGAGTTGCTTGACAACTCCGCTAAGCTGTCTCAAAAGCGTTCGGTTCACCCCCGCACCTGGCTCGTCCAACAAGACCACTTTGGGAGTTACCATCATGGTGCGGCCCAATTCCAGAAGTTTTTTTTGGCCTCCGGAAAGGTTCTTTGCTAACTCGCTTCGCAAGTGAGTGAGGTTCAGATTCTCTAAAACAGCCTCAGCTTTGGCCATCACCTCTCGTTCGCGGTCCTTGACTTTTTTCCATTGCAAGCAACTGGATAACAAGTTCTCCCCTACTTGTTTCGAAGGAATCAGCATGAGATTTTCCAGTACCGTCATACGGCCAAACTCTCGAGGTATTTGGAACGTTCGCACCAAACCCTGTTGAAATAATCGGTGAGGAGACCAACCTGTCACGTCTTGACGGTCGAAAAGAATCCAACCATTTTCTGGCTTGATAAATCCCGAAATTACATTAAAAAGCGTAGTTTTTCCTGCTCCATTCGGACCGATCAACCCAACAATTTCGCCCGCACCAATTTCGAAGGAACAGCCCTCTAAGGCATGGAATCCGGAAAATGACTTGGAGATATTATCAATCTGAAGCACAGTTGAAGAAGAAGCAGTAGATAAATTTATCTTAACGACCGACCGTTAGTTCGTCCCACAATAGAGGTCAACAAATATCATTGGTTCTTACAAGCGGAACGTGTCCAGCGGGTAACAGAGAGACCCGAAGCTGGCTATATGAAAACGTTGCAATAGCAGTTCAATCGTCGACGCCGTAGAGGTTTCAATGGCTGTATATCGAAGAACTACACATAACTGCTGGACTTTGCTGGGATTCTCTAGCTTGATAGTAGCGGTGTTGGTGGCTTGCGGGGGCCCCCCAGCTAGCGACAGCGAGCCCTCTGAAGCTGAAAGTTCTCTCTCTGCTCCAGACGTCACTTTAGAGGGCGAAATTGATCTGGGAGCTCTATTGCCCATGACAGGGGACCTGCAAGCTTTTGGTGAGACCTCTTTAAACGGCATTCAGCTGGCTTTAACCCAAATTAACGATGCTGGGGGGGTGATGGGCAGCTCGTTAACCGTCAAGGTGGGAGATACCCAAACTGCCGCTCAGCCCAGTATCGATGCAGCCCAGAAACTGGTTTCCATTGAAGGAGTTGTGGGGATTGTTGGAGCCCTCTCCAGTGGCAATACAATTCCAGTGGCCGCCAGTGTTACGAGTACAAATGGCATAGCTCTAATTTCCCCGGCTTCGACGTCCCCTCTGATTAGCGAACTGGATGATGGAGATTTCCTCTTTCGGACTGTTCCTTCCGATGCGTTTCAAGGGGTCGCACTCGCTCAGATTACTCGGGAGAAGGGACTCGATAACCTGGCAATTATCTACATCAACAACGATTACGGAGAGGGATTGAAAGACAGTTTTGCTAAGGCGTTTCAAGATTTAGGTGGCACGGTCGCAGGAACTGCCCCCTACGAGCAGGGCAATGCTTCCTACAGGGGTGAGCTAGCGAAATTGGCAAGTCATGATGCCGACGGACTCGTGCTATTTGGATATCCAGAAAATGGTGTCACCATTTTGAAGCAATCCCTAGAGGAAGGGTTTTTCGATACCTTCGTCTTTTCTGACGGCATGCAAGCACCAGAAATTATTGATGCGATTGGGGAGGAATTTCTCGACGGTGTATTTGGGACGGCCCCGCAAGCGCTAACGGATAGCCCCGCCTACCAGACCTTTGTTACGGCTTACGAAGAGTCCTACGGCGAGCTACCTCCTAAGCCCTTTATCGATTCTGCCTACGATGCCACGATGTTGCTGGCGCTGGCAATTGAAAAAGCTGACAGCACTGAAGGGGAGGCGATTCGAGATGCCCTTCGGGATGTCGCCAATCCCCCAGGCACCGAGATTTTGCCTGGTGAGTGGGAACAGGCATTGGAAGCGATCGCGGCGGGTGAAGACATCGATTACGTCGGAGCATCCGGGAATGTCAACCTCAACGAAGCGGGCGATGTTGCCGGTACGTTCGCACACTGGGAAATAGAGGGGGGAGAAATCGTCACTGTCAAAGTTTTTGAGCCCGATATTTAACCGATAGCTGTTGCTATTTCAGTCAGGTCGCGATACCTGTGTTGAAGCGATCGACGTTTCCACAATTTCAAGCCGGTCCGACAACGGGTCCGCATGTGTTGTCTCTGCAATCGTCAACGATCGTCTTTGGGGAAAGACTTAACCAAAGGGTTTGGGGGTTTTTCGGGAAGAATGCCTTGTGGTCGAGCTAGCAATATCACCTGCAACAGCACTCCAATTAGCAATAGGCGCAGTGCACCTGCACGAGCGGCCCATGCAATGGGCAATAAATTGGTGAAAAATTCAGTGCCGGACCAGATTCCCCAGATGGCAAACGCCCCCAAAATGGCTCCCCGAGTATTGCCACTTCCCCCAGCAATTAGCATGACCCAAACGATAAACGTGACAAACTCGGGCTGAAACGCTTCGGGACTGATAAACGAGACAAAGTGGGCGTACAATCCGCCTGCTAAGCCCATCGCCATCGAGCCCAGCACAAATGCCTGCATGCGAAACTTCAAGACACTTTTTCCGGCCGCTAACGTGGCCAGCTCATCTTCTCGAATGGCCCTTTGCACTCGCCCCCATGGTGAACGGTACGCTCGCTCGCTGAACCAATAGATCGCAGCTAAGAGGGCCAATACCATCAGAAGATAAATGACAGCATCGTTTCCCGGCATCAATCCAGACAAAGGCTTGGGGATGCCAGCGATTCCTCTCACTCCGTTGGTTAACCATGCTTCGTTTTTGAGTATCAACCGCACAATTTCTGCCAGCCCAATGGTGGCAATCGCCAAATAGTCCGATCTCAACGTCAGAGTGATGGTGCCAATGGCAAGCGCAAGCGTCCCCGCAACCGCCATCGCGGACATTAGGCCCACCCAGAAGGGCATATCCAGCCCGCCTATGTAGCTGCTGCTAGCAGGGGTCGTCACAATTGCAGTTGTATATGCCCCGACTGCAAAAAACGCTCCAATGCCGATGTTGAGAATTCCCGTATATCCCCATTGGATGTTGAGTCCCAAAGCGATGATGGCGTAAATACTCCCCAACGTGAGAAAAAAGACGACGTAATTCACGAGTCCAGGCAAACTCATCTATCGTCCTCCAAATAGCCCCGTTGGGCGCACAATGAGCATGAAGACTAAAATGGCAAACGAAATCGCCGATTTATATGCCGGTGAAATAAACAGCGATGAGAGCTCTGTGGCGATCCCGAGAACTAATCCTCCCACGATCGCTCCATAGGGCTTACCAATACCCCCTAAAATGGCGGCGGCGAATATCGGTAACAACAAGCGCCATCCCATTGTGGGATGCAAACGGGTATCTAACCCCAAAAATACTCCGGCCGCACAGGCCGTCAACCCACCTAACGCCCATGTCCACATCACCACACGCTCGGTGTCGATACCGGTGATTTGAGCCAAATCAACATTATCTGCCATTGCTCGCATCGCTTTGCCCATGCGGGTGTACTGTAAAAAGCAATGTAACGCGATCGTTAGGACCAGAGCTCCCACCACAATGACAATTTGATCGGGTTTAATGCGCAGTCCAGCAATACTCCAAGGCAGCTGAATGCCAGACCGATAAACTTGGTTGTTGGGTCCCCAAACGAGCTGAATTAAACTTCGCAAAATTAACCCAATTCCAAACGAAGAGATCAGCAGAATGACAGGTTGACGTCGTCTCAAGTAACGGTAGACGAGCTGGTCTGTGGCTAAAGCTGCTGCGATCGTTGCGATAGAAGCTAACCCCAAACCCAGCCAAATGGGGAAGCCCGCCATTGAAATGAATGTAAAGCCAAAATACGCTCCTAATGAAATCAGATCTCCGTGAGCGAAGTTGGCAAAACGCAAAATTCCAAAGGTTAGCGAAACCCCCACTGCTCCTAAGGAGATGATGCTACCCAAGACAACACCATAAATCAGTAGCTGCAGAATTTCAGTCACAATAGTAATACAATCAATTGAATTGCTTAGATGATATTTTGCTCTTAATCGGCTTGAAAATGTCAGATCTACGATTTCGTCAGAGATGTATCAGACTGTTGTACGGAGAGGCCCCCACTAAACGAACTTGGAAGTGAAAAAAATTATAGTATCGCTACAGCCTAAACTTGTGTAAGCGTTCCACGACTTTACATTAGTCACCACAAGAGATATTCTACTTTTCATTCACACCAGCTAAGGACGCTTACCTCTAAATTTTGACTAAGGAAAATAAATTTGGGCTGAAAGTGAAATGAGTCCTGTCAGTATCAACAATTTCAAGAAAAGCACTACTAAATACTTTCCCATTAATTTTGATTTTCTGTAACCTCCAAATATAGTACGTTCCCAACCCTTATTTGCTCTTCATAGCAACAGTATGATTGAATCTCTTAACTCAGGGTTATGCCTATCTGGATTTAGTATTAGGCTTAGACATTGGAGGAGTTTCTTCTATCCGAGGAGCTGGAGAATTCTCCAGAGAGATTGAGTATGCAAGCAACAGTCATGTCGTTAGCTCTAGCTTTGCTTCTCATAGGGGCATTTCTCTTGGGACTCCCCGCCTGTGCTGATGGTCGAATCTCGAACGATCGGGGACCTACAGAATCGTTTTCCATTACTCAATTCGAACAGCAGCGGACCGAAATGGTCGAACAACAGCTCCGTGCTCGCGGTATCCAGGATGAAGCCGTACTGGAGTCCATGTCAAAGGTACCCCGCCACAAATTTGTTCCGCAGTCGCAAGTTCGTTCTGCTTACGAGGATCGTCCGTTACCGATTGGTCAAGGACAAACGATTTCGCAGCCTTATATTGTGGCTTACATGACCGAAGCTGCCGAGGTTTTAGCGACAGATATTGTGCTGGAGATTGGCACGGGCTCGGGTTATCAGGCCGCCATTTTGGGGGAACTGGCTAAAGAGGTTTACACGATCGAGATTGTGCCCGAGCTAGCGGAGCGAGCCAGTCTTAGGCTGGCAGAACTGGGATATCAAAACGTGTTTGTCAAACAGGGAAATGGCTATCTGGGATGGGAAGAGCACGCTCCCTACGATGCCATTCTCGTAACAGCAGCTCCCGATCGCATCCCCGAACCTCTGATCGAACAATTGGTTGCTGGTGGGAAGCTGGTCATCCCCGTCGGAACTTGGTTTCAAGAACTCTTAGTGCTGGAAAAGACCCCAGATGGATTGGTGGAAGAGCGATCGCTGCCGGTGCGGTTCGTCCCCTTAGTTGAGGAATGAGGTCAATCGGACGTTTGAGTGGTGCCCTCAACCCAACGCGCGACCAGTAGAACCGGTAATCCGATCGCCAGCACAACCATCCCCACCAGTGCTCCCCATCCCGTATAAGCCAAACTGGCCTGCAGCATGTAAGCGTTTGTCAAGCAGAACAGCAGCGGCACCAGTGGATACAGGGGAACCCGAAACGGGCGCGGCAGCTCCGGGTCTCGCCACCGCAGAACGAAGAGCGATAACCCTGTTAGGAATAGGAAAAACCAAAACACTGGCGCAGTAAATTCCACCGTCGTCTCGAAGCCGGTCCGCGTGAGGGTGCCGAGAAGTACCAAGAGCAATGCCAGCAGACCCTGCACAACTAAGGCGGGTATGGGGGTTTGCTTGGTAACGTGCCAGCGCCCGAGGATGCTAAACGCTGAAAAGTCCTGCCCGACTGCATAAATGCTGCGGGCCCCCGTCAAAATAGTGCCGTGCATGGCCCCGAGAACCGAGACCACCACCAGTACGCTCACAAACCGCGCTCCTGTCTGTCCTGCTACCTGTCGCATCAACTCTGCTGCCACCGCATCCGATTGGGCAATTGCCGCCAATCCCATTCCTTTCAGGTAAGCCAGGTTAGCCAACAAAAAAATTGTTGTAACAATGCCAATACTCCAGATTGAAGTGCTGACGGTATTCCGTTTGGGGTCACAGAGTTCTGCCGAAAGATAAGCTACTTCGTTCCAGCCGCCGTAGGTGAGCAAAACAAAGATGGCAGCCAGTCCGTAGGACGGTTTGCTTGAGGAAGCAGCAGAAACCGCACTGGCTTCAGCATGTGACGCTGAACCGAACACCAGCCCAGTAAAGACCACCAACAGCAGTCCCAAGATCTTGGCCGCAGTCAGTAGCTTCTGGGTCCCCTTGCTGTGTTCGATGCCGACACCATTGAGGATGGTTAGCAAGACAATCGCTCCAGTGGCATAAATCGAAGAGCTGTAGGGTCCTAATGGGAATAGCTGCGTGCTATAGTCACCCAAGACAAACGCCAGAATAGCGATCGAACCCGTTTGAATGACTGTCAGTCGCGCCCAACCAAACAACCAGCCAACATCTTTGCCGTAAGCGCTCGATAGATACCGGTATTCCCCACCAGAATGAGGATAAGTACTTGCAAGTTCTGAATAACACAGCGCTCCAATTAGGGAGATGGCTCCCCCTAGAACCCAGATCGACAGAAATCCCGCTGCTGTCTCCGTATTAGCAGCAACGATCGAGGGCGTTCTGAAGATGCCCACTCCAACGACAATCCCCACCGTTATGGCGATCGCGTCCAGCAACGAAAGCGTTTCGCGAGGACTGCCGTTCTGTTTCTCGCTGCCGCCAGCCAGCCATCGATCGAGCATTTCACACCTGTTGTTTCGATCTCGCCACAGTCTCAATCCTTTGCCAAACAATCACTTGAGAGGGTTTGCCTGGTTTGGGAGTGTTACCCTACTGCTCGACACTTTAAACCTTCTACTATCCTATGAACGATCGGGAGTGCATCTGTTTTTTGCAGTGGGCTTTGCCTCAGCTGCAGATGCATTGGCCTGGTTTTCGTAAAGTACGCAAACAAGTTTGCAAGCGGCTCCAACGTCGCCTGCACCAGCTGAATCTCCCAAACACTACAGCCTATCGTGCCTATCTTGCCGCTAACCCTAACGAGTGGGACGTCTTAGATAGCTACTGTCGCATTACCATCTCACGCTTCTATCGAGATCGCGCTGTATTCGACTACCTACGGCAAAGTCTTTTGCCAGAATTGGCTCGGATGGCGATCGCAGACAAGCAGAACGAACTGCGCTGTTGGAGCGCGGGTTGTGCCTCGGGGGAGGAAGCCTACACGCTAAATATTCTTTGGGCCTTATCTATGCAGTCGCATTTTCCAAATCTGGCCCTACACATTGTCGCTACCGATGTAGATGCGAATCTACTAGAGCGAGCTCGCATCGGCTGCTATCCGTTCGGCAGCTTCAAGGATTTCCCTCACGAGTGGCTTTTGCGAGCTTTTACCTTGTCCCAGCAGCAGTTATGCATCCGAGCAGAATTTCGAGAAGGCATTGAATTTCTCCAGCAAGATCTTCGATCGCAAAGCCCTGAGGGCTCATTTCATTTGCTCCTCTGTCGCAATCTTGCCTTTACCTACTTCGATCTCCCCTTACAGCTCAAAGTTCTGCAACGGCTTGTTCGGCACCTTCTCCCTGGAGGGAGTTTGGTTCTCGGTAGTCACGAAGAACTCCACGAAGTGCCTCCTGAATTGCAGCAAGTTAGGCCTCGATTAGGAATTTATCGTCGATCTACAGGTACAGAAGGAAGTCGGGTAGAGAGCATTCGCCACAACACCCTACAAGCCGAATAGATTATTTATCATTTAATTCAGCAACGATCTCATTGGTAAGGCTGTAGCGCAAATCGTTCTCGAACGTCGTGTCGGTACCCCGACCGATGTAGCAGAAGCGATCGCCTTTTTGCTTTCTGAGAAAGCAGATTGGGTCACCGGTGCGATATAGGATGTGGACAGTGGTGTCATGGCGGGTCGAAATCAATACACCTAAAAGACAAGATTGGAGGGGTGTGCAGACTTACATCAAGTGCAACCTCTCTGCCAATCCTCGAACGATGTCTAGAAATTTGCTGAGGTCAATCGTGAAACTCAATGCCGATCTAACAGAACGGGCTGTCGTCTTTACCGAAGACCTACCCTGGCAGGACTCTCCGATGGCAGGGGTACAGCGGCGCCTGTTGGACCGAGACGGAGATGAAGTCGCTCGCGCCACATCCATTGTTCGCTATGCTCCCGGCAGTTACTTTTCAGCTCATACCCATGGAGGCGGCGAAGAGTTTTTGGTGCTGGACGGCATTTTTTCTGACGACCGGGGTGACTATAGTCCGGGCACTTACGTGCGCAATCCAGTGGGTTCCAGCCACTCCCCCTACAGCAAAGAGGGTTGCACCATCCTGGTCAAACTGTGGCAGGTGCATCCAGAGGATCGACAGCGGGTTGTCGTAGATACGCACAAGGCAGATTGGACTCCCGGTTTAGTCCCAGGCTTGCATGTGATTCCCCTACATGCCCACAACACCGAGCAGGTAGCGTTGGTGAAATGGGCACCTGGAACAACCTTCCAATTCCATCGTCACTGGGGCGGAGAAGAAATCTTTGTTCTAGAGGGGGTGTTCGCAGACGAGCAGGGGGTGTATCCCCAAGGAACTTGGCTGCGTAATCCACCGGGAAGCGTTCATACGCCTTTCAGTGATGAAGGGTGTCTTATTTATGTCAAAACGGGACACTTGTCCAGCTGCAATGATTGAGTCTACATAGTGGGGCTATCCCCGTTTCCCATACCTGACGTTTCCCGTTAAGTTTGCTGATTGGCCAATTTCCACCCCTCACCCCACCCCTTCAAAAGACTTTGGCTTCCGCAACAACCAAGCCATTGTCCCCCCTTTAACAAGTCCTCCCGCCAATCCACCCACCGCCAATGTCAGCGGCCAGTTATGGGCGCTATAAACAGCTAAACCCGAACATAAATTCGGCCCACCCCCGATCGCCAACCCGATGGCGCTAGCCACTATCCACCACGCCGCTTGTCGCAAATGTCGGCGCAAATACAGCCATTGCGCCAGACCAATCGCGACTCCTCCCACCGCAGCCACCCATCCACACGCGAGTTCTTCCGGAACCCACATGGGCAGATAAATCGAGGTGGCATCCGCCAGAGAAGCCACGGCTAAAGCCAGCCCCAAAGCACTGACCCATCCCAATCCGCACCCCACTATCGTCAACACCACCCACCACCCAGCTCTGGGCAGAAACCAACGCAGCACCAACCACTGCATGACCCCCAACAGAAAAGGACCGACCAGAAAGACAATCCACATCTCGTAAGACAGGTTGGTTAGATTTAGAACCACATTTGTCAGGACAAGGGCGATCGCAGTCGCCACCGCCCAGGCGATCGCGATCGCAACGGAGCGGAGGGGTCCTGTGGATTGAGAGACACCAGTCATTTGTATTAATTGGAATTGCAGAGATTGGGGGTTGCATCCCGATGCTCTCACGGAGATTGAAGGGCGATCGAACGGACTACCCGGAAGCGATAGCATGATTGTCATCTGCTTGATGTCGAGGGACTGAATCAAGCACGGCGCTCGATTGCAAAGCCAATGCAATGAAGGCTGACCAAACAATTCTGAGAGATTTTGTAACAAACTGAGTTTCTGTTACAGAAGGTAAACAAACAAGAATGAGAACTATCCATAGCTCGTACTCACTCTCCACAGAAGACCTAAACCCTTAAATAGAAGGCTTTACGCCTAATCATGACGGCCAAATGCCACCTCAAATACATGCGCAAAATGGTTCGCCAGTAACTTTCCCACTGTTCAATACAGCAGCATCTCGCCCAATACGTTGCATTTTTGTAAAGTATTGTTTACATTTATTTACATCAGGTTAATTCTTCTCGGAGGCCACCATGTATCGCTTCGATGAAACCGGCGTCACCAACAATTACGCAGATATGCCCAAGGCTTACGTTGCCTCCTACCCCACCTACTGGGAGCAGCAAGCCTACCTCCGCCAAGGCGCTGCCGCAGTGCTGCTAGTGACCGCTCTACTGTTCACGGCCTTCGGCGTTAGCTAAATCGCAAGACAACTTTTCTTACAAAATCTCAACCTTCACAATTATTCAGCCCCTTTGCTACTCCTCAGCAAAGGGGTTTTCTTCTGGGTGAGTCCTCATCAACCAGCATGTAAAACTTAGTCAATGGTCCGATTGCGGAGGTTAACTCATTTTTCGCGCAATGTGAAACCCACAGAGGTTCCACAACCGCAGCCTGCCACCATAATCGCGCTCGATTGTGTCCTTGAGAGCAACAAACAGCCGATCTCTAACCGCTGCCTCTAGCTGCAAATAGGGAGAGTAAGAATTCAACAGCATCAAATAGCGGTCCACCGGATAGGTCATCTGGGATTCCACATATCCAAACACTAAGTCTGTAAATCGCTGGTACTCTAGGACGATATGCCCCAGCTGTTGGAAAACATCGATCTGAGTCGATTTATCTTCGTGGCGATCGAGGGACGGCACATACCGTTGATAAATACTTGATAGGGATTGGTAGACCTCGAACGTCGGCTGTAATTCTTTGTTCCAAAACAAGATTAAATGGCCGTTCTCCTTCAAGGCATCCGCAGCTTTGGGGTAGGCGATTTCTGCTGGAATCCAATGGAAGGAGCTGGCCGCCAGCACCGTATCGAAGGAGTTTTCTTCAAGGGGCCACTCTTCAAACGACAGGTTCTCAAACTTCACGTTGGGATAGGGCTGACAGTGCTGTTGGGCCAGTCGAAAAAACTCTGGATTGGGCTCTAAGCAGAGCATGTTGATGCCAAAGGGGGCGAACGATCGCGTTGCCGTCGCCGGCCCGCAGCCCACCTCCAGCATGTGGGAACGGGAGGAGAGTTGGGTCACCTCCATGACGCGATCGATGACGTCAGGGGGGTACAGCGGTCTGGCCCGGCTGTAGGCCTCAGCGGCAGGAGAGTACCATCGCTTCCGGTTTTCTAGATCGTCGCTCGATAGCTGGAAAAGGTAATGGTTCAGCTGCTTGTCAGTCATGGCGAGCTATCTGCCTGATGTTCAAGGGGCGATCTATGGGGGTAGGCGAGGGGTGAAACCGAAAAATGTCTGTGTATGCCATGGGTTGGGAAACGGAACGGATTAAGATACCTCACGGGTTACCCCATTTAGGTTCCAGACTTTCACCATAGTTGCGGCTTTCACACCATTTTTCTCTATGGCATTCGAGCATGATGTTTTTATTAGCTACGCCCATATTGACAACGAACCCTCGCTTGAGGGGGGAGAGGGGTGGGTTAGTAGTTTTCATCACGCACTAGAAAAGCGACTGACGAAGCTATTGGGAAAGAGGCCAAAGATTTGGCGCGATCCAAAATTGCATGGAAACGATTACTTCAGTAATGAGATTGAAGAACAGTTTCCCAAGGTTGCCCTGTTAATTTCGGTGCTGACCCCCAGCTACGTAAAATCGGACTGGTGTTTAAAAGAATTACATGACTTTTGCCTGGCTGCCTCGCAAACGGGGGGGGTGAAAGTAGTGGGCAATCAATCCCGCATCTTCAAGGCCATCAAAACCCCTCTTCCTCTAGAACAACACCCCAATGAACTACAGCCTTTGCTGGGGTACGAGTTTTTTGAGGTAAATGCGGCCAACGTTCCGGTGGAATACGGACGCGAATTTGGGCCGGAGATGGAACTGAAGTTTGTCCAAACTATCAACGAGCTGGCGTATGACATTTACAAGCTGTTGCAGGAGTTCAAGTCAGAAGGGCTATCTTCCGAACCCGTTTCTAGCAAAACCAGTGGTCAGCTGAAACCTGTGCCCCCTCCCTCTGGGAAAGTGGTGTATTTAGCGGAGACCTGCTGCACATTGTCAGCGGTTAGGGACCAGATGCGCAGAGATCTAGCGCTGTCGGGGCACCTGGTCTTGCCCGATCGCCCTTTGCCCTATTCCAGCGAGTTTTCCTCAGAGATTCGAGCCATGCTGGCAAAGTGTGACTTGTCCGTGCACCTGCTGGCCAGCGAATCTAGTCCGGCAGATCTAACGGAGTCGTTCGAGGCACAGTTGCCCCAGATTGAAACCGCTCGCATGCGGACGCAACTGAAATTGGCCGCCAAGAAAGTCGCGGAACGGACGGGGTTTACCCAAGTGGTGTGGATGCCGGGGGCACACGAGCTAGAGGTTTGGGCATCGGAGGTGGCTCAGCTGCCAGGATACGCAGATGTCTTGCAAACACCGGTGGAGGAATTAAAGACGCTCGTACACATGCGGATCGAACATCCGGTGTCTGTCAGTGTCAGTGGGCGCAAGCGGGGGGAACGAGCCGTGGTGTATCTGGATTTTGACCGATGGGACTGTGATGACGCCGAGTTGGAACGGGTTTACGACCTATTGAGTCAACAGTTTAAGGTGCTGATGCCCGATTACGAGGCGGGAGAAGGGTTGGAGAGTTCGGAACAGAAGTTACAGCGAGCGCAGGGAGTGTTGATTTTTTACGGTCAAGGCAGCGAGTTTTGGCTTAAAAGGCGATTGAATGCATTGCGCAAGTGTTTTTTGGGGGAGCGATCGCAGTTGACTCAAGGGGTCTTTCTGGCAAGCCCGATGACCCCTAACAAGTTGGAGTTGGCGGTACCGGGGGTTTTAGCCTTTTGCGAGCAGGTGCCGTTTTTGCCGCCGCTGCAATCGTTTATTGACCATGTAAATCAGAGCTCGGAGGTGTAGGGGTTTGGTAGAGGTAACGGAACAACTCAATCCTTTCCCTGGATTGCGCCCCTTTGAATTTGGTGAAGAATATCTATTTTTTGGCCGCGAGGGACAAGCGGACGAGCTGCTGCTGAAACTTCAGCAGCACAGGTTTGTGGCGATTATCGGCCCTTCCGGAAGCGGCAAATCTTCGTTGGTACAAGCGGGATTATTGCCAGCTATCTATAGTGGCTTTTTACAAGGGGCCGGGTCCCACTGGCGTGTAGCGGTGATGCGACCGGGAGTATCGCCGATCCGGAATTTAGCACTGGAGTTAAATCAGCCAGAGGTATTGGGGAAAGAAGAGGAGTCTGAGGAAGATGCCAACCTGCAGGCGTTGTTTGTGGAGTCGACGCTGCAACAGGGGTGCTTGGGATTGGTAGAGGTAGTGCGGCAGGCAAGGTTGGAACCGCACGAAAACCTGTTGCTGGTAGTGGACCAGTTTGAGGAGCTGTTCCGCTTTCAGAGGGGGCGAGGTAAAGCCGGTGAACTGGCGGGGGACGAAGCAGCGGCATTTGTGAAGCTGCTGTTGGGGGCGGTGCAGCAGCGGCAGCAACCGATCTACGTTGTGTTGACCATGCGCTCAGACTTTTTGGGGGATTGTACCCAGTTTGTGGGGTTGCCGGAGGCGATTAACGACAGTCAGTATTTGATCCCGCGCATGACGCGGGACCAGCTGCGATTGGCGATCGAGGGGCCGATTGGGGTAGTGGTCGAAACAATTGCGCCGAGTTTAGTGCAGCGGCTGTTGAACGATGTGAGGGATGACCTGGATCGACTGCCGGTTTTGCAACATGCCTTGATGCGCACTTGGGACTATTGGCAGGGGCATCGCGAGGGAGACGAGCCTGTGGACCTGCGCCATTACGAGGCGATTGGGACGATGTCAGCGGCGCTATCAAATCACGCAGATGACATTTACGAGCACAAGCTGACGGCGCGGCAGCAAGAGATTGCCAAGCAGATGTTTCAGCGGCTGACGGAGCTGGGACAGGATGGGCGCGAGATCCGGCGACCAACGTCCCTGAGCGAGATCGCCAGAGTGGTGGATGTGACGGAGGAGGAAGTTCGTCGAGTGGTCGATCGGTTTCGGGGGGCGAATAATTCGTTTTTGATGCCACCGGTTCCGGAACCGCTGACGAACGAGACGATGGTGGATATTTCCCACGAGAGTTTGATGCGCATTTGGGGACGGCTGAAAGAGTGGGTCCAGGAAGAGAAAACGTCAGCCAGAGAATATCTGCGGTTGACGGATAAGGCGGCTCGCTATCGGGCAGGTGGAGCAGGCTTGCTGCAGGAACCGGAGTTGTCTTTGGCATTGAACTGGCGGCGGGAGCAGCAGCCAACGGTGGTTTGGGCGAGTCGGTATGCAGATGGGTTTAACGACACGATCGAGTTTTTGCAGGAGAGTGTGGAGGCGAGGGATCGCAAGCTTGCGGAGCGGGAACGGGCGCAGGAGGAGAAGGAAAGACTGCGAAAGCAGCAAGTAAAACGGGCGAGAAGTATTGCCCTGGGGATGACGCTGTTGGCTGCGGTGGCGATTTGGGCGGCTGTGTTTGGTTGGTTAGCGAAGAGGCAGGCGAATCGGGATCGCGATTTGGCCGAGCGGGCTCGTTTGAATGCGACATTGTTGGCACAAAGTCTGAAGACCGACAATTTGCTGGTGTCACACCTGGAACTGGAGTCATTGGTCACAGCCATTCGTTTGGGAAAAAGGCTCGAACAAGAGAAGGGGGTGGATGGGGATGTTCGCTGGCGAGGAGTGGCATCTTTAAGCGAAGCCGTTTACTCGGGACGAGAAAGAAACCGTTTGGAAGGGCATAGCGGGCCTATCAGGAGTGTGAGTTTCAGCCCGGATGGGCAAACACTAGCCTCTGCCAGCCCTGACAACACGATCGAGCTTTGGACCGTCGAGGGGGAAGAACTGCAAACGCTGGAGGGGCATCGCGGAAGTGTCCTGAGCGTGAGTTTCAGCCCGGACGGTGAGACGGTAGCCTCCGCCAGCTCTGACGGTACGGTCAAGCTGTGGAATTTTGAGGGAGAGGAGCTACAAACTCTGCAGGGGCATCGTGGAACTGTCTATAGCGCGAATTTCAGCCCGGACGGTCAGTCGGTGGCCTCCGCTAGCGAGGACGGCACGGTCAAGCTGTGGAATTTTGAGGGAGAAGAGCTACTAACTCTGCAGGGGCATCTTGGATCTGTCTATAGCTAGAATTTCAGCCCGGAAGGACATACGGTGGCCTCCGCTAGCGAGGACGGCTCGGTCAAGCTGTGGAATTTTGTGGGAGAAGAGCTACTAACTCTGCAAGGGCATCTTTGAAC
>JBFRWN010000051.1:0-24693 GCA_051439605.1 Synechococcus sp.
GGGTATCTGGAGCATCGCCGTAAAACTCCCATCGGCATTCAGGTGCTCTGGAAAGGATGGGCTAAATTACAAGACTTGGTTGAGGGATGGAAATTGGCCAACCAGCAAACTTAACGGGAAAAGTCAGATGAATTGATTAGTCAGAATCGGTTTGAAGATGTGCTGGAGATTGTCATCAAACAATACGAATCTCTGGCGAGCACCTGCAAGTTTGTTCTTTGCGAAGGATCGGACTATAGCAGCCAGAGCTCGGCGTTTGAGTTCGACCTCAACCGAGACATTGCCAGAAATCTGGGCTGTCCCATTTTGATTCTGGGGAATGCAGAGTCAAGGGCTGCAGAAGAAGCCATTATGTCCGTGCAAATCTCTTACGAGGCCTACCGAGAAAAAGGCTGCCAAGTGGCTGGGATTCTGCTCAATAAAGTCGACCCTCGGCAGCTTGATGCCGTCAGCGACGCTCTAGAAGAATGCTTTGCCCAGGCTGACTGCATCCTGGCCACAATCCCTTACAGTCCCCCGCTCAGTTGGCCTACTGTGCGCGATGTGGCCGAACAGCTGAACGCAGAAATTCTCTACGGTCACCGCCACCTCGATCACCCCGTAGCCAACTACATCGTTGCCGCCATGCAAATGCAACATGCACTCAACTGGCTCGAAGAAAACACCCTCGTGATTACTCCGGGCGATCGGGGGGATGTGATTGTTGGGGCGATCCAAGCTCACCGATCGGTAAACTACCCTCCTCTGGCAGGACTTCTGTTATCCACCGGGGTCAAGCCCGAACCCTCCATCGCAAGATTAGTGGAAGGGCTTCCCGATGCAGTGCCTATCCTGGCAGTTCCCCACGACACCTACACTACGGCGTCACGTCTCAAAGAGGTGCGTGCTCCGCTCGTGGCTGACAACCACCGCAAAATCCGACTGTTCATCCAACTGTTTGAAGAGCACGTGGCGAAACGCCAGCTAGAGAACAACATTGCTCGTATCCAAACAACGGGCATGACCCCCAAGATGTTTACCCACAGCCTAGTCAAACTAGCGGGTGCAGCAAAACAACATATCGTCTTGCCCGAGGGCAACGATCCGCGCATCCTGCGGGCTGCATCCATTGTGTTGTCGCGAGGAATTGCCGACTTAACACTGCTGGGTCAGCCCGAGTCCATCAGACAGACGGGTCATCAACCGCCACGGCATTGACCTAAACCTCGATCGCCTACACATCATCGATCCGTCCCAGAGTGACAAAATCGATCGCTACGCGCAGATTCTTTACGAGTTCAGACGGCATAAAGGCATGACGCCAGAAGCGGCCCGCGAGTACTGTCAAGACGTCGCCTATTACGGCACGTTGATGGTTGACTCGAATGACGCCGATGGCATGGTGTCCGGTGCGGTCCACACCACGCAACACACGATCCGGCCAGCCTTTCAAATCATCAAAACAGCCCCTCATGTCAAAACGGCCTCGTCGGTATTTTTTATGTGCTTAGAGGACCGAGTGCTGGTGTACGGCGACTGTGCGATCGTCCCAAATCCGACGGCAGAGCAGCTGTCCGATATTGCGATCGCCTCTGCCGATACCGCCAGTGCATTTGGGTTGCAGCCGAAGGTGGCGTTGTTGTCTTATTCTTCGGGGGAGTCCGGGCAGGGGAAAGATGTGGGCAAAGTCCGTCTAGCGGCGAAGCTGGCCCATCAGCGTCGTCCCGAACTGATGTTAGAAGGTCCGCTACAGTACGATGCTGCTGTTAGCCCCAGCGTCGCAGCGGCTAAGATGCCGGAGTCGAAGGTGGCGGGTCAGGCAACCGTCTTGGTATTCCCCGATTTGAATACAGGAAATAACACCTACAAAGCGGTGCAGCGGGAAACGAAGGCGATTGCGATCGGCCCAATTTTGCAGGGGTTGAGAAAACCCGTGAACGATTTGAGTCGAGGCTGTACGGTAGAGGACATTGTCAATACTGTGGCCATCACTGCGATTCAAGCTCAAGGCGATCGCTCGGGCGGTTAGCCTCACAAGTTACTCAAACAATTGTCCTAGCCTGATGGTGTGGGGGACAGAGGAGACCCCCTCCGCGACATCCAAGCTGTTCCGTACTGGGAGAACGGAAACCTCCTTTTAGGAATTGACGAGACTCAACGCAGCGATGCGAAGTAGGTGGCATATGACAGCTCGAACAGTCTTTACGCGAGTCGCAGACAGCTTTAAAACGATGCTGAAAGCTGTTCTGAGGTCCTTTAAACCAGTAAAAGATGACTATCCCAAATCCGGGACGACTCCACTAAAACACGACATCTATAGAGGAGGAAAAGGCAAAAAGCGTTCTCGTTACCGTTACAAGTTCTGAAAACTAAAGTCGTTCAGGTTGAGTGCGACCTTTGAGAGCATTGATGGGCAACAACGCCAGCAAGTTTCTGAGCCAATGGGATGTTGTTGCCCAATACATTTGCTAGATATTGTCACCACCAGTTTGCTTGATGTGAGGTATCCAGAAATCTTGCTTGTCATACAGCTGGCAGTCATTGCTTAGGGGGCAATAGCTGTAGATATCAGTCTCGAAGTTTATCGAGCAAGCGTCGATGTTAGTGTCTTCACCAAGTTTTGTTCTATCTCCAATGTGGCTTCTATTGATAATGGTGGGAGCGGCGATCGCCTTTGCCCTGACTCATCGACGAACCAGAAGACTTCGTCTACCCTTATTGCTGATTTTTTTCATGCTTTTGGAGCTGATGACCCTACCTGAATAAATTGTTGAGATTGGCGTAGGGAGTTGCTGACTGAGTTTGCTCGACGATATAGAAATTTGAGAGTTCCGTAAATCCTCATTAGTTAAGCGCGCAAAGATCGGGAGTGGGCGGAGGAAGAAGCTGTTGAGATTTATCGCCAGCAGGAGGAGTGTCGATCGTACTTCTGTTTTTTGACCTGGCTTTCAGTTTGAACTACCTCAGAAATCGGTTCGGCGATTGGATCTCAGAAGGAAAGAGGTCTTACAGGCTGCTGAAGCCGTCAGGTCCTTGTTGTCATGGTTCGTACGGCATCCCAAGTGTTGAATTGAATTAAATGTGCTAATTTTGTTGGCCACCTCCACACAATCCCTAAAGAACCCTCATCTCTAGCAATTACTTTTACGTATCTTAATAACAAGTCAGTTATATATAAAAAAAAGAAAATATATGTTCTCCCGCTTAGAACGGCAGATGTCAAGTTGTCTACAATTGAATATAGTAAGTGAGGTAATACTACTATGTCTTGCACATTAAGATTTTTAAAGCACGTCTGGAGCGATACGGAAGAGGTAATGCCTTTTCAAGAGATTCCAGATGACGTAGCTAGCTTAATTTCTGGAGGTAGTACAACAAGTAAAGAGAGTCAGCGTAGATGCGTCGATGGCGATTGTACATACAAAGATAAGGTTGTTGAGGATGGAGTCACTGTTTACGAGTACGAAGGTGACAAATCTCCCTGGCAACGCCTCTTCGGTGGTTTCTTTGATGTCGGTGATTTTCCCGGTCCTGCTTTCTAAATGAGATGGCCTTGAGCTATGCCATAGCCTTAGCGTGCATCTAGTTTTGCAGAACTCAAGCAGAGAACAACCCATCGAGTTAGAAACAGCGATATTTTAGGCTCTGTGGGACATGAGTCGCCTGCTACTGTGTTCCGGAAGTCTCGATGCGTCGACTAGGGCAAACACAGATTTAAGTAGAAAGAATGTTTGAGAGGTAATCATTGTTAAAACTAGCTTTGAGACATTATCTTTTTCCCTTGATACTAAGTTTGGCAGAGGTGTTCTGTATCCTCAGGTCATACATTGAAAGTGACTTGCCAGTTCGGGGTCAGAGAATGAGGGGCATGGACCTTACGAACTAGGTAAGCATCCCCATTAAAGCTGCATCCAACACCTAACGAATATAATTTTCAATGCCCCATTGGCTGCAAATAAACAAAGCAAAGTGTTTGACATCTTCCTCCAGACTTGAAAACACGATTGCACGTCACTCCCCAATCTATTTAACAGAGTTTCACACAAAAGAATTAGGGTTGTCTTCTGTGCCAGATCGAGAAGGGCTGAATCGTTTTGAATCCATCGAAAGGAGTCCTTGTCAGAACCATTATGACAGGGGAGCAGTCTTAGTCAGGATTTCACACTTTACTACCAGTAGTTTTATCTATTCATCCGCCTTTCTACGTACCTAGGCTGGTTGATAACTTGCTAATCTTGACCATCTATGAATACATGCAAAGTAATGTTGTACTCGATATCTGGCAATGCAAAGTCCCAAAACCACAGTGAGTTAGTGGATGAGTTGCTAAATCAATATCGTTCAGGAGTACGTAGCTTTAAAAGAGTTACCTTATGTCACGTACATCTTAGTAGAGTAGCCTTAGTCAATGCAGACTTTTGTTATTCAAATTTCGCAAATTCGAAGTTAGATAACGTCGATATGAGGCAGGCTATTTTCCAATGGGCAGATCTGAAATACAGCGAGATTTCAAACTCTAATCTCTCACAGATCGAACTTCAAGGCGCTAATCTAGAGCATGCCAACCTTAAAAATGTCAATTTACAGGATGCGAATTTAGTTAGAGCAAATCTAAGTGAAGCGTCGCTGCAAAACAATAACCTACAGGGAGTTAATTTAAAGCAGGCTTTGTTAAAGGGAGCGGATCTTGCAGGTACAAATCTGCAAGATGCCAACTTGACACTAGCGAATTTGGCCATGGCCAACCTGGTGAGTACCGATCTGACTACAGCGAATCTCGAGCGAGTCATTTTGACAGGTGCGGTTTACAGTGAAACGACTCGTTTTCCAGAGGGCTTCGATCCGATTCAGGTGGGCATGAAGGTTGTAGAGACGGAGACTGGTGACTGCAAACAGGTGTTGCAAAGATATCGATTGGGAGAACGAAATTTTAGAGGAATTACGTTGAAAGGGACCTATATGGGTAAGGCTGACCTACGTGGGGCTGACTTAACCAAAGCGGATTTTCGCGATGCCAATTTACAAGGGGTCATTCTTACAGGCGCCAATCTAAGGTCTGCCTTACTGACGGGGGCAAATCTCGCAGGTGTTGATTTAAGTGGAGCAAATTTAAGTCAAATTCAATTCAAACGGGGCAGCCTAGCCTTCGCCAAATTGAATCGGGCAAATTTTGCAGGGGCCAACCTAGCTGAAACTAACTTCAGCGGAGCCAATCTCGAACAAGCATCTTTGAAGGGGGCCAACCTCAGTAACGCAACCCTCAAAAATGTCAACCTCAGTCATGTGAACTTGGATGAGGCTAACCTAACTGAGGCTAACCTGACTCGGGCTAATCTGAGTGGAGCAGATCTCAGGCTCGCAATTTTAAAAAACGCAGTGTTTAAGGATGCGATCCGTAGCCAAAACACCCGTTGGCCAGATCGGTTCAATCCAGCGAAAGTAGACGCGAAATCTGCCGATCGCTCAATCGAGGCCAGTGCCAAACAATCTTCTCTTTGCCCTGCTCCCACCAGGCCTCCTCATCGCAATCCGTCCTCGGGCCGGAGGGTCGGTATGACTGCCGAGCGATTTGGATCCGGTCACTCCTTGCAACACTCTTTCTTTGGCAAACCTGCAATCTACCTGCCGTTGGTCTTACTTTCAATCGCAATACTTGCAGGAGGAGGCTACTCCGCCTACAGAATTCTGCAATATGGATTTACTGTGCCAAACGAGAACAAATCTAGAATTGCTTCAACTGGCAGTTCTCTAGGGGCATCGGACGCTGGGTCTTCGCCCATCGATATTTTCTTCGGTAGTCAACCCTCAGATGAACGTCTAGGTCCCGTAGCGGAGCACTACCGCCAGGGGGAATTGGATCGGGCAATTACGCTATTGAAATCGATTCCAGAAAATGCTGAAGATTACGATCTGGCCCAAGACACCATCAATCTTTTGCAGTGGGAGTCCGATCGTCGCACCGTTAATTCAGCCCGACAGGAACTCGAAAGCCAAAATTGGTCAGCTGCAGTTCTTTCGACAAATCTGATTGTTAACGACTATTGGAAGGGTCAAGCGATTCTGATTGCAGATGACGCGCACTATCAACTGGCACTCGAAGCACTCGATCGCACCGATCTCGAGACCGCTAAGAAAACAGCCGATTTGATTTCAGATGAAGTGCGGCAGAAAGAAATTTTTTCAGAGATTGCCAATCGTCAGACAGATAACACCAGTGATTTGCTGGAAACAATCGTTTCTACAGACTCTTCAGTCCCGAACACTGAAACACAAAATTCTTCCCCTGAAGCTGAAGCTGCGTTCGCCCAGCTAGCCCGCGAGGCATTCGCTCGCAGTGATTGGTTGGAGACGGTGGAGACAGCCAGTCAGATTGAAACCCCCGACATCGTTGAACCTATTTTGCCTCTGGTTGATGAAGCGTATCACCAACTAGCCCACGAAGCAGAAGAAAGAGGGGATTGGCAGGCAGCACTTGACTATGCAAACCAAACCGTTACAGAAGAGGGCAAAATTCAGACCGCACCTATGGTGCAAAGACTTGAAGCGGCGATCGCAGGACCGTCCCAATGAGAAAGAGGATCCTAGCTGGAGTTATGGAAAATTCTGGGGTCAGAATTAGGTCAATTGGGAGATCGATTATTCGCAAGAGATCTGTACTTCGTCAAAAGCCACGATTAGGCTTTCACTGATTCAAATTTCAGGCGGTTTAACTTTTACATTGCTTTCTCAATCAGAAGCCAACATTGATGTTTGTTGAGAATGATAGCTTCACATTGAATAACCCAGCCAGCTAAAAAAATACTATGAGTATGGGTAATCGATCCAGGTTAACGCTATATCTAGAGATAGTTGTTGACCTGTTGTGCTGCGAGTAGACGAAATCTGGGCAGTTGAGCCTCACTCGGTTCCTTCTTGTCTTGCATAACTTAGGGCGTTCATCAGATTCACTGGCTTAACTCCTTTCGGATCGCGTTTCGTAACACGACTATCCCTCTCTTGGAATCATTGAACGCTTCTGATTCTACTCGTTGGGTCAATTCAAACTCTAGAGTTGAGGTGTGAAGGAGTACTCGATCGTTATGTTGGATTGCGTTTGGAAAAGTTCGTTGGCGATCGCTTCTATGACGACATCCATTTGGCTTGGTATGAGTCCCGCCATACGGGCACAGTCGACTGCAGGAAGTACAGCTCCCGATACATCTCAAGGGATAGTTGACGAGCTTATACCTCAAGACAAGACGTCTACTCCTTCTGAAGTCAATGGAATAAATGGAGTTGTTCAAAATCCTGAGGATGTGGATCCTCCCAGATCCGGACTAGATATTCCGCCGATTAACATTCCCAGCAACCCGTTGGATATTACGACCCCGCCAGCACCACCTGTTCTAGATATCCCTGAAGAAACTCAACCCATAGAACCCCTACCGGCGAGATTATTAGAACTGCCTAGCGACCCATTGGAAGTCAGGGTAGAGAAGGTTATGGGGCTTTCTCTTGAAGAGGTCATGGATATCGCGATCGAGCGAAATCCTGAGGTCGAACAGGCCAGAGAAGATGTGATTATTGCGCGCCGAAGGCAGCGGGCGGTTGTCGGCGAGTATCTTCCTCAAATTACTACGAATACTAGATTTACCTATACGAAGATTCCCCGACCGGGAGGTGGCGGTGGCGGATTTGAAGGTCTGAATGAGTTTTTAAGAAGTGTTGGGATTGACGATCCGGTAACTGCTGGAGTTACCAACGAACCCCAAAGCCAGATGTCAGGTACGTTGCGACTGACCCTGACTCTTTACGATGGCGATCGCAGAGGCCGCCGACTGTTTAGAGAGAAAGAGATTAATGCTGCGATATTTCAACTCGAGTCTGTTGAAGAAGATGTTCGATTAAGAGCAGCTGTGGCTTACTACGGACTTCAGAGGGCAGATACTCGAGTTTTGGTGGCTGAGGCAGGATTGGCAGATTCGGAAGCAAGCTTGAGCGACGCCGAAGCATTGCTAGATGTTGGATTAGGCACTCGTTTTGATGTCCTTCAGGCTCGGACTAGAGTGGCGAATAATCGAAGTGAATTGCTAAGACAGCAAGATGTTCGGGAAGATGCGCGTTTCGAACTGGCGTCAATTTTAAATTTCGATCGAACGATCGCCATTGCATCAACCGATCCAATTGAGCCCAGAGGAGAATGGCCTCTTACGTTAGAAGACACGATTGTGACTGCGTTTGAAAAGAGGCCTGAGTTTGATAATCTGCGACAACGAATAGCAGCACGGCGTAACCTGGCCGGGGGGTTTCGTGCTGAAACCCGTCCAAAGTTTGAAATTTTTACAAGTTACGACTACACAGATGATTTTGACGATCGGTTTACTATCACTGACGGGTATACATTCGGAGGTAACTTTAACTGGACTATTTTTGATGGGGGAACAAATCGAGCAAATGCTCAGGCCGAGGAGGCGACAGCTCGACGGTTCGCAGCCGAGTTCGAACAACGGCGAAGTGACATTCGGCTTGAGGTGGAAAGTGCTTTTTATTCGCTTGACAATAGCCGCGAAAGAATTGAAGTTGGCAAACTAGCCCTTGAAGATGCGCAGGAGCAGCTGAGGCTGGCAAGATTGCGATTTCAAGCGGGGTTAGGCACCCAAACAGACGTAATTCAGGCAGAAGATGAGCTTACAGATGCTCGAGGGGGATTAGCTGAGGCAATTACTGACTACAACATCAGTCTTGCCAGGTTACAGCGTTCGGTCAACAGCCTCTAATTGAGATTTCAAGTTTGTGCTAAAGGAAAAAGTGCAATTGAACACCACGACCCACCAAGCTAGAAAATCCCTGGCACCCCTAGAAGGGTAAAGCCGGTTGCAACCCCATCACCGCATGTATGATGTATCGACTGCCGATCCCAACGCAAGTACGACACCAAAAACTTCAAGCCAGGTCTGAAGATTATGTTTGATGGCTTCCTGCCCCAATGAAACTTCAAGACTATACCGATAGAAAGTCGTTAATTCAAATGGCATTGGCATATCGAAATCCTGATGGACCTAGTTAAGGCAATTCAGGTTCTCTGACAATACCGACCCCACGCCAGCCAAAGAATCCTCAAATCATCGTGTAAAAAGAACTTACTGTCATGAGGTTCAGGGTTGCTCCTATTCCTAAACTCTTGAACAGTTTTGTCGATCAATGAGGTGGAGTGGAAGGCTGATTGGTAGTTGATAGATTGTTCCACTCATTTTGTAATAATTCCATTCCTTCCTCTGCAGTGTCAGTAACGATGTCAGCAGGCGGCAAGGCATTCAATCTAATGGCTTTAATGCTTTTATGGCCCTCCAAAAGCGCCTTTGCAAGTCGATGGCACCCATCAATCACTTGCCCTTTTGGTCCGAGCAAGATCGGAAAGGAAAGATCTGCGCGTTGCATTTTAAGGCAATGGCCCACAACCCTTCGTATCGTAGGTGGCTGCGTCGGGCTGAACCAACGCGTCCTATCTATTTCGGAAATTAACGAATTTAACTCCACTGACTCTACAGGTAAGTCAGAACAAAAGTCCCACAGTCCAGGAATTCGCCAAATTTGAAAAGCTTCCCCATTCCAGTCACAGTAACAGTGAGTATCGAAAGTTCTTTGTTTTTGTGTTGCCTGTACCATTTTTCGTTAAACCACCTTATTCACTATAACTTTGGCCCAGTTTTATTGCCTGCTATTGTGATGTATTGAATACATCTATGGGTTTGATGCGGCAATTATTTGTGCGATCAATCTATATCATGTACATACCTATAACATATACTACCGGTAAGCAGCTTTTTTGAAGCCATGTGTAAACAAAAATCAACCAGTATTGAAGCTATTTGTAAACAAAAATCAACCACTTTTTGATTTCGCTGGTGTCGATTATGGGTTAACCGATGTGGTATCAACCGATTGCGGCCGGGGTTTGCCTATGAAGGTTTCTTACTGGCTTGGTAGGCTGAATACCCAACAATTGGAGAAAACCCCTGGGATTGCGCGTTACCAGACAGGGCGATGGCATTGTCGCAGAACAAGTTTGGCAAAGTCTAGGAGCAAGCCCCAGTCACATTACAGTGGGTGGCGGGCTATGCGAATTGGATTTGACACCACGGTCGGACCCAAAATTATGGCTGCCCATCCAGCCAGATTAACTGCAGTCCCTTGAAGTTGGCATGATTGTTTCTGGCAATACTACGCTCGGATGGCGCTCGGCCAATTAGCTGAAAATTCTCCATTGCGCTCGCTAAACCTCTTTGAGCCGATTTGTGAACTCAAGTAATGCCTTACTCCGCATTTTCAGTCGGAATACTGCACTTGCCTCCCAAGTCCTCCATGCTGGATGACTTTTGAGACATCTTTTGCTGCTTACAAAAGGTTTTCAATTTGTTACCAATCAATCCATGTAATAAGTTCCTATCCCTACTCTGTAGAAACCTCTAACAAGTCCTTACTGAGGGAAAATCTAGGAAGTCCTACCTAAGGGAAGGACCCTACGATACAAGAGATTAAGGCTCCATAAAATTTACTTTGTAAATATCCTCTTAGATCTCGTTATTTCTCTTTCATGAAATTGTATGCTTCAAGAGAGAACGACAGGATTAAATGCTTGGCAGGTTCTGCTTACAGCTCAAATCAGGCTCAAGTATGGGGGCACTTAAACAGGGATAATCTATGGAGGCGGAGTAACCCCTATCAACATGATGGAAAACTCATGACCCTAACATGAATTCTGTCTACAGTCATAAAGAAATGCTACCTGACACTTCAGACAGCAGGCAATAGTTTCGGCGAATACGAGAAACACATCTCATGAACGCAATCCCAGTCACCGATCGAATTGCACGGCAGCTCGACTTAGGAATCCAACATCACCAATCCGGGCATCTGCACGAAGCAGAAGTTTGCTATCAAAAAGTGTTAAAGTTGCAGCAAACTCATTCTGAAGCATGGCATTTGCTGGGTACGATCGCGTGTCAGCAAGGTCAGTATGCCCTTGCTGTTGTGCGAATTTCTCGTGCTATTGAACTTCAGCCGAACAAAGCATTATTATACTGCGCTCTCGGTAACGCGTATCAAGAGCAGGGACAGTTTCAGCAAGCTATCGAATGCTACCAGAAAGCGATACAGCTGGAACCCGATTATCACTCGGTTCACATTCATCTAGAAACTCTTTTGGAAGTTCTAAAAAGACTCAAAGAATCAAGACAGACTGAACCACATCTGCAGACTGAAAATGCTGAATCTAGCGAGCTTCAACAGCCATTAGAAATAGCTTCTAATCCTTCGGCTACAGATACTAAAGCTATTAAAAAACAGTTTGCCACTGGTCTCAAACTTCAGAAAGCCGGTCAATTGCAAGGAGCAGAAATTTGCTACCAACAAGTGCTACGGTGGCAACCAAATCATGCTGAGGCTTGGTATCTCATGGGTACGATCGCCGCGCAACAAGGTCTGTCTTCGATAGCGACAAAACGGCTGAATCGTGCAATTGAGCTTCAGCCAGAAAAAGCTATTTTATATTATACTCTTGCCAAAGTTTATCAACAGGAAGGAAATAGCAAAAAATCAATTGAATACTATCAGAAATCTCTACAGCTCAATCCCAATTTTGCTGAAGCTTACAATAGCCTAGGGAATGTCTATGTGATTGCAGATAGGCTCGATGACGCAATTCAATGTTTTCAACGAGCCCTACAAATCAATTCGAATCACTTTGCTGCTTGCAATAATCTAGGGCTTGCATTAAAACGACAAGATCGGCTAGGGGAAGCCATTGAAGCCTTTGAGAAAGCACTTAAACTGTATCCCAACAAGGATAAAGTCTATATAAACTTAGGGAGCGCATTGAGAGATCGAGGTCAGATAAAAGAAGCCATTGAGTTTTTCCAAAAAGCTCTTCAGCTCAATCCCGCCTTGAGTAGTGCTCACAGCAAACTTCTACTTATGTTGCATTACGATGGCAGCTATCAGCCATCGACAATCTATGCCGAACATCTGAACTGGGCTGAGCGTCATGCAGCACCTTTAGCAAAATTGATCGAGTCGTACAATTACGATCCCAATCCAGAGCGTCGGCTTCGAATAGGGTACGTTTCCAGCGACTTGAGAGAGCATTCGGTGGCTTTTTTCTTCGAGTCCGTACTCGCTGCGCGCAACCACAGCGAATTTGAGGCCATATGCTATTCAAACAATACAGAAATCGACGCCACCACAAGGCGTTTGCAGCAACTGTCTGATGGCTGGCGTGAAATCTATGCCATGAACGACGAACAAGTTGCTGAACTGATACGCCGAGACGAAATCGACATATTGGTGGACCTATCCGGTCATACCGGGGGAAATCGATTACTCGTATTTGCTCGAAAACCGGCTCCAATCCAAGTCAGCTACCTTGGCTATCCTGATACGACGGGACTCGACACAATGGATTACCGACTGACCGATGGATGGGCGGATCCTGAAGGTCAGACCGATCGCCTCTACACTGAGAAGCTGGTGCGTTTGCCTCATGGGTTCTTGTGTTATCAACCCAAGTCAGATTGTCCAGCGGTTGGTGATTCTCCCTTTTTGAACGGGGGACAGGTTACTTTTACCTCGTTCAACAACCTGCCAAAAGTGACTCCCCAGACGATCGGTACTTGGGCAGCCATCCTCAAAGCCGTTCCTAACAGTTACCTGCTGATTAAGGCAAAATCGTTAACAGATTCAAGTACGCGTGCGTACATACATGGCTTGTTCAAACAGCAAGGCATTGAAGTTGAGCGAGTCGAGTTGATCGGTTGGATTGCCGAACCAAACCAACATCTTGCCCTCTACAACCGGGTGGATATTGCCCTAGATACATTTCCGTATCATGGCACAACCACAACCTGCGAAGCCATGTGGATGGGGGTACCCGTTATTACCCTGGCAGGTCAAACCCACGTATCGCGAGTCGGTGTGAGTCTATTGTCTTCTGTGGGACTGGAAGAGCTGATTGCTGAATCTCCTGAAGACTATATCCAAAAAGCAATTGACCTAGCTCGCGATCGGGAGCGGCTACAGGATTTGAGGGCAAGCTTGAGAAATCGTTTGAGAAATTCTCCTTTGACTAATCAAAGTCTCATTTGCCGCACTTTAGAAGAGTCCTACAGGAATATGTGGCATCAATACTGTAACGATTAAAACAAGGCATATTATCTGATTTACCGATCGACCTGCTGAATGTCTGCTTGAAGGCATAACTATAAACTTGGGTTGCTATTCATGGGGGACTTGGAAAATTAATGTCAACAATCACCGGCAAGTTAAGGCTTCGATCCTAACAACACCAAGCTTTGATTTGTCCGCGTGCATTTTTTTGTTAGGCCATCTCGACAAGCCAACTCCAACTAGTCTAGATACCCGGTTTTTACGAGAAGTTCCTTATTTGCCTGGTTAAAGCGTTCCAGTAGATCGCCAGAAAGTTCAGATCTCCAATCTGTTTTGGTCTTTACCCATCGCCCATCTTCTCCAGCGATGGTATTTCTGTCAGGGATACTTTCAGTTATTAATCCACGCTTTAAAAAGTCGCTTATACTGTTCATGATATCGGGTAGGTTGTTTGTCATATTCTCGTATTTCAACAATAAGGTATTCGGGCGATCCCACGGCTCCCACGATCGCACATGGTTTGACCAAGTCCCAAATCGGTGTTGCCCCTCGATGATTGCCTCTAACGGAATGCGTTTGTTATAAAACTTCCACAAGCTAACGCATGCTGCTCTGCCATCTCGGATTACATATATTGCAGGGTTCTTGTCCCTCGCATATTCGTGTGTTTTCACCAACGGAATGGAGTTTTCTGGAAATCTTATTTGCTTGTCAGGACCATGTTCGATATGGCCAACATATTGTTCTAATTTCTTGTTTCCACCGAGATCGTTTGGGTAAATGCTTGCCGAACGAAGGCCAAAACATTGCCATAATATTGTTCGAAGAAATGTATTACCACTACGGGGGTACGAAGCGAGCCAAACTATATAGTTGTTTTTCATTGCTTTTACTCTCTTGGCATAACTAGTGGTTGAACGCTTCCGCATGCCTCCCCAAACCCCACTCATTGAGCAGACAACCCCACCCATTAACCGAAGCTGCTTTCTCAGAATGATTGCAGCCTAGCGTATCTCAGCTCCTTGCATCAGTTGGTGGACGGATTGCACGAAACCTTGGAACAATGACTTTTTCAGAAGCCGCTTTCCTTGGTGGCCAGGCTGAGTCATGCCGACTGGAACAGTTCCTTTGCATGGACGAGGCTCATACTCGCTTATACGCTGACGAGGGATACGGTTGGTCGATTCGTGGGGATCGATTTTGGGTTGGTTCCAGCTCTCCGGGCTTGGCTATAGTCTCTTTCTATGGGGTTTTCCTATATAGCTTGGCTCAAGTGAGACTGTTCTCCTTCAATCCTGCCAATGACCTCACGTTTGATGTACTCGAGCAACTGAGGGTAGAATTCCTCGGCCGGAAGATGACCCAGACTAGGATCGAGCACTTTACCATCGCTCTGGTTTGGTTAAAGTAGCGGCAGAAGCGCTGGAGATTGAGCCGGTTCCACTCCCCGGGTGTAGCCCTGACTTCATGCCAGTGGAGCATTGATGGCAGTGGTTGCACGAGGAGATCGTTTATCACACTAGTGCTATTGCCTTACTCAGATCGGGATCGCTTCTCTCGACGCCCTTCAGCGGCAGATTCTGGCTTTAATGAATGTTATGGACTAGATCTACCTCCTGCATTCGGACATCTCAAAATTCAGACAGGGGCTTCATAATGCTCAAACCAACAGTTCATATTGCTCAGACGAACAGTAGGCAGTCTTTGCGAGCCGATTTCTAGAGTATAGATTAGTTCAAAAAACACTATAGGTAGTGTTTACTGGCTCCAGAAACAACTGCATATAGCGCAGGTTTGCATTTAGTGAAAAATCCAGAAATGTATACAATGATTAAAAAATAAAGCAGTGCAATTGGTTTTTATCCTAAGATATTGAAGGAAGAAACTAGTACTTAAGTACATAAGTAATTCCAACTAGAAAATAAAATTTCTTGCCATGTAAGTGAGGTACTTAACCATGGAATCGTTATTTTTACTAGACAACGAGCTAGTTGTTGAATTGTCCGATGAGGCTCAGGAAGTTGTCACCGGTGGGTTGGTATTCGATGTCGATCAAGACTACAGCATTAGTTATGCTGCAGTCGGCGCTGCTAACGGTATCGGCGGCGGTCTGTTAGTCTTCACGGCATACTCGATTGAGTCTGACAACAATTTGAATCTCACCACCTAAGCACAGTCTCCTTATCTTCCCGGCGTAAGATTGCATAGCTCAGAACCCTCCGATATATGTACGATTAGAGAGTAAGCCCAATCATGGGCCGGGAAGGGAATAGCTAATACCTAACCAATTGAGTATTAGTTATTCGATTAGAAGCTGGAGTTTTGACTAATTCAAAAATCCTTTACCAGTAGTGACTTAAGGCTTAGGTTGACTACTGTATAGAGCATCAAACTTGATTTTGTTAAATCTCCACTAGAAAACCAAATTTCTAACCATGTAAGTGAGGTACTTAACCATGGAATCGTTATTTTTACTAGACAACGAGCTGGTTGTTGAATTGTCCGATGAGGCTCAGGAAGTTGTCACCGGTGGTCTGAACTTCGATGTCGATCAAGACTACAGCATCAGTTTTGCTGCAGTCGGCGCTGCTAACGGTATCGGCGGTGGTTTGTTAGTCTTTACGGCATACTCGATTGAGTCTGACAACAATTTGAATCTCACCACCTAAGCCATATTTCCTTACCTTCCCGGCGTAAGATTGCATAGTTCCGGAATCCTCTGATCTACGTACGATTAGAGAATGGAGGGCTACCCGATCGTGGACCGGGAAGGGAATAGCTAATACCTAACCAATTGAGTATTAGTTATTCGATTAGAAGCTGGAGTTTTGACTAATTCAAAGATCCATTACCAGTAGCGCCTTAAGGCTTAGGTTGACTACTGTATAGGGCATCAAACTTGATTTTGTTAAATCTCCGCTAGAAAACCAAATTTCTAACCATGTAAGTGAGGTACTTAACCATGGAATCGTTATTTTTACTAGACAACGAGCTGGTTGTTGAATTGTCCGATGAGGCTCAGGAAGTTGTCACCGGTGGGTTGGTATTCGATGTCGATCAAGACTACAGCATCAGTTATGCTGCAGTCGGCGCCGCTAACGGTATCGGCGGTGGTTTGTTAGTCTTCACGGCATACTCGATTGAGTCTGACAACAATTTGAATCTCACCACCTAAGCCATGTTTCTTTACCTTCCCGACGTAAGATTGCATAGCTCAGAACCCTCTGATCTAAGTACGATTAGAGAATGAAAGGCTACCCGATCGTGGGTCGGGAAGGGAATAGCTAAGACCTAGCCAAATTAGTATTAGTTATTCGACGAGGAAGCAGATTTGTTGCCATGTAAGTGAGGTACTTAGCCATGGAATCGTTATTTTTACTAGACAACGAGTTGGTTGTTGAATTGTCCGATGAAGCTCAGGAAGTTGTCACTGGTGGGCTAATTGTCGATTTAGATCAAGACTACAGTATAAGTTTTGCTCAAGTCTATGCTGCTAACGGGCCTAGCGGTAGTGTGTTAATCTTCAGAGCATACTCGATTGAGTCGGACAATAACCTGAATCTCACCACCTAAACTCTGGAATATTAGCATTAATACTGTCATTGCTAACATAGCTGAGGGAGGGAAAGAGTTTTGTCTAAAGTTCAGAGAGGAGAATCCCCTTTCGCTTTGAATAGGGTAACTCTAAGCGTGGCATCATACGATTTACCCGGGTATGATGGTTACCATGGAGCCTTGAAGTGAGGAGGGTTCCTTCTCTAAAATTTCAATTCTTGAGAAGGGATAAACATTCTTAAGTTTTTTACAGGCAGTCAGAAGCGCTAAGACATAGAAATTAACTTCTAGATATGCTGTACTGCTGTCGATAAAGAGGGTTGTCAATCGGAGCCTCGTAATGCTGGTTCCGATCGAGTGTTTTTTCTGGGATTAGCGTCTTAACGTGTTTAATTTACAAATTTCGCTGGAGGAACTATATGATGCATCTCACTCGGAAAGAGTTAGAAAGACTATTTCATTAAGTTCTTACTCACATGAACTAAAAGGTTATCCAAGAACGGAACTCAGACTTCTAAAGTAGAGATTGGCAACTCCAGAGAGTAAACTCATTTATAGAGTTAAATCGAGGAGATGAGAGGCACCTAACTAACCATGTAAGTGAGGTATTTGATTGAGTCAAGAGCCTCTTCATTTCCCCAGCGTAAGCTTAGAGCCACCTTAGATTGCTCTAAGTTAACTCGATTGTAACAAAAGTATGTTCAAATCAGTCTACGTTATTTTACCTATATTTTTGAACATATTCTTTTCTCGACTTGACGTCAAGTGGTTGTTATTTGAGCTTTCCTGGAGCAGATGGAAGGCCTGAGAGGGTTAAAGACAAATGCGTTACAATCATTAACCTTCTGATGAAAACTATCTGACGATACTTCCTGATATGCTTATTTTCCCAAAAAGTGCCAAATTAGCGATAGATAAATATTATACTTAATTGGGCCATGCATAATAGGTTCGGAGCTTGAGTCATGCTAGAAGAATCTCGCTCAAAAAAATCTTCGGACGACCGACTGGAAATATCCAATGCGATCGTTGAAGATCCGAACCCAGATCAACTTACTTCTCTGAGCGAGGATGACTTTCTGCCTCCTGTCAGCCCATGGATGGTAATTGGAGGTTTTGCTCTTGTGGGGGGATTGGGAATCGCGATCGGCCTTTCCTCCATCATGAACTTTAAGGTCACAGTTAAGGCATTAGGCTCATTTCGACCCATTGGAGATTTGCGGTTAGTAGAATCCGAGTTAGATGGAACCGTTGTACAAATTGCCGCCAAGGAAAATCAAGTTTTGCAGGCTGGTGATGTCATTGCAAGTCTAGATCGTTCTAGGCTGCAAACAGTCAAAAGACAACTCCAAGAAGATATTGAGCAAAAAGAGCTACAGCTTGCCCAAATCAATGCACAGTTAAATACATTAGATTCACGGTACAAGGCAGAATCTGACTTAATAGCACGCACGATTAATGCTGCCGAAGAAAGTCTAAGGTTGCAGGAGCGTAGATATCGCGAGCAGCTAATAATTACTGAGGCAAATTTAGCTGAGGCAAATTCTGAACTTCAATTAGCTCGAGCAGAGTTGGAGCGCTACATTGCTCTTGAAGGTACGGGCATTGTTTCCCAACATCAAATTGACGAAAAGATTGCTCGTGTTAGCCTTGCCGAGGCAAAACTAAAGCGGGCCGAAGCACAAGTTAGCCCTATCAATGCAGAGATTGCCATAGCCCAGCAGGAAATTGCCCAGCAACTTGCGAGTGGTAGAGCTACGCAGGCTACCTTGCAACAGCAGCGAGAGCAAATGCTTCAGCGAAGGATTGACATGGAAAACCAGATGCAAACGACCCAAAAAGAACTCGATCGAGTCGAGTTCGATCTAGACCGAAGTGTAGTACGAGCACCCATTAATGGCACTTTACACCAGCTGAATCTGAGAAATCCTGGACAGGTACTGAATGCTGGTGAAGGAATAGCATATATTGCACCTTTAGATATGCCTCTGGAATTCAAAGCCAATGTGGCCTCTCAGGATATTAGCAAAGTGGAACTCGATCAACCTGTTGATATTCGAGTTTCAGCATGCCCTTACACAGATTATGGAATTCTAGATGGAAGCGTTACCGCTATATCTCCGGATTCTATTTCAGCAGGAGTGAGTGGAAATAATCTTAACAATAATACGGGAACTTTTTATGAGATAACCATTACACCTGATAGAGAAAATGTTGGTGAAGGGGAGAATCAATGCCAACTGCAACCTGGCATGGAAGGTAAAGCAGATATAATCTCAAGTGAGGAGACTGTATTGACATTTCTACTGAGAAAAGCAAGATTGATAACTAATATATAGTATTAATGAAGGGCATTCGAAGCATAAGCATTGAAAATGGAACAGACTGCTAAGAAATCGAAAAAGTTTCACTGTGTCACCCAAATGTCTGAAGAAGACTGTGGTGCTGCCTGTTTAGCATCTGTTTGCAAATATTATGGACGATATTTAGGACTTAATCAAAGTCGTGAAATTATAGGCACAGGACAATTAGGGACGTCCTTACTAGGACTCAGAAGAGGAGCTCAAAGACTTGGGTTTAATACCAGAGCAGTGAAAGCGAGTCCCGAAGTTGTCAACAAAATGAACGAGATGATCTTGCCTTCAATAATCCATTGGAGAGGCAATCATTGGGTTGTTTGGTATGGTCGACAGGGTAAGAAGTATGTGATTGCCGATCCGGCATGCGGTTTACGCTTTATTAACAAGCAAGAACTCTTAAAATACTGGAATGGGATCATGCTTTTGCTCGATCCAGATCCTATTTTGTTTTACGAGCAAGTGGGAAATGAGGCAGCACCTGGTTTTGCAAGATTTCTAAAACGAATCTTGCCCTTCAAAGGCATTCTAGCTGAAGCAATAGGCATCAATATTGCATTAGGTTTGCTTTCCTTATCTACTCCTTTTCTTGTTCAACTACTAACTGACGAAGTACTGGTTCGAGGGGATACACAATTACTGACAGTGATTATTATTGGGGTAGTCTTTTTTCACTTGATGGCTGCAACTCTTCGTTTTTTTCAATCCACTTTGATCGCGCACTTCAACCAAAAACTTCAACTGGGTCTCGTACTTGAGTTCGGCTATAAGATTTTGCGATTACCACTAGATTATTATGAGGCAAGGCGCAGTGGAGAAATTGCCAGTCGGATGCGAGATATTAATGAGGTAAATTTATTAATTTCTCAGATTGCATCTTCTTATCCAAGCAAAATATTTGTTGCATTTATTTCTTTGGGATTTATGTTTTTCTATAGCTGGGAACTAACGCTAGTCGCCTTGTCTTTAGCCCTTATGATGACCCTCGCAACGCTTCCATTTATGCCTGTTCTTAAAGCCAAAACACGGAATATGCTGGTACTCTCAGCAGAGAATCAGGGGGTGCTTGTCGAAACATTTAAAGGTGCTTTAGTTCTTAAGTCGACAAATGCTGTCGATCAATTTTGGGAAGAATTACAGAGTCGATTTGGTCGTCTTGCAAATATCAGGTTCTCAACCATCAAAATTTCTATTATCAATAGTACACTATCTTCTTTTGTTTCGAGTGTTGGTGCAGTTGTATTACTCGGAACTGGAAGCATTTTAGTCATTAATAAAGAGATTAGTATTGGTCAATTATTGGCATTTAATGCCATGCAAGCAAACGTTCTAGCTTTTGTTTCTGCATCGATCGGACTACTTGATGAGTACTTTCGCGCCCATACTGCATTGACTCGGCTTATAGAAGTGATTGATGCAGAGCCAGAGGTAGAACGAAATTCTCATAAGCCGGATGTGGTTGTTTCAAGTATTGATGATATTTACTGTGAAAATGTGACTTTCTACCATCCTGGCAGAGTATCATTGATGGAAAATTTTGATGCTGTGATTCCAGGAGGCAAGCTAACAGCACTGATTGGTGAATCGGGTTGTGGTAAAAGTACTTTAGCTAAGCTAATCGCTAACCTATACAAACCCGTATCTGGAAGCATACGGGTTGGCCCATATAGTCTTCAAGATATTTCTATTGAGTCTATTAGACGCCAAATAGTTTATGTTCCTCAGGAACCTCATTTCTGGAGCCGATCGATTCTAGAAAATTTCCGCCTTGGAAATCCAACTCGGTCTTTTGAAGAGATTGTCCGCGTTTGTCAAATTGCTGAAGCACATGACTTTATCAATAAACTCCCCAACCAATACCAAACAGTTTTAGGTGAATTTGGCGCCAATCTTTCGGGTGGACAACGGCAGCGATTGGCAATTGCAAGAGCGTTATTGTCCGATCCTCCGATTCTTATTTTAGATGAATCAACCTCAGGCCTCGATCCAATTAGTGAGGCTAGAGTATTAGATAAGTTGTTGCCTTACCGTAAGGGTAAAACTACGATTATGATTTCTCATAGACCCAGTACTGTAAAACGTACTGATTGGTTAGTCTTCTTAGAGAATGGTCGTTTGAAGTTATCTGGATCTCTGGAACAATTACGTTCTATCCCTGGAGAACATATGAGATTCTTGGAAGCATAAATTAAAAAATTGGCATCGAAAGAGTATTAACTTTTTTGTTAATACAATCATGATTTAAATACAAGTTGATATTATATACATAGATTGGGCGACCCTAGGTTCTGTTTGTATCCTTTTTCTAATAGTAGGGAGGTTATAATGTCGAGCTTAAGCCGTATCGATAAATGTCTGGAGTCTGATTTTCTGGAAGAGATTCCGGAGTTATTGCAGCAAAGCGTGGTTGGCGGGACAACATTTTTTCATTTTAAGGATATACAGATATTTTCTGCCTCTGACCTCAGCGCCAACTTAGATCTCGGGGATGTAGATCTCTCTTCTGTTTATGCCCTTAGTTACAGGGAGATGATAGTCGCTACAGATGTTAAGGGTTGGGTTCCAGGCCCTGGACTCTACAATGCTTACAGTCCTCGTTACGCTCAGACCACCGCACCCTATTTATATTTCAATAGCTTATAGGCTTAGAATGTGCCAGTTCTGACTCTGAACTTTATCTGAAAAGGGTTTTGCATAACCCAAAAGCTAGACGTGGCAATAAACAGCCCGCCGTTCGAATCACGGAAATAGTGTTTTGGCACAAATTCATTCGAACTAGGGGAAATGAGAGTGGATGGAGATTCTATCCATCTGCTTGTGGGTACAACACTGGACTGTACCTTATTGAGGGCGATCCAGATATATAATGATATTAGTAAAAGAGAGATGTTTAAGCGTTTCCTTGAAATCCCCAAATAGTTTTGTATATGGGGACAGCTGGTGTGATAGTGCATATATCGAGACGTTGTAAGCCGAAGCTATTAGTTTGCTCGTGAAGAAGTATGTTCGGGAGTAAAGGCTTCTAGAGGAACAAAGAACGTGAGCATCAGATAAAGATCTTTAAGCTGTGAGCCTCTCGTACGTAAGGGTTTCAGACTAGCTCCAAAGAAGCTCCTTAAATAGCCAGAAATTTATGCATAACCACTTTACGGGTTCCCAGACATTGAGACGTATCTATATGTGGTTTCTACATCATTTCTACGTCATAAACCGATCCAAAATTATCCAATCACCATTTCCTCGAACTGTAACGAGGTATTTTCTTGAAAGTCTTCATTGACTGGATCTTATTCAAACAAGCCCGATACGAGTGCAGCGTTATCAGTTCAGTACTGCTAGGGAGTCATTAAGGTGGTTCGCCGCTTCAGGATTATCGAGTGTACTTTCGTAGTCCATCAAGGTGAGCAGATACAGAATCGGAGCGAAAGACACGATCGGTTCGTTGATGCCCGACAAAAAGAAATCAGAGTTGCAAAGCCGTGATACCGCCGATCCCCTTGCATCTTTTGGGGCGGGTAGTGAGCCACATGGAGACACTGCCGTAGACTACAGCCAACTCGACCATTGAAAGGAATGCAGCAAGCTGGTTAGCGGTAGGGGAAAACTTTGCGTCACGGAAAAATCTCGCAACGGTTAACTTACATAGGTTGAATGCCTTTGGAAAATAGTTGCAATCATTACCTAATTAACATATCTGGGTAACATATTACTCATGACATCGTCATGCTCGTTTATTGATGTTCTACCTGGCCCCTTAACGAATATTTTTTGGAAAGATTTCGGAAATTTGCCTAGACTCTAGAGATTGCAAGGGTTTTGCCGATCGCGTAGTAGTTCGCTACCTCTTCACGAACTCGAGACCGAGATACTGTTTTTTTTGCGAAAATCTAGCTATAGATAGAGCAGCCATTGTGCAATTCCAGCCAATCAAACATTCTATTGCCTTTATTGACAGGCTCCCAAACAGTTCTCGAATAGTTTGACGGAATTGCTCGACATCTAACAATGGCTGCCAAGGTACCAAGCGATCGCCCCGATAGGCTGCGAACTGCTTCAATTTTTGCGAAGCCTGATTTCTGCGCCGTTTGGCTGCTTTCAACTTAGCTTTGAGTTTGCGTAACAACCGATAGACCGCAGCGTAAGATGCGTCCACTCCCTGGTCTTGAAGCCATTGCTGAACGGCCCCGTAACTTTCAAAGCTTTGGGGATCTCGCAAGCGTTCTTTTAATGCGCGCACAGCCCACGGGGGAATCGAAGGTTTGCGGCCAGTTGGCTTTTTGTGCTCCAGCAAAGCCTGCATCCCCCCCTCCCGATAAAGGGATAACCAATCCTGGACGGTTACCCGATGGCGACCGAGCAGTGACGCGAGTTTGCTCACCGTCTTCACTCGTTTCCCTTTGAGCAAATACAGCGCTTGTACCCGTTCTTTGCCCTGGGCAGTTGTTTGGCGACCTAAGAGGTTTTTTAGTTCGGCTTCGGTCTCTTTGATATCTAGCTTGAATCGTCCGGCCATTGTTCGCAGGGTTTCATCTTTCCCAATACTCTTCACTATCTGTAGTCTAACTAACGTATCTATCTGATGTCGAACTTTAATTATTGAGCCAATGCTCGCAAGATTTGATATTCTCTAAAGCCTTTCTCTATCTGTAGTCTTTCTAACGGAAAGATGTCACTTTGCTACTCTTCTATCATTTAGATCTATGACCTACCGAGAGTTTTGAAATCTTCGCATATGAGCTTGACAAAGCGTTACAGAGTCTGTTTAGAATCTTTACTGTTGAGCTTGCAAAGTCCTTCAATTCATCAGAATTAGGCTGCAATCTAGTTCTGTAAAATTCTTTGCTGACTAAGGTACATTCCTTTAGGGTTGCCAAGAATCTTCTTTCTAAGATTCTGTAACTTGGGATTGTTAGTTGGGACTGTGCTTGAATAGCTCGAGTTAGATGATTGAATTTAACTTGCGCATAATTTTCAGAGGCAAATTGAATTTGAAATATTTTATTTGTTAGTGGGCAGATTGAATTTGAAATATTTCAATTGTTATTAGGTAAATAGCTTTTGAACTGTTTCAAATGCTTGCTTGACTTAAGTTTTGCCCTGAATAACTTAGGCCAGTCTAGCTCTTAAGTTTGCATCAGCTGTTGAGCATTTAATGGAGATCGTGCATGCCTTTAGAGGCTTTATCTGAAATCCCGACGCCAGTATTCGAAGGAGCGGTGCCTGCTGCGCCCGAAGCGCCTACCGCCCCCGAAGCGCCCAGTGCCCCCGAAGCACCAGTATTCGAAGGAGCGGTGCCTGCTGCGCCCGAAGCGCCCACCGCACCTGAAGCGCCCACCGCGCCCGAAGCGCCAGTATTCGACGCAACACTGCCCGACGTGCCCACCGCACCCGAAGCGCCCACCGCACCTGAAGCGCCCACCGCGCCCGAAGCGCCAGTATTCGACGCAACACTGCCCGACGTGCCCACCGCACCTGAAGCGCCCACCGCGCCCGAAGCGCCAGTATTCGACGCAACACTGCCCGACGTGCCCACCGCACCTGAAGCACCCACCGCGCCTGAAGCGCCCACCGCGCCCGAAGCGCCAGTATTCGACGCAACACTGCCCGACGTGCCCACCGCACCTGAAGCGCCCACCGCACCTGACGCGCCCACCGCGCCCGA
>JBFRWN010000052.1:0-19197 GCA_051439605.1 Synechococcus sp.
CCGGAGATGATGTTGTTGCCGCCGAACAGAGACCCTTGAACGGGCTCGCGGATGCCGTCGATGTCAACAGCGGGGGCGCCTACGAAGGCAATGATGAAGGTGATGGCTGCAGTTAACAGGCAGGGAATCATCAGGACGCCGAACCAACCTACGTAGATGCGGTTGTCGGTGCTGGTGACCCACTCGCAGAACTGCTCCCATACGCTGCTGCTTTCGCGGCGTTGTATTAGAGTTGTCATTCGAGATTACTCCGAAGAATAATAAGTGGATTTACGTTAAGGAAGTTAACATCCTTGTAAAGATGAGTCAAGTGCGAGGGAAGGTCTGTTTACCCCCTTTTCACTGCTGGATATCACTTCCAGGCGGATCTAAGACTAGGTGCTTGATAAACACTATGCCTTCCTTCAAAAGATTGAACTTGGCACTATTTTGGTTGAAAGATATTGCAATACGTAAAGCGAGGGTTTGTGGGAGCCTCTCCCATAGCCATGCCGAGTGGTGTAAATGCATTCCTAGAGTTGGGATTGCCAGGGATACCTTGCAATAACAGTCGATCGCTCATCATTCGCTCAGGCGATTCATTTATGTAGCCATTTGCCAATTGACAAGGGTTACTCAGGGCCTTGTGTCGGTTTGGGGAGGATTGAAAGATTTTCTTTTCAACAAAGAGTTGATATTGGTACCGGCGGGCATGTAGTGTTACATCTGCTAGCAGTGATAGCGCCGTTAGAATCCAATCCAACAAGCTGTTGCGATTGTTCCTGAATGGCTGCTAAGCTTAGCTACGCAATCCTCGGTAGCTCAGCGGTAGAGCGGTCGACTGTTAATCGATTGGTCGTAAGTTCGAATCTTACCCGGGGAGTTTATTCAAATGTGAATCTGTTGTTCGTTGACTGTGACAGCATTATTCCAACAATCCATGAGAAGTATGGCTGATATCTGAGGATGACTGCCATATGTCCACATAGCCTACTCGGGCTAGTAACTTCAGCAGTGTTTATTCATTTGCCGAGCAGTCTTGATATTGAAATGAATTAATAACCAACAACTTCTCTAGCAATCACTCAGCCAGAAGCCCTCTATGAAGTAAGAGGAGAAATGTGGATATGCCTTGATTTGAATGGGCGATACTGGATTTGAACCAGTGGCATCCTGCTTGTAAGGCAGGCGCTCTACCGCTGAGCTAATCGCCCTAAGTGCTTAGTGATAGTAGCACATTGGTTGGCCATTACAAGCCTGATTCTGTAACTTTAGCGAAGGATCGATTGCCTCAGCATTAAGTCCTTGAATCCACAGTGTTTTGAGGTCAGCGACCTCACAAGGGCTGGCATTTACCAGCGCGAATCAAGCCAATACGCCGGGCGATCGCCTCGGTTTGGGAAACGAATGGCCCCCAAGAGGTCACCAAATCTTCAGGTAAAGCATTGACGATCTCGCAATGTCCCTCGGGTTGCTTAATCACGTACCAGTCTTCAGGGCGATCCGGGCTGTTTTCCATCAGAAACCTCTCCAAAAGCAGCTGCTAAGTTGAGCCATAGGCAACGCCAGTCATCAGTGTTGCCAAAACGTTTTGAACGTGCCATAACATTGGCGTCTTGAGCACATTCATCTAAAGTTTCCCAGTACTGTTATCTCCTGACAGAGGACTACTCTGCTATGAAATGGGGGAGAGTACTACAATCGCTGAGCATTGTTCTGTTAAATCCATGGCTTTAATCGTCCATAAATACGGAGGTACCTCCGTAGGGTCCATCGAGCGCATTCAGGCAGTGGCCCAACGTATTGCGAAAACTGTTGCACAGGGAAACCAAGTAGTAGCGGTCGTTTCTGCCATGGGAAAACAGACCGATACATTGGTGGGATTGGCGAACGAGCTGGTTTCGGAGCCAAGCGATGCTGTGGAATATCGACGCGAGATGGACATGTTGCTCTCTACTGGCGAGCAGGTCAGTATCGCGCTGCTTTCCTTGGCTTTGCAGAGCATTGGTTGTCCAGCAATCTCAATGACAGGGGGACAAGCCGGAATTTTGACTGAGCGAGAACATTCACGCGCCCGCATCAGTGAAATTGGTCCCGGTCGCCTACGACGACACTTAGACGATGGCAAAGTGGTCGTAGTCGCTGGCTTCCAGGGAATTGCTAGTCCCATCGATTTAGAAATCACGACGCTAGGTCGTGGGGGGTCAGACACCACAGCAGTAGCATTGGCGGTGGCACTAGAAGCAGAAGCCTGCGAAATCTACACTGATGTAGCAGGCGTGCTAACCACTGACCCACGTAAAGTTCCTGAAGCTAGGTTATTACCCCACATCACCAGCGACGAGATGTTGGAATTGGCTAGCCTGGGGGCCAATGTTTTGCATCCGCGGGCGGTGGAACTGGCCAGAAACTACGGTCTTAAGCTGGTGGTGAGATCGAGCTGGACGGATGAGCCAGGTACAGCGGTACTGTCCCCTCAGCCTAACCGCCGTCCAGCGCTTTCTGGCCTAGAGACCTCTCAAGCGGTCACTGCTGTAACGGCCGATCGCAATCAAGCCAAAATTGTTTTGCTGCAGGTGCCCGATCGCCCCGGCGTAGCAGCTCGGCTATTTGACGCAATCGCCGATGCGGGTATCAATGTCGACTTGATCCTGCAATCGGTTCATCCCACCGTAGAGGGAGATCGGAGTCATGCGGATGGAGAGTTAACCAACGATATATCCTTTACTCTGGAGCGCAGTGCCAGCATTGAAGCAGCGGAGGTGGTAAGAGAGGTCGCAAAAGAGCTTGGATGCCAGGAAGTTCTGGTTGATAACAATATCGCCAAGGTCAGCATTGCAGGGGCAGGCATGATTGGTCGACCGGGAATTGCCACTGAAATGTTTGAGGTCCTAGCCGCCGCCGATATTAACCTACAGCTGATTTCCATGTCAGAAATTAAAGTTAGCTGTGCAATAGATTCCTCTCAGGCAGGAGATGCTGCCCTCCAACTCAGCCAATATTTCCAAGTGGTGCCGCATGCGGTGGCCGATCCTGCCCCCACAGGCACAGTAAACTCTCCAGTCAGTGGGGTAGCCCTCGATTTTGACCAGGCCAGGCTAGCTATTTTGGATGTTCCCGATCGCCCCGGATATGCGGCCAAAATTTTTCGCCGTTTGGCAGATAACGGCATTGTGGTGGATACCATCGTTCAAAGTCAGCGCAGCCAAACGAATGCGGATGGTGATGCCACCAATCACATCGCTTTTACCACCCCAGAAGCACAAGCCCGTACCGCAAAAGCAGTTTTGGAGGAAATTTCCAGCGAGCTGAACTGCGGTGGAGTGTCTATGGACACTGACGTGGCCAAAGTGAGTATTGTAGGGGCATCGATGGAGGCTCACCCGGGCACTGCCGCTCAACTGTTTCAGACTCTGGCTGCCAAGGATATCAATGTGGAAATGATTTCCACGTCGGAAATCAAGGTGAGCTGCGTGGTGCGTTCAGAGAATGGCTTACAGGCCCTCCAGGCGATTCACCAGACCTTTAACCTCCAAGGATCCGATGCTTAATCCACAAGCTTTGTTTGCCTCTAAGTCGAACTTTGCTGAACTGCGCCAATCCCAGTTAAATCAGCGCATCCAGAAGTTTTACGATGTTTCGTCCGGCCTCTGGGAGGAGGTCTGGGGAGAGCACATGCACCATGGGTATTACGCTGTGGGTCAACCCCGTCCCCATAGACGTCAGGCCCAGATCGACCTGATCGATCGCCTGTTGGCGTGGGGGGAGGTTACCTCCATCGATCGCCTGTTGGATGTGGGATGCGGTATTGGGGGGAGCAGTCTGTATTTGGCAGAACGGTTTGGGGCAAAGGCGACTGGCATTACCCTCAGCCCCGTGCAGGCCCAGCGGGCAAAAGAGCGGGCAATGGAACAGCAATTGGGCGATCGCACCTCTTTTACGGTGGCAGACGCCTTGGATATGCCGTTTGCAGACAATCGCTTCGATTTGGTGTGGAGCCTTGAAAGCGGCGAGCACATGCCGGATAAACGGCAATTTTTGTCGGAATGCTGCCGAGTCCTCAAACCAGGGGGGCGCTTGCTGGTGGCTACCTGGTGCCATCGGGATGGGGAGTTATCCCTGGACGAGCGTAACCACTTAGCGAAAATCTACGATGTTTATTGCCTGCCATACGTTATTGGATTGCAAGATTACGAGTCGATTGCTCGAGCGCTGCCTCTAGAAGCGATTCGAGTTGATGATTGGTCAACAGAGGTTGCTCCCTTTTGGGATGTTGCCATCGACTCTGCTAAGGATTTATCTGTACTGTTTAAAATTTGCACCGCTGGATGGGGTACGGTACGGGCAGCCCTTGCCCTGAGATTGATGTCACAGGGATATGCACGAGGCTTGGTCAAATTTGGATTATTAACGGGAACGAAATCTATATAACTTCGTGAATTTTTATGAGTTTCGTGTGGTTTTGAAACGGGATTTTGAAGAAAACCCGGAAACATGTTGCGATCCCCCCACCCATTTCTAAGCTGTGAGTGTGACAGATATGGAGTTCAATCGTGGGCAATCGCTACATCATTATCGGAGCAGGTGTAGCTGGAATCAGTGCTGCGGAAAATATTCGCCGCCTTAGTCCAGACGCCGATATCAAAGTCATCAACGGTGAGAACTATCCCTTCTACCGCCGTTTGTCTCTATCAACCTACTTGCAGGGCAGCACCGAACTGGCCGCCCTAACTGTCAAGCAACCTCAGGAATACGAAGCCCTCAATATTGAGGTCGTAACAGGTCGAGTGACGCGCATCGACTCCCAGGCAAACAAAATTGTTTTGACCAATGGCAGTGAATTGCCTTATGACGGTCTGATTATTGCTGCAGGCGGCCATGCCATTGCCCCCCCCATCAAAGGGCTCGATCTAAAAGGGGTACGCTTGGGCTATTGGGATATGGACGACACCCTGTGGTACGAGGAACAGTTTAAGCACGCTAAGCATGCTGTTGTGATTGGCGCTGGGGTGCTGGGGTTGGAGTTAGCCGATTGCTGCGAACGCAAAGGGCTGAAAGTGACAATGCTACAACTGGGCGATCGCCTGGGCGAGCCTCTAACCGATCGGGCTGCTGGCGAGGTTTTGGCCCGACGGCTCAAGGACACTGGGGTCGATTTCCGGCTGCTCACCTCCGCAAGCGAAATTGTGGGGGATGAAAACGGCAACGTCGTGGCGGTACGCGCCAGCAACGGTGAGGAATTTCCCGCCGACATTGTTGGAATTAGCTGCGGGATTCGTCCAAATTCAGAGTTCCTAGAAGGTTCTGGGGTGTTGGTGGAAAAAGGCTGCATTGTGGTAGATGAATACCTACGCACCAACATTGAGAATATCTATGCCGCTGGAGACTGCACCTGGGTGCAGGGGGGCATGATGGTGGGTCGTCGCCCCAATCGCACGTGGCAGGTGGCCACAATGCAGGGGATAACGGCAGCTTCAAACCTGATGGGGAAATCCACTCGGTATGACGAGGGGTTGTTCTACAACGCAGGTGTGCTGTACGACATTCCTTATACGTTGTTGGGGGTATTTGACCCACCGGAAGGACAAGGGTACACCAGCCGCACCTACCCTCCTGGGAAAGGGGCTTACAACTACTTCAAGCTTACTTTCAAGGATGGCAATCTGGTGGGGGCTTTGCTGATGGGTCGCCAAAAACGGACGCAGATCCTTCGCAAGATTATGGAAGGACAAATGGACGTGGCGGGTTTTGAAGACCAGCTAATGGATACCAAATTCAAGCCCAAGCACCTCAAGAACGTTTCTACTGCGGGTGACCAAGATGTGGAAGAGAAATTAAGAACCTACGCATCTCGCTAGGGAATCCGGTTCCGGAGTTCCTCTCTAGAATCATATTGAGAAAGTTGGGCTAGGCGAGCATTCCGCTCGCCTAGCTTTTTCTGTGTTTGTTAGCTGTCTAGCCGACAAAACCGTAAATTTTGCGCGGTAGATGCACGTTTGACGCAGGCCGATCGCACCGATTGCCAGCCGCTATATATAATCGTGACAGTTTATGAGGGCAGGCGTTTGGGATGGCGAGTCAGAGCAATTCGTGGGGCAACAACGGTTGAGTCCAATTCGGAATCCCAAATCCGTTTGGCCATTAACGAACTGCTGGATGAACTATTTCTCGTCAACGAGATCGACCCCTCAGAAATAGTCAGCGTCACCTTCACGGCGACTGCCGATATTGATGTCATATTTCCGGCGGCGATCGCCCGTAAGCGCCCAGGTTGGGAGCTAGTCCCTTTACTTGACGTCCAGCAAATGCACGTTCGTGGGAGCCTCCCGTTTTGTATTCGCATGTTGGTTCACGTGAACACTCAATTGACGCAGGCGGACATGCGTCATATTTATCTGCGTGGGGCTCGAAATTTACGTCCCGATCTTGCTCTGACGGAAGTGGCTAGTTCCCGTTAGTTAAAACCTCTGTCGATCGTAATTTTGTGCGGTAGACGTAACGTTCAACCGGCGCAAGTTTATTTGTCTCACCATGAGATGCTGCATTATTCAGGCTGTCTCTCGCGGGTGCTGTAGGGAATGGGGATAACCTTGCCGATGACGTTGCCAATGTTAACGTCTAGTCCCTCGCCACCCACTTTCGTGCGAATATACCCTAAACCGCGATAGCCATCTTCGTACAATGTAATGCTGGTCAGGGTACCAGCCCGTTGTGCCCCCACCAGAATTGTGCTGCCGATATCCACATAATCCTCTAGCTCAATTCCCCACAATTGCTGCTTGACACCGTTGTAGGTTTCTAGTCGAGCGATCGTTTCTTGACCTACATAGCACCCTTTGGTGAAGCTGGCGGAGTGCCAGAGACCGGCCTCAAGCGGGTTGTAGTCTTGCGTCAGTTCTTGGGCTAGGGCAGGTCTGCCCTCCACAATGCGGAGGGCTTCCCAGGTGTCGGTGCCACAAGGGATTGCGCCTGCGTCCACAAGTGCTTGCCAGAGAACGGCAGATTCCTCCTCAGGAACGATCAGGGTGTACCCTTCAGCTGCAAGATCTGTGCCCCTAGCAACGCGAAGTTGGCCCCTGTGGGAATGACTGTCCTCAGCTATCTCGTAACTGGAGGAATGGTGGGCGTGCTGCACCGATTCGGGCCGAGAAATATTAAGTGCGGACAATAGTTGGACACTTTCAGTCCCTACCAACGTCAGAACGGTGTACCGATCGCTGACATTAGCCAGGCTTGCATTGCTAAACGCAATCAGGCGGCTCAACGATTTCAGGGCGATCTCCTCTGCAGAGGGGGAGGCCAATAGCAGAACTGAGTCTGCTGTCACATAGGCGGTCACCAGGTCCACCAGTCGGGCTGTAGGGGTAACAATGCAGGTGTTACACCCCTGACCGGGGGATAAGCCCTTGATGTTGTTGGTGGTTTGGTTATGTAGGTAATCCAGACGATCGGGGCCAGATATCTCTAGCAGTGACCAGTGAGAGCGATCGAACAATAAAACGCCTGCCTGGTGAGCTGCCATGGAAGCAGACTTTTCACCAAAGCTTGTGGCCACCTGCTGCCCAGCTATTTCACCAAACGTTGCACCTGATGCGGACTGAACATCCGGCAATAGGGTCGAGTCTGGCTTAACTGTCTGTGGTGTCAGTTGATGATTGGATGCAGCTGGATTGGATACAGGTTGATTTGATGTAGCTTGCTGTGACATGAGAGTTGCTTGAACTGACGATTTATGGCAATGACATCGAGCGATCGCTAAAGCTGGTTCAGAAGGCCAGGAAACTACGAAACGATGCTACGAAATAGGACGTTTTGTTGAGAAAGCACATCCTCTTGGGCAAGGTGGGTAAACGCAATAAAGAGAGGACAATAGGAGAGGCAAATGTCGCCGATGAGGTTGGCATGTGCTGCAAGCAGTTCGTTCTGCTCTCATTCTCTACCAGTCTCAGTCCATTTGGCGGGTACTATGCTGTCGCAACGGTTATTTGACTTAGCACTTCAACGGGTTCGACGTGGTTTGATCCAAACAACGTTGGCAACCGTTAGCGCTGTTGGTATGTTATTCTCCGCCGGAACAGCGACGGCTAGGCCCGTCCTGACGGTATTTCAGGAAGCCGGTGACTCGAAAGATTGGACGGCCATTGTGGAGCAGCTTGAGCAATCTGAAATTGGCCACCGCAAATTGAAGGAAGACGAACTGTCGCTGACAACCCTACAGGACGTAGAGGTATTATTTCTCCCCAACGTCTCGGACTTAGATGGCGAACAACTCCAAATTTTAGAGACCTGGATACGTTCCGGAACCGGTCAATTAATTGTGAGCGGTCCGATTCCAAGACTGACCGCAGAGAATTTGCGCCAATTTCGACTGTTGATGGGTGGGTACTGGGCCAATAACCGCCGTACAGCTGCCTCCGTTGTGGCCACCAGTGCCCCCGGCAATGAATGGGCCCAGACTGTGCAGGCGAACGAACCGCTCGAAGGGGGCAGTCTAATTCCTAGCGGGACTAGGAGCAGTTTGGCCGCCACGTGGTCGGGGCAGGTGGGTAGTCCAGTGGCGGTAATTTCCACTCCGCAAAGCATCTATTTGGGGTGGAAATGGGGCACCGAGGGTACTCCTAGCGAGGTCGATCGCCAATGGCTGTTGGCAGCTCTGGATCGCTTTGATGAGAACCAGTTGGATGGCGATAATCCTGCACCCAGTCCAACAGCAGCTGCCAACACCGTAGCCTCTGACAGTCGCGAAACTCCGGTTACCGACCGGATTCTAGGATTAAACCGCCTGAACGACACCATCAGTCCAGCCCCGTCCGGTAGATCTGCAACTAGGGCCACAGAAATCGCCGACCCCTACATTTCTTCACTGCCCGTCAACACTCTAGAAATGATTGGCATGCGCAGCGAGTTAAACAGTCTGTTGGGGCGGGTGGAAAGTGCCATTTTAACGACCGATGCCAATAGCTTGGATGGCGACGGCTTGCCCGATCGCTATCGCGCCATCATTGAGCAGGCTCGACAGGTCCAGTCTGAATTGGATGATTGGGTCAGCAGCGGCCAACATGAACGGGCCAGACGGGAACATGCCACCGCAATCTCAAATTTGTGGAATAACTACCCCCGCGATCGCCTAACCGCATTACCTGAAGTAAGGGCAATTTGGCTCGATCGCGGCACGATTGTAGATGCGCGATCGCCCGCAGGTTTAGCTGATGTCTTTGACCGTCTAGAAGATGCTGGCATTAACACTGTTTTCTTCGAAACCATCAATGCGGGTTATCCCGTATATCCCAGCCGGATTGCACCCACCCAAAACCCTCTCACCCGCGGTTGGGACCCTCTCAAAGCAGCGGTGAGCCTAGCTCGCGAACGGGATATGGAACTGCACGCCTGGATGTGGACGTTTGCAGTGGGCAACAGCCGCCACAACGTCCTACCCGAAGTGGGCCTGCCAGAGGATTACATCGGTCCAGTTTTGTCAGCCCATCCCAGTTGGTCAAACTACGACGCGCGCGGTCGCCAATTTCCATCGGGACAACCGGAAACTTGGCTAGATCCTGCCAACAATCAAGCACGCAACTACCTGATTTCGCTAATGCGGGAGATGGTGACGGACTACGGGGTAGATGGCATTCATTTGGACTACATTCGCTACCCCTTTCAACGTCCGGGGAGCCGAATATCCTTTGGCTTCGGCCAGGCTGCGCGCAGCAAATTCCAACAGTTAACCGGGGTCGATCCGCAGGTGCTCGACCCCAACCGAGATCGATCCTTGTGGTCAATGTGGACGGAATTTCGTGCAGAACAGGTCACGAGCTTTGTGGCCGCCGCCGCCGATGAAATGGAGCGGCTCAATCCGCAGGTTGTGATGTCCGCAGCCGTATACCCCATGCCCCATAACGAACGCATGCAGAAGTTGCAGCAAGAGTGGGAGACCTGGATTGCGCGAGGGGATTTAGACCTGCTGGTTCCCATGACTTACGTGGAAAACTCTCGCAGGATGGAGCAACTGGTGCGTCCGGCACTAGAGGCCACCAGCAATTCCCCAGTCCTACTATTGCCCAGCCTCAACCTGTTGGATTTGCCAGAGGTCGAGTTCCTCGATTCCATGCAAGCAGTTAGGGATTTACCCACCGGGGGCTATTCTTTGTTTGCCGCCCGCCACCTGAACGGAGAATTTCAAAATATTCTGAACCAATCCCGCATTTCCTCCTCCCAAATTCCCTATCGAGCCCCATTCGGCGCCTCTGTATTTCGATTCAATGCTTTACAGAAGGAGTGGCAAACGTTGTTGGCCAAGGATCAAATGTGGGTGCCAGAACGGTTTCAGACGGAATGGCAGGAACAGGTGGATCGGGTCAGTCAGGCTTTGAAGGCCCTAGAGGCATCTCCGAGTCTGGTGGCACTGGGCACTGCTCAAGAGGAACTGACAGCTCTTCGTCAGGGGATAGAAGAATGGTTTCGATTTGAAGCTCTAGAACGCCCCTATCGAGTCGGAACCTGGGAAAACCGTCTATTAGGTTTGGATACGCTCTTGCGCTACGGAGAGCAGCGGTTACCTAGATTGCAGTCTGCCAACCGCTAGGTTTTGCTGATAGAGGTGATTGACGGTAAGCAGTTACTACCAGCTGGGCAGAGACCATTCAGGCCATTTTGATGTAGAACAGTTTCAGCTGCTATATTCTTGTGGGCAAACCGTGAGTAATATCCCAAATCGGAAAAATATAGCTGTCGCCATTTCAGTTAGAACAAAAAGATCTACTCTTCTTTAGAGTTCTGGATCGCTGAAATATCCAAAGCAACTTGACGGTCACTATACTTCCATCGAGAGTGCCTACCAACAATGATTTAGAGTTTCTATAAACCTTGAACTTTCAACTCTTGCACCTACACACAATAGAAATCACGACAGTTCCTTTTATATTTATTTCACGGACAGAGCTTAGATCTTCCTTAAAAAATACTCTGAGGGGCTTGATAAGATGGCGCACTATATTTGACAGAAATAACTGAGATAATCCCAAGCAGTTACAGAGTTAACAAAAGACAAAATCCGCTCTCCCCCTCTGCTTGAATCCATACAGGCAAAGGATCTAAGCCGATATTCGCTGTCCAAAGCCAAAGACATTCTAGACTTTCAAGGCTTTTGCCATAAATCAATTATTGTGTTGGTACTCTACCGTGCCAATAGCATGCAGCGTTGTTGTTTGTTGAATGAAGCACAAGCAAACGCGCTTCTAAATCTGAATAGATTTACCCTTCATTATTGATTCATGTTCGGCATTACTCAGCCCTCGCAACTGGCGGCGTATCATGTCTCATTCTCCTCAGTTCCCTCATGCAATATCCGAGCGCACCGAATTACGGCTGCGCGATCGCATTCAAATTGCCCTTGCCATAGCGGATGAAACACTGTTGCGTTCGATGTTGAGCAACTGTCAACCAGCCATCGCCCCCGCCAACACCATTGGGCATATTTCCTCTGCCATCTGTATTGCGGCTCCCGAGCAACAGACTGTTGACGGTATTGTTGAATATCAAGCTATTCACTGTCTTTTGGGGCAGGTACAGGATTCCCGTTCACCCGAAGCGATTGATTACGGTTGGAATGCGGGGGATTACAGCCGTCACACCCGTTACCAGTCCGATACTCTGTCGCTGGCCAATCGAATATCGATGCATGAAGCCCAAGCGCTACTCAAAGCGGCGGGATATTCATCAGTGCAGGTCGAGCAAATCATGAAAATGCCTCCCTCCGCTAGCCATAAGAGCTGGTGGCGCATGGGCGATCTCCAGGGTCAATTTACTCAACCCTTCCTACGAAGTTTAAAAATCAGTTATTTCGCTAACGGTACCCTCAGCCTCAGTTACCGAGATGCCTTCGAACAGTTTCAGCCCCCCTGCTTTCATTACTCCACCCACCGCGTACTGGTGGAGATTCAGCCTCAAGTGAACCACTTTGCCCGCACCCTGGCACGCATAAATCGCCATCGTGTTCATCAAAATGTCGATTGGGCTATCTTGATTGCCGACGAATTATCCCCTTACGAAGCATCCGCCTTTAACAATCAGGGAATTAGTCTCTACCCCGACATCCACCTGACTCGACCCTTCGAAGCAGACTGTCTTAACTGCCAGAATTCCACCTGCCCCATGATGGGTAACGATTGTTCCCCTGTCACTGCCTGCAAGGGGTTTGTTCCCGCGTAGGTTGAACCTACCATTGCTTCTAAAATCTGGGGCAGTCCCCCTATCCCAATGGCGTACACTGGCTGAGGACATTGGATATACAGTTGACGCTGACCCTAATTTCGAGTAGGGCGGCTCGATGTATTGGTTGGTAAAGACGGACTGGCTTCGCCTCGATTAAAGACTCACCACGATTCACTGATTGAGGTGGCAGCCAAGTATCGAGCAATACGCGGCATTCTGTGGTCCAGTCTCTGAACCTGTCGTATGTAAGTGACTTCCCCATGAGCCAAGTAGCGCGTCTGTCTCAAATGTTGTTTGTGACCTTGCGTGAAGATCCAGCAGAAGCGGAAATTCCCAGTCACAAGCTATTGGTACGGGCTGGTTACATCCGCCGGATTGGGAGTGGTTTGTATGCCTATTTGCCCCTGATGTGGCGGGTGCTGCAGAAGGTGTCGCAGATCGTGCGGGAGGAAATGAACGCCAAAGGGGCTCAGGAATGCCTGTTAACCCAGCTGCAGCCTTCAGAGCTATGGAAAGAGTCAGGACGTTGGGATACCTATACCAAGGCAGAGGGGATTATGTTTGCCCTCACCGATCGTCAACAGCGTCAAGTCGGATTAGGTCCTACTCACGAAGAAGTCATTACGGCGATTGCCCGCGACACGATCCGGTCCTACCGCCAGTTGCCCGTGAATCTCTATCAGATTCAGACGAAATTTCGAGATGAGATTCGCCCTCGGTTTGGCCTCATGCGCGGTCGCGAATTCATCATGAAGGACGCTTATTCTTTCCACACCAGCGAAGAGAGCCTGAAGGCCACTTATGCAGATATGCACGAGGCCTATTGCAATATTCTGAGCCGCTGTGGCTTAAAGTTTCGAGCGGTGGAGGCAGATTCTGGGGCGATCGGTGGGTCTGGGTCTCAGGAGTTCATGGTGTTGGCGGAAGCAGGTGAAGACGAGGTGCTTTACACCGAGGATGGCAAGTACGCCGCCAATGTAGAAAAGGCCGTTTCACTTGCCCCCGAAGCCGTCCCCTCACCCTTTGATGGTTTTGAGAAGCGGGAAACACCGGGGACGGAAACGATTGCTTCGATGTGCGAGTTTTTGGGGTGCGATCCGACTAACAGCGTTAAGAATGTCCTGTATCAAGCGGTGTATGACAGCGGTACGACTGTCCTTGTTCTGGTCAGCATTCGGGGGGACCAGGATGTGAACGAGGTCAAGTTGCAGAACGAACTGGTACGTTTGGGCAGTCAGTTTGGGGATGCGATTTTAGCTCTGGAAGTGCCGGATGCTTCTATGCAGCAAAAGTGGGCTGCGAAGCCGCTGCCGTTGGGGTATATCGATCCAGCGTTGTCCGATGATTACATCGCTAAGACAGATGGAGTGGAGTCGAAGTTTTTCAGGTTGGCCGATCGCACCGCCGTAGACCTCAAAAACTTTGTCACGGGGTCGAACGAGTCGGGTTATCACGTTGTGGGCGCCAACTGGGGAAAGGAGTTCGGTTTACCCCTGGAGGTGGATGTGCGGACAGCCCAAGCGGGCGATCGCGCGGTGCACGATCCAGAGCAGGTGTTGCAGACGGCTCGGGGTATCGAAATTGGACACATTTTCCAGCTTGGAAGCAAGTACTCGCAAGCGATGGGTGCCACTTACACTGACGAGAATGGTAAGACCCAACCCCTGGTTATGGGTTGCTACGGTGTTGGAGTGTCTCGCTTGGCTCAGGCGTCGGTAGAGCAGTCTTATGATGACAAGGGTATGGTTTGGCCGCTGGCGATCGCTCCTTACCACTGTATTGTGGTGGTGCCGAATATCAAGGATGAAGCGCAGATGGCGGCTGCGGAGCAGATCGCTGAAGGCTTATCGGAATCGGGAATTGAAGTGTTGCTGGACGATCGCAACGAGCGGGCTGGTGTGAAGTTCAAGGATGCCGAGCTGATTGGTATCCCTTTCCGCATCACCACAGGACGTAGCTTGAAAGATGGCAAGGTGGAGCTAAACATCCGAGCAACCGGAGAAAAAAGCGATGTTTCACTTGATGAGGTTGTGCAAACCATTCAGTCGTTGATGCAAGCAGGTTAACCACACTCAACCATTCCGCAGCACCCCACCAAACATGGCAGCTATAGTTAGTTGCAGATGGACATTGTGTAGAGAAGTACCAACCATGGTTTATACGGAAGCGGATATCCAGTTGAACGAATCCGAGCAGACGGTGTCTTTTCAGGACGCTGTGGTCACGGTGATTTCAGTTTTAAAGGAAGAGGGGGCTGACGCCTACGAACGCCGTGAAGGGGAAGGACATTTCTGGACATTTAAGTATGGCACTGTAGATGTCTACGTTCACCTGACTGGAGAAACCAGCGAAGATAGCCTCACGGTATGGTCGCCGGTGCTCGATCTACCTAGCCGAGATGACCTGGCTCTAGCGAAAGACCTGCTGCATAAGAACTGGCAAGAAACCTCCGAAGCTCGATTTGCCCTCTGGAACAATCGAGTTGTTATAGAGTACGTCCGTTCTCTGGCCGACACTAGCCCCAGCGATATTTCTCGCGCGATTACCGTGGTGGCAACTCTAGCAGATGACTACGACGAACCACTCATCGAAACCTACGGAACTTAAAGTGTGCATCTCTTAAGACTATTCCATTTTAAAAGATAGCCAACGTTTGCAAAGAAGCATAGAAAATCCATCTTCTCGTAACGGGATTAATGCCTAATGAATCCATGTTAGCCAAAGGTTGGAAAAGAGTGATGAAATATGATGGGAAGTGTAGTCGATCGAACTCTTCAACAGAACCGCTTATGAAAGAGAGTTATTCAATTTTCCAGTTGTTCGTAATATCTCTCTCTCAATCGCCTGCGATCGATCTTTCCCGTGACTCCTTTGGGTAAAGATCGGACAAACTCAATATATTCTGGGACTTTGTAGTCAGCAATTCTATGGCGGACATAATCAAGCATTGCTTCTTCCGATATGGGATTAGATTCTGGCTTTAACGCAACATAGGCTTTTACCTTTTCGCCCCACTTTGGATCGGGAAGCCCGATCGCCGCAGCTTCTAAGACATCTGGATGCTGATAAAATGCCTCTTCCACCTCTTGAGGTGAGATATTTGAGCCGCCCCTGATAATGATTTGCTTGATGCGTCCTTTAAACCAAAGGTAGCCATCCTCATCGAAATATCCCAAATCTCCTGTTCGAAACCAATTATCTCTAAACGATTGTGTGGTTGCTTCGGGGTTATTGAGGTAGCCTTTCGTAACAATCGAGCCTTTAACCACAACTTCACCAACTGTACCGGTAGGAAGCGTTTGCCCGCGATCGTCTTGTACCTCAACCTGCATGTAAGAAACGGGCAGTCCAACAGAGCCCAGTTTTTTGTTTTTTCCAAGTGGGTTGAGTGTGTAGATCTGAGTTTCAGTCATGCCGAGACCTTCGCATAGATCGAGTCCAAAATAGTGTCTAAATTGATTGAATACAGAGAGTGGTGTTGCATCACCTGCCACAACACACAAACGTAATTGATTGGAAAGAGAATGCCCGCGGCTGGCTGCGATTTGAATCATTTCGTTGTACATAACAGGCATCATGTACAGCATTGTGATACCGCGATTCAGTACAATATCTAAAACTGTCTCTGGTTCGAAGCGAGGCACAATTTCTAACGTGGCACCGGTATAAGCGGCTGGCAGCATTTGATGGCTGAATCCAAAGTTACAGCAGAGTGCTAAACACAGGAGGGTCCTGTCGCTGCTGCAATAGTCCACGAGTTTTGCATGGCTGACAGTATGTTCGGTCAGTTGCCCGTGAGTTAGCGGTACCCCTTTGGGTTTTCCCGTTGTTCCCGAGGTATAGATGACGATCGCGACGTCATTGCGATCGACCTCGGGAAGTACTGTACCTTGGAGGTTTTCATTTAGCAATTCAGCAAGCGATCGCGCAGGTCCTAAGTCTTTGGGTCGCCCGTCAATCAGATAGTATTTTTCAACGCTAGGGAGCTCTTTTTCAATGGATATCGCTTCAGAAAAGATTGCTCTCTGGCTAATTAATAGTTTAGGTTGACTGTGGTTGATTATATATTTCAGCTCGGCTGACTTCAAACAGTGAAGGATCGGCACGACAACCGCACCAATTTTGAAGCACGCATAGTAACACAGCAGCATCTCCGGACAATTGAACAGAAAAACACCAATTCGATCCCCTTTTCGAATACCGAGCTCGATCAGCGATCTGGCCAATTGATCGGCTAAATCCTTCAATTCTGCATACGTGTAGGTGCGATCGCCAAAACTGATGGCGATCTGTTGAGGGCATCTCTCCGATGTCCGATCTAGGATTTGAGATAGCATGTACAGCCCTTGTGAACCCTATTCATTTGTAACTGTCCTCCAGAAGTTTTTTTCTAAGAATTACCAACTGTTAAATTATTGGCAGTATCGCAAAAACAAGGTCCGATCTTAAAGTGCGGCACTATACCGATTGGCCCTCATCGTAAGAGGCAACCACGATTGGCCGGAGCTCTTGAGACGGATTCTTAAGCAATGGCTTTATTTGACTCAGGGGAATGGTTTGGGATGCCCTAACGGAAAATGTGTAGTAGCTTACGCATATCGGCTCTCTCTTCCATAGAGCCCTATCTCTACCATCCCTGTTTCCTCAAGCCTTTGTTTCTCCCTTGTTCTTAGCCTGTCCCCAACAGATAGAAGGCGCTTAGGATAGTGGGAAGTATTGGCTGGAGGCCAGTGAAAGTAACCCTTGGACTAATGAGTACCGCACTCGGTAGTTGGACATCGAATCCATGACTGTAAAGGTAGATTGGTTAAGTTACTTCAAATCGCCAATCCCAGCATTGTCTTTGCCGCAGCTACGGGCAGAGAGTGTTTGTTTAAACCAGCATTACAAGTCTCTGGATCGGTTGGGACAAGAGCTACTGCAGGAGGGGGATTTGTTTGCCAGCCCGGGGGGGCAGTTTGTGTATCGTGTGGTGGGTGGTCCCGTATGTCTGCTCTACGATCGCGAACAACTCCCTTGGCCCAGTTGCTCGTTGGCTTGGCGGGGCAAGCAGCCCAGTTGGCGGCGGGTGGGGAAGCGCTTGATTCCAGATTTGTCGGGCAAAAATTCCGCTTGCTATGTCGTAGAGTTAGTTTCCTGCCAGAATGCCGTTGCCCAAGTGAAGGTGCTCAGTTGGGTGGAGCTAAGTCCTGCTTTGAAGAAGTGGTGGTACAGCATCGAGATGCCGGAGACAGAGAAACAGCATTGGTACCAGCAGGTGGCACCCAAATAGACGGGCTGGTGCCTCGCTTGCACGCTAGGCTACTTGTCTCGCGCCACTATCAACCTATGGTCTACCCCAAGCTCGCTAGCTTTTTTGAAGGGAAACTAACTTCCTATTTGGAAGGGCCCTAATTCTTTAGGGAGATGAGGAGGAACAATTTGACATGGGTTGGTTAATCGCAGCAGGGATTGCGTTGGTCGTGGCGGCAGTACTCGGCTATGCGTTTCTGCGGGCCAAAAAACGATCTGACCTGATGGCTTCGACCGATACTTCGACCGTTGAATTTCTCGAGTCCATGGCGGTGGATATGGGAACTAGTCCGTTGGCCTATCTAACCGAAGTCAAAGGGAAGGCGGTGTGTGACACCCCCCTGATTTCTGAGTTGAGTCAAACGGAATGCGTCTTCTACTCCATGACCGTGAAGCGAGAGTACGAGGATATTGAATATGACAGCGATGCGAAGGGAGGGAGCAGAAGAACCACTAAAACTCAAACAGTGTCGAGTAACCGGCGATCGGTCCCCTTTTGGGTGGAAGATGCCACTGGACGCATTCAAATCCGCCCGGAGGGGGGACAGTTGGTGGCGGAAAAAGTGGTCAATCGCTACGAGCCCGCGGATGTAACCCAACGTGGTTTTAAGCTGGGCAGCTTTAACTTTGATGTCAATCTGGGGGGACGACCTCTGGGGGGCCCGCGTACCTTGGGATATCGATTTGAAGAGGAAGTGATTGCCACCAATCGAGAGGTTTATGTTTTAGGAGAAGCCACGGGACACCCGAATAACCTGTGCATGAAGAAACCCGCTAAAGGGCCGATGATCGTCAGTGCCAAGAGCGAGGAGCAACTGCAGCTAGAAATGGGGAAATCGGGCAAGATCTATCTGGTTGTGGCCGGTATTTTTGTCATTCTGGCAGCGATCTTTTTGGTGCTAAGCTTTCGAACGACCCCTGACTAAATGCCGGGCTCGGTCTTCAGGAGGTGTTGAAGACATAGCGGCTAGCGGATTTCGGGGATGTGCATAACTGTTTTATGCTTGAAACCCCACTACCTTTCTTGATTCTGTCTCCACACTGTTTCACTTCCTTCTGATTTGAGGCCATTTGCCTGATGGACGATCGCACGCTCGATGCCCTGCTGGAATTTTTTGCGCAATTTGTGACGGAACACAAGCGCGATCGGATGGAAGAAGTGCTGCAGGAGCGGACGCGACACATCACGGTAGTGGTGGAAGACATTTTGAAACCCCACAATGCCAGTGCCGTGGTGCGCAGTTGCGATTGTTATGGGGTGCAGGATTTTCATGTGGTGGAGAACCGCTACGACTATGACGTCAATCCTGCAGTGACTCGGGGGGCGTCGAAGTGGGTGGATTTAATTCGCTATCGCAAGCAGAAGGGGGTGAACAACACCCAGATTTGCTTTCAGCGGTTGCAGGAGGCAGGCTACACCATTTACGCTACGACTCCGCACACGGACGGCACTCTGCTGCCCGATGTTGATGTCTCTGAAAAATTGGCGCTGGTGTTTGGTAACGAACTGGAGGGGGTGAGTGACTACGCCCTCCAACAGGCCGATCGCACCCTAGCGATTCCCATGTATGGGTTTACAGAAAGCTTTAATTTGTCCGTGAGCGCAGCCATCTGCCTGTATGACCTGACCCGAAAATTGCGGGCATCGCAAGTGACTTGGCAATTATCCGATCGAGAGAAGCGGGAGATTACCCTCCGCTGGTACAAGCGAGTGGT
>JBFRWN010000053.1:0-18662 GCA_051439605.1 Synechococcus sp.
TGTTGGAAACAACCCATTTACACCTGAAGTGATTGAAAGTCTATTTGACGAATAAACTCTTCCAATACTCACCTGCTCCATGAAAGCCCCCACCACCCCAGGAGACTTCAGATAGTTCGGTTTGAAAAAGCATGCCAACTATTGCAACCAATTCGTTAAATCCGAGCGATCGGAAAAATCCAACAATGCTTCTCCTAACTCCTCCAACTGAGGTAGAGACAACGCATGAATTTTAGCCTCAAGGTCTGGCGCAATCTGACCAAACCGCCGATTCAGCAACCGCAGAACCAGATCGCATTCCCCTGCTTGTCTCCCCTCTTGCCGCCCCTCTTCTAAAGCCTCTTGATAAACCCGTGTTTTTTTAATCTCGCTCAATCCCAACATTTTCTCAATGTCCTCTCGGCTCAGTTGCGGGAACTTGTACACAACGACAGTCTCGATTAAATCTATATATCGCCGCTGGCGAAAAAAGTGGAGAGTCTACCTCCCTAGCTTGCCCGAGCAGGACTTTGGCTAGGTCTACTGCCGCATTGGGTCGAGCCGCCACCAACTGCGCCAAGCCAATGCCCAAAGAATTACTCGCATTTTCCTGCAGATCCTCCAGGAAAATCCTGCTGACGAGCTCGCTCTCCAACAAAGGCTGAAAAGGTTGAGTCTGCCCAGGCTCGATACCGCGCTTAGCAAACAGCACCACAGCATGCCAATCCTTCATTTCGGGGTTTTGCCGCAAAAATAGGAAAATCTCCGCAAAGAACCGGTGATAGAAATAAGGGTCCAGTTGGAACTGGATTTCCACAAAGAAGACCGTTGAGTCAGTTGCAGAAACGCGGGGTAGCAAAACGCCATCGATGCGAAAAGCAGTCTGCTTCAGTTCAACAGAGCGAAATTCGTACCCTTCAGCCAGCTCGGCAGGTTGCCCCAGCAACTCAAACAGAATGCCGGGGGCCGTTTGAAAGAGATAATAAAAGAGCGAATCAGTTTTCAACCCGTTCACCCTCTACCCACTCGCCCCATCAAGGGTCCAACCAACCCAGGAAAAAGTTGATAGGCGGCCGTAGCAGCCTGCATGGGACCCACCACCACATCTTTCTTACCCGTCCGACAAGCATCCCAAATCGCCTCCGCAATCTCCTCAGGCCGCTGACTGGTAAAGCTATCCACCGCTTTCTCCATCTGCCGACGATACTCATCCCTCGCAGATTCTGAACCCACAAACATCGCCCGCTGCAAAAAGTCCGTTTTCACCACCCCAGGGTGCACGGCGATCGCCTGTATCCCCTGCGACTCCACCTCCAACCGCAACGACTCCGTCAACCCCGTCACCGCATACTTGCTGGCACAATAAGCCGTCATCTGGGGCAGAGGCATTTTTCCCCCCACCGAGCCCACATTCACAATTTGTCCCTGCTTGCGCTCCAGCATGTGGGGCAATACCGCTTGGATGGTGTGAACGTAGCCCCAAAAATTAACGTCCATTACCTGGTGCCACTGTTCCAGTGTCGTGTCAGCAAACGGTCCGCTGGCGCACATACCGGCGTTGTTAATCAGGACATCAATGGTTTCAAAGCGATCGATGGTTTTGTCCACCACAGCGGCCACCTGTTTGGGGTCTGTAACGTCGGCAGGCACCACCAACACATCCACATTGGTGGCTTTCTCAATCGCAATCGCCGCTTGCGTCAGGGGCTCTGGCTGGCGAGCTGCCAAGGCAAGTCGGTAGCCCTGATGGGCAAACACCATAGCGGTGGCGCGGCCAATTCCAGCCGAGGCACCTGTAATCAGAGCAACTTTTGACATGGCAACAGGGTAAGAGTTGGGAGACGATCGGGGATACTACGCAGCAGAGAGAAGACAAATTCTCTCACTGCTGAGCCTAGTCTTTACACTCTATTGTGTAGTGTCTAGCTTGCGACAAACTTACAGAGGGTAGAACAAAACTCGGTTCTGCTGTCACACTAGTAAAACAGCATTTGGGGGTTTCAACGGCATGGGTTTTCTATTTCTGCTTTACGTGGGCATCACGCTCTATTTGTACTTCACCCGAGAGCCCATCCGACTCGAGGTCAATTTCGTCATGCGGCAGTGGTACGAAACTCTAGTGGAACTGTATTACCGCCTGCAGCAAAAAGCATCCTCTGCCTATCGCCAACGGCGCAACCGCCGCTATTGGGACTAAATTTTGAGTTAGCACACACATGCGATGGAGATTGATTAGTCGTTGCAGTTGCTTTTACTCACGTCACGACGCAGACCCCTTCGAAGCTACACCCAAGCAACACGAGGAACGAGCCTATCGCTTACAGTTCCAGACATACACCTATCACTTCTCTCTTCATAACTTTTCTCATTCAACCAGCACTTTAGGGTTTAGAGTTTAGGAAACTCAATAGAACTCTAGGGACTTCAGTACAGGTAAGCATTAGAAAATTTGATCCCAAGTATTGTGTTGAGGCACTCTATGAGGAGATTTTGTCGGGAAACTCTCGACCTTATTTCAGTGTTCTCAGTCCTTATTGAGAATAGCTGGGCCTTATTAATTCTCTCACGGCCCCTGAAACTTCGTAATCCCCATCTAACCTTGACATGAGTTGTGAGCTTATAAACCGTTTACGTATGTGCATCCTTTTCCCTTGAATTCAAGAGTAGCTTTATGCCCGTACAAGAAACCATCAATCAGTCTCAAGAAGGGAAAATTCTGGAGAGTTTTCTAGAATTAGTGAAATCTTCTTATGGAGATTTCGGGGCTATACGGAAACTGTCACTGATTTTAAACGACGCGACTACGCTCCAAAAAATTGTGGCTTCTCTCAGCAGAACTTCTCAAGGCAAACAAGCTTTTATCGATAGGCCCAGGCTGGGCAGTATCGATTTACAGGAACTGCATCAATTACCAGACAATTCACTTGGCTATGCGTATGCCGAGCATTTGATTAGAAATGGGTTAACCCCCCTATCAGTTAGCGATGATGTTAAAGATCCGTGTTTATTTTTCAAAGCACATCTTGGTGAAACCCACGATATTTGGCACGTCGTTACAGGGTGTGATACCGACAAGCCAGGCGAGGTTCAACTAGAAGCCTTCTATACGGCACAGCTCGTCCCAGCAGACCGTTTATTTCTATCATTGCTTGCTAAGAACCTTCTGAAAACCGCAATGTACGAGGTTGAATTGTGCGAGCAGATTATGGAGGGGTTGACCCAAGGTTGGATAATGGGGAAACGGGCAAAACCGTTGTTTGGCATCCAATGGAACAGGTTATGGGAAAGATCTCTAGAAGATGTGCAGGCATCCTTAAACATAGAAGCAATCTAAACGCAATCGCCCGAGATGCTGGGGTTAAGCAGACGTTTTTAACGTAACGCAAGGTTCGACTAACCTGCTTATAAAGTCAAAGATCCGAGGCTTAGCAAGCAGATATACTCGCCAAATCTATAGCAATCGATAAAAGATTCCAGAACAGAAGATTTCAAAAAATTGGAGAACGAATATGTGTGGCATATTTGCATTGTCCTCAGATTATTAACATGTTTCAGAAACATCGTTAAAACGCAGAATGGAGGGTTTGCGGACATTTACAGACAACTTCGACACTCCTCAATCTACTCTCCCCGAAATTGTTTGTTGTAGAACTGGGCGTAGCGCCCCTGCTTTTCTAGCAATTCTGTATGGGTACCGGACTCCAAAATACGTCCTTTTTCGAGAAACAGAATCCGATCGGCTTTGCGGACGGTACTGAGGCGATGAGCAATGATAAACACCGTGCGATCGCGCATCACCCGATCGAGTGCCTCCTGCACCAGCGCTTCAGACTCGGAATCGAGAGCTGAGGTGGCCTCATCCAAGATTAAGACACGGGGATCGAGCAAAATGGCCCGGGCGATTGCAATTCTCTGCCGCTGCCCCCCCGACAGGTTGACTCCCCGCTCCCCCACCCAGGCATCGTATCCCCCATCCTGTTGCTCGATGAAGGAGTGGGCATTCCCAACTTTGGCTGCCGTCTCAATTGCCCCCCGATCGAGGTCGGTTTGGCCGTAGGCGATATTGTTGGCGATGGTGCCGGAGAACAAAGCTGTATCTTGGGGCACAATACCGATTTGTTGCCGCAGGCTGGTGATGGTCACGTCTCGGATATCAGTACCATCAACCAAAATGTGTCCCGCTTGCGGTTCGTAGAATCGGGCTAGCAAGTTGACAAGGGTGGTTTTGCCAGCCCCCGAAGGACCCACGAGAGCAATGACTTCTCCCGGTTCCACCAGCACGTTGATGTCCTGCAATACCGGCTGACCCGGATGATAGGCAAAGCTGACGTTACTATATTCCACCTTGCCCGTGATGGGGGGCAGAGAAATGGCATCGGCTTTTTCTGTCACAGTAGGAGCGACAGCCATCAGTTCGAAGATGCGTTCGATAGACGCTTCTGCCTGTTTGAATTCGTTGTACTGGTTTGTCACCAAGTCAATCGGGTGCAGCAGCAGTGCTACAGCGGTAATGTAGCTGATAAACTCTTGCGGCTGTAGGTTGCCAATGGAAATTTGCCATCCGCCAATCAAAAATAGCAGCACGATGCTGACAGCTTCTAGAAAACCAATGGCAGGAAACTGAATGGCCTTGAGTTGTTCGGCTCGATATTTGGCTTGGCGATCGCGTTCTGCTTGGGCTTCAAACTTGCTGACTTCGTAGTCTTGGGCGGCGAAGGCTTTAACGATGCGGATGCTGCTCAATACCTCCGACAGCATGGCAGACAGGTTGGATACCTGCATTTGGCTATTGCGGGACAGGTTCAAGAGACGCTGCCCTACCACCCCAATGATCCAAGCCATAGAGGGGGCCAAAATCAGGCTGGCTAAGGTAAGGGGCCAGTTGAGGTACAGCATGTAGATGGGGATCGCTACCAGCTGCAGAACACAGGATAAAAACTGCTGGGAGAGCTTGCCGATTGCTTCCCCGATACGATCGATGTCCTCGGTTAGCCGGTAGGTCAGATCGCCGGTTTTAGTGGTTTCAAAATAGTCCAGTCCCAAGCGATGCAGGTGTCGATAAACATTGCTTCGCAGGTTGTACATCATATTTAGAGAACCCACAATTGTTTGGGTTTTCTCGAAGTACATAAAGACCGATCGTACTAAAAAAATAAATGTGGCCAATCCCAGCCATTTTATGAGTTCATCAACATTGCCTGCCCCCAGAAAGACTGCGATTTTCCCGGTGGTATAGGGCAAAGCCAGGGTAAATAATACATACCCTAACGTACAGGAAATACCCCGAATAAATAACGGAGATTGGGCCTTAAAGTAGGGCCAAAGTTTCCAGTAGCTTGCACGGATTGTCATTCGCGATCGGCATCTTGGGGGACTGCAGTCTCATCATAGGTGGCAAAGGCTCTTTTGACCGCGGAGAGAGGCTGAGCGCATTGGAGCTCGCTAGCGAATGCGATCCACTCTTGCTGGCATCCGATCGCTCGTATCGTTAGGGGCATGTCAAAGGTCTGAAATAATGGAGGGGTATAAGCTCTAGGTGTGACATCCCCCTCCATTGACCTAGTCTTTTCATTCCCTCAAACGATTCATGTTAAAGATTACCAATCGTACAGCAATCCCTCTAGAAGAGATTAAACTGTCTGCGGTCCGTTCTCAGGGGGCAGGGGGACAGAACGTGAATAAAGTGGCTACAGCCATTCATCTCCGATTTGACATCGCCAAATCCTCACTTTCCCCACTCTACAAAGAACGACTGCTCAAATTGAACGACAGTCGCATTACAAAAGACGGCGTTATCATCCTCAAAGTCCAACAGCACCGCACCCAAGACCAAAACAAACAAGAAGCCCTCAGGCGTCTGCAGCAGCTAATTCAGGCTGTCACCGTTACTCCGAAAAAGCGCAAACCCACCAAGCCCTCCCGCAATGCCCATAAAAAAAGACTGGATCGTAAGGCAAAACGAGGCCAGCTGAAATCAATGCGCGGCAATCTTCGAGATGAGTGATATGGCTCCAACTGCGATCGCGTCAAAATCGCTCGAAAGGGTAATGATTGGGCAAGGGTAGCCCAGAAAAATTCAATACAAAACTTCCCTCACGCTGACATGAGCCTACACATCAGCGCCTAATGGGGAACGCCCGAGTGACCAGTCGATCTTTCCGGGTGCGAACTCCCCATGCGAATGGTTTGACCTAGATGGGTATCCTCTAACTTCGCGCCAGTCAGAGTAGTCTCGTCTAGAGACGCTTCGTTCAAACAAGCGCTCATAAAGTTGACATTGGTGCAATTGGCTTGCCTGAGATCGGCCCCTGTCAGATTGGCCGCAGTCAAAATCGCCCCCTCCAGATTGGCTTGCTTGAGATCCGCTTGCTTGAGGATGCTTTTGTAGAGGTCTGCTTTCCCTAAGTCTGCCAGCTGCAAATTGGCATTTTTAAGATCGGCCCCAATCAAATCGGCTTCTCTAAGATTGGCCCCCGTCAAATTTGCATCCCTTAAATCCACCCTGACCAAGTCAGCGCCCCTAAGATTGGCCCCTGCTAGGTTGGCCCCTCTCAGGTTGGCATTAATCAAATGGGGTTGAATGCTGGGGTGTTCTTCTCTCCAGTGATTCCAAGCACTAACATCTTGAGTTAGCAAAGCAAAATGTTGCGCATCGGCCATCGAATTCGCCCTTTAGAAACGCTACCGTCACACAAACGCTATGGCTATACCGCAATTGTGGCCAAGACCATCAGCGCCAGTATTGTAGCCAAGAGCAACGTCCCCACTTGAATGGCAATATGTACGGAACGAGGGGTAGATGGGAAGGTCGGTATCATGATGTGTACTCCCTTTCGAGCACCTGCTCTACTACTATTCTCCGTTAATCCCCTCGATCGATGGCCCTTAATAACAAAAGTGTCACGTAACGTACAAGTCTAGGGCTGGCTTTCATTCGCGGTTAATGGGCTCTTTGCTGCCATTCGGCATGGGATTGGCGCAGTACGGCGATCGCATCGTCAAAATCTTTCGCACAGTAGGGGATATCTAGATCGGCAGGATCGACCATGTGGGTATCACCATCGATCATGTAGCGTTCTGCCCAACTCACCATATCGGCCCACATCGGCCCCACAACAATGAGGGGCATATTCTTCAATTTGCGCACCTGCAGCAGTTGCCAAATCATAAAAAATTCCAAAGCAGTCCCGATGCCCCCCGGCACTACCACAAAGGCATCGGAGAGCAGGACGAAATGGTGTAGGCGAGAAAAGAAGGTGCGATGGCTATAAACTTTTTCTACAAAAGGGTTGGTGTCCTGTTCGAAATCGAGATCGATCCGGACTCCAATGGATTGAGTCACATCGGCGGGGTCGGCGACAACACTCCCTTCGTTGGCCGCTTGCATCAAGCCCGGCCCACCCCCCGTGACGATATCGCATCCCATTTTGGTCAGCTCGCTCGCCAGCTCCTTCACTCCTTCGTAAATAGGTGAATGGGATTGCAAACGGGCGGAACCGAAAATTGTTACCCGGTAGCGTTTGCGTTTGGGAGTTGGAATACTCGTAAGGGTGTTGGCCACTTCCCACAGCCCCAGCAAAGCCTCTTGAATAGACTGAAGGGTGGTTTCCTCTCTAAGGGTAGAGTCCTGAAGGGTTCGACGTGCTCGATCGCCCGAAGTATCTGAGGGATTGGGACTCATTAGGGCTGGGCTCAATACTGGATTATTTCAACCGTATCTTGCAGGTGATTGAAAAACCATCTGAGCCGATCCGCTCGGATAGGCTGTTGCAATTTAAAACAGGGTGGCGACAACGGAGAAGCGAATCGATAGATTCCAGGTATCGCGTTCAAAAGCCACAATCCAATGCTGTACAAAATCTTGGTCGTTTTGCATACCTTAGGGGCCACTGTCTGGACGGGAGGACACCTAGTTCTGGCCGTTACTGTTTTGCCTCCCGCTCTGAAAAACCGCGATCCCGATCTCATTCACCACTTTGAGGAGCACTTCGAGGGGTTCGGACTTGCCTCGCTCTTGCTACAGGTCGCGACGGGTCTGTGGCTCACCTGGATTTACTTTCCAGGCTTGCAGAACTTTTTGGCATTTGATTCCGTTGTCTCCACCTATGTCGGCATCAAATTAGGGTTGCTGTTGGGGACTTTGGCGCTGGCCGTTCATGCAAGATTGTTCATTATTCCCAACCTGACGAAGGAAACCCTGAATACCTTGGCGGCTCACATTGTTGGTGTCACCACCCTGGCGGTATTGTTTGTCATTCTGGGGGCAGGTATTCGTCTGGGGGGTTTATCTTAGTGCAAGGGATAAGGATAAAGAATTGTCATAATGTCTGCGGTAGATGAACGAAGCCCCAGTCTGCGCTCAATCGCGAAACTGTGCATGTGAACCATCGCTCAGCGATCGGCCGCTAAGTTTCAACAGCTCGCCCAGCTTTGACAGTGACCAATTTAGGGACAGCGATCGCAGAACTTCCTAGCGATCCAGAAAATCCATCAACAGTCGGTTTACGGTCTGTGGAGCTTCCTGTTGCGTCCAGTGGCCACAATCGTGAATAAATTCCATCCGCAATTTGCGGGTGAAAAACGACTCCATATTTTCGGTTAGCTTGCGACTGAGGGCAAAATCTTCCTCCCCCCAAATCAACATGGTAGGGGCTTTAATTTGGCGAATGGGGTTCGCGATCCAATTTTGCACCTGCCGCCAATGGAACAGCTGACGATAGTAGTTCATGGCAGAGGTCAACGCCTTTGGCTTAGACAATGCCTCTCGATAGACTGCTAGATCGGCCTTGGAAAAAGCCCCTTTTCGTATGGCTGTATCTCGAAACACCTGCTTGACGACATGGCCCAAATTCAACTGCACCAACCACTCGGGCAACAGCGGCATCTGCATCAAAAACATGTACCAGCTGCGGCGTAACTGATCGACATTGCTTAACAGCTCGCGGCGGAAACAGGCGGGATGAGGGGAATTGAGTACCACCAGCTTGCGCACCTGCTCGGGGAACTGCTGGGCCCAGTGCCAGGCGATCGCTCCTCCCCAATCGTGGGCCACAACAATTGCGGTTCGCTCCCCTAATGCTGCTAGCAATCCGCGCACATCATCCGTCAGGGTATCGAGGTCGTAGCCGCTGTCGGGTTTGTCAGAGTCGTTATATCCCCGCAGGTCGGGAACCACCACGCGAAAGCGGCGAGCCAACGAAGGAATCTGGTGGCGCCAGGAATACCAAAACTCGGGGAACCCGTGCAGTAAAAGCACCAGCTCTCCTTCCCCTTGAGTGACGTAGTGCATGCGAATGCCGTTTGTCATCGCGTAGGCATGCTGCCAAGGACCCAGTAAGGACGGAGACTGAATTGTTGCCATAGGGTGTTGCGTGAATGGTTAGTATTCTATTGTAGCCAAAACCACTGGTGTTCTGTCTGGCCTCAGTCGGTCTGAAACGATGGGGTTGATTGGACTCACCCCGCGTAGAAGTGAAGAGGGGAGTCTCTTCGGAGCTCAGATCTAACAAGCATCGCAAATTCTCTTGGCAGCATCTCACCCAAGCCCACTGTGCGCTGTCGTCACTCGCGAGACACCCGAATAATGTTCTCGGTGATATTCGCAAACGTGTCATCGTGACTGATGACAAACAGTTGTTTAAACGACTTGATATTCGAGATTGCCTCTGCCAACCGTTCCCGCCTCGGTCGATCCATATTGGTGGTGGGCTCGTCAAAAAATGCGACGTCGATATCTGCTAACGCCCGCAGTAACGCCAGCCGAACGGCTAATGCTGCTGCCATTTGTTCCCCCCCAGATAGGCTGGCAAATTTGCGTTTGCGACTGCCCCCCTCTTGCACCGCAATATCGTAGTTTGCTTCCCACTGTAAGGAGACTGCCGGACGGCTGAGAATTTCTCGAAATAGGCGATCGGCTTCGCGGTTGACGTTGCGCTGATAGAGCTCGGTAATGCGAGGCCCGGCATCGCGGAAAACGGTGCGGATGTATTTGATAAATCGGCGAACGCGCTCTCGGTGCTTTTTCTCGACTTTGAGCTGCTCTACCCTCTGGCGTACTGCTTCCAGTTGGGTCAACTTTTGATTGATGCCGTCCAGCTGGGGTTGAGCCGTTTGCAATTGCACCTGCAGTTGAGTGCGACGGGTCTCTGCCTCCGCTAGCGTTTGTTTCAACTGTTGGTAGCGTTCCGGATCGAATTCGGCGGCTTGTTTCCGCTGCAGGAGTTTTTTTTGTTCTAGTTCGAGCTCTTTTTGTTGGTGTTGCACCTGCAGTTGCTCTTTCTGCCGGGATTCTAACTGATTAGCTAAGCCCTGATGTGCCACGACAGTTTGAAAGTCCTCGCGATGGCGATCGCGGTCTCGTTGTCTGGCTGCAAACTGGTTTTCCACCTCCTCCGTTTGCGCCAACTGCTCTTGCATCTGTTGCAGTCGTTCTAGATCGTCCTGTCTACTGCTTTCAATCTGCTCTAATTTTTGGTTCAGGAGCGGACGCTGGGCTAAGTCCTTTTGCAAACGCTCTACCTGCTGCCGAGGATTTTGCAGGCTGTTCAGCTCGTCCGCGATCGCCTGCTGAGTCTGTTGCATCTCCTCCAGCGTTCCTTGCTCTTGGATGACCCGATCCAGTTGTTCTTGAAACTGGTTGATTCGAGTGCGGAGTGCTTCTAGCTGTTGACTGGCGTCGCGATGCTCCTGCTGCCGTTGGGGCAGGGTATTCGCCAACTCCTCCTGCTTAAGGAATTGCCGGTAGGCCATCAAATTCTGCTGCCGCAGCTGCTGTTGTTGGGCAACAGCATCAGATAATTGAGCGCTCTGGACGAGGTAGGATTCAACCTGGTTCAGCTCCATCTGTTGGCGTTCGATGGAGGCGATCGCCTGCTGCAGTTGCTGCTGTACCCCAGAATAGCTGCCCTGCTCCTGGCGCATAACCCTCAATCGAGCACGCGGATCCCCCAGTTCCTGCAATTGACGATCGATCTCGTCCCATTGCTTGAGGCAGGTTTCTTCCGCCTCCAAACGCCATTCCAAATCGGCGATCGCTTCTCTGATTTTCACTAAGTGTTGTTGACAATTCTCATGTTCTGCATCCAAATCGGGAAGCTCCCCCCATTGGGTTTGGGCTATCAATGCCTCCTGAAGTTGACCCTGTAGGTGTTGCCGCTGTGCTTTAATCTGAGGCCCATCCACCTGCTGGGCCAAGTCTTCAAGGATCCCAGCAATCTGCACCAGTAACGTTTGGGAAATACTGTGTCCCTGATGCAGTAAAGGGGAGATGGGTTCGAGGATCGATTTCAGTTGCGGAGAATGTTGCGCCTCGGCATGTAGGCTCTCTAGCAGTTGCTTGGATTGCTGTCGATATTCAGACAGGTTTTGCACCCCCTGTTGATAGATTCGATCTAATTCCTGTTGAAAAAGTAAAGCGGCGGCAAGGCGAGCTAGTTGAGACTCCAGACGCTCCAGTTGTGCGCGAATATCGGGAATACGCTGAATTTGTGGCTCTAGGGACTTGCGTTGCTCGATCTTGGAGTTCAATCCTGTCACTTTTCCTTCAGCATCCTCCGCATCTTTGATCCGTTGCTGAAGCTCCATTCGAACTGCTTGGAACTGCTGTTGCTGAGTGTCTAATTGGGACCGCTTTGCTTCTAACTCTTCCTGCTGCCCCAGTTGATTGCACAGTATTTGGATTTCTTTCTCAAGATATTGAAGGCGCTGCAGCTGCTCCTGAAGCGTGGCCTCTTGCACCTGCAGACCATTCAGCTGTTGCATCAGATCGGCCCGCAGCTGCATGGCCTCTTGCCGTTTTTTCTGCTGTACTTCTAATTCAAGCAAGGTCGCCTCTGCTTGACGAACCTGCTCGTACCCTGTTCGGTTGGCTTCCTGCTGTTGGTGCGCCCCTTCGGCTGCCTGCAGAGCGGCCTCGGTCCGATCGCATTGCTGCTGTTGGGCCTCCAATTTGGCCTGCCGCAACGCCTGCTGGTGGTGTAACTGCTGCAGTTGAGCCAGTTGCACTGCCAACTGTCGCCCATCTTGCTCAAGCGCTTGCTGCTGCTGAACCAACGGCTCTAACACAGTCAATTGCTCCTCCGCCTGTACCAACAGTTCCAACCGTTGCTGCAACTGCAACCGCTGGGTATCAAGTTCTCGACCCGCATCTAACAATTGCTGACGCTGCTCCTGCAGCGCTTGCCGCTGCTTTCGCTGCTGCTCTAACTCTTTCAGAGCAGCCTCAGCCGCCACAAAAACAGCGTGACCTTCTCGACAAGATTCCACCAGCTCATGAGCCTGCTGAGCTGCATCCACATCCGCCTGCAGTCGCTCGATCTCCTGTTGCTTGAGCTGCTGTGCCTGGGCACTTTGCTGGATTTGCCGGTCGAGGTCCGCCAACTGTTGGGCAACGACATCTAAAGCGGTAATCTCCCGTTGCTTTTGCTCCAGTGTTGTCACGATCCGATCGAGCTCTTGCGTATCCCGCGAGATGGTCATCTGCAACTGCTGCTGCTGTTGTTGCAGGGAGTCCCACTCCTGCAGCTCGACGTGGCAGAGCTCAAGTTGATGGTCGCCCTCTTTGACCTGCAGCTCGCTGTATTTCTGCAGACTCAGCAGATCTTTATAGACGGTTTGATATTCTTCGACTTTTAAAATGCCATCAAAAATCCGCTTGCGATCTTGAGGGGGTTTCAGAAAGTCAGCGGTTAACGTCCCCTGCGGCACCCCAATGGTATTCGCAAATAATTTGGGGAGATCGGTGCCTGCCGGCACCCCCAAGTGTTGGCGCAACCAGCGAATCACATCGGCTTTTTTCTCCGGTTCCAATCGACGGTCAATTTGAGGGTCGTACAGTCGATATCCCGTTGCCGTGCTGCGTCGCACCTCGTAGGTGCGCTCCTCCAGCGCTGACACGAATGCCACCGTCACTTCGGCGCTGCTGGCCCCCTCGCGAATCATGTCGTCCACGGTATAGGGGGTGTAATCAAACAACGTCCAGGCGATCGCTTCCAAGATAGAGGTTTTGCCGGCCCCATTTTCCCCGCAAATGGCATTGGTTCCCATCTCAAACGAGAACTGCCGATCCTGGTGGGTTTTAAAGTTCCTTAGCGTCACCGACAGGATCTGCATCCACCCACCTCGTCAGACTGCCGATCGACACGCTTCATACATCATTTATATATCTATCGATTTATTCCGCCAGCTCTCCAGCTAGCCCTTTATCTAAATAATCGTACAGTTGCTCCTCCGGTTCCCCAAACTCCATCATTTCTTTCACCCCTAACAGCACCTTCGCCAGTTCCCCATTGCGTTTTCGATAGTGAGAATGTTGAGCCAACAGATCGGCAAACACCTGAGTTTCGATGGCTAGGCGATCGTCCCCTTCGCTGGCGTTTGGTGCGATATCGAATTTTACGGACTCCGCCTCCAGCTTCAACAACACCACCAAGGCGTTGGTCTTGCTTTGAATCAGCCGTTTAAGCTCCTTCAAGTCCAGTTCGTATCGTTCTATACCTAACTGACCGACCAGCTTTACCTCCACAATGGCTTGTAGAGATGGATCGACCTTTGCCTGCTCCACCCCAGAGAGCGTGTTACGAACGATGTCTTCAACCGAGTCACTATTTTTTATATCGCAGCGCAATCGTACACAGGGGCGTTGATGATAATCCATTTTCAATTGAGCCCTAATTGCTTCCTCCGTAATTTCCACTAAGTAAACACCCCGATCCACATCAAACTCAGCCACGGTGTTCGGCAACAGAGCCCCCGGATTAAATACCCACCCTTCAATTTCGTAGTTCTTATGGATGTGTCCTAGCGCCAAATAATCGACGCCAGCTTCTTTCAGCGGCAGAATTTCGGAATATTTCAACGCTCCGGAGTATCGAGACACCTGCCCTTCGAGACCATGATGGAACATTAACACCGTGCTGTGGGGGCCTTTGGGTAGCTTTGCAACTGACCGTGCCAAGCTGTCGATCGCGGCAGGAGCCACAGAACCGTACCACCGGGAGCCCACCACCCTTACCCCACAGGGAAGATCGATATAGCTGCCAAATCGTCGCTCTGGATCCCAAGGCTGCAGCTCGAACTCACCTGCTTCCCCGGGAAGAGGTTCCAACAATATGAGAAAATCCCTTTGTGCCAAATATTTCAGCCAACTAGTGTTGGTGCCATAGGGTCGGTTATCGTGATTCCCCTCGATCGCCAACACAGGAATGCTCGCCTCTTTTAAAGGTCTTAGCGCCAGTTCCGCTTGATTCAGAACACTGGGCAGGATTGAGCGATGTTCGAATAAATCCCCTGCGATTGCGACAAAGTCTACGGTCTCCTGCAGGCCATACCGCTGCAAAACATCGTTAAACGTGTAATAAAAGTCTTTGGTGCGCTCCGGACTGTCGTAGCGGTCGTACCCCAAATGGATATCTGCGATATGTAGAAATCGCGCTTTTGCAGTAAAACCCATGATGCAGTCCCAAGCGACTGCGGGCAAGTCTAACAAAAACTAGCAAACATCCACTCACCGCAGTGAAATACAAAACCAAACTAGCAATGTTCCCGGTTCGTTACAAAAATTAAATATCATTTGGCCAATACATACATCTCCCGAAATAACAAGAAGGGGACTTCTGGGGGCCAATAGAGCACATTTCTGCGGGTAATACCGCTAAATCTGGTGCATTATCGAGCTATTTCAGCAACGCACAATCTCAGATCCCCCTTGTACAATGCATCAGTCATTCATGCTGCAAACAACAGTTTTTTGACATTTCAGCAAAATAATCCTCACTTTCTGAAACAAATCTACCTTGCAAGCATGTTCAGCCAATTTTTGCGTATCTTATAAAACCTCAAAGGCAAAGGAAGAGGACTATTTCTATTCAGCGCCTATGTAATTTCTCTGATAGTATCTTTTGTGTAACAAGCTACACAGCCAGTGTCGTGATTTTACATGGTAGTATTCACGCAAGTTAAACGCTCGCTTCCTACATTGTCTTATCATCCCGGAGATGAAGGATTGATTACAACACTTGGTTTTAATGGCTGATTGACATCCGGTCTTGAGTTTCTCAGAGCTCCTCCTCACAGGATTCTCCCTATCAAGACTCGACACTTATTTATCTATAACGGTGCTCTCTAGCATTTAAATCTTTGGTGGCAGGCAATGGTAGCAGTTGAAAATCATTCCCAGTACAACCAGCATGTTGCGGCTAAACAGCCAGTTCATGGCGGAGCTTCTACGCTAGCGGCTAGACGCTTAACCCAGTTAGAGCTAGTGAATATTCTGCTCGAAGCAGAGCTGATCGATCGCGACCAGTTATCTTCTGCGATGGACCTGCAACAATCGTCCAATGGGTTGACCATTGGAGATGCTTTTGTCGAGCAACAGATTCTCTCTCGAGAAACTGTAGACTTCTTCATCCATCAGTTTCCAATTTTAAAGGCCTCACCCAGTTCAGCAAATTTGGGCCTAATTCTCAGGTCGGCCGGTCTCATGACCGCTTATCAAGAATCTGAAGTGCTCCGCTTTCAGAGGATGAACCCCAGCTTTCGATTTGGAGAAATTGCCGTATTGTTTGGCTATTGCAAGCAAAAAACCCTGGACTTGCTGTTAGTCAACCTGTTCTCGGCAGCCCGAATCGTCAGCCGAGTTCCCCATTCCTCAATTGAGAGTAAAGCCAAGCGAGCAATCGATATCGCTGGTGCGTTGGTGGGCTTATCCATCACTGCACTGATCTTTATTCCTCTGTCTATTGCCATCCGCATGGATAGTTCCGGCCCTGTTCTGTACAGTCAAATCCGCCTAGGGTTGCGGGGAAAGCCTTTTCGCATCTGGAAGTTCCGTTCAATGATTCAGGGGGCAGACGTTAAACAGCACCTACTCCAGAGCGAAACAAAAGGTCAGTTTTTTAAGCTGAAAGAAGATACTCGCATCACTCGCGTAGGTAAATTCATTCGTAAAACTAGTCTCGACGAGTTTCCCCAATTTTGGAACGTTCTGCTAGGAGACATGAGTCTAGTTGGCACTCGACCTCCTACTCCAAGCGAGGCAATGGAGTACGAGGACTGGCACTGGAGACGCTTAAACGTGAAGCCTGGAATTACGGGTGAGTGGCAAGTCAATGGTCGTTCCTCTATTACTGATTTCGATGATGTCGTCAAACTTGATATCCGATACCAGAAGCGATGGAGCATCCAGCACGACCTTCGGATCATCCTTCAAACCATCAGCGCAATTGTGACTCGAAAGGGTGCTTGTTAAATACTGCTATACTTACAAATCTCGTTCGGATGATTTGGGTTTATCCAATATGGTCCAGCGAGTCGGTGGTCCCAGTTATACAAGTCTGAGAACCGAGTAAATCTAATCGCTGATTCACTCGGGGACAGAAAAGAATCTAATTTTTTCGTGCTGTAAGCGTTGCGTAAATGTCTTCGGGTTCCACCTGTAGGAAGTCGCGTGTGCAGGGGCATTGGCAGCATTGAGGCCGAGGCAAAGGAGATAGCCGTTCGGCCAACTCTCTGTTTGATTTTTGGATTTCTCGTTGTCGCATCAGCCCAGGACTCATCCAGATATGAGTCCCGGTCATAGCAATGTTGACTCTGTTCAAACTGGTCAGTCTTGTCTTAGGGCAAGGCTTGGGCCATTTCGGCCATCATCTGGCCGTGGGTCTTATCGCGCTCGCGACTAATCTGCTTGACCAAGGGTTCCGGCATGCGGTCGGACGACTTTAAGGAGCGATCGAAGGCTGCAACACTCTCTTCGTAGCGGGCCAGTTTTCGCAGGATCTGTCCCTGCAAGTAATAGTGTTCGGGATGTTCGCAACCACTGCTGAGAGCCTTATCAATGGCTGCCAATCCCTCCTCGTAGCGACCCATATCCTTATAGGTCAGAGCCTGTCCCCAATAGGCCATGTGTTGGGGCGTACTGGCGGTTTGGAACTGTTTCAGCGCCCGATCGTAACGAGTCATCATCAAGTCGATGAAACCAATGAAAAAATTAACCTCCGAGTCTTTCGGAGCCATCGACTGGGCGGAGCGAAACTCAGCAAACATGATGTTGATACTAGGCAGCGCCAGTGGCAACCCCCGAGCAATTCCGTCGTTCACCACAGTGGTGGCCGCTTTCATGCCGTGACCGACCCCCGTATACAGATGGCTGCGCAGGGGATCGCTCCCCTTCAAATTGGCCGCTGCATTCAGGGTTAAGTCCGTCATCTCCCGAATTGTGGCGTAATCTTCGTGGAGATACGCAAGGGCAGAGTAAGCCACGTAAACCATCGGTTCCTCTGGGGCCGCTTGGCGAGCATCTTTGAGCTGATGAGACAGCATTACGTAATCACCATTGCAGAAGAACGTATTCATTGCATTGGCAATTTCCGGAGCCATCTCTCTGGCTTCCGAACCGTTCCGAAAGGGATCGGTGTCGCTCGCAAACGTAGGGGGGGCTTGCCAGGCAATTGCCCCTATCCCCAATCCCACTCCGAGAGCAAAGGGAGCAAGATACTTGTGGAAACCGTGGTGGATTTGCGGTGCGATCGCAACCTGATTTGGAAATTTACGCTCTAACACTGGGATATTACCTAATCACTAAACGTCCTAGCCAATGGGGCTAGTGATGAAACTGGCAGACTCAATATTTCAAAGGCCAACTACTTCTAAGGAATTTTCATTGGCAAGGAACGTAAATGTCCAACTTTAACGCTATCAACCTTGACGGCAAGAATGCTGGTCTATTAACACCTACTGATGGTTCCATTCAATGCATAACTAACTGCTGCAACGCGGAACCATGCAGATTGTTATTAGAAGCCCGCATTCACATACAAGATCGTACCAGCTACAAACAGCAGGTCAATTGGGCTCAAAGATTTGTTATACCAAGCAGACAGATTCACAAATAATCATTTTGTTGTTGAGAGGGACGTCAAAGTATAAAGTTAAACTTTCTTGGATTGTGTCAACAATTCTGGATAGTGGATTGAGTCCATACTGTCATCTTGGCGTAGGTAAGAGACTTACTAAGATAGCAACAGTTCTAAATGAGTTTTAGTAGGAGATATTGCATCGAAGTTTGCAGAAGAAAAGCCCCCTCACATCAATTGAAGGGGCTTTTTTAGAGTGCGGAAGGGAGAGCATTGCTAGAACGATAAAGCTGAGAAGCATGTTTTTGGGCTTGGTTCAGAAGGGGGTTACGGTCTGAGAGACATTTCCGGAGAAATCAGCAATTATTCTGTGGGGTTAGCGAGCACTGAAGCCTGAGTGGAGATACTCGGTGATTGGTGTGGTGCGACGTGAAAGTCGTGTGTCTAGCGCAAATGCGCAAATGACTGGGGAGCCTTCTCCCTCGGAGACTTCCTTCTCTCCGTTCCTACGTAAAAGGGTCGATGACCCTGCCTACAGCAGGACTCAGTAATGAGACTGTTGGAAAGCAAGGCACGAAAGAGCATCGTGCTGAGAGCCTAACTTGGTTCGATGGGCAAAGGAAAGACCGAAGGATGGGTTAACGAAAGTGAATCATCCCAAGCCTCGTGATCACCAAAAGGTGAAATCAGGCTGATACACCTTGACCAAAATGGTAAGTGGGTTGGCTATGGCTTTCACACCGGTCATAGCGAAGGAACAAGACTCCCACCGGGGTAGAGATGGAACCCAACTCGGTCGCAGGTCAAACGCACGGAACACGGTAAGCCCTATAG
>JBFRWN010000054.1:0-4636 GCA_051439605.1 Synechococcus sp.
AACGGCCGATCGCCCCTGACAATTCACAACCGATACCGTTTCAGTCAGAGGGGGATCCTGCAGTTGCGCGTCGCTCCAATCGCTGCGATACAGCACCATCAGGGTGGAACCCACCGGATGTAAAGCACTGTCCACCGTCACCATTGCCCCCCGCGGCTCGGCACCGTGGGTGTTGAGAACCATCAACACTTCCGTCATGTACAGCACCTGTGACCAAGCGATCGCTTCTCCCGCCGGGGGGATGGCAAAGGGGCGGTCGCAATAGGAGGTTTCTCGCAGGTAATGGTGTCCTCGGCGGACTGTTTTGCCGATCGTATCTTGGCGGTTGCGGATGCGGGCGATCGCTGCAATCCGCAGGTAGGTGGGATGCTGGAGATTGAAAAAGTGGCACCCTTCTGTCCCGAATGCCCCAAACCGACCGCCAAACATGCATTCCCGAATGTAGCGATCGATAAATGCATGTTCGGGTTCAATGGCGTAGTCGTGGTAATCCTGACCGCCATCAAAGGCCTGTTCGGTGCCGTAGTAAATCGAAGGAATCCCAGGCATGGTCAGCATCGTTCCCACGGCATGGGCTACCTGTTCGTAACGATGAGGAAGGCATTCGCTGTGGGCGGCAAATCGTTCTTTGCGGGGACGAGATGACATGTCGTGGTCGTCCAACACCTGAACGTGGAAGGTCCCTAACTGGCGGTAGCTGCCGGGCAAGGTGTTTTCATCGTACAAACCGAAGAAATCCCACGGATAGGCCAAGCCTTTGACAACGGCGGGCAGACTGTTGGAGGCAACGATAATATCCAGAATGGCATCGAGATTGCGCCGAAAGACATCTAAGTAGCCCCCCACCATGCTGTCATCCGTCAACTCGCCCACCAACAGGAAATTGTCCTTTCCGATGGATTGGGCATACCCGTGAATGGCATCGCAGAACTTGCGCGAAGTGGAGGGGGAGACGTGCTTGACGGCATCTACCCGGAATCCATCGCAGTCGCTGAGCGCGATCCAATACTGATAGACCTTGGCCAGCGCTTCGATCGCGTCATCCCGCTCCAGGTCAAAGTCGCGCAATTCAAAAAAGTCACCCTGCCGGAACTCCACCTGCGGGTTCATCGGATCTTCCCAACTGGCTGCTTCCCAGCGAGCAATCATGCCGGCCCGGTTGTACCAATCTAAGGTTTGAAATTCTTCCGGAAAGACCCCATCGTCCATTGTTTCGGGGACCGGAATGCTCTCTCCTCGAGCCGATCGCCAGCCATGAACCTCGTAAGGGGGAGAGTGACGGTAGGGCATGGTTTCCTGAGGGTTACCGTTCTCGTCTCGGTAAAACCAGTTGCTGCCGCTGTGGTTGTAAATAACGTCCAGAATGACGTACATGCCGCGATCGTGGGCGGCATCCACCAAATCTCTAAAATCCTGGCGGGTGCCAAAGCGGGGGTCGATGTCGAGAAAATTCTGGATGCCGTAGCCGTGATAGGTCTGCAGGTCGATGCGCTGTTTCCAGGGGGGATTGATCCAAACCGCTGTCACCCCCAGATTCTGCAAGTAGTCCAGCTTGCTTTGAATACCCTTGAGCGTGCCGCCGTTGAAGGTGTTTCCAGCGGCCATCCAGGCGGCTTTGTTCTCTGCTTTGAATTGTTCGGGAGCCCTGCCGTCGAACATTGGCCGCTGCTCTTCTCCACCGTCGCTAAAGCGATCGGGCAGCAGCTGGTACAAAATCTGGTCCCGCCAGTTCACGGGGCTGGGAAATACCCGTCCCCTGGGGGTCAGATCGGCTGTTGCTAGGGTTCTGGGACAGGTTGCCTCAATCTGGGTTGCCATCGTTTTGTGCGAGTCCCTGTGTGCTGAATGGTATTTTTAAAGGGGCGATTGCTCCAGAAACTACTACAGCAAAAATATCGAGCTCATCACCAAATCAACGTTAAATCCAAAATAAATCCAGGTAACACCGCTTCACCCGAGAGGGTTTGCGGCGCATCCAGAATCTCGGGTGACTGACCTGGGCGATAAATTTCCACTTGCCTTTGCTGACGGTTAATCAGCCATCCCAACTGTGCGCCGTTGTCTGCATACTCCGCCATTTTCTGGCGAATGCGTTCCAGCGAATCGCTGGGAGACTGGAGTTCTACGACAAAATCCGGACACAGTGGGACAAACCGTTCTTTCTGTTCTGGCGTTAGAGCATTCCAGCGAGCGCTGGCCACCCAGGAAGCATCGGGGGACCGGTCTGCGCCGTTAGGAAGCTTGAAACCAGTGGAAGAATCGAAGGATATACCCAAACCGTTTTGGCGACTCCAGGCTCTCAGTTGGAAGGTGAGCTCTGCATTGCGATCGCCAGTCATCCCACCTGTTGGAGACATTATTACCAATTCACCGGAAACCGTTCGCTCAAATTTCAGATCGCGATGGCGGCGACAGAGCTGAAAAAACTGTTCGTCAGTTAGCTCCAGATCCAAGACTAACGGAGCTGGGAGCGATAGCATCGTTGTGTTCATCCAACCTCCCAATCTTGAATTGGGGACTGTCTAGAGTATAGCGATCGCTGGTCGTTCGCTTGCTCGTATTGGCCGTTTGCTAGCTGCACTAGCTGTCTATGTTGCGTGTAGTTTGAATAAACCAGTATTTCTCGCGTATCTGCCTCATATTTGCCCAGTAGCGATGTTGAAAAGATTTGCGCTACCAATCTTCTTGAGACTGTAATATCTCTTTCCAAAGGTTGGGATATTAAACGCTCCGTGTTTGCAGGCAATGTGGAGGATTTTCTCTCGTTGACTCAGTAAGACTTCTAGATTCACCTGCATTTCCTTCTAAGTTCCCGTCCGATACGTCACCACCCGCAATCATCTGACTCGAAGCCTAGCCAGTTCGAAGTTGAAGTGCATAAAAAAGTGATAGATATCGGCATGGTACACGCAATATTTAACACTTTTACCCTTTCAGCAAATCCTCAAAGCTATACTCTGTAGGTTTTTGCAAAATTCCACCTTTGCTCAGAGTATTACCCTAATGCTGGCAGATATAAACCAAGCCAGAAAATCCATATTTTCAATCCTTGAAACCACTGCCATATAAGTCTAGAAGGAGATTTGGCGTCTCCGTTCAGATTCTTTGTTTTTACCCAAATAGCCCTGCCTATAGACTCACGCTTAACCATATACAAACATCAAACTTATAATTTCATAAAAAGTTTTCATGTAGGGTTGCATTAACGTTCGAGGCATCAATATCGTTCCCAGCCTACGATCGGAACTGATGAATCTTATCTAGATCTCTTGAATTGGAGGTGGGTTGCCTTGTTTGTTAAAAATCTCGAATAAAATCCTTTGACGATGAATTGTTGGTGTTGAATTCAACTATCTTGGAAGACTTTTGACTCTTATTTTGCAAGACTCACGGTTCGGAATATCTACCTACTGTTAGCGTTCAACGCCCTCGAGGTAATGGATTTTCTATAGCCTCCGCCTCTCAGTATTCAATCATCATCCCCAAATGCAAACCTCTCAACCCGTCCGCACTGCACTTCAGTTAGCCGCCCCGCTTTCCGGCATTCTGTTACCCCTTGAATCCGTCCCGGATCCCGTATTTGCTCAAAAGATGGTGGGGGACGGCATCTCCATCGACCCCATCTCCCCCCTCGTGAAAGCCCCCTGCGATGGTGTGGTGATTCAACTCCATCCCTCCCACCATGCCATCACCGTCAAGTCCGACGACGGCATTGAAATTCTCGTCCACGTGGGTCTGGATACGGTGGAGTTGCGGGGAGAGGGCTTTATCCCAAAAGTGCACGAGGGCGATCGCGTCAAAATTGGCGATGACCTGATCGAATTCGACATCGACTACGTAGCCCTGCACGCCAAAAGTTTGCTCACCCAGATGGTGGTGACGAACAGCGATCGCGTCGCCCAGTTTGTGCCTCAAACCGGTCAGGTGATGGCAGGGGAAGATATCGCGCTGGAGCTGACACTGAAGGCGGAGAGGGAAGCGGTAACTGAAGCGGTTGGGGAGGTGGTGACCTCGGAGCCGATAGCGATTGGCAATCCGCAGGGGTTGCACGCCCGTCCGGCGGCGGTGCTGGTAAATATGGCAAAGAAATATTCATCTCAGGTGTCGTTGCTTCGGGGGGGCGATCGCGCCAATGCCAAAAGCGTTGTATCCATTATGGCGATGCAGGTGGCCCTAGGGGACACCTTGACCCTGGAGGCGATGGGTGATGATGCCAAAGCGGCAATTACCGATTTAACGGCAGCCATCAAATCGGGTTTGGGGGAAGAAGGCGCAGCACCAGTGGCGGCCCCCGCCAGTATTGCCCAGTCGGATTTGAAGGCTCCTCCCCCGCAGCCCAAATCAGACGATCCCAACATCATTCTGGGGGTAGCGGCGTCCTCCGGGTTGGCCTTGGGGAAGGCCTATCGAGTACGGCAGCAGCAGGTAGAGGTGGCAGAAGCAGGGGAGTCGCCCGAGGCGGAGCGGAGGCGGTTGGAGGACGCGATCGCCCAGGCTAACCGCGAAGTAGAATCCCTGCGGGCAAAGATTCACGGTCAGGGGAATCCCGGCAAGGCGGCCATCTTTGCGGCCCACCAGGAAATTTTGCAAGACCCCGAGCTGATGCACGTGACCACCAGCGCCATCAATAAAGGCA
>JBFRWN010000055.1:0-17613 GCA_051439605.1 Synechococcus sp.
TTACAACGCGAATGGCGCTGAAGCAGGGTTCGGCAACGGTGCCCAGTTTGCCACCATTGAAGGTGCTCCCGTACTCGATGCTAACAACTTTGTTGTTCAGGCATAAACGCTTCCGAAGAGTACGCAAAATTCCTTGAGCCATGTCCAATTTGAACTTAATTTTTTCCCAGAGAAAAGCTATATTAGGGCGTGGCTTAAGTCCAAGCATTAACTATTCGCGACAGGAGAAAATCTCATGACTATTCAATCTAAATATCACTAATAGTCCAACAGGACAAGAAGCATCGTCCGCGATGCGATCGGAGGAGTCAACCACATCTATTTAGGTAATTTTGGGTCAGACCCTTTGAATGATTGTGTGTGAGTCCGAGCCAGATTTCAGGAGCTGTTGAACGCCATAAATCGCCAAATAAACGATCTGAATCATGAGTTTCCCAGCATGTTTAAGTATGTCGTCCTGAAATCAAATGGCACTCCTCAAAAATGAATATATGGAGTTATCTATCACCAGTCTTTTGCCAATAAAGGCGTTGATTTATAACCGCCGATTTGCAGTCGACATTGTAGTTTGGTAGGGAGATAGAAGTCAATGAACCTCAGTTTTGATAATGTTCTGTCGATATCGCCAGCAACGTTAGTGAGTGGGTTGGTTGGAGTCGTTGCTTTGGGATTGGCGATCGCCCGACTGGTTCCAAGGGCTAAGTCCAAAAATACGGCTTCGACGTTTGAGCGGCTGTTAAACGGGTTCCAAATTTGGGCGTTGCAGCATCCCAAAACTGTCTTAAGCCGCTTGGTGTTGCCGATCATCAATGTCGTCGAAGGAGGGTTGGCCAATTTACCGACCTATCTCGATGCCAAACGACTGGCATTTGGGTCAAGTTTTTGCTGTGCGGGTCAGGTAGTGATAGGTGACTTTAGCACGCTCGAAACAGCGCTTACGTCTCCCCAGGCACGGACTTGGCGACTTGGAACATCTCCGCTCGATGCCCATTTCTCACCCAATCTGGATGCTGGGGGGCGCAACGTTTTTCTACTATCACTCTCCGATGTTGGTGCGGGTGGGGCTGGCGATCGTGAGGTGTTTAGGCAGGCGCTAGAGGACTATGCTCTCAATGCAGCCTCAAAGGAACGACAGCACGATGCGACAGCTCGGCAACTGCTCGATCGCTTGGCAGCCGATTACGCCGAGATGCCTCACGGTCAGGGAGATGTCTTTTTCACCGACAATCGACGAGGGTGGATGGGCTTCCTAGTGCGATACATTCACTACGTGATGCTGGGGATTGACCCAACAGACTCTGCGACAGTGGAGATGCTGACCGATCTGCATTACACCAAACGAGGTACGGTGCATTATTTTGCCGTTATGGGTCGGTTGTTTCGGCGGTTGAACATTCGCGGTCACCGTCAAATTTCCCAGCTCATCGAGCAGGCGGCAACGATCTACGAGCAGTCGCCAGCTTTAGCCGATTTCCCCGAAACACTGGAGGGGGCCGAGGGCATGACCCGACGAGAGTTGGCGAAATTGCTAACGGCCATTCTCAGTATTGCTGGCCTCCAGGGTCCCCTGCACCTGGGGTATACGGCGATGGGATTTCGGCCCCTGCCTGCCTATAAAGGTCAGCATACGGCCGAGATCGATCCCGTACACTATTGGGACCGTCTCGATCTCGACGATCGCGAGGGCGTACGGCGGTTCGTCCTGGAATGTGCTCGAATTTGGGCTCCAGTGTCTGCCACCCACCGCGTTGCTACGGAGCCGTTCACTACTGCGATTTCCGGTAAAGAGCGGACGTTTCCTGCCGGAACGTTAGTCCTCATCCCGATGAGTTTGGGATTGCTCGACAGCAGCTTTTGGGGACCAACGACCTACGAATTTGACGCTCAGCGCGAGAATCTATGCCCCTATCACATGGGCTTTCATTCTGTGGGAGATCGCCATGCCGGTCGCATTTGTCCTGGAAAAGACCTGGCCCTCGACATGCTGGTTGATGTGCTGATTTCGATTGGACGGGTTCGTCGGTCCGTTGCGGCTGACAACGCTAGGTGACGAATATCAAACGACGACCTTCAAGCGATGAATATCAAGGCAGTCAACGTTCTTCTCTCATATGTACCTCTCTAAGCTATCTCGTTCACAGACCTCGTTGGGGAACCTCTCATGACCGAGTCCTGGCGTCACGACTACTTGGACACGAATGGCATCAAACTCCATTACGTCACCCAAGGCGAAGGACCGTTGATGCTAATGCTGCATGGCTTTCCGGCTTATTGGTATTCATGGAAATATCAAATTCCCGAATTTGCTCGGCACTACACAGTCGTCGCGCTAGATCTGCGCGGATATAACGACAGCGATCGCCCCAGGAATGCTAGTGCCTATCGGTTCGAACCACTGATTGCCGATGTTCGAGGGGCGATCGCTGCACTGGGATACGACCGCTGTATCTTATTGGGACATGACTGGGGGGGGGCCTTGGCTTGGTCGGTAACCTACGCCCACCCCGAATTGGTTGAGAAACTGATTGTAATGAACTTCCCCCATCCGGCCAAGTTTGCTGCCGGGTTACGAACTCCCTGGCAACTGCTCAAAAGTGCTTACATTCTCTGGTTCCAGCTGCCGGTACTTCCGGAACTTCTGTTGTCAGCAAACAATTACCGGGGAATTGCTGCCACTTTTGCTGACATCAACAGGTATAACCCCGAATTTACAACTGCCGACATCGATCGCTTCCGGGCTGCTGCCTCTAAACCTGGTGCCATTAGAGCCATGTTGAACTACTATCGGAACCTATTTGAGGGGCCAATTTTCCAGAATGAGTGGGGGCGATTGGATGTTCCCACCTGCATGATCTGGGGTGAAGAGGACAAAGCTTTTGGCAAAGAATTGACCTACGATATGGAGCGATATGTCAACAACTTACAGCTCCAGTACGTGCCTGAGGGGGCTCACTGGGTGCAGTTAGATCGACCCGATATTGTGAATCAGCATGTAAGCCAGTATTTGGGGCTTGCATAAGGGTTTTGTTGCAATAACGAGAAAGCCAGGCTCGGCTCAGAAGCGGAAAACCCTGTTGGGGACAGTGCCACTATCCCCATCAGTAGTTGAGGGCGCCGAATCCGACTGTTCATAAGCTTGTACTTGGGAAGTTGGCGGCTTCAGCGCTTCTAACAACAGTTCGTAGGCATCAGGAAGCGGAATATATTTACAGCTTCTATTCTGATTGTTATGGCATGCCTGTAATGAGGTATGAACCGAGTACTTTGTGGAAATGGACTACGAACTACGGGTGATCGTGGAGAAAGTCGCGGTCAGTTCCCAGAAAGTCGTGAAACGAGATACTCTCAAGGTCTACGACATTACAGCCCCTGAATCGATTCTCGATTTAGGTCTACGTCACGAAGAACAAATCTCTCTTCTGGAGAAAGTTCAGAATTCAATCCTAGCCGTCCAATCCAAACTAATCGATCCCGGGCACGATCGCTGTCCGAAATGCGGCGGGAAACTCAATAAACGTGGGTTCGCCAAATCCAAGTTTCAAGCAGTATTCACCGATCATAAAGTAGGCATCCAAAAGCATCGATGCCAAGCCCCTGAATGTAAGTGGCAAAGCACGCCCACAACAACGTCCGTGTTCGGTACCTCTATCCATCCAGATCTAGCCAAGTTGCAGTGCGAGCAAGGAGCTTTGTACAGCTACCGTGAAGCTGAGAGCAACTTGGCGAAACTGACTGTTCATCGCCGTCGAGTGAGCAACCACAATCAAATTCGATTGCTGACTGACACTGTGGGTGATGTCCTAGCCAAAGAGAATCTTGAGTCTCCCAGTCAAAGCAACTGCGCTCCTCCAGCTGCAGAGCTAATTGTCCAAGTGGATGGAGGGCATGTCCCAATCAAAGAGAAAGAGAAACGTAGCTTTGAAGCCTTGTCAGCAGTCGTTTATCGGTCAGAGAGCATCCGGCAAATGGACAAGCATCATCGAGAGATTAAGAGCAAAAGCTGTGCACTCTCAGCCAAGGATGATGGGCAGGCCTCAATTAACACTTACATCCTCAATGCTGCTCGCAAGCAAGGGTTAGTTGACGACACCGCAGTGACAGTTCTGGCCGATGGAGCCCCCAACTGTTGGTCGGCGCTAACGAGCCTAGAGAATCATTGCAAGCAACTGACACGCATCTTGGACTGGTGGCACATTGGCAAGAATTTTCAAAATGCCAGGGGTGCGGTTGAGGAAGAATTCAAGGAGACGCTAGAGAGTGTCAAATGGAAATTGTGGCATGGCAAAGCTGAGGAAGCCCTGACCAAGCTGGAACTGCTGATGAGCAATGTTACAGACTCGAAGAAACGTAAGAAGCTTAAGGTTCTGTATAAGTATTTGAAAGGGAATCAAGATTACCTGGTTAATTATGAAAAGCGAGAGCAAGAGAATCAGCCTTTTAGCAGCCAGGTAGCGGAATCTCACATCGAATCACTCGTCAATGCTCGACACAAAAGAAGCGGAAAAATGCAATGGACTCGGGACGGAGCCCACAAAGTTCTGCAAATCAGAGGGATGATTGCGAGCAACGAGTGGGAGATGAGATGGCAACCTGCGGTGCTACAGGCACTTGAAGTAGCAGCTTAATAGAGCGATTGCGCTGTAAATATATTCCGCTCCCCTCAGTAACGGATTAAAGATGCTGAGCGCATTACTCTCGGACCCGAAGTAGTACGAAACCGGTGGTTATTATTAGGCTTTTTCAGTCGCGTGGATAATCCCAGTAAAATTGGCGGTGTCGATCGGGTGCTATCTCAGGCAAGGAACTCGGCACGCAGGCTATGGCTGATTCGGTACAGGCATCAGAAGCGGGGTTGAAACTCATTGATAGTGCTAGACGCCAAAGACGATGGAATAAAACTGCAGAGGTATGGTGCCGGAAAGCGTTTACCTCTCGCGCCACATTGAATCGATTTTGGGCCAGGCAACCGATTCGCCGCGAGGCCTTTATTGCCATTTGCTCTGTTGTCGGAGTGGATTGGGAATCCGTAGCAGAAGAGGGAGTGTCTTCTACCAAGAGGCTTTCTAACGCGGCAACACCCGACAAGGAAGATAGTCCTCAAGCTATTGCGTCTCAGGTCACCGCAAATACCTCGGGGGCAAAACAGCCTGCATCCGTTGGTGAGGATTGGGGGGATGCTCCTGATGTGGCGGGGTTCTGCGGGCGATCGCAGGAACTGGACCTGCTCGCTCGCTGGATAGTCAAAGAGAACTGCCGCTCGGTGGCTTTGCTCGGCATGGGGGGGATTGGCAAAACCACATTGGTGGCTAAGCTGGCCCGCGAGATTCGACCGCAGTTTGACAATCTGGTGTGGCGCAGTCTGCGCAATTCTCCATCTGCAGACGAGATTCTAGTCGACCTAATTCAGGTGTTGAGCGGCCAACAGGTGGGGGAAGTGGCTGCAGGGCTGGATGGCAAAATCCGTCAGTTGATGCAGTACCTCCGCCAGTCTCGTTGCTTGTTAGTACTCGATAATGTGGAGTCTATTTTGCAGGGAGGAAATCGGGGGGGGCATTATCAATCGGGGTACGACGCCTACGGCCAGCTGTTTCGGTGTGTCTGGGAGACAGAGCATCGCAGTTGTCTGATGCTCACCTCGCGCGAACCCCCCCACGGGCTAATCCAGCGGGCGGGAGATGCCTGCCCTGTACGCAGCCTCAACCTGTTGGGGGTATCGACGTCTGATAGCCAGCAGATTTGCCATACCAAAGGACGCTTTTCGGGGTCAGAGACTGACTGGCAACGGTTGACCGAACATTTTGGGGGAAACCCTCTGGCTCTGCAACTGGTGGCGGCCACCATTCGAGATTTCTTTGCCGGTAGCCTCTCGCAGTTTTTGCAATTGGAACAGCAAGAGATTGCTCTATTCGACGATATTCAAGCGCTGCTGCACCAACAGTTTCAACGGCTCCCCCTGCTGGAACAGGCTGTTATGTTTTGGCTTGCCATCGAGCGGGAGCCAACCACCCTGGTTGAGCTGATGGTTGACTGTATGTGCCACGAGTCCACCAGCGAACTCATGCAATCTTTGTTATCGCTGCAACGGCGATCGCTGGTAGAGGCCAATGAGGGTCGATTTACTCAGCAGCCAGTGGTTATGGAATATGTCACTCGCTGCCTGGTGGAGCGCATCTGCGACGAAATCCTATCTCAAGAGGTTAAACTCTTCCGCTCCCATGCCCTTGTCAAAGCCCAAGCCAAAGACTACATCCGCGACAGTCAGCTAACCGTTATTTTGAAACCCATTGCCACCCGACTCCTAGAGCGATTGGGTTCCCCCCAAGCAATCAAGGCTCATCTCGGCCCCATCTTAGAAGATCTCCAAGCGGAAGCTAGTGAGAGCACGCTGCCTGAATTGCCCGGACAATCTGCCAGCAGCGATCGCCTAGCCAGCAAGACAGGATATGCCTGCGGCAACATCATTACTCTGTTGCAATACCTGCAGGTGGATTTAACTGGTTACGACTTTTCGCATCTCACCGTCTGGCAAGCCAACTTGCGTGGCAGCGATCTGCAGAGGGTGAACTTCACCCATGCGGATTTGTCCAAGTCGTTATTCACCGAAACGTTAGGGCTAACATTTGCAATTGGTTTTAGTCCGAATGGCCGGATATTGGCAACCGCAGGGGCAAAGGGGGTCATCCATCTCTGGCAGGGAATGGGTGCAGAAGCCGGTTCGACTGGCCTGGGGAGGAAATTAGGTAGTTTAGTCGGCCACACGGGTTGGATTTGGTCGATCGCCTTTAGCCCCGATGGCCGAATGCTGGCCAGTGGTAGTGAAGATGGCACTGCCAGGCTGTGGGGGGTGAAGACCCAAGCTTGCCAGGCTCACCTGGATGCAGAGGGCAGCCAAGTTTGGTCTGTTGCCTTTAGCCCCGATAGTCAATATCTGGCCTGCGGTTGTGAGGATGGAATTGTCAGACTGTGGGATATTGCCAAACAAACTTGCCTTGAGTTATCGGGGCACCGGAGTTGGATTCGGAGCGTTGCCTTTAGCCCCAACGGTCAATTTCTAGCAAGCGCAGGTGACGAGGAAGCGATTTATCTTTGGGAACACCCTTGGGGTGACTACGTGAGGAAATTTGAGGGGCATCTCAGCGATCGCATTTGGTCCATTGCGTTTAGCCCCAACAGCCGCCATTTGGTCAGTAGTAGCAGCGATCGCACGGTCAAGATATGGGATGTAGACACTGGTGAATGCCTCCGCACTTTGGAAGGCCACAGGAATTGGATTCGGGCAGTTGCAGTCAGTCCTTGCGGAGCGATCGTCGCCAGCGGGAGTGAAGACCACACGATTAAGCTGTGGAATGCTGAAACTGGACAGTGTTTGAACACGTTACGCGGTCATTCCAACTGGGTGCGCGCGATCGCATTTAGTCCTGATGGGTTGTTGCTTGCTAGCGGCAGTGGCGACCATACGGCAAAACTTTGGCAAGTTGCGAGTGGCTTCTGTCAGAAAACGCTTCAGGGATATACGAGCCGAGTGTGGTCGGTGGCGTTTTCTCGAGATGGCAGGACATTAGCGAGTGGTCACGATGATTGTGCAGTCCGCCTCTGGTCCGTAAAAGAGGGGATCTGTCAACAGACACTACGGGAGCTCAATGGCAGCTGGATTTCATCCGTTGCGTTTAGCCCTGACGGTGCGTGGTTGGCCAGTGCCAGCACTGCGGCCATCAGAGTTTGGGAGGTGGGCAGCGGCCGTTGTTTGCAAGTCTTGCAAGGGCATACCAGTCGAATTTGGTCAGTGGCATTCTGCCCGCATGGTCGCTGGTTAGCCAGTGGCAGTGAGGATGGTACTGTTCGCGTTTGGTCACTCAAGACTGGCACCTGCAGCCATATCTTAGAGGAGCACAGTAGTTGGGTTTGCGGAGTCTCATTCAGCCCCGATGGCGGAACATTTGCCAGTGCCAGTTATGACAACTCGGTAAAGTTGTGGGATGTTGCCTCTGGCAACTGCCTACAAACGCTGAGGGGACACGACAACTGGGTGTGGACAACCGCGTTTAGTCCTGACGGTCGTACGCTTGCTACAGGTGGCGGGGACTCCACCGTTAAACTTTGGGACCTAGCGACCCAAACCTGCCACCTTACTTTAAAGGGACATACCAGTCGGGTGTGGTCGATTGAATTTAGTCCCGATGGGAATTTGCTGGCCAGCAGTAGCAGCGATCGCACTGTGCGAGTTTGGGACGTTGGCTCGGGGCGCTGCCTCCGTGTCCTGCAAGGGCACTCAGATATTGCTTGGTCAGTGAGGTTTAGTCCCCAGGGTCAATCCATCGCCAGTGGTAGCCAAGATGAGACCGTTCGGCTTTGGGATACAACGTCTGGTGAATGCTTGCGGGTCCTGAAATCTGCTCGACCTTACGAAGGCATGAATATCACAGGCGTGCGCGGAATTACGGACGCTTGCAAACAGACATTGTTTGCGTTGGGAGCCATTTCAATTCAGTGACCTGAGTGAGGGGGACGCCCGAAGCAAACGCATCACGGAAGCGGAAATCTTCCTTGTGCTTAAGGTAGCATTTATTACGATGACAATTTGAGGCTTCAGAAAATTGGTATTTGTATATTATTAATAGCTAATTTTATGATCGTCGTCCTAAAGGTTATTAGGGATGGAGCTTGCCAAAACATTTTTAAAACGTGTAAACACTTATACGAGCAGCATAGTAAATATTTCCGCTTCCATCTTCGATCTCAATTCATATCCTGTAGTGGGCATCTCCGTAGAATACAGGGTACGATCGCTGCCAATTCTGCAGGATAAATTTTATGGAGGCGATTGACCCATTCGGTACGCAGAAATCCAATGCTTTAGCCACTGTTACCCAAGGTTCCCTCACACAAGGACTTGAGGCGCGCCTCAACCCAAGTATCTCTGTGGAAGAGATGCGAGTCGGCAAGTTTGTTGTCATCCGAGGGCTGCGCAGTCGTTTTTTTGGGTTGTTGACGGATGTGGCTCTGGGCAGTAACTCTGCCCAGATTTTGATTGACCCTCCCCAACCCCACGAAGCCTTTTTGGCGGATGTTTTAGCGGGCACGGGTACATTTGGCACCATTGCCGTGGTACCGATGCTGATGCTGGTAGAACATTCATCCTCTCAAGAAGTAGAACTATTGCCAGTAAAGACGGTACCCGCCCATTTCTCTCAGGTTTTTGAAGCTGAAGATAGCGATTTTCACGCGGTATTTGGCTCGGAATCCGATCGCCAACACAAGAACTTTGCGATCGGACAACCTGTGGATATGGCCGTTCCTATTTGCATCGATCTCAACCGCTTTGTAGAACGCAGCAACGGGATTTTTGGCAAGTCGGGAACGGGAAAATCCTTTCTGACTCGCTTACTTCTATCTGGGGTGATTCGCAAGCAGGCGGCGGTCAATTTGATTTTTGATATGCATTCCGAGTACGGATGGGAGGCCGCAGCCGAAGGGCATAGCACCAGTACCGTTAAGGGTCTGAAGCAACTCTTTCCAGGGCAAGTACAAATTTATACTCTGGATGCGGAGTCGACGAAGCGGCGTGGGGTACGCGATGCGTTAGACCTGTTCATCAGCTACAGCCAAATTGAAGTGGAAGATTTAGCTCTGCTGCGGGAGGAGATTAATATTTCGGAGGCCAGCCTAGAAAACGCCGTTATCTTGCGCAATGAATTTGGTCGTGATTGGATAACCCGTCTCATGACTATGTCCAATAGCGATATTCAAGAGTTTTGCGAACAGCGCATGGGTCACAAAGCCTCCATGATGGCGTTGCAACGGAAGCTGACTCGTCTGGAAGACTTACCTTACTTACGCTCGGCGGTCCCCCACAATTACATCAATCAAATTTTGGAATCGTTGGAAGCCGGCAAGCACGTGGTGATTGAGTTTGGTGCTCAGGCCAATATGCTGTCCTACATGCTCGCCAGCAACATCATTACTCGTCGAATCCACCAGGCTTACGTTCTCAAAGCAGAGCGATATTTGCACAGTAAAAACCCAGCCGATCGCCCTCGGCAGTTGATGATTGTCATAGAAGAAGCCCACCGATTTTTGGCTCCCCAAACGGTTAAGCAGACGATTTACGGCACGATCGCCCGCGAAATGCGCAAGTATTTTGTGACGCTATTGGTGATCGATCAACGCCCCTCTGGTATCGATAGCGAGGTCATGTCCCAAATTGGCACTCGTATTACTGCCCTGTTGAATGACGACAAAGATATCGATGCGGTGTTTACGGGGGTCTTCGGAAGCCAAAACTTGCGCACTATTTTGGCAAAATTAGATTCCAAGCAGCAGGTATTGGTTTTGGGTCATGCGGTGCCGATGCCAGTCGTCGTGAGGACGCGTCCCTACGATGAACGGTTTTATGCAGAAATGGGTGACATTGACTGGAGCGAAGCCTCCGATCGGGACGTCAAGGAAGCGGCTGAACTGGCGCGTTCTGAATTAGGGCTATGAGAATTTTGAGCTCTGAAGATTTTAGGGCTTTGAAGCATGAAGTTGATGCTGTCTGTTTGGAAAGCTAGCCCAACAGCGGTGAATGTTGAATTCAGCTTTGGGTAAATGTGACGGGGCCTACTATCTTACGTACTCTGGCAGCAAGATTCTGAACGACCGTATGTCCGAGTTACTGCAAATTCTGGTGCTCCACGGCCCGAACCTCAATCTCCTAGGTACGCGGGAGGTGGGAACCTACGGCAATACTACCCTTACAGAAATCAACAACCAGTTGAGGGGGTTGGCCACAACGCTATCCGCCGAGTTAACGATTGACCAATCGAACCACGAAGGCCGGTTGGTCGATCTGATTCACGATGCCAGAGGCCAACAAGCTGGATTGTTAATCAATCCAGGGGCTTACACCCATACGAGCATTGCCATTCGAGATGCCGTGGCCGGGACAAGCCTTCCCACCGTCGAAGTTCACCTCAGCAACATTCATCAGCGGGAAACCTTCCGCCATCATTCCTTCCTTGCCCCAGTGGCGGTAGGACAAATCGCGGGCTTTGGTCCCTTTAGCTATCACTTGGGTCTAAGGGCCTTAGTTCATTACCTTCAATCGCAACCGTAAACAATGGGATGGAGAGAAAGTACGAGAATCGTTTAGATTCCAAAGCGACTTGACTCCATTCAGCCTAACGATCGATTGGGACCGATATAGCGCGTCAGCAGGTTGGAGAAAATCTCAACGATGAGCGTCAGGGGTTGTTGGTGATGCCAAAGGACGTAATGGCGTCCCCAAAACGGCCCTTTTACCCCAAATTCACGTTCTAATTCAGCGGACTGCCCCAAATACAAACCGTGCATTTCTCGGAACAGCTCCGTGCGGTGGAGGCTGAGATTATGCCCAATAGGCCGATCGGGATTACGCAGATGCGTTCCCATTGATTCAGAGTTCCACCAAGAAGCCCCGTACATGAGCGGATGGCCAGAGGCCCCATGCAACATCACTTGACGGCGCAGGTTAGGTCTGTCCAGCAACGCAACCGCCGCAGGGGCATTCTCATCAACGGAGGCAATCATCGAAGTAGCAATGCAGCTAGCCGTAATTTCTTCCCCTGTCAGCAGACCCAGGTTGCGGGTAGTATAGCCGTCATTCAGCAGCAGCAGGCGCCAGGCTGGGGGAATAGGGGGGACAAATTTTTTCTGCTGCAGGTCAAGCGTGTTGGCCTCCCAAATACAATCCAGCTGCCACCAAGCAGAGGGTGCAACCGAGCGAAGCGTACCTGATGGATGGGATGTGGCTGTCAAACTCGCCCTACCGTCGCATTAATGTTCTGTTACATTTACTTTAGTCTATCCACCGAAAGGCGAAAAGTATTTGTAGAGTGCCCCACTCCGTTGAAGTTATGTAAGGGCAGACATATGGGCGATCGCCTGTGGCCCCATCAATGAGAAGTCTAAAATGGGAATATTTGGGTTGGCGATCGCTCGAAGCAGCTTGTCGTTTACGATTTGTAACTATACGTTGCCCAGTTCTGCATAGATAGATGGGGCACTTGCCGATAGCTCTGCAGGAAAAAACCATGCCACACACAATTGTTACGGATGTATGTGAAGGGGTCGCAGATTGCGTGGAAGCTTGTCCAGTCGCCTGCATTCACCCCGGCGACACCAAAAACGCCAAGGGTACCGACTATTTCTGGATTGATTTTGACACCTGCATTGACTGCGGCATTTGCCTGCAGGTATGCCCAGTAAAAGGGGCAATTCTGCCCCAAGAGCAGCCCGATCTGCAGCGCCTGCCAGCTTAAAAGAGTAGGGTTGAGCTGCAGAGTAGTCTTTAGGACTGCTGCGCTCGAATCCTGTTCGGTGATAACGATCGATGGTGCTCAGATTTTGTAAGTCGAGAACCTATCACGATCCCCTTCATGGGGCAATTCAGCTGGATGGGCGCGATCCCGCAGAAGCGCTACTTATCCGACTGATCGATACTCCGGCATTTCAACGCCTGAGGCGGATTCGTCAGCTAGATACCGCATCTTTCACGTTTCATGGGGCTGAGGGCTCCCGCTTTACCCATTCCGTTGGGGCGCTTTATGTGGCGCGGTGGGTGTTTGATGCAATTTCCCACGCTCATCCAGAACTGCGCCCCTACCGCACCTTGGTGCTGGTTGCGGCCCTACTGCACGATATTGGCCACAGTCCATTTAGCCATGCCGGGGAAGAGATTTTTGGCAGCCATCACGAGCTCTGGACGAGCAGGATCGTCACAGAGGACCCGGACATCTCGCATTTATTCGCAGCCTACAATCCCGAACTGCCCCGCCAACTTTTGCAGGTTTACCGCCATGAATTTCCAATTCCGGCCATAGGACAGCTGATTTCCAGCCAACTGGATTGCGATCGTCTGGATTATTTGCTCCGAGATAGCCATTACACGGGGGCCCAATACGGTCGGCTCGACCTAGACCGCATCGTCACGGTGCTGGATTACGACCCAGAGATGCAGCGGTTAATGATCCCCGAGCGCAAAGGATTGGGGGCGATCGAGCATTACCTAGTGGTGCGGTACTTCATGTACACGCAGGTGTATCACCACCCCAAGAGCATTGCCGCCAGATTTGTATTGGAGAAGTTATTCGAGCGAGCTCGTCAGCTCTGGCAAGCTGAGGAATTAACTTGCGATCGCATTCTGTCCGCTTGGTTGCAAGGGCCAGTTGACGAGCTGCCCTTAAAAACCTACTTGGATGCGGACGACATCATGTTTCAGTACCCCATCCGATTTTGGGCAGAACATTCCGACCCAATCCTGTCTGACCTCGCTCGGAGGTTCTTAGATCGCGATTTGTTCAAGGCCAGAAATTTGGCCGATCTTGATGTACGCCAGCTACAACAGCTTCAAGAGACGATCGAGCACGAATTGAACCGTCTCGGTTTAGCGTGTGACAGCTACCTCGGCTTGCATTCCGCTCATGCTCGAGGGTACAGCCTTTACCACGAGGGCATCCACCTAAAAGGGGACGGTGGATATCGAGAAATTGCCGAGCTATCTCCTTTGGTTAACTCTCTGACCCAAACGGCCCCCACTACTCGAATTATTTTTCCTCGCGAGGTGGAAGAAACTGTGGAGTTCTTTTTGCAGCAGTCGGCCAAACAATCGGCTCCTTTAAGAGTTTGAGGGATGGGACCCAGATTTCTGTCTGGAAATAGTATTGAGGCCGAGCGATGAATATGCTGAAGCTTATGCCCAGCAAGGGTTTTGGCTGACGACATATCCTCGACAACTTGACGGTCGCTATAGAAGCAAAGTCAGTTTAGACTGAGAGAGCTTGACCCCCCCTTTTATTGTCTGTTGATTTTCCGATGACCGAAGCTACCACCGCTCCCCCACAGTATTTGCGCTACGAAGTTACGGGCTCACGCCGCCTCGGCACGCTGTTGGTGGCGATTGCATGCACCATTGGTGGGGTTGGTTTCTCTTTAGCCGGTTTATCCAGCTACACAGGTGTCAACTTGATTCCCTTCTCTAACGACCTCAACTTGGTGTTTATTCCACAGGGGTTGGCCATGTCTTTTTACGGAGTGGCGGGTTCCCTCACTGCGCTGTATCAGTGGCTCACCTGGTCCTGGGATGTTGGGGGTGGTTACAACGAGTTCAGCCGAAAGACCGGCAAATTCACCGTGCAGCGCAACGGTTTCCCCGGCAAGAACCGCAACATTAAATTTTCCTACAAGCTGGACGACATCCAGCGCGTACGGGTCGATATCAAAGAGGGATTGAATCCCAAGCGGGCTATCTACGTCACTGTGCGTAAAAAAGGGGACATCCCTTTAACCCGAGTGGGGCAGCCGATGGCATTGTCTGCCATTGAAGATAGCGCGGCGGAAATTGCCAGTTTTTTGGGGGTTCCTTTGGAAGGAATTTAGACTCGTCTAGCCATCGAAAACGTTAGCTCAAACTCAGCCTTCTTGGAGATAAAGCGCGAATAACCTGAAATCTCAAATCTCAATAACAGGAAACTAAAACCGAGTTTCGAATTCAATTGAGCCCCTTGTGTCTCTGTTGAAGTCGCTTCGCCCCCGAAGCAGCCAGGAATTGTTCACTCGATATCGCAATCCTAAACGGGGATCTTCTTCTTGTTCTGTTAAGCTGCCCTCTGCAGAAATTGAGATGTTGCGACCTAGATCTCTTGCAACTTCAAGACCTAAGCTAGTTTCGTTCTTTCTTCCATAAAACGTCCCAATACTCACTTCATCGAGTCCAAGCCTATCTCCAATGGCATTTTCGCCACCGAAAAGCGTGCTTGTGACAGTGGATTCTAAAGCAGTACCCACCAAATCGCTGACGATACTTTGTGCCAACAAGTTGCGAATCTCAGACTGAGAGCGATCGGGGACACTTGAAAAGACAAGCGTAGAAGAGTCTAACCCCCCAGCCAATTTGCTGGCTTTGCCCTGAACGGTTGCCCGGATTTCAATCGTGCGCGTGCTTCCAGTCCTTCTCGCGCTGAAGTCACTCCCTTGACCGTTTTGACCGGTAAATTGCACCACCTCGTTCTTGGGATCGCCTCCCCCAGTCGAGCGGTCTATTTCCTCCGCGCGAGTAAATACCCGAACGTTGAGATCGGGATCTAGGCCATTCTCACGACTAAACACAGCCGTGTTAGGCCAAGACCGATCGAGGCGCAGGAAGGCCGGTCCTGCTGTAATTGCCCCTCTCGTCAGGGAAATGGTCCCTTCCCCCTGCGGTGAATCTAACGGACCGTATAGAGATAAATCTCCCTTAGCCGTGAAACGAAAAATGGGTTCCCACCCGATATTGAGTCGATCGCCTAAGACAAGCTTGAAGCCATCAAACTCTGGCTGGATAGGGGAAGGGCTGGGTGGTTGGTAGGTGCCCACACTAGCTGTAACGGTCGCTTGAGTGTTTCTGGGAGAGATGTCGACAAATCCTTCCCAAACATTGACTTCCCCAGAAATTTTTGGGGCCAGTAAACTTCCTGCGATCGCAATGTCCCCAGACACTTTCCCGTTGTACAAGTCAGGCAACTCAATTTGTGTGGGGTCGATCGCAATGGTTAGGGGTGACATATCTGAATCAAGTTTGTCAGGCTCCGATACCGGCAGAAAGCCAGCGGCCGTAATTTGTCCCCCAACAAAATCTGTTGAGAAAGATTCAACATGAATCCTGTCAAAATCAAAAAATACTCTGGTATTCAGGTTAGTCAGTGGTTCGGGGGAGGCAATCGCGTCTAGCGTAGTGTCTCTCAGGGAGAGATTTCCGGCAAGAGTTAAATCGTGAATGGTCTTACCATCAAATCTTCCTTGAAAACCAACTAATAATTCACCCTTTGGAGATTGTAATGCAATTGCGTCTGTCAGCAAGTTGACGAATATCAGCTCGCTATCTCTTGCCTCGATCTGCACCGCAAACCGATCGCTTTTAGGCGGAACCGTTACCAACGGGAATTGATACGGGATTGTCCCAACAAGCGTGGCAGGATCGTCGATATCCGCGCTATTGATAGCCATACTCCCATTCAGTTGAAGGATGCTATTTTGGTAGCTATAGTCACCCAGAACTGCATAGATAGGCTCTTCATTAAAGGTGGCTTGGTCAAGCCTCATATCTCCCTCGACTTTAGGGTTGCTGAGACTGCCTGCCAAGTCGGTCGTAAGACTCAGGTCTCCAGAAAAACTAGGTGAAGAAGGGACAAATCTTTGCAGAAGCTCGATGGGAAATTCGTTGACTTGGATCGCTCCTTCAATTTCATCTAAGCCAAACGTACCCCTAGCTGTAGCAAAACGATTGTCGGTTTTTGCAGTAAACGTGGTTATGTTTAGCTGTAAATCTTTTAATAATCCATTCAGCTCTAGCTTCTCGATTAGGAATTCTTCTAGGGACCAATTCTCCCCTTGAAAATCAACTTGCGCAATGGGATTGTTCAACAGTCCAACCAGTCGAATATCCCCTTGAAAATCTCCTTTAAGGTTAGCCAAGTTTGGGATCCGGGGGTCGCTGACTACCGCAGAATCAAGCCGATCTACGATATACGCATAGGCAGAGATTTGGTCGTACAGCGATCGCTGCCAAGAGAGAATTGGATTTGTGCGCAAATCCTCAGCAGTGCCAAGCTCCGGAATTTCAAAGCTCTGGATGATATCCGACCATTCGTTCCAATCGAGCCCCGCCAATACATCTTCGAGCTTGCCATTCTCCGCAGAAACAAAGAGATCGACCTGCGCTGGCAGCGGTTGATTTCTGACTAAACGGCCCCCTCGCATAAACGAGCCGGTGTTGCTGGGGAGCGTGACGGAACCATTCGCTTCAATAACAGTACCTTCCAGTGCGAGTTGACCGTTATTTAGGGTGACGACGTTATTGGAGAAGGAGAATCCAGATTCTAATCGACTGACTTTCAACCCAGCCCAATGGGGCTGCTCGGCAACAAAATCTCCCATAACGCTCCTGTCCTGCAAGTTGACTGCCAACGTGCTGTCCAGGGTGCCACCAAAATATCCGGGCAGAATTCCATTCAGGAGAGAGAGGGGGACTTGAACAACTTGAAGGTTCAACAGGTCGTTTTGTCTTGCCCCATCAATGGTAGTAATGCCCTGGCGAACGTTGACTTTGGTAGGAAAAAAATCTGCTCCGGTGGTGAGAAAAATGCGATCCGGTTCCGTGTCATCTGCACTGCCACTCTCGACCAAATCGAGCGATACCCCTTGATTGGCTTGCCAATTAACCGGACCTTGCAGCGGCTCAAATGCCAGGGCAGCGATCGCGAGCGAATTTGCTGTGGCATTAGCAGCTAGCCGGAGGTTATCCAGAGGGCCCGTAATAGTTCCCTGAAAGGAAACTATCCCCCCTATAGGTTGAGATGAGAGTACTGGTAGAGTTTCTAGCTGGAGGTTGTCGGCCACTAAGGCAAGAGCAACGGGGCCAATGGCAAAGGTCTCGGAATTTACCGGGATACGTCCGTTGACGGCGATCGCATCCAAAGCCAGACCGTTGTTGATATTAAGACCACCTCCGTCCCATTCCACATCCGCAACAAAATCACCCAGGTCAGCCACCTGCTGTAAGTCAATCTGTCCCTGCCCCCGCAATCCAGCTAGATTCAGATTGTCTGTTCTAGCCTGCAG
>JBFRWN010000056.1:0-45892 GCA_051439605.1 Synechococcus sp.
TGTCCCGTCTTCAGCCTATTAGTGCCGTTCTTCACCACTTGCTCGCTCTGACAATAAATACAGTTCATGCCCTGAAAGTCATACTGCATCTATATCCTAGATGTCACTCGCTAAGCAGACAGAGCCCGTTAGCGTTTAGGTTAGCAGCCAAGTGATACAGATCGTGAATAAAGCTCCATTCGCAATTGTAAAGTTGCGCGAATTGTCCATTGTTTCCTGCCAGTTTCCAAGGCAAATATCAAGGCCACAATGGGGTTGATTAATGGTACGACAATCATAGCACCGACAATTGTCGCAGCACTGTTAAAGAGGAGTCCAAGCTTTGCAATGACGCTGACACAAGCCAGCATGAAATAAAATTCAAAATATGGACTGGAAGCAACCTCAATTGAAAAAGTTATGGCTCAGATAAAACAGGCTCAATCAAAACATTAAAGAGAGTTTTGCTGAGCTGCCTAAAAAAATCGGCTACTTTCACGTTCGTCTCACTATTTTGAATCACATTTCTTGGACGGCAGACCTATTTTCGGGTTGCTAGATAATCCATTCAAAGAGTTATTTCATTCCAAGAGATCGGGTTCTTGGCGCACAATCATGTCGTACAGAGGCTGAAAACTAAACCGTCCGATGGCATGAGACCCAACTTGGCTACAGGTTAAACGAGCGGTGTCAGGATCGATTGACACTGGTTGGCCAGCTGCTTCAGCCATCAATTGAGCTTGGCAGGAGCGCTCCATTGTGATGAACCACCATGCAGCCTCATCTAATGACTTGCCAACAGTTAGTAAGCCGTGGTTGCGCAAAATTGCGGCCTTGTTAGTACCCAGTGTATCAGCTAGGCGCTTGCCCTCTTGTGTATCTAAAACAACTCCGGTGTAGTCATCGAACAACGCATGGTCTTCGTAAAAAGCACATGCGTCCTGGGTTAAGGGATCGAGCAAGCGACCCAGCGAAGACCAAGCTTTACCGTAAACAGAATGCGCGTGGGCTGCCGAGTTCACATCGGGTCGGGCGAGGTGGATTTGGGAATGGATTGCAAAAGCGGCAGTATTGATAGGCTTGTTCCCTTTGATAACTTCACCGTTGCGATCGACCAGGAGCAAGTCAGACACGCGAATGTGGCCGAAGTACGTGCCTATAGGATTCACCCAAAAGCAATCCGGGAATTCCGGGTCTCGGACTGTGATGTGTCCCGCGATGCCTTCATCGAATCCGTAGCGGGCAAACAAGCGAAATGCAGCTGCCAATCTCTGTTTGAGATAATTTCGCTCCTCATCTACCCGCTCGAACGTCGGTGGTGTGGGAAAGTCTAATTGTGGCAAAGATTTACCTCCTGAAGGAATCTGGGACCGGTCCAAACTTTATTAGCGGTAGGGTAACACTTGTTCTGGATGCGTTCATCCCGCTGGTCCCTGACCCGCCTTCGGTCCATCAGCATGTCCGGTTATCCCATTAAAAATACCAACGAAATACGACCCGGAAGTTTGCCACCTATCTTCATCTCCCGATCCGCCTCCCACAGCTTCCTAGATGTTTTGATGGAAAGTGGAAGCTGTCAGTCTCTAGTCTGGCAGATAAAAATCTTTAAGTTGCGAGCAGCAAAGCACGATGGCAAAAGCGAAGAAATCGGAAAAAGTGCCCAAGGCCATGCAGACAAAATTCAATCGCATCGTTGAAATAACCGATGCGTTTTGTCAAGAGCATCTAAACGATGAATACGCTCAGCTCATCCGTTCTGCCACTGCAGCCCTAGCTCGAAAACGTCCATCCCCTCTAACCAATGGCCTCCCCAAATCTTGGGCTAGCGGCATTACCCATGCGATCGGGATGGTCAACTTTTTGTTCGATCCAGCTCAGGATCCCTACTGCAGTGCCAAAGATTTGTACAAGTGGTTTGGGGTTGCTTCCAGCACCGGCCAAGGGAAATCCAAACAAGTGCGGGATCTGTTGGACATGAGTCAGATGGATCCCGATTGGTGTCTGCCTAGCATGCTCGATCGGAACCCAATGGCTTGGATGATTTCGGTCAACGGATTGATTGTCGATGCACGCTCGGCTCCGCGAGAATTTCAGAAAATTGCCTACGAGAAAGGTCTAATTCCCTATATCCCTGACGATGACAAGATAGGGGAGCTTAACGCAGCAGAACCGTCCGAAGCAGAACCGATCGTGCCCGGCTCTCCCGACGCTCTGTACAAATTAGAGGTGTTTCTGATGGACGGTCCTGTAACAGAGCAGTTCGTAGAGAACAATCCAGTGGTGGCTCGCAGCATCTCCATCAAGGGGAGCAATACCCTGCAAGATCTCCATCAAATCCTATTCAAAGCGTTCGATCGCGAAGAAGAGCATCTGTACGAATTTCAAGTGGGTGGAAAAAGACCGAACGATCCTATTGCAAGAAGATATGGGTTGACGAGTGTGTTGATGGGGAGTCAAAGAGACATCGGGCTCGATGGAAATGTGGCGGACACGACGATCGCCTCTTTGGGGCTATCTGTTAACCAATCTTTTGGCTATTGGTTTGATTTTGGTGACAGTTGGTGGCATCAGGTGAATGTACTGGAAATTGTTGATAAAGCCCCGAAAGGAAAGTATCCCAAAGTGACTGACAGAGAAGGAGATAGCCCACCTCAGTACGCCGATTTTGATGAATGATTTGATATGGAGTTTTCAGTCATGACAGGGGTTTCCCTCTTATTTAAGAGGACTTCGCGATCTCACCCAACTTGAGCGAGTTTTGCGAGCGATCTTGATGGATTTTGGTGAGGATTTCAGCTTCAGCGATGCAAAATCTTACTGGAGTTACTCGGGTTGCTGAAGAGTCTCGGGAAACTCCTTCTCAACGTACTCCAGAACAGATCGAGAGGGAATAAATTCAATTTGATTGATATTGGTTTCCGCATTGGGATCGATCATAGATTTCAACACTTGGTCTAGAGAGACAACACTAATTTGTGTACTGTCGAGGACAGCAGCATTTTCGCCGCCGCTCGCACGTTCCAATGTTGCCTCTAAATCGTTGAGGTCAAAGAAGAATGGAACAACTTCGCTGCCGTTCGCTTCGATGGTCAGGACTCCTTCTTGAGACTCCCCAAAAAACAAGGGAATACCAGGGAAACTTTCGACAGATTCTTCCACCTCTCCACTCTCATTGAATATTGAGGTGGCTGTCTCCAACGTTTTCGCATCAGGTAAGAAGCTGAAGGTGATTTCGCCATTCTTTGCCCGCTCGTTACTAGCCAAACGCATGGCTTTGGTTAAAGATATGACAATCAAGCGAGCTTGGGCACTCATCTCAGAATTAGTCTTGCGAATGTTATCCAATGCAGTTTGTGCGGCATTGTGATCCAGCCAAAACACAATCACTTGTACGGATTCCCCCTCCCGATCGACTGTGGCAATCACTGGGGCGTTGTCCTCTGACACAACGGCAAATACCGGTACGGAACTCAGGCGCTCTGCCACTTCTTCTTGGGTGAGGGGGCCAGCTTCATCTGCCTGGCCCACGATCGAGGGACTCGTTCCCTCGCGAACGCGCTCGGAATATTGTGGGGTGTCTGAAGCTTCTTGGGTGGCTGACAGCGCGGATGATGAGGCGATCGCGATGCTACAGGCGACAAGCATAAATGCCAGACATTGCATGGGTTTCATTAGATTTCCTTTCATCACGAAGAACAGGCTAGCGTTCAAACAGGTTGGCTGCCTACCTCTGCACAAAACTCCCAAGCCTACAAATATGACTTATGCTATTACAAAATTGTTTCGCAGATCTTGGTATGCGCTCTTTCTGACAGCAATTCTTGAAAAGCCATGCGATGGCCCCACCAAATCGGCCCGTAGGGTTGCATCGCTTCATGTCGCTGGAGTTCGTATCCCCCTTGCCTGCCAATCGCCTATTCTTCCTCGGTATAGTTCAAAACCTGCCTATAGTGCTCTCTGCTAGAGCAGAGACAGTAAACTTCATCCAAAATATAAACACTCGATCAGTCAAGGATGTGAAAAAGCATCAAGACAGTGATGCATTGATTTACTTTCCACAGCTGACTTTTGCAGTGGTGATGACATCGGATTTCCCTCCCGATGTTCGTACGTTATTACTGTCCTCTTATTCAATACTCCCATCGGCTGATTCCCGATGAATCTAGAGTTGGAGTGATTGCAAATAAAGGCTTGAAGAATTTAACACTCTTCTTCCTGACCGAGCAACTGAGTGAGTTGTTTCAACCCTTTCTTCACTTGACGACAAACCATTACCACGCTGAGATTTAAGCGGACAGCCGTCTCCTTCTGGGTGAGGTCGTGCAAGAACACAAACTCCAGAACCTTGCGGGTGCGATCCTCCAACTGAGACATTGCCTGACTCAAGCGAATTCGATCTTCTTGAGCAAGCTGAAAGCTTTGATAACGGGCATCGGGAACGAGATCTCCAAAGGAATTTCCTTCATTATCGGACTGGCCTAGCGGTGCATCTAGGCTTAGGGTTGATTGATTTTGCCTTGCCAGCTTAAATTGCTCCCACTCTTCGGGGGTCAGTTCCATGGCTTCCCGAAGCTCATCATCGCTGGGGGAGCGTCCCAAATCCTGAAGTAAATGCGCAGCTTCTCTCTTGCTGCGATGCAGCAACTCCGACCATTTACGAGGAATTTTGACAGTAGGGCTTTTATCTCTTAAATAATGTTGGATTTCACCGCGAATGTAAGATATGGCAAACGAGCTAAATGCATAGCCGCGGGTCACATCAAACCGCTCGATAGCATGAATTAAACCAATACAGCCAATTTGGAGTAGGTCGTCAAAGGATTCCTGGCACTGGTTTTTCCAGTGATAGGCTTCTTTACGTGCTAAGCCCAGATTCATCTCTACTAAACGGTTTCGAATCGCAGCCGAATGAGTTTCTCTGTACTGTTGTAGCAGTTCCAGTGTTTTTGCTTTCAAGTCCAAGGACGAAGAAGCAGCAGACTGTTTTGATGAATTGCTTCTTTGAGCTGCCTGATTTTTATTGACAGAACGCGATGGAGGACTGACACTTTGGATCATTACCATTCAATCTCCCGTTATCCCTTATATAAAGATGCGTGGGATGAATTCCAAGCAAGAACGCTTAAGAACCCTTGAGCGCCTTAAGCTGCCAACAACGAGGATAAGAATAAAATGTGAAGTTTTTGCGAATGGCGAAGTATAAAACTTTCATAAACATGAAGTTTGTATGAAGTTGCGACAGGATGATCTTGGCAGATTGGGGTTGAGTGGGATGAGATCTTGCACTGTTCATCCAAACCAGGGCATCATTCGAGCACTCCAAAGCAGCTCCAATAGATACCGGTAGTCAATAGTGTTTTTTGGTAGGAAGCCAGTTCTCAAGAGTCAGGTTGGAGATGTTTTCAAAGTGACGGGTATTGTCAGTCACCAGTCCATCCTGTTGGGAACGAGCGACTGCAGCAATTAAGGTATCAACTTTTGCTGTGAGTCTACTGCCTCGCAGAGGGTCGCTCGCCTCCGAACTAATGCTCCGCTTAACCCATCCCCGATAATTGATTGCTGAGATTATTCTTGCTCTGCTCCTAAAAGCGCTCATAACAGCAGATCTTGCCATTAAAGTAAAATAATATATATACAATTAAGATTCTTGTACTGATTTCTGGGTGCAATTATGACCCAACTCCTGTCTTCTTAATATGAGATTCATACAACGTTCTGAGTTTATAAAAGACAAATGAAATTCCTTCTTATCCTCGGGAACTTTTTAGGGAGTACAGGTTTATGGAGCAATGTCTGATGTACACAAAAAGCGCAAAGTCGATCCTGCTTGAATCTATGAGATGTAAAATTCTATCGATTGAAAGCTGTAAATACTTACAAGCTTTGAAGTCTCAAGTAGATCTAGATATTGAAGATAGGCTGGCTATCTGCATATTAGAGCAGTCTGTCTGGAATGGTGATATTGAGATTGAAGACTAAAGTCAACATTCATCGAGCGAAGAAATCTCATGAAATAAACAAAAGAAGCCGGAGTTTACCCCTTCTGCTAAACTTTATTTCACTTGATACCTAGTTTTAGGGAAGTCATTGATTCTCAGTCAACATCCCGGATAGTTTTTTACAGAGTCTTGCGGCAAGCTAAGTAGAATACTTTCTGCAATCGCTATGATAGTCCTAGAGCAACCTGACAATATCGAGCAAACCAGCTTCTAAATCCGTTGCTACTGCAGTTGGGCCATTAGAACAGGATATAAAACGATGTCGCTAACCCCTTCGACAATGTTGGAGCTGGGCACTCCAGCCCCCGATTTTCAGTTGCCTGACACGGTATCTGGCAAGAAGATCTCCCTGGCCGATTTCTCAAATCGACAAGCGCTATTGATCGTATTTGTCAGTCAGCACTGTCCGTTCGTGAAGCACGTTCGAGAGGAACTAGCCAGAATTGGGCGCGATTACGCAGATAAAAGCATCGGTATCGTTGCCATCAGCGCCAACGATGTAACCAAATACCCGGATGATGCTCCCGAGAAATTGAAGTGGATGGCTGAAACTTTGGAGTTTACGTTCCCTGTTTGCTATGACGAAAGCCAAACAGTTGCCAAAGCCTACAAAGCTGCCTGTACGCCGGACTTCTTTCTGTTCGATGCCGAATGCAAATTAGTGTATCGGGGGCAGTTGGATGGCAGTCGGCCGGGAAACAACGTGCCGGTCGATGGGCGCGATTTGCGGGCGGCAATTGATGCGGTGTTGGCGGGCCAAGCTGTACCCTTCGACCAAAAGCCGAGTATTGGCTGCAACATCAAGTGGAAGGCTGGGAACGAACCCACCTACTATACGGGAGCTGCTCAGCGAAAAGGAATATTGAATTTCATTAGGGATCAACTCAGGCCTCGCCTTCAATGGCTCAAGTCTAATCGATGAATTCTAAGTTCGTTACTGAGTAAAGCCGGGTAACACTATCTGGCTTTTCTATGCAGTTTAAATACTTCCTCAATACCCATCGTATTGAAATCGCACAGAAGCAAGAGAATCGTTGAGTTATCTCGGATTACGGCACCACTAGATACGAGCTTCTACTAACGCTCCGATCTCGCCTCGGAAAAGTTTTATGGGGTTGTTGCGATTCTTAGTACTATCCAAAATCTTCTCTAAATCGGCAGGTTGTAAGCCATATTCACCGAGTCGAGGAATTTCTAACTGTTGAGTCCAATCTTCCAGAGTATCCACCAGTAACTGCACGTAAAAAGCGTCGGTTTTCCCCTGTTCGTCAGTCAGCAATCGTCCGACCCGAGCCAACTTGGAAACAGCTGGGTTGTTAGGCTCCCTCTCTTGCATAGCCTGCCAGTTAGCCCTGAGTGCCGATGCCATCAGAGTGCCGCAGACCACACCGTGAGGAATTGGGTAATACCCCCCAATGGGGGAGGCCAGTCCGTGAACGATGCCTAGGCCGGCATTGGCCAGAGCGATACCAGAACACAGAGAGGCATAGGCCATGGATTCTCGCACCCCAATGTCGCCGGACTGTTCCCCGCAGGCGGGAAGCAAGTTGGGAATGAGGTGTTCTAGGCCGCTCCAGGCGATCGCGTCTGTCAGGGGGGAAGCCGTTGGAGACAGAAAGGGTTCCAGCAACTGGGTAAACGCATCCAACCCACAGGCTGCGGTAACATTTCGGGGGCAGGAGGCAAGCAGGGTTCCATCGACGATAACAGCATCAGGAATCAAATTGTCGTGACGCAGGGACTTCTTGTACCCGTTCGGTCCAACGTTGCTAATGACGGCATTTTTGGTGACCTCTCCCCCCGTACCCGAGGTGGTGGGGATGGCGATGAAGGGCACCTTGTCACCGCTGTGGGGGATTCCTCGCCCCACCCCTTCCAGATGATCCAGAATCGAGTTGCTGTGGGGCAGCATGGCGGAAATAGCTTTTCCCATATCGATCGCACTACCCCCACCGATGCCTACAACGGCATTAATACCTCGATCGCGATAGTCTCTACAGATACGATCTACTTCGTGGGTGCTGGGTTCGTTCCGACACTCTACCCGCTCAAACTGAATGTCGGCCCCATCGAGCATCTGGCAGATTTCCGAAAGTTTGCCAGATGCCTCTAACGAGTGCCCTCCAGTGATCAGCAGAATGGCCTGACTGTTGTAGGCCTTCAAGAGCGGCACTAATTGCTGAAGTTTGCCGGTGCCGAAATGTATGGGTGGAACTTTGGCAAAAAAGAAGGAGGAAATGGGGGCTGACATAAGTGGATTGCACGTTATGGGGCAATAACCGTATACGGAATTCCTTTGCGAGGTTCTGCCATCCAGGGGGCCACGGATTCTCGCCATGCCAGGTAGTGGTTGGTTTGCTTGTGGGCGGCCGCTCCCGCCTCGCTCTCGTAGGCTTCGTAAAGGATGAAGCAAGTCGGGTCATCTTTGTCTTGCAGGATATCGAAACGGCGATTCTCAGCCTCCTGGATAGAACCCTGATGGTTTAACACGGACGCTTCAATAAAGTCCTCTACATGCTCTGGCTTTACCCGCACATGGACACAAGTAACGATCATCTGATTATTTCACTCACTTGATGATAAAGTCCTCAAATTGTAAATACTCGACTGAGAACCTACCTTTTGCGTATTCCACAGAAAGAATGCTGATTTTCTCTCGAAACATCTCTCGGACTGTAACCCACTGAGTTGAACTAGCCCGGAAGATTGAATCGACATGGATCAACAGGTCGAGTGAAAGAGTCCGCCAACGGGCTGCGAGCGCTGAAGTTCGTTGTAGATTCGTACTGCTTCCTGGGTTGGATGGACGTGGAAAGAAACACCACGGGATTTGAGCATTTCAAGAGTCTGGGGACAGACCTGAAGGCGCTTCCACATGCCCTTTGAGAGGACGACGGCAGTCGCTCCACGATCGAGGAGCTCCTCGACATCCGCGGGCTGGATCCCGGGGATATGACGGGTACCGGTTTCAGTCCAGTTCCATTCGCGCGCTCCACCGGGGAACAACTTCGCGTCCTTGAACGAACGCCCGTTCTCGATTTCAAGGTGGCCCCATGATAGGTGCGTAATGCGAGGTGAGGAGGCGGTTTGGTTCATTGGGTGGCCCTCGCAGCTAGAGACCCAAAGTTCAGTTGAGCGGTGTGCGAGTCAGTTGAACTTGCACCCCTATTCTAATGAACTACCCTGCCGCAAGCGGACGGGGTAGTTCGTTGTGCATCCCATGAAGGCATGGAGAAGACAATTCAAACTAAGCAAGCACACCCCCAAAACCTTGAGTGATATGTAGGTTCATCACTTCAAGCCAAGCCATCCAGTAGCCTGTGCTTAGATTGAGAACTATTGCTCCTTGCAACACTCTCAAGCCCATTCGTTCAAGGTTCGCGCATTATGAGACAAGTTATCCTTACGAGCATTCTCAGCAGTCTCTGTCTGCTCGCCATCCCAGCAGGAGTAAATGCTGAAACGGTTGTAGAAAAAGTTGCTCGAACTGGAGTCCTTACTGCCGGGACCCGATCGGATGCCGTCCCATTTGCCTATACCGACGATGCGGGAGAATGGGTTGGTTTCTCCATTGACCTGTTAGAAAATATTCGGTTGCAGCTAGAAGTAGAACTGGATCGCGATATTGAATTAGAACTGGTCGAAGTCGATATCGACGAGAGCATTCCGATGGTCCGTAACGGCGAAATCGATATTCTCTGCGGTATCACCAGCTTTAGCTGGGAGCGCGATCGCTACATCGACTTTTCGCTCGGGTACTTTCCCACCGGCACTCGCCTGCTGGTCAGTGCGGACAGCACCATCGATGGCACCGACGAATCCCTCGTGGGCGCTCAAATTGGCATCGTTCCCAACAGCATCAGCGGGCAGGCGATCGCCTTGGTGCAGCCCGAAGCTGATGTCATCGAAATGACGTCAAAAGAAGAAGTCCTGACCGGTTTATTGAATGGCGAACTGGATGCCTTTGCCTTTGACGGCATCATCCTAGAAGCAGCTCGGAGAAACATCGACAACCCCGACGACTTCACCGTTATTCCTGCCTATCCCGCACCACCGTACAACCGCCAGAACCTTGCCTGCATGGTGCCCGAAGGCAACTCCAAATTCCTAGACTATACGAACTTCGCGATCGCCCAGTTTATGATGGGTGTGCTCACCGAAGATGAGTTCTTCCTGTCCCAATTTGAAAGCTCCTTTGGAGAAAACGGTGCCTTTCCACTCGGTCCCGTCCGCGAGTTTGTTCTGGACTATTTCAGAAGCGTGATTAATATGCGCGAGCAAATTAATTTGGATCGTAATGCCGAGTAATGCCTGCTTGCGTGCTACTTATCGCAGCCCCATAGACTCTTCGAACTTTTCTAGAACGACATCGGTCACGATTTGTTCGTAGAGTCGGCAGGCCATTGTTTCCGTCGAGCGAAACGTGCCATTTTCCCAATACTTATTGCAAGCAGATCCCCCACCGCAAACCCGAAAGTACTGACAGGATTCTCGGCACTGCGCTACCCCTGCTTGGATGTCAGCATAAACCTGACGAAACTTTGCTGTCTGGCAAATAGACTCTAAGCTGTCCTTCAGAATATTGCCGAAAACAAATTTGCCGTAGGGCTCCACATCCACTCCCAAGAGCTCGGGATCGAAAGTTGTGAAGTTCCCGTTCGTATCGAAATTAATCATTTCAAACGGACGCGTTAATCCGCTTCTGAGTTTTTCGCCAGATCCATGCAAAATCGTAGCAATGCGTTCGAATTCCCTCAGGCTCAACCGACCCCTCGACTCAGCCACCAAATCCCAGAAACGCCCGATAAATGCCCGAAACTTTTCCTCAGTTTGCCGAGTGGCTAAAGAGGATGATTTGTGAACCCCCTCCAGCTCTTCAATATTGAACCCAACGTCGGTAATGCCGTTCTCGACAAAGAATTCAAAAATCTCCTCGGGGTAATCGAGGGAATCTTGGGTTAAGACGCAGATTACAAAAAAATCGATGCCATTCTCGTTTAAGAAATTGACACCGCGCATCACACTGGTATGAGTGCCCAATCCCTTGCGGTTTTTTCGATGGGCATCGTGTAAGAATGCGGGACCATCCAAGCTCAGTCCCACTTCGACGTTATGTTTTAAAAAGAGTTCGCACCAAGCCTGGTTAATCAAAGTGCCATTGGTTTGCACAGACTGGCGTACGAGACAGTTTCTAAGGTTGTACTCTTGCTCGACTCTAGCAATCGCCGCAAATGCTGTTTGGTAAAAAGATCGCGGTACGGCCAAGGGCTCGCCAGCATGCCAACAAATACTGACTTCGGGGCCCAAAAAGCGGCTGGTAAAAATCTCTTTAAAGATCGGCTCAATCAGGTCGAGATTGAAAACATTCTTTACCGTGCGATCGGGCAGGTAACAGTAATCGCAATCGAGATTGCAAAATGATGTTGCTTGAATGATGACGAGGTCGATCGAGCCGTACTCTTCCACCTCTAGTTCTGGTATTCGGCCGTTCGCAGGGGAAGGCTCTACCTCTTTAGCAGGATTCTTAGGGGACAAGACTTACTTCACCACCGACGATTCAAAAAGCCACCACCATTGCGGAAGCCATTGCCCCAAGCACCGCCTCGATTGACAAAAGCACCGCCGCCTCGATTGACAAACCCCCCACCTCCACGACGGTTGAGGAAACTGGCGATCGCCGCTCCTAGACCTTCAGGCTTTATCTCAGAAATCGATTGTTCTGCAACTTGCTCCCGCTCTTGTAAGGCATCTGCAACTCTAGCAATGCGTTGGTCGACACTGAGGGGGACATCGTCCCCGTCTGTGCCCGTCTGATGGGTTGCTGCTGCAGATGTAGGAGGGTTGAGAGTCGCAAACGCGAGCAAAATTCCCAAAAGAGTTAGTCTCGATGTTGGCTTCAAGATAAACCCCTAACCATTCGTAATGTTTAGCTTAATATAAGCACCCCGAATGCTAGTTCCTTCATTTCTTCTGCATAATTCAAACAATTATTTGCATATACAGCTTCGTATCCAATACTACACAATACGAGCGGTTGGAGTGTTAAATTTTCAGCGAAATTAAGTCGACCGCAGTCATTTCTATTATTCAGCGAGGAAAACTTAATACCGAAAGCCTGAACTGCCGAAAATCTTCCAGCCTTTTTAAATACCTATACAACTCATTACTACTTTTAACCATCAAAAACGATCCCGCAACGAAGAGCGATATTAAAACTGGAGTAAAATCGATGCCCCAAGCAATTGCTTTCCGTTGTTTCTGGATAGGCAAGCCTTCAACCATTGAGGTCATGTAAATCGCATGATCGACATTCAAAAGGGTTACGAAGAGGCTTTGCCTCAACAAGATTAGAAGTTGAACCATTCATTTGCCTGCACGGTGCGATCGCCAATTCAATTAGAACTATTGGGAGTAAATAGACTTACAGTTCAAAATGATATTTGTCGAATCTTGCTTTGAGAGTTTAAAACAAGGTTTATCAGCCTTTCAAATGTTGTAGTCATAAAATGCTTATTTTATCCCAACCTGAAGCCAGACCTTTGTCTATGACGTCTGTAAATATTCAAGAAGTCTTACCGAAAATAAATAGTTATTTCACCTCGATTTCCTTTATGTTAAGAGGAACCCAGCGAATCCGTAACTGGATTGGTCTTCCTATATATTCGGACAGAAAATCTCCAATTGATTGAATTTCTTCAGTTGTAAAGTCACGCAGTAGAAGTCCTTCAATTTCTACAAATAGATAGTCTTCTCTCAGATCTACAGAATATGAAATTAGTCTGGCTCCAGCCAGCTCTTCTGGATGCGATCGCCAATATTCAGTCATTCCCCTTCGAACGCGATTTCGAATTAACAACTCTTGGAACGATCTACCTAGGGGTAGAAAGATAATTGCAGCGAACGCCACCCAGCCGCCTAGACCCAACACAGCTTTTTTAAGAGAACCGTACCCTTGAACCGCAAAGACTAAACCGCTGCTTAATACTATGGCCACGAGGTTGGTCAAAAATAATAATGTTGCTCCGTAAGCGATGCCATTGTGATCGACGATCAATCCAATTCCGGGAATGGCATCCTTCCCAAGAGCCAATCCGATGCCGATAACGCTCAGGGGCGGAACGAGAGCAACGGCGATTGCCACTCCTGCAATACTGCTTGCAATATTTTGTCTGGTATTTACAAACCCTCCTGCGGCACCTGCAGCAATAGCAACCCCCAAGTCTAAAAGTGTGGGATTGGTTCTCGCAATAACTTCAGAATCTACGACTGTGACGGTTAGTAATTCTGTCAATAGCCAGGCAATAAATATCGTCAAAAAAGCTCCGTTGGCGATCGAGAACATCGAACGAATTGCCCATTGCCTTCTGCCGGTTACTAAAGCAAACGCTAATGCAACAATAGGATTCATTAATGGTGCCACTATCATGGCACCGATGATGATGGCAGCACTGTTGTATAGCAAGCCTAATGTGGCGATGATGCCTGCAAGAGCCAGCATGAAGTAAAAGCCAAAATAAGGACTTGAAGCAATTTCTAGCGATTGATAGAGTTTTGACTCGGGTAAAGCGGGCTCTACAGAAATATCAAAAAGAGTTCTACAGAGCTGTTTGATAGTGTTAATAATATTCATAGCGAATTCTCAGTAGAACGGAGTCTATTTCTTGTTTTGTTTCTCGAGTGCCGTTGATTTTATATCGTTGCCTCCCTAATTCACGAGAATGGATCGAGATCAATTTTTAAAACAGTTCCATCTTCTTACCGCAAGGATCGGTGATGAGTATCAAGAGATTAGAGCCGAGATCGATGAAACTAGAGAAAATACTATCAGTACTGATGTACGGTATTCCGTTTGCCGCTGATGCCCCTCTCACCGATGCCCAGTTTGTAGAACTGTGTTGGAGTAATCCTGACATTATTTGCGAAGTCACCGCCAAAGGGGAATTGGCTGTGACTTCACCTACTGGTGGCTAGGGCAGCATTCCAGAAAGCCAGTTAGTTCATAGCAAGCAGACACACGCGGCTATGTCACTAGTCCTACCGGGCTGCACCTGATGCCAAATGGAGCCTAACGATCTCCCCTCTCCAGAAGGTGTTTCAGCCGGCCCCGTACAGCAACAAGAATTGTTTTGACTTCAAAAAAGCAAAACCTAGCGCTTGAAAGTCTCCGATGGCAATGGGAACATACAGCATTTTGCAAGCGCTAAAATGCTACTAGTTTGCGTCCGGTAAGGCTATGTCGCAATCCACTCTCAGGATGCCCGCTACTGCTCCTCTGACACCAGACCAGTTCTTCGATCTCTGTCGAGCGAACCGGGATTGGAAATTAGAACGGACAGCACAAGGAGATCTGGTAGTGATGGCTCCCACAGGAGGTGAGACGGGGGCGCGAAATGCCCGGCTTCTGATGCAGCTAAGTTTGTGGAACGAACGCTCTCAACTGGGAGTTGTGTATGACTCCTCAACGGGATTTCTGCTGCCAAATGGAGCCGTTCGTTCACCAGATGTTGCATGGGTTAAGCGCGAACAATGGAATGCGCTCGCAACAGAACAGCGGGAGAAATTTCCTCCCCTTGCCCCCGATTTCGCGATCAAATTGATGTCTCCCAGTGACAATTTGACAGAGGTACAAGCCAAAATGCAGGAGTATATCGACAATGGCGTGCAGTTGGGTTGGTTATTCGATCGCGAAGCAAAACAGGTTGAAATTTATTGTTCCAGACAATCTAAAGAGGTGTTGCAGCAACCCAAAGAACTATTGGGAAGTCCGACTTTGCCGGGGTTTGCGATCGACTTGGATGGATTTTGGTAAGGATTTCAGTTACAAAGCTGTGATTGCTACTATTGCCATAGTTCAAAAGTGACAGTAGCCATGATTTTTGACATTGAAATAGAGCAGGAAGAAGATGGGCGTTTGATTGCAGAGATCCCAGAGCCATATGCAATACTTCGGGCAACATCAAGTCGCTATACCCCCTTAGACAAGTAGGTTCATTTAGTTGCGATCTAATGCTTAATGAATAACCAAAGGCAAGACTTAGTTCGAAGTTTGCTCTCGCTATCGTCCGGCTGCCCGCGAAGCCCAATCGACAGATACGGGAGCCTCGCATATTGGCTTTCGATTGGTTCAGAATTTGGCAAAAAGTTGAGCATGATAGGTTCTCAATTGTCCCAGAATAGCCAAGATGCCAATGCCAGGAAGGGCGATCGCCATCACCCCTGAAATCTCTTCTCTACAATTAGAACTACAGGCGTGTAATACTCAAAACCCGCAGGGATTCAGTGCAATGGTCCTTTTAAACGATTTGGCAAACCAACTAGCCCTTGATGACCCCGAGGAACGGCGTGTCTTGAGTCGAGTGTCGTGGACACAGTACGAATCACTGCTAGCAGATTTGGGAGATGCATCTACTTACCGGGTGCATTATTTAGATGGGGTGCTAGAAATCTTGGCTCCGAGTCACAACCATGAAAGTGGAAAGACCCAACTGGGCAACTTGCTGGAACTCTATTTTTTAGAGACAGACACAGAATATTTCCCCATGGGTTCAACAACCCTGAAACAGCCAGAGCAGCAGGCGGGGGGGGAACCCGACGAAAGCTACTGCATTGGTACCGATAAGGAATGTCCCGATTTGGCGATCGAGGTGATTGTGACCAGTGGCAGCATCAATCGCCTGGAGTTGTACCGCCGCCTGGGTGTACGCGAAGTATGGTTCTGGCGAAAGAATCGCCTCTCCCTTTATTACCGTCGGGAATCCACTAACGCACAGTTTGCCGATAATGCTGGTTACGAACCGATTCAGCGCAGCGAAGTTTTACCCGATCTAGATTTGGAATTGCTAACCCGCTGTCTACAAAACCCTAATCCATTAGCGGCTGCGAAAGCATTTCGACAGGGCCTTCGAGTTGAGAGGTGAGATTTACTCTTTTAGCTGTTGACATTTCAGTTAAGACATTGAGTTCGATAGCCTGGCAGAGATCGGGTTCATCGAATGATATTGACTGAGGACTCATTGCGACATCAAGGTAAAAAACTCTCTAATTGCCCCAGTAGCTCCGGTAGGATTGCCGTCACAATACCCCCATAACACCTGTGGATCGACTTGCTCGTAGCGATGGATAATCACATTCCGAAGGCCAACAATCTTACGCCAATCAATTTCTAGATGGCTATCTCGAAAATTATCAGAGACCCGGCTAGCAGCCTCACCCAATATCTCAAAATTTCTTTCAACAGCTCTGCGTACCGTTCGATTGCGTTCGAACTCTGCATAGGTTAGACCATCTGTATCTTCCTGGATTTCTCGGATAGCCTGCCTCATATCCCAGAGTGAAGCCAGATCGCGGTCGTTACCTTGCATAGATGACTCGGTGTGTCTTCAAGATTGCCTCTCGTCGGTAAGGATTCAGCAATTCTTTCTTCTGCAGGAGATCGACAGGCCTTTTGAATAACTTCTCTAGTTCATCTTGCATATCGATTAAATTAAATAATGTCCATCTATGCTCTGTTGTAAAAACGACCAGGACATCTACATCGCTATCGTCTCGAAAATCATCGCGGAGTACCGATCCAAATAGAGATAATTCGACAATCATCCATTTTGCACAAAAATTCTCAATATCGTGCTGAGAGACATGTAACCGATCTCTCAACACGAGTTGTAAATCTGCTTCAAGTTGAATAGCCATACTTTCAGGCTTATCAATGCGTTCAATCCTCCTTCAATTATCTAGCCTTCTGGCATATTGTCCAAAAAGTCACCATGCTTTAGGGGCTACTACGAGCTTTCTGAAGAGATTCATCTAGCAGGCATCGTTTTCCCCTTAGCTGAATAGTCCAGAGTAGTATCCGCTAGCGATCGCCAAGAAGTATTTATTTATATTTCGACACTGCAGTACATTTTTGGCTTGATATCGAGTGAACTTTTTTCCAGATTGGAATGCTGCTTAAAAGCGATCGCCAGCGGTGAAATGCAAGACAAAGTCTCCATCATCCCCAAAGGCCGGTTCCAATCGAAATAGCCCTACCACCGTGCGGAAGTGCAATCCCACACCGTAACCCAAGCCTTCGCCATCCTTATCTCTGGCCAGACCCGGTTCGCCAATAACTTCCCCTTGCGTGCCCAATACATCGCCGTAGTCAACAAACGCCGCCCCATTAAAATCGATGTCGGTACCGAACATCTTGAAAGAAACAATGGGGAATCGGTACTCGGCTGTCAGTTGAACAAAACTGCTACCCGTACCAATTTCTCCGGTGTCAAACCCCCTGACTGTCCGGCTGTTGCCTAAAGAAAATGCTGCGTAGGGGGCAACATCGTCGAAGATCGTTCCCCCCTGTGCGTTGAGGATCAAGATGTGGGGTTTTTCCGGGGAACCGAATAACGGAATAAATTGGGAGACATTGGCTGCCAGTTGAGTCGAAGAGATGTCGGCATCGCCAATAGGAATGGATTGGTCGAAACTAAACCGGATTCGAGTGCCGCGGGTGGGAAAATCGATATCGTCCACGGCATTCCAAATGCCCGCCAAGTTGAGGGTGAGCCAAGGGTCCTGGCCGTCGTCACTAACGGTAACTTGATTTCCCAGCTCGTCCTCCGATGCAACTTTGGTAGTGAACACCCCAGGTCGAACCGAAACTACGCGGTAGTTGATCGCCGAGGCGATATCTAACTCGTCTGTCACCTCGTGGAAATACTCGAACCCTCCACCCATTTGGGTGACGTAAGCGTCCGAACCTCCACGCAGACCGACGTCTTCATCGCCATTTCCAAATGCCCCCGATTGATTGCTTTGATATTGCAAGTTGAGGGCAAAGAACCCCGGCACGAAATCGGGTGACGTGGTGTAAACCACTTCAGAGGCAAAAGCATTTAGGTCGCCTAAGGTTTCCCATAGCAGGCTGCGTGTGGGGCCAAGTCCCTGTCGCAAGAAACCCGCGATCGGGAAAAACAGATCTCTTTGTTCGTTGGCCGGTACCGTCTTAATGCGGGTTCCGCCAAATAAGGCATTGGGTTCTCCCAGGCGGGTTCCAAACCCATAGGAAAAGCCCCAAGGTTTTTCTCGACCCAGTTCGATGCGTACCCGATCGCGGGTGGGGGTCAAATCAAAGGCTGATGGCTCGGTGGATTCCGCACTGTCGGCAGTGGATTCCCCTTCGCTAGCTTGGCTCAACAGGACATCGCTGTTTCGATGCTTTGGAATTTGACTGGCATAAGTTTCTGGTCGATCTCCTTGGGGCGTTGACTGCGCCCAAGCACTCGTAACAAAGCAGCCATGAAGTACTATTGCAAGTGCAGAGCCTAGGAATACAAGCAAACAATTTGTGGGGGACTGATTCTGAGAACCCATGTTAGATCTCTTCATTGACCGTCTCAAAACGTTTTGCTCCGACAGAATGAGTATGCACGTAGTAAATGCGATGTGCAATTTGACGATCAACTTATTGCCTAGTGAAATTCAACCGAGGAGGATTCAACAAAATCGGCTTTCAACAGATTAAACCCATTAAGGATTCCTAATATCTCAAAGAAATAGATAGAAGTATATTGCTTGGGGAAGATAGAAATGCATCTTCTATCGTAAGGAAGGTTTTGAAATAACTAAAAAAAGAAGTTAAAATGTTTACCTCTAGCTGAAAGATATTGCTCGAGTTTATTACCATCGCTAATCCAATCAAGGCATTCATCTTCAAGGGAATTTCCTAGAAACGGCAACGTTTGGGAATGGACGCAAGATTGGTATCACATAGGTCGCAACGGCAAATCTCATCAAGTCAATCCTGCGATGAGAACGGTGAAAGCTTCGATCCCAGAGAACCGGCGGTTCCAAAAAGACTCAAACACCCACAAAGTTATTTGAGGCCGATCGAAGTCCTACCTTCTCCACCCGCACGGGGGTTGTTGGGCCTAAAGTTACCCCTCTTCTTCCAGGCTGAACTGGATTTCGATTGGCAAGGCGCAGTTCTACTTGTGTCAGGATGATGCCTAAAACAATCTTCATCTCGTACTGGGCTAGGGCCGCACCAACACACCGACGAATTCCTCCACCAAACGGCATAAATTCGTAGGGTGAAAACCGCCTATCCAAAAACCGCTCTGGACGAAATTGTTGTGGCTGGGGGTAGAGGTCTTCCCGGTGGTGAATCAGATAAATACAGCCCATCAGCAACATTCCTGGCTCTAGCTGACATCCACAGAGTTCCATAGGCATTTCAACCCTGCGAGGGAACGTCAACATTGCAACGGGGTGAATCCGCAGCGTCTCGTTACAAACTGCAGTCAGATAAGAAGCCTGAGAAAACTGGCCAGGCTCGTCGGTGGAGCCGATGGCATCTACCTCTGCCAGCAAACGTTGTTTGACCTCTGGCAAAGAATGAATCCAATATATGGCCCAGGTTAGGGCTGTGGCTGTTGTCTCGTGACCGGCCACTAGCAGGGTCATCAACTCATCTCGTAGCTCTACATCTGTGAGTCCGCGACCCCCTTCATCTTTGGCAGCCAACAGTAGAGAGAGAATGTCGTTCCGGTCGGGATCTGGTTTAGCCCGTCGATCCTTAATTTCGGCCAACAGGAGTTTATCAGTATCCTCGGCCAACCGGCGGATCTTTGCCCCGGGGCTCCAGTCTCCAAAATCCTGTTGCAGCCACGGGACAAAGATCAACATGGAAGCCAAGGGAGTGTTGGTCATGTCCAAGCGCGTCCCGAGTAACTGGCTCAGTTGTTCGTATCGTTCACCTTGGTGCAGCCCAAAGACGACCTGCAAAATGACGGCCATCGTAATTTTTTGCATGGCGCTGCGCACGTCAATCGTTTCGTTGGTGGGCCATTGGGCAATAACCTCTTGAGCGATCGATTGAATCATCTTGCCGTAGACATGCAGGCGTTCTCCGTGAAAAGGAGGCATGACCAATTGCCGGCGCTGTCGGTGCTGATTTCCACCCAGCATGATTAAGTTATGCCGTCCAAGCAGAGACTCCAGCAAATAATTGACATCTCCTGGTGCGGAAAATTCACGGCCTGAATCGTGGGTCAGCATATACTGAACCGCTTTTGGCTCGTTCACAAACGTTAGCGGTCCAATACTGTCCCATGACACGTAAGCAGTGAAGATATCCCCGTAGTGCTTAAAGTTTTCTTTCATGAATCCCACCGGATCGAGAATCCAATGGATTGTTTGGAGCAGCGTTGGAGAGCTGGAAACAGGAACCGGGTTCGCAAGGTTGGTTTTCATGAGTGAGGTTGGAATGCCTCCATGCGCTACTGCTTCTATAGTGCAACCAGATTGAGATTTGTTAGAAATATTGTCGCGGGTCGTCTCGAACATTATCGTTCGGGAAAACTTCGCCCGCGATCGCTAAACTATTCAACGACAGTCAGCTCTGTGCAGCACGATCGAAGACTGAAACTGAGGTCGCTCGTAAATGGCCCAAAGTATTGCCATTTATTAAGGTCTTTGTTCTCTTCGATAAAATGGATCTGCCCCATCTCTTTTCACACACCTTCGTGCCTCATGATTAAAAGACGAGTTGTCTCACTCTTTTTGGCGTCTGTTTGCCTGCTTGGATCGAGCGCGATCGCCACCTACCAAGCACAAATCAATTCAGAATCGTCCCCTGAAGGGACCGAATTCGTATCTGAAGATCGGGCGATGGAACTATTAGTCAGTGCCTTTGACTATTTATCCACACAAGATAAGTTTTTGTTCGATTTAGACATAACTTACGACAATATTTTGGTGACTGGCGAAAAAGTTGAATATAGCGCTTATCAAGAGGTCATCGTTAAACGCCCCGATCGCCTGTTTGTCAACTACGTGGGGGATCTGAATGTCAAACAGTTTTACTACGATGGGGAAACACTCTCTCTGCTCGATCCCGATGCAGGACTATACGTCACCGAAGATGCCCTGTCCACCATTGACGAGTTAGTGCTCGATCTAGAGGAACGCAAAGGAATATCGATCCCGCTATCTACATTGCTTCTATCCAAGCCCTTAGATCGAATTTCTAACTCCATTAACAGCAGTTCTTACCTGGGGACGGGCTACGTCAATCGAGCCCCCGCCCACCACTTGCTCTTTACAACGGATGAGAAGGATTTTCAGATATGGATTAGTGAAGGGGAGACTCCGCTAGTTCAAAAAGTCGTCATTACCTATAAAGCACTGTCCGGTCAGCCTCAATATAGTGCTGTACTCAGCAATTGGGACTTTGACCACACTGGCAACGAAGATATCTTTACCTTCACGCCGACGGAAGAAGACCGTCAGGTTGAATTTTTGCCTCAAGAGTAGCCTTCAAACGACTCATTAAACTACCGTTCATCCGTCGAGATATCCGTTTCATGAAAGTCAGTGTTCGGCTCATTACCTGTTTCATCCTTTCTCTAATACTGAGCTTCAGTTTTAACGAAGGACTATACGCGCAAAGAGGCGGATCGAGAGGTGGCCGAGGAGGTTCGAGGCCGCAGCGCAGCCAAGCGCGCAGCCGTACCAACAGTCGCTCAAGACCCTCTCGGAGTAGCACCCAAAATCGAGGCAATATCAGCCGTCCATCCAGCAGACCGTCAAGCCCTTCTTCTCGCCCTTCAAGACCGTCTACTCGACCGTCAGGTTCCGGTACCCGTCCCTCCTCGAGACCATCCAATCCATCGCGACCGACGGGGGGTGATGCTCGCCACAACCTCCAAAATAGAGGCAACTTAAACCGATCACCTTCAAATCGCCCCACCCAATTACCTGCCAGACAGGGCCCCACCCGAGACGGTCAGCGTCCCAATCAACGACTGGGCACGGGAGAAGGGGTGACGAGAGGCGATCGCGCTTCATCGCGTCTTTCCAATCGACCGGATGTGCAAAACAGTTTGAGAAATCGAGAAAGTAACATTAGCAGGTCTCCCGATAACCGAAATATCAACATCGATAACAGTCGCAATGTCAACATCGGCGATATCGACGTCAATCGGGGAGGAGGTTGGTACGGCGGCGGTTGGTACGGTCGCGGATACTATACGCCCCCCGGTTGGGGCTTAGTCGGTTTTGCGACGGGGTTGGCGATCGGGGCATCCTTATCTTCTCCCCCTCCTTATTACTCAACGGTGTACGTGGGAACAACCCGCTACATCTATTCCGACGGTGTCTACTTGTTACCCCAAAACGACACGTACGTTGTCGTAGAGCCACCCCCTACTGCAGTCGTGACCTACTTGCCGGAAGGATGCGAGGCGTTTGTAATTGAGGATTTTCAGTTCTTCGACTGCAGCGGTGTATATTATGAACCCTTCTCTCAAGATGGAGCCATTGTGTATCGCGTTGTGGAGTTCCAATCAGAGTGAAGGGAGCTAGATGAGGGGCAGTTTTGTTCGTGAACGACCGTAACTTTCTTGCGAAAGCGATCGGCTAATCCACGAGACTGTCGGCCAGCTCTTGAATCAGTTCGTGAACTTTTTCCCGCTGTTCGACGGTAAGGATGGCCCGTACCTCCATGAGGCGATTGAACAGCAACTCTCTCAATTCTTCTCCAGAAGAAATGGCATTTTGTCGCGCGATCCGGATTTCAGCCTCGCTACTTGTAGGCATTAAGACAGCATTTAGTTCAACTAGGGATGCTTGAAACCTACTGAATGACTCCTCAATCTCAGGCTGATAAAGCTCGAAAGTTGACATCAATTCCATCTGCTGTTCTTCAGTCAGCTCGAGCTTTTGGATCAAGGCTTCTTCAGTAATGACTACTGTGCCTTCTGCTGCGCCTTGCGAGATTAATACCTCTTGTATAGGGGTATTTGAGGGGCGATCGCCACTATCAACACGAGTATTGGCGGCAAAAGCACACTGAGCACTCGTGACAACACCGAGGATACAAATCGCAATTGAAGACCGTATAAATCTTTTCATGTTTTATCCCATTAGGGGCAACTGAATTTAATGAGGCAATGTGTCAAAAATATTATGACACTCAAAGCACAGCTAATCTATATATTACGCCATATGTCAATACTCTAATTCTTTTGAACAAATTAAGATTCAAGCGAGCGTATTTTCTTTGATATCAGGCTTAAGCTATTCAAATTCAATACACTCCCTGTTCAAGTTTTTCCAATCGAACTCCCCCGTAATGGGAGGTAGGTGGGGTGAGCCTGTCACGTACTCCGATTGATTTGCTGAATGTTAGACAGCATTCAGAAAAAGACTACAAGCAATACTGGAACGCGTTAGCAAAAGGTAGAACGGTTTTGGCATATTTTTATCACTTAGAGTCCATCTTGATGGTTTTGAGGGGAAAGGAAAACGCAATTCCGGCCTCTTCAAATGCTGGTTTTAATCTGAGTCGATATTCTCGAGCAACATCCCACTGACGCATGGGTAAAGTTTTGATCAATAAGCGAATCGTAATGTAGTCTTGACCGAATTCGTCTACTCCTAAAACCAATGGGGGCTCCAGAATAAGTTGGTTCCATCTGGGTTCTTTTTTCAGGCTTCTGGCGACTGATTCCATCACTGCGATCGCCTGTTCGAGATCGGTAGTGTACTCTACATTGATACCTAAATTGAGCCGTGACCACTGATTGGTTAGGTTTTTGACACTCGTAACCCGGTTATTTGCGATCGATATCAGTTCGCCATCTAAGGTTCGAATCTTTGTCATTCTTAAGGTTAAATATTCGACAATTCCTGTCTGATTTTCTATCGAAACTACATCCCCTAGCGCATACTGATCTTCAGATAAAATCAGGAATCCACTGATATAATCGCGAAATAGATTTTGCAAACTCAGACCCGCTATGCCAGCCAAAGTCAATATCGAGACCGTTGGTAGACGGAGTATCTCAATAGCAACAATGATGAGAATAACTGAATAAGCAATTACGTGGATCGTATGTTTGCTAGCAAGGGCAATACTTGGGGCTCTTTTTTGATGTCTGGAAACGCCAACCCCTTGAATCGATTGCTGGTCGATCCATGCTTGCAGCAAGAAATCAACGAGAAAACTGGCGAATCTAATAGCAACAAGAGCTACGACAAGTAAGCCAAAAATCTGTAGAGGCAAACCAGATAGCCATCGGCCAAAATCACGGCTTTGGGGAAACAGACTCGATATCCAACTGGCTGATACGAGTAAGATAGATATTTGTAAAAAGCGTAAGAAAAGACGGATCGACGAATTCATCCGTCCTAACTCTAAAGGCTGCCACTTTGGAATTGATGAATCATTGTTAAATGCCCAGGCTAGTGTATTCAATTGGATATCAAATCCCGACCGATTAATTAAGTTTTCGGATTCTTGCAGGTTTTCTCGCTCTTGTTTTGCTTGTTTCCAACCTTTGAGTAGCCTTCTTTGGACAAACGCCACAACAATGCTACTGGGAATAGCTGTAAATAGAATAATTGCAGCCCTGCGAGTTTGCTGGATAATGTTGTCTGACTGACGTTCTAGCTTGGCCGACAGTATTCCAGACAATACAACTTCGGCCCTAGACTTAGCCAAAGAGTCGATCGATTGACCCGCCAGCTGTGCATCTAGATCGGTCACCACTAGAACCACTTGCTTGGGCAAGTTAGGTTCGGCCTCAACAAAGATGGTCAACTCTTCATCCAAGATTTCCACATCAACTTCTAACTTGTCCAAGTTGAACTGTGTTGCAACAATTTGACGTAAATTATTCTCAATCCGGATTACGCGTTCCTCTATTGGCCTCAGTTCCCCCTCTTCAGTCCTCAACTGAATCTCCGTGGCTACCTGAAATTGGGGAATGCCATCGATGCTTACACTGGCATATTCGAGATTTCCCAACTGGTAAACTCTGATGTTAGTGCGGGAAAACTGCCGGCTATTATCTGGTGCCAATAAGCGTTCGAAAATATTCGGTATCTGGCCTACTGAGGGGGCAGCTCCACAGGATACAAAGCCAAAGGATAGCAAAAGAGCGATCGCCGACATCCAGATGAGTCGCGCAAGTCTTTTTCGACTGAGGTAAATGTCTATTTTAGAGAGCATCGCATCGCTAGGAATCTCGTGACAGTCTGATGAATAATGTCCCTTCTATGTAGAGTTAACACACCTTCAGTGTGGAGTCTGAGACGCTTTAACCCAACATCTTCTGAGACTGATTCGGAATACACTGCATTCAAGCCTCGTCGAGCATCTAGGTTTCTAAGTGAATAGCTAAAGCCAAACGAGCATGAAAACGACGGTTGTCGATTGACGGTACTGTGACAAAGACGACAGTCTAGATCGATACAGCCTTGGAGATCGAAAGTGGCGATCGCACGTTCGCGACAGTATCGGTTCTGGTGGATGCTGCTCGCCGCCATCCTCGCCATCCTAACGCTACTGTTACTTCATCCAGGTTCCCCTCCCCCAGACCGCCCATCCAGCTACGAGATCGCTATCCGCGACCCCTTCAATCAACCCGATTTTTATCCAGTGCAACAGGCTGGCGATGGCGGGCTCTACATACCCGTTGGGGATTGGGTCGGGCGTTTGCTGTTGCCGTCCAGCCAAGAATACGAGATCGGGTCAACCGATGGGTCACTGAGTTCGGATTGGGCTTGGTTGCAGGTGTATAGTGCCCCCCCCGAATGGCAGCGGTGGGTGGGAACCGTTGTTCGCCTCGAGTGGCAAGACCTACCTGAAGGCCAAAGACTCCTGCCGATATTGAGCAGCGATATCCATTTTAGAAAAGATGCTTGGGAAGCCAACCGCGTCGGCGATGTCGTTCCCCAACGCTTGGACGGTCGCTCTCGAGTGGGACCACTACAATCTCTGGCTGGAGCTCGCCCTTTAGATGACGTTATTGTGGCCCTAGAAGCTGGAAACGTTATCGTTAACGCTGAAAGTACTCCCGCTCTGCAGGTTAAACAATTCCCCCTTCAAGTTCCAGAGCGCTTTTACGGACTGGTGAAAATTCTCGGTGTTGCTGAACCCGCGCCCGATTTTTCAGCAGTCAAAGGCTGTTCTCGTGAAAGTGGGTGTGCCATAGAATTCTTGCGCGTTCAACATTTCAACTCCCAATCTCAGCAGTTTGATGGGCCGATCGAGATCGTTCGCTTCCCCCAACAGCCTGCCGATCGCAACGGTCGCTGGCCTTCCACCCCAAGTCAGTTAGAAACATCCCCTGCAGGCAGCGAAGGCTGGTATATCTATGGCGCCCGCACTGCCGATGGAATGTTCGTCGTACGGGCCCTTCAGCCGCGATCGCTCTTTCAACTCCATTCCGACCGCTCGATCCGGGGACTACGCGCTGGCTTTCACTACATCTCCGGCCAGAACTGGAAGAATACAGAGGCGCTGAAAGGGACAACTCAAACCGCCGTCATTCGGACAGACGGTCGCACTGATGTCACTGAGAACCCCTGGCAAGAGGGGGATCGGGCTCTGGTGATTCATTTATTTGGCGGGATTGGCGGGGAAAAGGGGGAACCGACCTTAGCGGGCACGGTGACCGGTCACTTTGCCTACGGCACGGCAACCGTTGTCCGCGAACCGTTGGCTGGAGAGCTGCAGCTGGCGATCGATTACGAACAAGTTTACGCCCACAACCCCAACGGCATCGTGGCGGGATCTGCATCGTGGGCCAACTATATGGGGGATTTACAGCGGGGCTGGCTGGGCACTCGTCCGGTTTCTGATGTTGTGGTCAAACTCGAGGCCATCACCCAAGACTATGACTTTGGTGGCGATCGCCTCTCTCCTTTAGAAGAACTGCAAGGACAATTGCAGGTAATGGCTGCCCGCTATCGCACCGGAGACGGCACGGGCGTCGCCATCGTCACCCCCTCCACCTCTTGCGTACAGGACTCTAATCAGGCCCTTTACATTGCGATCGAGAGTCTCAAGCTGAAAGTTCTGTCAAATCCCAATATTCAGCACTGGCTGGAGGAGCATCCCACCCATCCGCAAACCCTCCGCTTTCAGACCCTGATCGATCTCGAACGGGATTTAGTCAAAGCCCTAGCACCGTTTGGATCGGTGCGCCAGGATTGGCAACACAATGCGGAACGGCTGGAGGGGATCGGCAACGGGCAGGGGTTTATCCGCAATCCAACATTGCAAGCCGGATGGGAGAGTCTGGTGACCATGTTGCCCAGACGCGCCCACGATGAACTGAGCCACATTTTTCTGGAGCACGGAGCCACGCTGTGGTTCGTCCGCACCAATCAAGTGGGGGGCACCGATCCAACGATCGTTCCGGTTGCCCCGACCATAGTGTTCGGGCAATTCCCCATCGTTTCTACTTTGCTGCGTCGCACTGTCATTGCTGCCGCGACCGGTCCCGCGCCCCTAGAGTGGTTAGCTGCTGCGGGCATTTTGGGGCTGTATGCTGCCATTGCCTTGCCAGTGGGATTCCGAACCGGATTGTTTCGGTTTGAGTGGGTTGCCGAACCGCGCGACGCACGGGCTCTGGGCCTACTGGGAACTTTTTTCAGTCCAGCTCTCTTAGAAGAACTGATATTTCGCGTGGCCATTGTGCCCCATACCGTTGAACGGGTGTCTGAATGGACGTGGCTGGCTGGGGCGTTCGCCAGCACGGCATTGTTTGTCCTTTATCATCCCTTGCTGGCGGCCACTGTTTACCCGCAAAGCAAATCAACCTTTTTCCGACCCGCGTTTCTCTGGTTGGCAGGGTTGCTGGGGGTTGCCTGCTTACTGGCATACCGATTCACCAGCTCCATCTGGCCAGCAGTCGCTATCCATTGGATCGTTGTGGTGGTCTGGTTGTATTGGTTGGGAGGGCAGGCTGTGTTGAACGGTGGGCGGTCCAAATCTAGGCATTCCTAGCGTTCGAGTCAGGTATCGATCGATCTTGGTTCAACAAGATGTCTATTTCGGCAAGCGATACCGAACCTGTGGCTGCACGATCGGGCCTAAACGGGATGACAAAGGCCGTCGTTGGATTTGGGCTACTCAGATTGCCGATCGCCATAGAGCGTCCCTCGACATTCCCCAAACCCCACGCGAGCGTAACCTTCTTTCTGGCAATATCCGCGCAAAATCACTTCGTCACCATCGGCAAGAAACGTGCGCTGTTCCCCCGTGGGCAAAGCGATCGCCCGCTCTCCCCGACGCGTAATCTCCAGCAGGGACCCTTGTGTCCCCTCTGCTGCACCGGAAACGGTACCGCTGGCGAGCAGATCCCCCGGCCGCAGATTGCAACCGTTACTGGCGTGGTGGGTCAGCATTTGGGCGACGGTCCAATACATTTGTGAAAACGAAGCCCGGCTCAATGGCAGGGGATCGAGCCCAGCCTCCCGCATTTGGGCCGAACTGAGCAGCACTTCAACCGTTAGGTCGATTCCCCCTCCACTGTCATTTTCCGCCGCGCAGAGGTAGGGCAGCGGTTGCGGATCTGACATGGGGCGAGAATAGGCCGGACATCGAAACGGGGCCAGCGCATCTAACGTCACCACCCACGGCGAGATTGTGGTGGCGAAACTCTTGCCAAGAAAGGGACCGAGAGGGCGATATTCCCAGGCTTGGATATCTCGTGCCGACCAGTCGTTTACCAGGCAAAGGCCAAAGATATGGTCCTCGGCTTCCTCGATTGCGATCGCCTCTCCTAATGCGTTGCCAGCCCCAATCAAACACCCCACTTCCATCTCGTAATCCAGCAGTTGGGACGGGGCAAAAATTGGGGCGGCAGCGTCAGGAGGTTTCCGCTGGCCTCGGGGGCGCTTGATGGGGGTGCCGCTGGAAACGATGGAGGAAGCTCGCCCGTGATAGGCGATCGGGATGTGCTTGTAGTTGGGCAGGAGAGGATTGTCAGGGCGGAAGAGCTTACCAACGTTGGTGGCGTGATAAATAGAGGCGTAGAAGTCCGTGTAGTCGCCGATTTGGGTAGGTAGTAACAGGTCAGCTTCGGCGATCGCCACGAGGACACTCGCTTCTGGAGGAGACGTTTGTTCGTCCAACTGCAGCAACTGGCTGAGATGAAGGCGCAATGCTGACGCAGCCCCTCTCCCTATAGCCATCAACGGATTCAAGATCGGCGCGGCACAAGCAGCCTGAAGCGACTCGGGCAACCCCAGCAACAGCCCTGCTGACCGACAGGCAGCTAAGTCCAAAATGGAGTCTCCGATCGCCACCCCAATCCGCGCGGGTTCAGAGGTTCCCCGCCGTCGAAACATCCCAAACGGCAAGTTCTGAATGGGAAAATCGCAGTTGGCTTGATTGGCAGCTGTCACCCAACTGCGCAGGTGCGGGTCGTGGGTGCGATCGAGCGGATCGCTCATAACAGGTTCAGCTCCTTGAGACCTTCAATGGGTTCTGTAACCGAGCAGGAACCGAAGGAGCGGAATAACTGCTGGCGGGCTTCGATCAATTGCGAGAGGGTGAGAAAGAGATCGCCACAGCCGATTCCCCCATCCTCGATTTGGAAGCGATCGATACGGGCTTCGTGCAAGATAACGAGTCCTTCTTCAGTCGTTACCTCGTGTGAATAGGCCAATGCTGCCAAGATGGCTAAATTGAGAAAACCATGCATGGAGGCAAGTCTACCGTTGGGCAGAGAATGACGAGCGTGCAACGGATGGTGAAGTCCTGCAGTGGCCTTGAACGGCACCTGAAGTTCAGCGCAAGTCATGACAAACTGACACACGTGTGCAGTGTTGGGAAATGCCTCGGGATTGAGCCCCCCCATGCGCACTTTGGCTGCTGCACCGGTCTCTTGCAATACCGCAATGTAGGAATCTGAATCTTCGAATGAAGGAATTTCGAAGAAGGCATCCACCCCCGTTGGTAGGTGGGGCAGCATGCTTTCAATGTCAGCAGGTTGCAGTAGGGGAGGAAACTCTAGCGCGGCGATATCCCCTTGTCCTCGCAGATCGCTGGACTCAATTCTCTCCAAGTCCAGCTCCCAATCTTTGGAAACGATGGCAGCGATCGGGATCGGCTCCACTGCCCCTAAGAATGGCAACCAATCTTCGAATTCTGGCAACCGAGATATCGGCAGCACAAACCGACCCAACATCCAACCCCGATCTGAGGAGCGGTATCGAGCGTAATGGCGCATGGCTTGTGGTAGATCGAGCCGAGCGGGGGGAAACAACCCGGCATAGTCAACAATGGACGATAACAAGGTCTTGACTGAAGCATGCATAGGGCTCTTGCCTCTGAAATGCGCCAATCAACTCTTGGGGGGTTAGTCCAAGGGCAGAGAGGTAGATACTTTTATTTCATCTAAGACGATGCTGGTACGAATTCGGTCCACCCCCGGAATTTGGGCAATCTGTGCGGACAAGAACTGGGCTAAATGCCGGTGGCTGGCCACCACCACTTTCAACAGATAGTCAAATTCGCCGCTGAGATGGTGGCACTCTAACACCTCGGGCAACCCCCGCACGCGATCGCAAAATTGAGCCACGCATTCCGGCTGATGGCGGGTCAAGGTCACCTGAGCAAAACACAAGACATCCAACCCCAGCGCCTCTCGATTAACCAGAGCAACGTAGCGATCGATGCAACCGTTGCTTTCCAGCTTTTTCAATCGCTTCTGCAGACCAGGGGCAGACAGATTGACCCGACGGGCCAATTCAGCACTGCTCAGCCGACCGCTCTCCTGTAGTAGATGAAGGATCTGCCGATCCTTGTCGTCGAGCTGCCTGAGTAAATCTCGATTCAAAACAGTCGATTGTGCCTGAGTGGCGTTGTCGTCATATCGCCTCTCCAATTGCGTGCCCTTTTGAATTGAGCAGCCCATTTGTTTGATTGCTCAGCCCATCTAAGGGCGCGGAGCGATAGCGTTTAACTGGCTAGCAAGTTAAATAATGAATCTAAATCAAGCTTATCGGTTAACTTTCAATAGTAGGCAATCCGATCCTAGAAAATTTAAAATCAGATAAGAGGGCACATGGTTTGAGACCGCTACTTTATACCTAACGCCAACTGCCCCACCCATTCTTCTGTGTGAAGAGTTATTCGATCGCCTTGGGAGAGGCGGCCGCACATCCTGGCAGCTGGCTAAGCTACGGGAGAGGAGGATTTTCATGAGCGACTTTTGCCCCATGCTGGGATTCGACCATCTCGAATTTTATGTCGGGAATGCCCGCCAGGCAGCTCTCTATTACTCGAAGGGATTTGGATTTACCAATACTGCCTATCGAGGGTTGGAAACGGGTTATCGCAAGGCAGCCTCCTACGTCATGGAACAGGGGGATATCCGCTTGGTTCTCACCACTGCCCTCGGTTCAGACCTTCCCATGGCTCAAAGCGTATTGACCCACGGCGATGGCATTGCCGTCATTGCCCTAGCGGTGCCGGATGTCGAAAGTGCCTACCGACAGGCGATCGCGCGAGGGGGGGGTGGAGCCATTCCCCCCACCACAGAATCGGATGACGGGGGAACAATGTATTACGCTGCCGTCCGCGCCTACGGCGACATCCTGCTCAAGTTCGTCGATCGCAGCCGCTACAGCGGTGCCTTTGCCCCCCATTTTCATCCTCGCCAGCAAGGTGAGCTAAAGGGTGTCGGACTGACCCACATCGACCACGTCGTTGGCAATGTCGAGGTGGGGGCCATGGATCGGTGGGCTCAATACTTGGCGGATACCTTGGGGTTCGAGCTGCTGGTTCATTTCGACGAGAAAACTATTGCTACAGAGTATTCGGCGCTCCGTTCAAAGGTGATGCAAGACCCATCGGGCCGGATCAAATTACCCATAAACGAACCTGCGGAAGGTCTGCGTAAGTCTCAAATTCAAGAATATTTGGACTACAACAACGGTCCTGGCATTCAACATGTCGCCTGCGCCACCCGCGACATCATCGCCACCGTTTCCCAATTACGCGCCGCTGGCGTGGAGTTTTTGGCAATTCCCCCCACCTATTACGAGAACTTGCTAGAGCGAGTGGGTCCGATTGACGAGCCTGTGGAGAAACTGGCTGAATTGGGCATTCTGGTGGACCGGGATCGAGACGGGTACCTACTACAGATTTTCACCCAGCCCGTGGAAGACCGACCGACATTGTTTTTCGAAGTCATCGAACGGCATGGAGCGCACGGATTCGGTGAAGGCAACTTTAAATCGCTGTTTGAAGCGATCGAACGAGAGCAGGCCCGACGAGGGAATCTCTAGCGTCTAGCTGCAAGGTGCAGCAATGTATTACTACACCCTGGGGCAAGTGCCCCACAAACGCCACACTCAATTTCGCCAACCGGACGGTTCTTTGTATCACGAAGAGGCGATCGGTACCCACGGTTTCTCCGGGGCGCAATCGTTGCTCTACCACCTGCGCCCACCCACCCAACTGCACAGAATCGTGATGGAGGCCCCCCCCGAGATTGCCTACGAAGGGGCTGGCCCCCTGCGGCCCCGCCACTTGCGCACAGCAGCCGTGACTCGGGGAGGAGATGCGATCGCCGCTCGAACCCTGCTGATGAACAACGCAGATATCGCCATTTCCATCGCTTGCCCGACGGAACCGATGTCCTATTGGTATCGCTATGCCCACGGTGACGAGGCAGTGTTCGTTCACGACGGCAGCGGCTTACTAGAAACTCAGTTTGGCAACCTCCGCTATCGTCCAGGGGATTACGTCATCATCCCCACCGGTGTCTTGTGGCGCATCCTCCCCGATGCTGATGTGGAGCAGCGCATGCTGGCGATCGAAGCGAACGGACATATCGACCCCCCCCCGCGTTACCTCAATTCCGAAGGCCAATTCCTGGAACATGCTCCTTACTGCGAGCGAGATATCCGTCCGCCAGAGGAGCTGGTGACCCACGATGAAGCCGGAGAGTTCGAGGTGCGGGTCAAAGCCAGAGGATGTACGACTCGATACCTCTACCGCCACCATCCGTTAGATGTTGTCGGCTGGGACGGGCATCTTTGGCCGTTTACGTTCAACATCGAGGACTTCGAACCAATTACGGGTCGCGTTCACCAACCACCGCCGGTGCATCAGACCTTTGCCGGTCCTGGTTTCGTCGTGTGCTCTTTTGTGCCGCGCCTGTTCGACTACCATCCCCAATCCATACCAGCCCCCTACAACCATTCCAATGTGGATTCAGACGAGGTGCTCTATTACGTAGAAGGCCAATTTATGTCTCGCAAGGGCATCGAACGGGCCTCCATCACCTTCCACCCCAGCGGCATTCCCCACGGTCCCCATCCAGGCACCTACGAAGGGTCGATTGGCCAACACCGTACGGAGGAATTGGCGGTGATGATCGACACCTTTCGACCGCTGAAACTCACGGCGATCGCCGCTGATTTAGAAGACAAAGACTATCCCTACAGCTGGACCCCTGCACTCACCGGAGGAACAACATCGTGACCCAAGCCTTTACCACTCCCCCCACTCGACTATCCCTATCCGAGCGCATGCGCGAGCGCTGTCGTCGGGGGGAACTCACCCAGGCTCAAGTGGATGACTTTCGGTCTTTTCTGCTGGAGGTGGAACTGAAACTCCTGCGGCATCCCATCATCCTGCACAACGCCTATACCCATTGGTTCCAGAAGGGGACAGCCACGGACGAAGAACTGCGCCACTTTATCCGCCAGTTCTCGGTGTTTTCCAACCAATTCCTGGTTGCGGCGCTACAAAAGGTCATTAACACCCCCACCCTGCAACAATCGCGAGCCAGCCGGGAAATTTTGCTGAACGAGTTGGGGGTGATTTACCGCAAACCCGGCGAATCCAAAGGCGATCGCGCTGCCATGACGGCAGTGGAAAAAGATTTGGAGGGGGACCCCGAGCTGGTCAGTACGGAAGGGACGGTGGATGGTGGAACCTGCCGCTTCCGAGCCGCCCACTTCGAGTGGCTGTTAGGGGTGGCGCAGGGGTTGGGCCTGACGTTTGCAGACATCGGCCAGCGCAAGCACGCTCGACCCACCACCCTACATTTTTGCGACGAGCTGATTCGCCTTTACGGCAGCGACGACCCCCAAATTGCCGAGGGGGCCAGCTTTGCGGTGGAAAATTGGGCGGCGGCTGGATTCTGGCAGGAGCTGGAGGACGGATTGCTGCATATCAAACTGACGCGCCATCCCCAGTTGCGGTTGGCCTTCTTTAGCTGGCATAACCGAGTGGAGGCGCAGCACGCCGGGCATACGCTGGAGGAACTGGAAACGGTCTATTTCAGCCCGAATTTCGATCGCGATAAGTTCTTCCAAGGGGGACGAGAAATTCTGGCGGCGATCGCAATTTTCTGGGATGGCCTCAATGGCGATCGCTTGAATGGGGTTTGCAGTTAGGAGCCAATCGGGAAACCCAAGACTATTATTTACCTTCGCCTACTTCCTTTTAATTTTGCCATGGCTCCCTAAATTACCAATTCTGGGCAGGTCAGTAGTGGAAGGTCGCGATAGTCTGGAGGCAATCTGCACTCGAGGGCGATCGCGTGGCTGCTGCATCCGAAACCCTTCCTGAGAATTTGAGCCTGTATCGGTACAAGCGGACTAACAAGGCTTACACCGAGGATTTGGGGGATGGCGTACAGCTGACGCTGATGCTGATTCCGTCTGGGGAATTTATGATGGGGTCTCCCGAGAGCGAGCCGGAAAGCAACGATAGCGAGCGGCCGCAGCACAGGGTAACGATCCGGCAGTTTTTGATGGGACGATATCCAGTTACCCAGGCCCAGTGGAGAGTGGTGGCGGGTTACGACCGCAGCGATCGGGATTTGAAGCTCGACCCATCAGATTTTAAAGGAGATAACCGCCCGGTGGAGAACGTGTCTTGGGATGATGCCCAAGAGTTTTGCAAGCGACTGTCTGTCAAAACGGGTAAGGACTATTGCCTGCCCAGCGAAGCGCAGTGGGAATATGCTTGTCGGGCCGGGACGGAAACTCCGTTTCACTTTGGCGAGACGATTACAACCGATCTAGCGAACTATCACGGTAGTTATTCTTATGGTGGTGGCCCGACAGGAGAGATTCGAGGAAAAACAAGCGAGGTCGGTATCTTTCCTGCCAATGATTGGGGGCTGAACGACATGCACGGCAACGTTGTGGAATGGTGCGAGGACGTCTGGCATGACAGCTATGAAGGAGCCCCTAAGGATGGTAGTGCCTGGATAAAGACGAACCGCGAAAAGACAAGCAGGCTGCTGCGGGGCGGTTCCTGGTTCAACAGTCCTTGGTATTGCCGTTCGGCCTCTCGCAGCTTCTATTCGCGCGGCCTCATCGACGACTTCGTGGGTTTTCGTGTCTGTTGCGTGCCCCCGAGGATTCTTCTTAGCGATTAAGCCCTTAGTCCCTTAGCCCTTGGCACTTTGTAGGGATTTTACGATTTGTTAAAGGAATGGGTGAGTGATTGATGCTGAAACTTTCAAATGAGGATCGTGGGAAACTTCTTGAAGCTATTTTGTCTGCCTACCCCAATCCAGAAGACCTTGAAACCTTCGTTAATTTAGAACTAGATAGAAACATTCATGTGGTTGCCGGCAGTGGAAACCATAGAACCGTTGCATTCAAGTTGATTCAATGGGCGATCGCCAAGGGATATATTGATGACTTAATCCTTGCGCTACAGAGAGACATCCCAAACCGTCCGGATATTCAACATTTTTGTGGACAAGTGTTGCATCAACGTTTGAATCTGAACGTTTTCGATGTGCCTTTAGAGGGATTGCAATTAAAGCTTGAAGCGTCTGCTTGGGATATAGATATTCGTTCTGAAGAACTTGAGCGATTCCTTCCCAAGAGATTTAGCTTTGAAGCAGATGTAGGTGAACTGCTTCGAGGGTTGAAACTTGCGAACTCAGTTTGCAAAATAACGTTTGCCGATCGCAGCCCAGATGAAAGTGGTACGGGGGTTTTGATTGCCCCGAACTTGGTGTTAACCAACTACCATGTCTTGAGTTTGGAAAGAGATGCCGATCTAAACGAGGTTGCGCGGGTCTGTCGATTTGAGTTTGGTTACGTCAGCCCTAAGTTTGGTGAATTCCGTCGCACCCAAACCTTGAACGCTGATGTGGATACTCCTGTAATTGTTGCAAGTCCGATTGATAAGCTCGACTATGCGCTCATACGTCTCGGTGGCGGAGCGGACGTTGCGATTGACCCCGTCCCGCTCAACCATTCAACGGAATTGGGAAAAAACTCACCCCTCAATATCCTTCAACATCCTGAAGGAGAACAAATGAAAGTGTCCCTGAGTAACAATGGAGTGATAAAAACTAATAAGGCGCGTGGACTGGTGCTATACGTCAATCCGACTAAGCAGGGTTCGAGTGGGTCTCCGTGCTTTAACGAAAACTGGGAGCTGGTGGCGCTGCATCATAAAGGCTTAGCCACACCCTTTGGCAGTATCCGGGAAGGTATTCTGTTCAGTGCAATTTATCCAGAAATCTCGTTTGTTCTTTAATTGCAGGAGTTGTATGAACTAGATGGGCCTTCGCATAGTTTCCGAACAATTTGAGAGTAAGACTGCCCCCAATATTCCATCAGATGGGTACAGCGATCGCCTCAGGAAGTACATTCCTACGGAGGCAGTAGCATATTGGCTGGCTGTAAGTAGCATGATTCAAAGTGCTGGTGACGATATTCCAAAGGACATTTTGCTCTGGATTGTTTTTGCCATTGGTTTAGCGTTCACTTTTGGCTGGACGCGTATGAAAACTGATGAGTCTGGTAAGTCAGTGGCATGGACGCAGATAGTCCTTTCCTGCGGTGCATTTGTGATTTGGGTTTTTGCTACCGGTGGGCCGTTCTCTGCGTGGGAGTGGTACCGACCGCTATATGGTTCTTTGGCGTTAGCGACCTATACAACTGCGATTCCCTTAGTTATCCCCCCTGAGAAATAAGCTGTGGCGATCGATTGGAACAAAGCAAACTTCGAGGTTTTCTTAGACGCACTACAGGAGGTTTACCCAAGTGCAAATGAGCTAGAAATATTTGCCGATTTGAGACTGGATAGAAATCTTTCAGAGATTACTAGCCCCAATGATAACTTGCGCGTCGCAGTATACAAATTATTGAAGCTGGGAAAACGAGAGGATAGCCTCGATGAGTTTTTTGCTGCATTTCGTCAGGAGAACCCAAATCACCTTGCGGTAAAAAGAATAGAGAATCCTCTTGTCAAGAGAATTTATAAGATTTCACAGGAAAACTGGGACGCTCTATTCGATTGCTTTGATGAGAGACGCGATAGTATTTACATACCCACATCATTTATTCGTGCGTTCCAACGCCTAAAGAGAGATTTTTGGAAAGAACGGCCCGAGCATCCTCCGCTAACAAACCTTTCACAAATCCGAGATTTACTAATAATTTTCGACGAACCTAAGCTTGCTGTTCGGTTTGTAGAGCAATTTATCATTGAGGTAAAGCGCTCAGATAGCAAAAGAGATTTCTCAGAACTGCTTGATTGGCGCGATCGCATTGTTGGGGAATTTGATGTTGATTCTGAAGAACTCGAACCTGATAAGATCGTTGAAAAACATGGTTACTTGCTGATCTCGTTGAGACTAAGTGGTCGGCTAACTCGAGATGGCCCCGATGTGACTGTCTTGCCCGAGCTATATGTAGAGAACGAGCCAGAATCTTTAGAGTTCAATGTTTCTTCAGTGACCTGTCCATTAGAGGAAGTTGCCAGTCATATATCAGACTGGGTTCGTAGTGCAGAAGAAGCTTTAATTCCTTATAACTGTGCACGCCGCCTAACACTTGAGTTGTTCTTGCCCTGCGTACATTTAGAAGAAGATGTTGCTGCTCGGTGGGAAATTCGAGATAGGCTAAACAATTCCCGTTTTATGGGGACTGAGACTAGATACATCGTTCGTTCCACAGAGCGTGCTTTAGATAAAATCCTTCGCTCGTTTATCGAAGACAATTGGGCAAAGCTGCAAACAGTTGATGAAAACAGTCATGCAAGCAGTTACGTTCACGTACAAAAAGATTGTCCTAAGGTAGGAGAGCTCACAGCTGCATTAGATGACAAATTACTCTTAAATCTAGCCGCCGAGCTACCAGCTGAGCGAGAAGAGCGCATAGAGATTTACTACGACATCATAAATTCAGGTGTGCCCATTGCCGTTTGGTCTTGTGAATGTGGCGATCGATCTGTTGATGAGCGAGAGACTGAGTTTAACTATCTGACAGAGGAGAGCCAATTGACTAATTTTGCGGATTTGGCCAAAAAGTGGAGGACAAGACGAGTCCAGCCAGAAAACAAAGTTGCCAAACATATGAGAATCTTATGTGACTGCCCGGAGCGATGGCCCAATTTCCCAGACCTCGATCGCGATGAAGACTTGCTGATTGCAATTTATTAATACCGCTATTGGAAGACCTATGACCTGGAAGTACTTCTCCGGTAATTGCCCTGACAAACCTAATCCACTTACCGAACTACCCGAACGTCCCCCTTGGCGGGAGTTTTTACCTTTGGAGGATGTTGATGAAGATAATGACAATAAATATTGGAAGTCTCTACGTAGTTTGGCTGAGGCGGATAAGCGATCGCAGCAACGGGGAAAAACCTTTCGGGTGGAACTTAAAGATGGATATTCTAAGGTAATCGATGCTGTCAATGCAGCCATCCATTTACGCCGTCCGCTGTTGATTACTGGAGTCCCTGGATCGGGAAAGACCTCTTTGGCCTATGCGATCTCCTACGAGTTACAACTTGGCCCCGTGTTGGTATGGCCGATTACCGCAAAATCGAACCTGACGGATGCGTTGTACCAGTACGATGCGATCGCTCGCTTGCAGGATGCTCAACTCGATAAAACACGAGAGGGGGATAAGAGCAAAAAAGAAGAAGGGCAATTGGGGGACTACATCCAGTTAGGGCCAGTGGGAACGGCCTTTTTACCCTCCCGTCTTCCTCGGGTTTTATTGATAGATGAGATCGATAAAAGCGATCTGAACTTGCCCAACGATTTACTCAATTTGTTTGAAGAGGGGGAATACGAGATCCCGGAATTGGTTCGCCGCAAACGCAGTCAGGACAACGCGAATGAAGAATCGGTAGTTGAAGTACGAACCGCGGATAAAGGGGAAACAAAGCCCATCGTTAAAGGTCGTGTGAAGTGCTGCGAATTCCCCATCACGATTATGACCAGCAATGGTGAACGCGAGTTTCCTCCAGCCTTTCATCGCCGGTGTTTGCGGGTGAAAATGCCCGATCCCACCCCCGCATCGTTGCTGCCAATTGTGAAATCGCACTTCGAGCAGGCAGATAAGAACGGATGGAGCCAGAAGGAAGAGAATCTGACCGATCTTATTGGCGAATTTTTAGATCGGGGGAATAAAGCCGATCGCGCCACCGACCAACTATTGAATGCCATCTACTTAATGACCCGCGAGGAAAGTCCTGACGCGCAAGAAATGGAACGCCTCAAAACGTTACTGTTTAAGCGTCTGGGCGAGGCGGATTCATGAGTGAACGGGAAGAAACAGACGGACTGAAGAACCGAATCGGTCAGGTTGTAGCGCTTCTGGCCGAGGAACGCAAATATACCAGTATTGAAATTGCCGAGACATTGTGGCTGGCGTTGCAGATCGAGCCAGCAGCCAAAGTTGAGTTGTCTCAGAAACCGGAAAAAACGCCAACAGCGACCGCAATTGCCTCAAAGCTTGAGGTTAACACTTCAAACATTAATACCCCTCTCATCGAACCCTCTAGATCGGGGCCCCAGGCTAAACTAACTGCTCAGGCTCCCGCAGGTGTATTGCCACGCGATGTACTCCCTGTTTGGCTTCCCGACCCGACCATGCTGAAGGATCCCCTTGCGATCGTTGGGGCTCTTAAACCTCTACTGCGAAAAGTGAGGGCTGGAGATGGGAAACGTCTGGACGAACGTGCAACCGTCAATCGCATCGCTCGCACGCGGCTGTGGTTGCCGGTATTGCAAGCAGAGCAAGAGCCGTGGTTTGACATCGTGCTGGTGGTAGATCGCGGTTCCTCGATGCATCCTTGGCAGCGTTTAGTTGACGATTTAGTCGGTATTTTTCGGCGTTACGGTGCGTTTCGAGATCTTCAGGTGTTCGATCTGGAGGTTCACGATCCAACGGAGGAGCCTGAAGATAGAGTTCTGTTGCGAACTCATGCCAACCATCCGGGGCACCGTCCCAGCGAACTGATTGATAAACGCGGGAGACGGATCGCGATTGTGTTGAGCGACTGTGCTGGTAAGTATTGGTGGGATGGAACGTTGCTGCCAATGCTGCAGGCTTGGGCCAAGATTATGCCCACTGTGGTGTGGCAGATGTTGCCAGAGTGGATGTGGGAGAGGACAGCTTTAGGTCGAGGTGTGGAGGTGACTCTACGAAATGACAGACCTGGAGCGGCGAATCAGCAGTTAATTCAGCAGCTGTTGGAGCAAATGTCTGAGGAACCTAGTGATATCGATCGACGGGTTTCTGTCCCGGTGGTGACTAGCGAATTACGAGATCTGGAAAATTGGAGTGCGATGCTGGCGGGGGATAGCCGCGAGGCCACGCCTGGGTTTCTGTTGCCCCAACAACAGGGGCAGCTGGTGCCGAGGTCAAGAACGATTGAACAGCTGGCTCGGGAACGGGTGGATCGAAATTTTGAAGGGGATGGTGCTGTTGAACGGGCTAGAGCGATCGAGCTGGAGGTGGAGGCAATCGCCCGTACCAGAGTGCAGCGGTTTCGCAAGCTAGCGTCACCTCAGGCCCGCCGGTTGGTGATGCTGCTGGCTGCGGCTCCCGTGATTACATTGCCGGTGATGCGCTTGATTCGCGATTCCATGCTGCACGACACGCGATCGCCGCTACCAGTGGCGGAGGTGTTTTTGAGCGGGCTGTTGCAGCGGTTGGAGGGGCAGGAGGGTGTCAAACGTAGGGAGCAGGTGCAATATGACTTTGTGAAAATGGTGCGTGAAGTGTTGTTGGGGGTGTTGCCAGAGGCGGACACGATTGAGGTGATTAACAGCGTGTCTGCGGAAGTGGAGAGGAATTGGAGTAAGACGTCAAAGCAGGATTTTCGAGCATTTCTGACCGATCCCAATTCCGATACACCGGAGGGAATGGAGGGGGTGCGATCGTTTGCCAGCGTGACGGCCACGATTCTGGAACAGCTGGGGGGGGAATATAAGGAGTTTGCTCAAGAACTGCGCTATGGGTCGGGTGAAGGACCAAGGCCACCAAAACGTTCAGAAAAGGAGCCTGACTTTACCCTGCATGACGTGGAATACAAAGTCGCCAAACTGATAGTAGACTTCCCTCCCTTACAAGAGTGCAAATTCGAGTCCGTCACCATTGCTGCCGTCCAAGATCGCTTCGACTTCGAGACTGCAACCCTAACAAGAAAATCAAAAGATTTGGGGCCGGATCGAGGATGGCGTCGCGAGAACCGCCGAGGGGTTGCTTGGGGCTACAGCGAAATTCTGAACGACGATCCCGATAATCCCATCGTCCTAGACACAATCGCGATCCCCGGCGGCAGCTTTCAGATGGGAGCACCCAAGGATGAATTGGAGTGCCGAGATGAGGAACGGCCCCAACACGCAGTCACTCTGCAGCCCTTTCACATCGGCCGCTATCCGGTTACCCAAGCCCAGTGGCGAGTGGTGGCAAGTTACGACTCTGTAGACAAAGACCTCAAACTAGATCCGTCGGAGTTCACAGGAGGTAACCGCCCGGTTGAGAGCGTGACTTGGGAGGATGCGCAGGAGTTTTGCAAGCGGTTATCTGCCAAAACCGGCAAGGACTATCGCTTACCTAGCGAGGCGGAATGGGAGTATGCCTGCCGAGCTGGAACCACCACCCCGTTTCATTTTGGCGAAACGATTACGACCGACTTGGCAAATTATTGTGGCACAGATGATAAAAAATTCGGTTGGTCAGGGTCTTACGGCGATGGCCCTAAAGGGGAATATCGCGAGCAAACCACCGAGGTCGGTATCTTTCCTGCCAACGGGTGGGGGCTGCACGACATGCACGGGAACGTGTGGGAATGGTGCGAGGACGACTGGCATGACAGCTATAAGGAAGCACCGGATGACGGTAGTGCTTGGGTAGAAACGAGCCGGGAGGGGTCTGATAGGCTGCTGCGGGGCGGTTCCTGGGTCAACGATCCTTGGTATTGCCGTTCGGCCTCTCGCATCGTCGATTCGCGCGGCGTCATCAACGGCCTCGTGGGTTTTCGTGTCTGTTGCGTGCCCCCGAGGGCTCCTTCTTAGCTTTTAAGCCCTTAGTCCCTTAGCCCTTAACGGTTTAATTTTCTTAGCACTTTCTTAATCGCCGCAGGCGATCGAATTATCGTGGCTATATCAACCAAGGGCGAACTCCCCATTGTGCAAAAGACCTACGACCTCATCAAGTGGTACGTCCCCATCCTGAATCGCCTTCCGCGCGACCACAAATTTGGCCTGGGCGATCGTATGATAAGGTCCCTCTACGATCTGCTGGAAGGCTTTGTCTCCGCCCGCTATGCCAAAAACAAAGGGGCTATCCTCGAACCCTTGAGCAGCAAGTTAGACGTCCTGCAATACCAAACCCGCCTGCTATTGGACTTCGAGCTGGTCAAGGTCAAACGCTACGAATTTGCCAGCCGCAAACTCGAGGAGCTGGGGCGACAATTGACCGGTTGGTTGGGAGCATTGCGAACTCAACCATGAAACGTCATGGCAACCTGTATCCGCAAATTACCGCATTTGAGAACCTGCTAATTGCGGCCAGAAAAGCCGAACGGCAATAGCGCTATCGCCCGTCAGTCTTGGCCTTTAACGATCGCCTCGAACGGGAGCTGCTGCAGCGGCATCGGGAACTGCAGGCGAAAAGCTATCGACCAGGAAGCTACAAGACCTTCGAGATTTACGAGCCCAAGCACCGCGTCATCTCTGCTGCCCCCTACCGCGATCGCGTTGTACACCATGCTCTGTGCAACATCATCGTCCCCATCTTCGACAGAACCTTTATCACCACCACCTACGCTAACCGCAAAGGCTACGGCACCCACCGCGCCCTGAAGAAATTCGTCCAATACACCCGCTCCAGTCGCTACGTACTGCAATGCGACATCTGCAAGTATTTTCCATCCATCGATATCGCCATACTCAAGCAGCTGATTCGACGCAAGCTCAAATGCAAAGACACCCTGTGGTTAATCGATACCATTCTGGACAATCGCAGTGAAGGGGAAACCCCGATCAACTACTTTCCAGGAGACACCCTGCTCACTCCGCTAGAGCGCCCCAAAGGACTGCCCATCGGCAATCTCAGCAGCCAGTTTTTTGCCAATGTCTACCTCAGCGGCTTCGATCGCTACGTCAAAGAAACCCTCAAAGTCTCGAAATACCTTCGTTACGTTGATGATTTTTGCTTGTTCGGCGATGACCGAGAATTTCTGAGTGACTGTCGCACAAAGATCGAAGCCTATCTCGCCAGCCTGCGCTTGAAGATTCATCCCATTAAAAGTCAGCTAATGCAAACCCGCATCGGTCCCAGATTTGTAGGCTTTCGAGTCTTGCCCGATCGCATTCGGGTGCGTAACCACAACCTGCAAACCGGACGCAGGCGTCTCAAACAGCTTCAGTTGGCCTATGCAAACGGTCAGCTATCGGAGCAAGAGGTGTCCCAACGTTTGCAGAGTTGGAATGCCCATCTAGCCCACGGCGACACCTGGCGACTGCGCCAGAAAATCTTTAACAATCTGAATTTACCAAACCCGCTACAGTAAAGGCGGGGCGGGCAGGGTAGCTGCTGCGGGGCGGTTCCTGGAACAACAATCCTAGGAATTGCCGTTCGGCCTCTCGCAACAACAATTCGCGCGACAACATCAACAACAACGTGGGTTTTCGCGTCTGTTGCGTGCCCCCGAGCACTCTTCGCCGCGAGAGCTGGCTGGTGGGAATCAGTCGGGAGTGCATGAAGAGTCCAGACCCGTTCCGGCGATGCGCAAGCATCCAAAAATCCCCAGCGGTTGAATAGCTTGGTAGGGTTAGCCCGAACAGTCATCCAACCGCTCCTTCTCTACCTCTTTCCCTTCCAAATCACTGATGGCAGACGGAACTACTACCCCTGAACGACGGTTCGTCCTTAACCGACGACCCCATAGCGGGCAGTACTTCACCGAGCCGCTGGGCCAGGGAATCGGCATCGATATGATGCTGATACGAGGGGGAACCTTTTTGATGGGTTCCCCTGCTGGTGAAATTGGCAGTAACGACAGCGAGCAACCTCAACACAAAGTCACAGTACCGACGTTTTTCATGTCCCGTACCCCCATTACCCAAGCGCAATGGAAGCGGGTCGCAGATCCCATTCCTGATAGAAAAGGTCGAAATTATCTAGAGCCAGATCCTTCTAGATACAAAGGGGATAACCGCCCAGTCGAACAGGTGAGCTGGGACGATGCTACCGAGTTTTGTCAGTTACTTTCACAGCAGACCGGACGAACCTATTGTCTACCCAGCGAAGCGGAGTGGGAATACGCCTGCCGCGCAGGAACTACAACCCCGTTTCACTTTGGGGAAACGATAAGCGACGAACTGGCAAACTACGATGCAAGAAAGACTTACGGAAGAGGGGTTGTCGGAGAGTATCGGGGTGAGACGACTGAAGTCGGTAATTTCCCACCCAACCGATTTGGTTTATTCGACATGCACGGCAACGTATGGGAGTGGTGCCAAGATCATTTTAATAGTAGCTATGAAGGTGCACCTGAGGACGGGAGTGCATGGTTAGAGACGAACGATGAAGGGACAGCAAAAGTGCTGCGGGGCGGTTCCTGGGACGACGTTCCTGGGAATTGCCGTTCGGCCTCTCGCGTCATCGGTTCGCGCGGCATCGACGACGGCGTGGGTTTTCGCGTCTGTTACGTGCCCCCGAGGATTCTTCTTAGCTCTTAAGCCCTTAGCCCCTTAGCCCTTGATGGTTTAATTTTTTGCACTTTCCCCATCGCCGCAGGCGATCCGAATTATCCTGGCTAAATCAATCCAGGGGAATCGCCCTATCGTGCAAAAGACCTACGATCGCATCAAGTGTTACGGCTCCATCCTGAATACTGGAGTTTTAACTAACGACCGGTCAAAAAAAATGTCGATGCATGGCACCGACTGTCATAGGGTCAAGGTCACGAATGCAAATGGACCTGCCCTCTATGATTTTCCAACGCCTGAAGCAGTTTCGCCAAACGATCTACGGCCTACTGGGTCGTGGCAAGGATGTGCTGTTTGAGCTAATGGATGCAGCATTAACTACGTCCGAGGTCACCTCGTTAGTCAGACTGTCCCAGAGTCCGTTATTTCGCCGTCAGTGGGCGAGCATCTACAGTGCACTCAAGGCAGCTCGCCTGCCTCGCAAGAAGCTGATGAAGCAGTTGCTGGCTGAAATTCCCTGTGAACGAGCACCGTTGTTGGCAGGGGACGCGAGCTTATGGCCTCGGCCCGAAGCCAAGACTTTGAAAGACCGAACCTTTGGGCGGGGTAGCCGTGGGGGCATCTGTGTGGGCCAAAGCTACAGTACTTTGGCGTGGATTCCCGAGGCAGAAGGGAGTTGGGCGCTTCCCCTGCAGCACGAGCGCATCACCAGCTTTGAAACGCCAGGGAGCAAAGGAGCCTTTCAACTCAAACAAGTCTGTCGGTATTTACCAGTGCGTCCGTTAGTCGCTTATGACCGGGGGTATGGGAATGGTCGCTTTGTCAACGCCACCACTGAGGTCGAAGCAGATCTGCTGCTGCGCTTAGCAGGAAATCGCTGTGTGTGGGGCGCTCCCCCACCGTACTCTGGCCGAGGAGCGCCCCGAAAACATGGGGTCAAATTCAAGTTCAGTGCCCCTGAGACCTGGCCAGTCGCCGACGAAACTATCGAAGTGGATGACCCCAAGCTGGGCCGGGTCAAGGTCAGCCGTTGGCACAACTACCATTTTCGCAACTCCCCCAAGCGCCCCATGGACATTCTGCGAGTGGAGGTGCTGCAGCCGAAAGGCCGCAGGCGCAAGTTCAAACCTCTCTGGTTGGCCTGGGTGAGGGAGAAGCTCCTGCCGCTGGAACAGCTGTGGAAAA
>JBFRWN010000057.1:0-8986 GCA_051439605.1 Synechococcus sp.
TGGGGCGCTACGAAGAGGCCCTCGCAGACTATAACCGAGCCATTGAACTTAACCCTGATGATGCTTGGGCAATTGGTAGCCGCGGCCAAGCTTACCGAGCCATGGAGCGCTACGACGAAGCGCTAGAAGACTTTACTCGTGCGCTCGAACTGGACCCCAGCCTGGATTGGGTCATCGACGAGCGAGGTGATACTTATTGCATAATGGGGGAATGTCACTGACAAAGTTAGGTATAAAATACCTCCAAGGTTGAATGTCATTGACAAAATTGGGTAGAAAATGTCTCCAAGGCTTGATCCCCGTGGTTCTTGCGGATTTTCGCCTTTATATTGGGCTTGGTTCATTCTAGGGTTACATTCCGTGAGGCGTTTCTCAATGAAATCAGCAATCTTTCCGTAGAGTTTGCGATCGCTGGAGCGTGAGGCTGAATAGTGTGCAGTTGGTGTGTGCCAATACACTCGCAACGAATGACCCAAGCCCCCTCAGTCGCAGCCAGTCTCTCTCCAACGGTCCGACAGCATCTAGCCTTACAGGTGCTCTCAAAAAGCGGTCCTGATTCATCGAAGTTTTACAGTCCGAGGGTCGTTTTCGGAGCAAATCAGCAATCTTTCCATAGGATTGGCGATCAGTTGAGCTTGAGTGGAGATAGTCCTTCACTGGTATGCCCCAGTGCGTTCGCAACGAATGACCCAAGCTCCTTTTGTCGCAGCCAGTCTGCCTCCAGCAACTCGACAGCGCTTGGCAGTGGTGATGCTCTCCAAAACTGAGGTGCCCAAGAGATGATCTGAGATATGCTGTATTTTAGGAATTAGAAAAGTATTCCTAGCAGCAATAGGATTCAACTTATACATCCTCAGGATTTATGAATTCTAATAATGAAAAAGATCTAAGACCTCAGGAATTCCCCAAGGATCTTAACTGGAGTCCAGCAGAAATTTCTAAATCGCTTGAATGTCTTTATGATTTTGTCAATCAAGAGTGCACGAGAGCAATCAAGTGGTACTACAAAAGCAAGAAGAGTAAGAGCATGCTTGGATATTTTCTTCGGGTAGGTGCAATTGTTGCTGTAACTATTGCGGGAATCATTCCTATTATTGGCGAAATATACAAAGAAGACGGTGTTCCGCTCATATCTCCAGCATGGGCAACTGTTTCACTTGCTATAGCTGCGCTTTTGATTGCATTAGATCAATTTGGTGGATATACAAGTGGATGGGTGCGATATGTGAGAACCGCCCAAAAACTAACTATCCTTCAGGGAGACTTTCGACTGAATTGGGCAGCACATCGGCTTGCTAGAGTTGAGGACAATGTGGATGCTCAGATTGCAAAAGAAGGCATCCTATTATGCAAGGAGTTTCTTCAGTCAGTGAATTTAGTGGTTCAAGCAGAGACAAATGCATGGGCTCAAGAGTTTCAACAAGCTTTGATAGATATTGAAAACGCATCTAAACCTAGGCATGTCAAACCAGATGATGGACAGGGTTGACATGCTAGGGTGCGGAGAGAGCAATCGCAAACCATGCCGGTCTTGCTGTCTCTATTGAGAGCGATTGAAACTGAGGTAATAAGGCAGCAATAGGCACCTCCTCAATTTGAATCAATAGTCTGGAAGCAGATGCCCAACGGCACAATGGGGTGATTCGCTCCCATTGGAGCATTGAAAATAGCCTACATTGGGTGCTGGATGTCACCTTCAACGAAGATGCCAGTCGGGTTTGTCAGGGGCATGCTGCGGAAAATCTGGGACTGTTGCGTTGTTTGAGTATCAATTTACCCAAGCGAGAACCCTCAAAACAGAGTCTAAAGATGAAGCGTTACAAAGCCAGTATGGACAATCACTTCCTGATGAAAATCTTGACGGCTGGTGCTGCTGGCTGAAGGGGGGTGAAGATCGATGAGAGACTCAATTTTAAGCAGGTCACGGACTAACTGAGGCAGGTCAATTCCCAGAAGATGGGTGTCAGGCTGGTACCAGCACACTCAATTCTGGAGCTTTGCTTGAGACAGAATCTGGATTGTGCAGTCAAATATTGGAGCAGATTACAGTAGTTTGAGAACTCGATTGAAATGCGATTGCCCTGGTTGGAGATGACAAATTTTGACGCAGACAAAACTAAGGCAATCTCATCGCTAGAATCGCTCAAGACTGATGGGCATTTGCCTCAATTCTCAAACTTTAAGTTATCGCAGATTTTAAGTTCCCTTCCCATGCCGATGGTAAGGCAGAGGTTACACTGGCATTGGGAATTATCTGTCTAGGAGTTCACGATATGTTACCCAGTGCCTCCAATCCCCAAACCACTGCTGAGGTAAAGCTTTACTCGGAAGAAGAAGTAGCTGAGATTGCCGAGCGGCTGGAGAAAGACGAATATGGCACAGTCTTTGGCTGCCTGGAAGATTGGCACGCATTAAAAGCGATCGCCTTTAACCAGCCAGAGCTCGTCACCCCTTACGTACATCTATTGGAACTGGAAGTTGATGAAGATTGAGAGAAGTATCCGACCGACAGCCTAAACCTTGCCAGATTTGTGCATTTGCTTCACAACCCTCCCCGATGTTTAACTATCGCTGAGACGGTCAGCATAATCACGCCCTAATTTCATTCATGCTGCTCTAGATCGTCATAATTGTGAAGCATTGGACTTCGGCCCAGAACATTCGTATTGGTTCTGTAGCGGCCAGAACTATCTGTCAGCTGTTCGATAGTCTGCGCAACCGTTCTACAGCATTGTTGTACAGTACTGAGAATGCATCCTCCCTTGACAGGGAAGGTTTCCAGTAGAGATTTCCACCTCAGTTTGCACATTGATTGATGGGAAATGTGCCACTGTGTGATTTGATTTTGGTGTACTATCACCGCTCACCGAGGCGATCGCATGCATTGGAGCGATTCCTTCCGACGCACCAAGATTGTTGCCACAATTGGTCCAGCCACCTCCGACCCCGACACCTTAAGACAACTGGTGCTGAACGGGGCAACAACCCTACGCTTGAACTTTTCCCACGGCACCCACGATGACCATCGCCGCAGTATTCGATTGATTCGGCAAGTTGCCTACGAGCTGGGAATTCAAGTAGGGATTCTGCAGGATTTGCAGGGGCCAAAGATTCGGCTGGGCAAGTTTGGTGACGGACCGATCTCTTTGCAAGCGGGAGATCCCTACATCCTGTGCAGCACCCCCATGAAGGGTAATCAAGAGCGCAGCTGCATCACCTACGATCGCCTGGCCAAAGAGGTCCCGGTGGAATCGACGATCCTGATTGATGACGGTCGCGTGGAGATGCGCGTCGAAAATGTCGATGTAGAGGCAGGAGAATTGCACTGCCGCACGGTTATAGGCGGCGTGCTCTCCGATAGCAAAGGGGTGAATTTCCCGGGCGTGCGCCTCTCTATTCGGGCCATCACGGAAAAAGATCGAGAGGATCTGAAGTTCGGCCTCAGTCAAGGGGTTGATTGGGTTGCCCTAAGCTTTGTGCGCGAACCCTCTGACGTCATCGAGCTGCGCCAACTGATGTCTGAGGCAGGCCACCGCGCACCCATTATCGTCAAGTTTGAAAAGCACGAAGCGGTCGAACAAATGGAGGAAATCCTCAGTTTGTGCGACGGCGTGATGGTGGCACGAGGGGACTTGGGGGTTGAAGTTCCGGCCGAAGATGTGCCGGTTCTACAAAAGAAACTGATTGCCACTGCTAACCGCTTAGGTATTCCGGTGATAACCGCCACCCAAATGCTGGACAGTATGGCCCACAGTCCCCGGGCCACCCGTGCAGAGATTTCGGATGTCGCCAACGCAATTCTGGATGGCACTGACGCAGTGATGCTGTCAAACGAGACTGCCGTCGGGAAATATCCCGTCGAAGCAGTGGCCACCATGGCCAGCATTGCTCGCCGCATCGAGCGGGAGTACGCATCTCCCATGCGTCAGCTGCCCCATTTACCCCAAAGCCATGCCATCACCAACCAGCATGCTGCTAAAGCTAACATTCCGGATGCCATCAGTCGTTCGGTAGGCAAAATTTCTCAGCAGTTGGGGGCTGCTGCCATCATGAGCTTGACCAGGTCAGGGGCCACCGCCAGAAATGTTTCCAAGTTTCGGCCTCACACTCCAATTTTGGCCATCACACCACAGGTGAGCGTTGCCCGCCAGCTGCAATTGGTTTGGGGGGTTCATCCGCTGGTGTTGGCCGATTCAGCCTCCACCAAGCACACCTTTGATTCTGCCCTCAACAGCTCTCGCGAACAAAACCTCTTAGAGGACGGAGACCTAGTGGTGATGACCGCCGGTACTATTCAAGGGGTATCTGGCTCAACTGACTTGATCAAAGTGGAAGTGGTGAAGTCAATTGTTGCCACTGGTAAAGGTTACGGACGTAGCTGTGTCAGCGGTCCCGCTCGAATCGTACGCTCAGGACAAGAATCAAGCAAACTCAAATACGGTGAGATATTAGTTGCCACATCCACTAATGCCGAGTACGTGGAAGCCATGAAGCATGCTGCTGGAGTGGTTACAGAAGAGTCGGGGGCGGCCTCTCATGCCGCCGTGATAGCCACCCGCTTAGGTTTACCCGTCATGGTGGGAGTCAGTAATGCCACTGACATCATTCGGGATGGAGCAATTGTCACCCTCGATCCAAAGAACGGGGTTATCACCTCTGGGACAACATCTGGTGCAGATCGAATGAGCCTTCCCTAGCTCCTAGATTGTAAAGATGAAGAGTCTAAGTGTTAGCAGGCCGAAACCGGCCCGCTACCTTTGTCCAAAGGAATAAAGGTTTAGTTAATGTCCGGTCTTTGCCAGTGTGGCACGTCCTAAACTACTCATTCGTCACCCGTTGAAGCGACGCGCCATCTTGCTGATGGGAACGGATGGCAGCTTCAATGCGAGCTTTTAAGTCCTCATCTTGCCTCAACTGAATGGTAATACGGTTGTAGTCGGCCACCGCCATGCCATTTGCTTCGATAATTTCGGTCGCTTTCTGGATAAACTGACGGCGAATTTCATTCTGCTCACTCTCGTCCTCCGCGTTGTTGGACGCTTCCGCTGTTTCGACGCGGTAGGGTTCGATTGCCAAAACTACCTTTGCATACCGCTCCAGAAGATCTACCGTCACCCCATCCTCAGGCACCTGTGCTACAGCCGATTGCAGAATAGAAGGGAAGGGTTTGAGGGCAGTAGCTTCCCCAGGTAACAGCAGCAGCATGCTAGCGATCGATGACCACAATGCCACATTCATCAACAGGTTCATATACTACAAGTACCCCTTGAAACATCCTTCGCTAATACCCCCATTCATGAGCGGGGTGTAATCATTGCATCATAGAAGGGACGAGCATCAACTGAAAAGTGCCTTTGCAGAGGGACGAATTGTTCCTCTCATATGGGGAAGATGGTCAATCTCTTTAATCCTAACCTCACGGTCAGCAACCTTTGCCAATCAATGGTTTTCCTTCCAGGAAACGGTCGAGATGAGCAAACGACACCCTAAATTTAGGGTGAATTTCCCCCATCGAACGAGCCAAAGCCAGCAAAGACCCTCCATCGACGGTTTTCATCAACCGGGACTACCGATGCGATTATCATTGGCTGTGGGTAGTCTATTTCTAAAGACTGTCGTGAAGTAAAGGTTCATCCCAAGTCACTGATTCATGATTGTCTACTGGTATCCCATCATCACTCTGCTTCTTTCCTCGATTCGGTCACCCTCTACCTAGAGCAATTTCATTCCATGACTGCCCGCATTCTGATTGTTGAAGATGACCTTAGTGTTCGAGTGCTTCTGCAGCGATATCTGCAGCGGCAAGGTTACACAGTGGAAGTGGCGGCTGACGGTGGCAAAGCCATGGACATCTTCCACAAATTTCAGCCCAATTTAGTGGTTTTAGATCTTAACTTGCCAGACGTAAATGGCTACGAGCTATGCCCCCAAATGCAGGCTAAGACTGGAGTCTATGTTTTGATGCTGACTTCACGAGCAAATACGGCCGATCGCCTACAAGGCTTCCACCAAGGGGCAGATGACTACATTACGAAGCCGTTTAATCTGCCTGAAGTAGGGGCTAGAGTGACTGCTATCCTTAAACGCCAGCGACCGATGGCCGGTGGCAGCGCCACCGAGCAGTCTCTATTTTTCGAGAACCTTAGCATTGTGCCAGAGCAACGGCAGGTGATTCGCGATGGCAACGTCATCCCCTTGACCGCCCTAGAATTCGATTTGCTTTACGTCATGGCCCAGGCCCCCGGTCGGGTATGGCGTCGCGGGGAACTGATAGATTCAGTTTGGGAAGAGGAACACGATGGTGATGAACGAGTGGTTGACGTTCATATCGGCCAAATCCGTAAAAAAATTGAAACTCGTACCGATCAACCGGAACTGATTCGCACCGTTCGTGGAGTGGGATACAAATTCGAGGCCCCAGCAGCCTCGGGAACCTCAACTCCAACTTCAGCTAGCGTTTTATAGGGTTTATGAGAATTTCTGGGTTCAGCTAGTCTCGCTTCTCAGATTGGCCCAAAACTCGACCCTGAAAGGATTGTCGCGATTGACAACTGCATCATTCAGGTGCATTTGCAATCCTCGCCCTTGCTGGTATTACGGTATGTTGCGAAATCTCGCATATGCTTGCGGACTAATACATTTACTACGTAAGGTTTAGTTATTCAAAGAAACCCCCTAAAAACATTCATTAAATACAGCCCTGGAGTTGCGATGCTCTGGGGCTTTTTAAATGATCTATCGGTCTTTCTAGACTGCGCGAACTTCCTAGCTTGCGCGCAAATAGAGGTGCACCTTGGCTCAGCCCTCCTTACTACATTGTTTGCTGAGGATATATCGGCTGACTAGAAGCTTGAATAAGCATAGAGGTTTATTGTCCCAACTGGGATGGCAATAGCTATATATGATGACTGCAGTTCTGGGCAGGTCGTAGGAAAATCAATGCGAGTAGTCGTGGTGGGCTATTACGGTTTCGGCAACAGTGGAGATGAAGCGTTGCTGCTCACCCTGCTCCAACAGTTGCCGGCAGAGGCTCAACCTGTGGTGTTGTCAAACGATCCCGTATATACCGCTGAGAAGTATGGGATTGAAGCTCGCGATCGCTGGGATCTCAGACAGCTTTCCGGTTTATTTAGCAATGCTGACGCTTTTGTTTGGGGGGGCGGCAGCCTGTTGCAGGACAGTTCTAGCTGGCGCAACCCACTGTATTACGGAGGGTTGATGCAATTGGCACAGTGGAGCGGTCTGGCCACGATTGCTTGGGCTCAGGGTATTGGCCCACTACAGCGGGGGTGGACTCGTTGGTTAGCTAAAAAATGTTTGAAAGGATGTACCGCAGTGAGTGTCAGGGATCGTTCCTCATCGCAATTGCTATCGCAGTGGAATGTGCCCCATACACTGGCCCCTGACCCCGTATGGGGCTTGGAGGGCGCACCATTCCAACCCTGTTGGTCAACTCCGGCGATCGCCGTTGTCATCAGGCAGCATCCCCTTCTAACGGCAGAAAGACTGAAGGTTCTCCAACAGGCACTGGACATCTTTCATACGTCCACTTCTGCGCATCTATTACTGGTGCCATTTCAGGACACCGATATCGAGCTGTCTGACAGATTAGCGGGAATGCTGACCTGCCCCAGTCAACTGGTGCGCATTCCCGATCCCCGCCAGCTCAAAACGGCATTTGCCTCGGTAGAGTTAACCATCGCGATGCGGCTACACGGACTCATTTTGGCAGCTGCCGGAGGAAGGGCAGTATTTGGGCTGAGTTACGACCCCAAAGTCACTCGGCTGTTGGTCGAGGAAGGCATGCCCGGCTGCGAGCTAGGGGAATTGCCGACTGATGCGCGTCAGTTGGCGGCGGCTTGGCTAGAGCATTATCAACAGCCAGGGTTATCGCCAGAACATCTGCAGCAGCTGCGAGATCGAGCCAAGCAGCATGCAGAAGGGTTACGCCAGGGACTGGGACTGTAACCTCTTAGTCAGTTGTGACTGTCACTAGGGACTGCTCCTGTCGATCCCAATACACCCGTTCGACGTAGCGCCGCTGATAGAAGGGAGTCCCCTTGCGGCTGACGTAGAGGGGGCGCACCTGCGCAGCCTCAAGGGCCTGCAGCGCCTCTTGTGGAGGACATTGCAAGACCTCCCCAACCGCGTTTAGCGATAGGGACTGGGTAGCAAATTTTTCCAACAGCACCTCATCTGATTCCGATGCGATTTCCGTTAGCAAACGCTGGACTAATAGCCAGCAGGCTAAGGTGTCCGCTTCTGCACGATGGGAGGTATCGACAGGAAAGTTGAAATGGCGCACTAGGGCTGGGAGGCGACGGGAAGGTAGATGCGAGAGTAGGAGGCGAGAGAGTTGGACGGTACAACATTGCCGCTGGGGTGGGCAGACAAACGCGATCGCCTGGCGCTGCAGTTCGGAACGGATAAAGCAGTAGTCAAACCGAATGTGGTGTGCGGTAAGTATTCCTTGGCTGAGCAGAGGGAGATAGCGGGGCCAAATGTCGGCGGGGGAAGGGGCGCCATCCAACATGTCTGTGGAGATGCCTGTGAACTCAGCAATGCGAGGGGGAACGGGGAGACCGGGATCGATCAGATGGGTTTCCTGGCGATGGATCCCGTTGACCAAATCCGCCTGCAACACAGAGATTTCAATGACACGATCGCGAGCGCTGTAGGATCCTGTGGTTTCGAGGTCCACAACCGTGAGGGGTTGGTTGGCAATACGGCGATAGTGGGTTAGCAAATCGGCGGACAGTCGCGGTACCGAATTTTGATGGGTATGGGGTGGATCAACTGAGAATTGCAAAATAGTTTGCCAGCAAAAGCCTCAACTATTTTATCAAGCTGGCTGAGTGACGAATGTCACTGAAATAAAGGCATAGAAAAAGGCTCCAAGGCTTGATATGAGAGAATCTCAGCCTACAGAGCCCAAACAAGATGTCCCCACTATGCCGAATCGAGCCGAGATCCTCAAGGAGAAATT
>JBFRWN010000058.1:0-12118 GCA_051439605.1 Synechococcus sp.
CAAACCTCCATTGATTTTCTCAGCCATTACGTCATCGATTGGATCTAGACAAGAGAGAGATACAAGTTTCATCAGCCATTACCTCACTTATGAACACAAATTATTCTATATAATCGATCCTAACAAAAAGCCAATTTCTAGAATCCAATCAGTAAGAATTAGAATTAAACTTCACTCGTTCTGGTTATATAAATTTATACCAATATCTTGCAAATTTAAACTTAATCCGGAATGAACGATTACAGTCTTTGGTAGTGTCGAAAAAAGGTTGTGTCGAAAATATCGTGAGAGACAATAAAGCCCTACTCCGAACCTGAGTTTTACACAGCTATCCCACCTTTAAATTATTCGGGGATGGTTACACAGAATGACTTTCACTGGACCAGAGTTGCGACCACCTTCAATTGAGTTCTTCGACTTTGAAGATCGCTAAAGCATGGCTACCCACATACGAAACCCGCAACCAGTTGCTTGTCTTCTATGCAAGATGAGATTAAGGCCTTGACCTATTATCGTTGGTAGTCTTGAATTCGCTTCTACTATTTCTGGGTTCTACTTGATCGGATTTGGTATTAGCACACAATGTCCTACAAATAAGTGCAGAGATGATTAGCAAAGAATGGCCCGAGTACTGGCAAGAGGTCATGCTATCAGCTTTAGAGGCAGTGGCATAAGACACATAAGATCGTATTGATTTGATACGCTTCCGCACATACTTATGGTTAGAAACGTGACCGACGAATTATTGGACACCTATTGCCGCGTTGCAGAATCGGAAACTCTCTCCCAGCGTCTCACTCGCGGTAATAATGCCGATTTTAGAAGATACGGCCAAGATGCTAACGGTGCCACTTGGCTCCTGAAAACTGATAAACCCGGTCGAGAAATGGTGGCATGGGAATTCGATCGCCTCGTCGAACTGGCTCCAAAAGGCTTGGTCCCGCCTGTAGCGGAAGACAGAGGTGTTTTCGGATACCCCGAAGGTTTTCTGATTCGTTGTGTTGACAATGGCGCCACCCTAGAAGACTACGTCGCAGGCTACGCCGCCGCTCAAGTCAGTCAAGAACTCCTCGAACAATTGTTCGCCGCCGTTGGCGGTCTGTTGCACAAATTCTGGTACGACCTCGAATGGGTCCACGGAGACCTGCACCTCAAAAACATTGTTGTTGGAGTCGATCTCGGGGGAACGGAATGGCATCCTTGCATCATTGACCTCGCCACCTCCTACTCGCCAGATACCCGCCAAAAGTTTGCAGAACAGTACTGCATGATCGCGGAGGATCTTCTCAGCTGGAAAGACGACATGGAACGCTTCTCCTTCACGTTAGAGAACTTCGGCCAAAGACTCGGCCTTGAAGATAATAAAGGCTGGCGATCTGCCCTCTTTATGCTCGATCGAGAACTGTAACGGCATCCCATACTTGCCAACTAATGTCCGGAGACGCTTCCTCTTGGTATACAAGATCGACCGAAAGGCCCTCCCCGCCCTCAGTCCCTATTTGACCGAGGGACGAAAGCGCTACGGGGATTTCATTGTCGATCTGAGCAACATTCCACAACCTTTCGAGGAGGCGATTCAGTTGCCGCTTGATTTGATGGAATCCTAAGCCCAGTATGGATTTTTTTTCCATATGGCAGGTGCACAGTAAAACGGTTGAACGCCCCTTCTGACTGGAAGCATAGCCAATTTGAGGGTGAGGTACATAAATAAGTGACAGTTATCTATAGTGGATAAACTCGGATATAGAGATGGGTGTAACGCTAAGATTCACATTCCGCAGGTTCAGGTACAAAATTTTGAATTTCTGAAACCATTGAAAATAAAGGGTTCCAGCGATATTTTCTCAAATCTAGCAGCCTCACCTTTCTGAGCTTTTAGCAATCGAGCTGCGACTTCGACTGGTTCTAGACCTATCCAGCTACGATTTCGAGTGGTTCTAGACCTGAGGAATGACCAACTAGGAGTTGCGGATACTTCTCTTGCACCTCAGTTGGACTTGGTGAGCATACCATAACCTGCTCGCACTAGTTGAGGCATAAGGCGCTGAATACCATGCCTTCTGAGGCATTCAAGAATTTTTGGGCAGGGATTTACAAAAATGGTAGGATCCTTACAGAGTAAGGTTTTCATTGTCACTCAAATAAATACTTGAAACTGTTTCCCAACCTGCGGAATGTGGGCTAAGAATTTCGCTAATCTACCGGTAGTCGGTCGTTTGAGTCGTCGGACTAGGAATGAGGGATGCCCAAGCCCGTCAATCCCATCTGTTTAAAATGTGCGTCGTTGGGTACCGCTGAAGCTCGCTTCTTGCACGGTCCCGATGAAGACGGTTCAACTTGTTGGGATAGGGATCGCTGTTACGGCAGGCGTACTGGTTACCGCAGGTGCGATCGCCGCAGGAATCTCTACCGCCGTAAACGGGACGAGCATCTGGAGGTGAAACTTCCCACTCGAGCTGCGGTATATCTATATTTATACGGTCTGCAGCAAAGTCGATTACCTCCCGGTCAGGCAGCGAGCAAGTGGCGACCGCCTCATTCATTGCAGGTTCATTATCTGTAAGGACCTGCAATGAATGAGGCAAAGAAATGCTTCTTTGAGTAGCATTGTTAATATTGAGAGGCATTTTCCCGTCGAGTTAATCTTTCAATTCGTTTATCAAGGCATTTTCTGGAATCCTGCCTGAACAAAATGTCGATCAAAGGTTAGAGCCATTTGTAGATCCCGCTCTTCCATGACTATAAAAGATACACAGTCGGTAAGTGAAAAACGTTTATCAGAGCGCTGTTTGAATAGTTTCCAAGCTGAACAAAACAACTCTTGGTCTACATGTCGAAACTGAACTGATGAGCTATTGAGTAACCGTTCTCCAATTTCAACAGCCTTTTGGTGCCTGTTTCGACTATTAAAGAAGGTAACAATCTCGTCAAAGACATACGAGGTAGTCACAATTGAAGATAGACCTGAAGCGCAGAAACTCTGCCAATGATGAAGAGCCTCTGAGTGATGCTGGTCATCAATTGCCTCTAAAGCAATGATATAGCCAGTGTCGAGAAACACAGGACTCATGAAGCAGACTCATATATATAGCGATCATGGCTTACTGATGCGTCTGGAGCTCCACACTCGACTGGAGATTTGCCTAGTCCTAGGATTGGATCACTCTTAACAGTAGGAACAATCACAATCCGGTCGTCTTCAGACGTAATCTCTACTTCTGAAATCCCTTCCAGAAGCTCTCGCGGAATAATTACTCCTTTCTCAGTTACTTTTGCTCTCATGAAACCTCCCAATTAATAGATGATGTATTTGCCTTCAACGATGAAAACAGCCTGTAAATAACTATCTAATCGTTTACTTCTCTCACCTGTTGCAAACAACTTCTCTGATAATACTTCAGCAAATATATTCTAACTTGTCTACTGAAGTACTTCAGCATTTGCTTGCTGAAGTACTTCAGTATCCTATTTCATCTAAAGCTCGCTTCAGAATAGTTCGAGCCAGTTCTGTCTTTGGTTTGCCACTGTCTAAACTTAAATGCTCTAGTCGCTTATGAAGAGACCTTGGAAGGTCAACTGTAAAGCGAATAGTTGCCTCAGATGCTTGAGATTCTCCCAAGAGCTCACTTCTTAGAGAACTAGATGGCACCTGGGCAACCTCCGTTTTTTTTGATGATGCCTGACTTGAGCTATCCTCAATTTGACCGGTTGATATAAACTTTCGAGCTGCTTCAGTCATTTTTTTACGCTCTGCCATTTTCATCAACCTCTCTGAATAACTGTCGATATAGCCTTGCCACTTCAGAAGCCGATCGGTTGCCTTTTAAGTCAAATAATGTCAAACCTTGTCCCATTGCGTCCGCAGCAGCTTGTCTCTGAGGGATTTCAGTCTCTAGCAATGGGACATCGTCGTTCTCCCCCAAGATTTCACGAGCTTCTTTAAGAAGAAGAGTATTTGGGACAACTCTAGTAAGAAAAGTGAACGCTTTCGGTGAGCCATTCCTAATATGCCGTGCGCGCCTAATAGCTTTGATTGCTTCGAAGCTTGCCGAAACATCAGGAATACTTGGCTGTATTGGGATAAAGACCCGATCAGCAAGTAAAAGTACAGCGCGCTGCACTTCGGCAAGACCTCCAGCTCCATCTACAACAACAGCCTCGTGATTATCCGAAATCACAGGCAATTCGTCCAGAATTGGATCGGGGTCAGTCAACCTGTAAACAGTTGGCCTAGGTATTCCTTTCTCAAGATTGCCAATCCAAGTAGAGCTCGTAGCTTGGCCATCAGCATCGACCAAACCTACATCTACCCCTTGTTCTATCAGGAATCGGCATAGATGAACTGCAGAAGTACTCTTGCCGCATCCCCCTTTTAGATTCAGGAAAGCAGTAATCATTTTCCAATTGAGGTTTTGCTCCATTTTTATCAAAAACTGCTTAGGGGAGCCAGTAATTAATTACTGAAATACTTGCTGACTTGCTGAAAGACTTAGATACTGGCTAGCTTTAGAATAAGTTCTCCTTCAGGTCTGAAACCTGAGCGCTAATCGAACCTACCAGTCACCTTCACTAGAGAAGTTCATTTCGATATGTTTTCACACGTTGTTTGCTTGTCAGCTAAAGATTAGCTACGGATATCTTTTTCTAATTACCCCAAGCCGTAGGTTTTATGCCCCGAAGTGATCGTGGCAGAGTATTTAAGATGTGCTGATTTGTTAGCTAAATATTTGCTGAGCCATTTGATGCATTACTTGCTGAAGCATGTCAGCAAGTGATTGCCAGTTAACTGAAGTCTTGCAATCATTTCGAACTTGTCATGGAGCTCTAAAACCTAGTTGTCGTATATTTCAGCATCTAAGTTGCTGATGTACTTGATGAACTACTGAAGTGCTTGCTTCCATACTTGATAAATCCGGGCTCTCCAGGAATTCCCGTGGAAAGTGTAGGAAGTAGGGCCTAGAACCCCCTATTTCTCGTCGCCCATAGCGCCATCTGCGAGGAAAACCACGGGAAATCCGGAAGAGCCTAAATCCGGAGCTTTTCAAATCTAAGTTGACAAGCAAGATTAAATGTTTGCGTCCTGTCTATTCAGGTCTTGCTGAAGTACTTACTGACTTGCTGAAGTACTAATGTCTTGGTTGAGTTGCTGTTGAGATGGTCCAGCTCAGGCTTGATTGCTTTGTTTTATAGATTGAGCACTGACTTAAAGTATGTTCACTTGCTTGCTGACTTGCTGAGTTACTTGCTGAATCAAAGAATAGTATAGCAGTCACTATATCAGGTTTGAATTAGACAACATAACTTTGGAAAGCGCCGCAGAGAAATAAATTGTACCGTAAGCGTGCAAGCAAAATTCCTTGTCAGTTACTCTGAAGAGGCGTGAGCGTCTTTTCAGAAAAAGATACCTAACTTGACCCGATCGCTATCAAATAACTTGAGTCGTTGCCGCATAATCCAGCTGTTTTAACATTATCTGGACTATTTGGGGCTCAAACTTTTGTTGGACGATTCCAAAAGTCGTTTCTGCAGACTTAGCGGGGTCAATGACAAGGGATTGGGGAGGGGTGATAAGCGTGGCTTATTAGACCTCTTGCAAAAAAGATTTAGTGGTAGAATTAAAGATTTTCAATATATCTACATCCTTTGCACTTCAGGTGTGAACGTAGATGCTACAGAGGAAAAAAGGTTTTTCTGAAAAACCTTTTATTATCTCACAAAATAATTATGCAAGAGGTCTATTGGTTTTTTGGGACCTCATGCTAGGTAAAAGCAATCAAAATTGCGACTTGGAAGGGGGAGGCAATCGCGTATTGTCGTTAATTCCGATTGGGGGCTAGACAAAATGTCGCTGCTTAGTCTTGAATCAAAGCCATTAACATTCCTGACCGCTACACATACTAATCTGAATCGCTCCCATCCCTTTAGGGGCAAGGACTGCGGCTTAAGTAAACAGCATTCAGACCTATTGATATTGCTGGCTTTCAAGAGGATGAAGTAGTAGCCAAGTGCAAAGGAAATTGAAATAATCGGCCAAAAGCCTTGCAACACAACCCAATTATGCCTAATCAAAAAATCCCATCTTGGAACGAATTATCCTAAATTCACTTAGTGGCCCATAGAAGAGGAACTTACCGTCGCCAGGAAGAATCGCCAAACTATCACTATCATCTCCTCTGAAAAGAGCATCATGTGGGCGATCGAAATCAAAATAATTATAAGGTTTAATTGGAATTGTTCCAACTAAAGTTGGAATTTGACCAACAGATCTCGCAATACTAATGTTAACGTTACTATCGCTGTCGTTTGATGGATATGGATAATAAGTTCCCGGATTGCTTTGCGCTTCCTCGCGGCTACTTGCTTCTTCGACAAAGCCTTTAGGTGAGAGTCTTAGGTTTGTACCTGACAAAAAACCAACATCTTTATTTACGACTACCAGTATTAGACCTGTGTAACCAGGAAGGTGAAAGACTGAGTAATCAACGTTGGGAGTTACGACGTGGAAAGTAAGTTCACGCTCTCCTAAGTTAATTCTAATTTGATCTATTTCGTTATCTTCCGCATTCACAATATCGTCCATACTTGCGATGTATTCCATACGATTGATGAGCCAACCGTAATCTTGTAAATATCGACATGTCTCAGAGTACTCTCTGAGCATCATGAGATCGTCCTCACTAGGGAAAGTAACATTGTTAGTGTTAGTAGCATTTCTGGGAGGCATACCAGTCATATGCATTTGCCACTTAATTTTCTTCTCCTTCAGATGATCAGTTTGGTCTTCATATGTTATCTCGGGATCATCACTAGAATAAATATAATCGTCAAAGTTATAATTCTCATCACAGAAGACCTTTCTATCTAGGATATCAGGATAAGAATCATTCCAGTTAAGAATGCTTCGAGCTCCATTCATGACAGCTAACCAAACCATACATCGCGTGCAGTTCATCGGCGGATGATAGTGCTTAAAGAAGCAGATCACGTATTGACGTGTACCATTTTCGTAATTTGTAATTTCATTGCTCTTCCAGCCATCGAGTCCATATCTTAAATTGTCTTGAACCCTATTTTCAAGATCCTCTAAATTGTTAACTACATCAAAGACATGAATTTTGGCAGAAGCAGTAATAATAGCCTGAAAATGTGCATTATGTTTACGAGCTTCAATTCCGAAGGTTTTATAGCTGTTTGAAAGGTCGTCTAATGCAGAAATAGGTTGTTTCAGGGGACTCTTCTCTTGCTCGCGACCGAACGGATATACATCCGGGCTCATAATTAGCGGTTTATTTATTTCTAAGTACTCTTCACCTTCAGGCCAGCCGTATGTATCAGGTTGACTGTAAGTCAACTGAAAGTCGGCAGGACCTGCAGTATCTAAAATCTTATTTATCTCAGAATGCAACATATTAACAAGTCTCATAGTATTGAGGTCTTTTGGCTCTTCGTGGGCGGCAAAAGCCAACACATTTGGATCCTCACCATGATGCAGGATGAATATTGAATCTATAGCTGCAAGTTTTTCAATGCATTCTTTCTCTTCAATGGATTCGTCGGTGAGATCTATGGGGCTTGGACCATTATTACCAATACATGAGTAATTGTTAAGTCTTTTCTCAAATTGAGCTATGAGTTTGATATTAAAATGATATTTCTTAATAAGAGATCTATAATACAAGAGATTCGATAAATTTCTTTGACCAGTACGGATATGAAACAGATTAAAACCTTGTTTTATTCTCAGTCCTATCCATGCTTCCAAGTATTCTTGAATATTTATATAATTAGAGTCGTCTTCAAATTGTTGTTTCATCTTCGAGTGATAGATTATATGTCCACATAAAAAATGCTCACCGAATTGATTATTTTGTCGAGGCCAATGAAACTTGGCCATTCTAGTACGAACAGTCTTAGGTATATCTACCTCGATCGTAACTTCAGTATCACCTGCTCCAAGATTCTGTAGAACTGAAACTTCAGTGCCCTGGATAGTGCTCTGGAGCTGTTGGTGATAAGCAAAAACCTTAAAATATAGATCGGGAAAACGATTCTCAAATAATTCTTGAAAGTGGATTTCATTAAACTGAATCTTAAAAAGACCTTGTTCAGCTGTGATGGCAGTCCAAACTCTGTCATCATGGAACTTCTGTATGATATCCCAGGAGTTATCCCAGGGGTTATCTTTATCCCAAATCTCTATTCGCAACCCTGGGACACCGTTTCCGGTTTCTCGATTGATTACCGAACCATTAATGCGGAAAGTGGCCATGATAATGAACTAGTAAGAATATTTGAACAAAAAGCTAAGCTCAGCAGACGCATTAGCTTTGCAAGCTTGTTGCAGAGTCAGAAATGAATAATAGCTTGAAAGGTGCCTACACCTCTTTGTCTTACCTCATGCTATCTGATGTCAAATTCAAGTACATGTATTTATTGCATAAACTGTCATCTTATTTGATAATTTTTCATTAGGCTCAATAGGTGATTCAAGGAGGTCTGAACGAACCTATCCGGTCCCATATCCGTCTGGAGAAGCAAAGTCCTACTGTCAAAAATCCGTTGATGACGTAGAAAAGTCCCATAACTGGTCCCAATCGCCATTCAATTCAGCAACTTTGAGAATCCCGAGCGAACGGCTTCCTTGAGCGCGCCAACTCATCCCTTTCTTTTTCTGCCTCCTGCCGATGGTAAGGTCCACCCCCTTTTCCATGCGACCACTGCCAATGACTTTGCCTGCGCGACTTCGGCGGTTGTAGTTGATGATCTCAGATTGATGCTTCTCGATATAGCGAATTAGCTCTTTCCATTTATCCTCCCGTCTTGGGGTGACTTCCATCTTGAGATACGTCAAGACCGCATCCGTCTCTCCAAGCCACAGCTTTGGGATGATGAATTTCAGGCGAGTTACTTTATCCTCCTTATCCCAAGCGATCATAGACATCATCGAGCGCAGCTTTTTGACGAGATGATACCAGTCCAAAATCATCACGAGTCCAGAACTGAAGGTCGTTCGGAGTCCGCTAGCAATAGATCTGGCCCCATCAGTGATCGCGACAAGATTCAAGGGCCCGCTGCTGTGACCGTATTCTAGTGCCACCCTGGCTTTTACGACTGTTGACAGGGTGATGGATAAATTGCCTTGTTTGTTGATGGGGGCGCAAATGTACTCGTATTGACCGGTCTTCTTTTCAAGTAGAGCTACATCGGTCATCAGTCCTGGCTGTTTCTTGGAAGGCCCGATGGTGTCTGAAATTTGAGATAAGCGCTCTGCCTTCTGTTGCTTGACCTGAATGCCATCCTGAAACAGGAGGATTTCACGACTATCTCGAGCATACAAATCGACGCTGGGATTGACGCTCAAACCTCGAAACCGATCGCTTTTCTGGGCTTCCTCAACTTCCCTCTCAAGTCCATGGCTGAATTGTTGGGCTTTGGCGACGCTCAAGTTCCAGATGGTTTGATCGCTTAGCAGTTTGGCACCGGATACTCGCTCGACCAATGCTGCAACCTCTTCATAGCTGAGTCGGTTGCTATAGAAAACACTAAACTCCTGGAGACGAGGACTGACATAGCTTTCCGTAAATTGCCCGGTCAAAGCAAAATAGGTGTTGCCTTTAGTGGAACCTTTGTATTTCTGAAGCCGGAAAGGGAACTGACCGTGTAGGGTCTTGATCGCAACCTGAGTGGTACCGTTACAGGTTAGTGTCCCGTTTTTTTCTCTGCTTGGTAAAACGATTCTGAGCTTGGGAGAGTAAGTGCTCCTCTATATCCGGAAGGGCTTGCTGTCGCCACTGTTCGACAGCTCCTTCAATCTCATGAAGTGTCTGATCGCCGAGATTGACTTGGTAGGGATCCAGTTGACCAACGATGTTGCCATCCTCATCTCGAATCACTAACTCGAAGGTGGCTTTCATCCTCGACCCCTCAACGTCCTCCCCAAATGCTAGCCGGGGTTAGGAGCTGTAGCCCGAGTCATCAACGGATTTTTGACAGTAGGAAGTCTTCTCTTCTGACAGCCTAAGAGCGTGTCTGCCCCCTTTTACCTAAGGCCTCAAGGAGGAAAGTGTAATTCCATATAGGCCCGAAAAGTTTATTAAAAAAATCTTCGGTCGTCGCTAAATATCTTCGTTTCTCATGATAAGGTCATGAAGATATTTACCTGCGTGTATATACTGATGCACTGTTTCGTATTAAGTAGTGTTTTGCGTGGAAGCCCTTGAATCTAGGTTACCTCTCCCATTAGCCATGCACCTCCCTTGGAAGATACACGAATCTCCCGATTGCACGGGCAGTAGAAGGCCCCTTTCGATCCTTACTGCTGCTGTGCCGTAGGCGAGGTCTCAAGTTGAGCCTCGATATATAAAACACAGATGGGCCGAGAGGCAATGTCCTCTAGTGACTATTGTTGTGCTGACGCAAAGCTCGGTTGAACTCCCTTTAGGAGCCCATCCCCGGGTCTACGAAAGCGGTATCAAGAATGAATATAGGTAGCCTGGCCAAATTAAACGAAAGATAAAAGTCTGAGAACCTTTAGGAAGAATCAAGTTCTTGCAACATTCATTTGAACGGCCTAGTTAAGTGCCAAGAACGGTCCATTTCTGAACCTGGTAACGCGATTTAAAAACGCGACTTGGTAGTCAACTAAATTTTCACGTTGAGCCGAGGCTTCACTCTGGTATAGCAAGTAGTCAAAGTATCTCGTGGTTTGCAGGATGCCCGAAGGCTTGGGTACATCTGCCGACGAGTCCTCCCTCAAAATTTGCACTTTCGACAATTCTGAACAAGGAAACAGTCCATGGCTACTTTTATCGTCACAACTTCTGCAGATGAGAACGATCCGGGAGCCAGCGTAGGGTCTCCCGGAGGAACGGGGCTTTCTCTGCGAGAGGCGATCGGGCTGGCGAACGCCAATCCCGATGCTGACGATATTATTTTCAACTCGTCTGTCTCCGGTCCGCTGGTTCTGACTAACGGTCAGTTTCTTATCACTTCGGATGTCACCATTAACGGTGACACCAATGGCGACGAAGTGGCCGACATCACCCTCGACGGGAACAATGCCAGCCGAATCCTGAATGCGAGGAATAATGGTGTCGATGTCGAGCTTCGTAGCCTCACCCTTACCGGCGGGCAGCAGGCCGGTTCTGTTGGAGACGATGGTAACGCTGGCGCGCTGCTGATTGGATTTGGTGCCTCACTGGATTTGGTGAACAGTACCGTCACGGACAGCTCGGCCGCATCCCTGGGGGGTGCGGTTTTAGTCGGTGCCGGATCGACTTTTACTTCAGTGAATTCGACGATATCCGGAAATACAGCAGTTTATGGTGGCGGTGTCTACAATGCCAACGGTACAGCCAACCTAATCAACACTACGGTTTCTGGCAATGTCGCTACGGGTGGACCTTTATCTTCCGGTGGTGGTCTCATCACCGCAGGCAGTCCTGCCACGTCTGTTGTAATTAATTCAACATTCACTGGCAATGCTGCTGCAGTGACCACGGGTGGTGTCTACAATTACGTTGGCGGAACCACCACGCTCATCAACACTGTTGTCTCGGGCAACAGCGCACCGTCGCAGCCGGAAGTGTACAGCGTGTCCAGCCCCGCCACCATTTATACCGGCAACAACATTATCGGCGATACCCTCTTTGTGGGCTCGACGCCGCAGCCCGGAACGCTGGCCCTAAGCAATATTTTCGATACGGTCGTTTCGGTTAATCCTGGCGGACTCGGCTCGTTTAATTCGGGGCAGTTGGCTTCGAACGGCGGGGTGGTTCAGACAGTGGCGATCGCCAGCGGCGGCGCGGCGCAGAATAACGGCGATGCTACCCAGCTTCCTTCCGATACCTTCGACCTCGACAACGATGGCTCGACTGGAGAGGATTTGCCGGTCGATGCTCGGGGCATTGGGTTCGCCCGAGTCGTGGGCTCACTCGACATCGGCGCTTTCGAAATTGCATCGAATGCCCCCCCCACCATTACCAGTGATGGCGGTGGGGCCACGGCCGCGGTCTCGATTGATGAAAACACCACACTGGTCACCGATGTCCAGACTAACGACGATCTCGATGCCGAAGGAGCTGGACTGACTTACAGCATCACGGGCGGCGATGACCAA
>JBFRWN010000059.1:0-7762 GCA_051439605.1 Synechococcus sp.
GGCATGGTTCACTTGCAGCGGCAATAAGGTAACACTTCGGACAGTTTTCAATTCTCAAAAATGTCTGCCAGTGAAGGCTTTGAGGATTTGATGGACGCTCAAAAGTGTCATCCAAGCTTGAACCATACCCTTTTGTAGTTGCTTCGGTTTACTCTACACAACCGTTCAGTTGTTTCAGCAGCAGGTGCGTTTTGAGATGTTGGCCGATCAGAACTAACTGATTCTTCGGCGTAACGTCCTCCGGCCAATCCTCACTGCTGAGGGTGTAGCGACCTCCACACAAATGAAAGATATGGCGATCGGAATATTCGCTAAACCACAACATGCCTTTAGCACGGAATACTTCATCGGGCAGGTTGTTAAGAAAGGTTTGAAAGCGATCGAGGTTTAAGGGGCGATCGCTCTCAAATGCGACTGAATTAAACCCATCTTCTTCTAGATGGTGTGAATGGTCATGGTCGTGATGGTCGTGAGTATGCTCGTGATGGTCGTGAGTATGCTCGTGATGGCCATGCTTGTGATGGTCGTGAGTATGCTCGTGATGGCCATGCTCGTGATGGTTGTGACGATCGTGGGAATGGTCATCATGCTTGTGCTCGTGGTCGTGATGGTCGTCTTCTTGTGCAAACGCCTCCGACTCGAACAAAGCAGTATCCAGCAACAGCTCGAGAGGCACTTGGCTGTTTTTCGACCTTAAAATTCGAGCATACGTCTTTATTGTACGGATGCGCTTTTCCAACTTCTTCAGCTCGATCTCTTCGACCAGATCTGTCTTGTTAAGCACAATCACATCGCCATAGGCAATCTGATTGTGAGCCACATCGCTATCAAATAGGTCGGGGGCAAAATTACTGGCATCTACCACCGTCACAATGGAATCCAGCCGTGTCAGATCCCGCAACACTGGGTCGAGGAAGGTGAGGGCAACTGGCAGGGGATCGGCCAGCCCGGTCGTCTCCACCACCAAATAGTCAATTGGCTTGTCGTTGACATCTGAGCGCTCCATTAACCTCAGGACGCTCTCAGCGACATCCTCCCGCACCGTACAGCAAATGCAACCATTATTCAGTTCTACAAGGTCCTCTTCTGCGGACACAATCAGCTCCGAGTCAATTCCGATCTCGCCGAACTCGTTTACCAACACGGCTGTTCGTATGTCTTTTTGATTCGACAAAATATGGTTGAGCAATGTGGTTTTACCACTGCCCAAGAACCCCGTCACAATTGTTACAGGTAAACCGCGTTGAGGTACCGTATCCACGTTCGTAACTCCAAAGCTCTATATGTATCTCGCTCACCCAAGCGCAAGACTCCAAAGAGTTTCTCTGCAGCACGCACAAGCATTCGAGAGCAGAAATAGTTTTATGTGCAGCGTATAGTAATTCACGCCCTCAATGATGTCTTGTCAAGATCCCTCCTTGACTAGCATTTAGGACAGTATTCATAAAGCTATCCGCACCCATCGGGTATGCGCCCAATTCTCTATCGCTGTGATAATTTGAGAATGATTATCATTCTAATTTTTGACTCATGGTCAGTCAAGTCTCCCGTCCGCAGTCTGCAACCAACTCATCGGCTAGTGATTTAGAACAGCTAGAGCGACTTTGCCATACCTGTGTCCACGTTTTAGCCATGGCGGTGCAAACCCTGTTCCCAGAGACTACAGTCACCATTGGCCCCTGCACCGATACGAGCTTTTACTACAACTTTGACCGAGTGGCCTCAGTCTCTCAGAATTAGTTGAAAAAATGCAGACAGCGATCGCCCAGAGATCTTTACTATGAGTTCGTCATTTGCCCAACGCCAATCTATTGAACAAGTTGAAGAAAGCACCGCTCTCGCACCCAAGTTCGATGCCCAAGGACTAATTCCCGTTGTCACCACCGATGCCTCCAGCGGCGAAGTGCTGATGCAGGGATATATGAATGCTGAAGCCCTAGGACGCACGATTGCGACAAGGGAGGCTCACTACTACAGCCGCAGCCGCAAAGTGCTATGGCGCAAGGGAGCCACAAGCGGACTGGTTCAGCACGTTCAACAACTGCTAATTGACGATGACCAAGATTGCCTGTGGATGAAGGTCGATGTTGCAGGTTCTGGAGCTAGTTGTCACGTGGGCTATCGCTCCTGTTTCTATCGCGAAATCCCTTTGGGAGAGGCAGTCACACCGTCTGTTTCATTGAAGTTTACCGAGCAAGACAAAACCTTCGATCCGCTGCAGGTGTACGGTGATGCACCGAATCCAACTCAGCTTTAACTCCATTCCTTTACCCCCCTGATACCCATGCCACTTCGTCATCAACCTGCCCCCCCGACCCCTTGGGATCGGAGTGCCGACCGTCCCCAAGCTCATCCATCCGCCTACATTCACCCAGCATCGAGCCTTATCGGTGATGTTCGCATCGGCGAGGGGGTTCTAGTTGCCCCTCACTGTTCCATTCGGGCCGATGAAGGTACACCGTTTTACATTGGCGATCGGTCCAATATTCAAGATGGTGTTGTCATTCATGGCCTCGAAGAAGGGCGAGTCACGGGAGACGATCGCCAAAGCTATTCAGTCTGGATCGGACGCAATACCTGTATTACCCACATGGCTCTAATTCATGGCCCTGCCTATGTGGGTGACAACTGTTTCATTGGCTTTCGCTCCACCGTATTTAATGCCAAGGTGGGTGACGGCTGCATTGTAATGATGCATGCTCTCATTCAAGATGTAGAAATCTTGCCAGGTAAATACGTTGGTCCGGGTTCAATCATTACGCATCAGAAACAGGCGGATCGCCTTCCCAATGCCAAACCTGCGGATCACAAGTTTTCCCACCACGTCGTAGATATCAACAAAGCCTTATTGTTGGGCTATCGCTGCGCAGAAACGGACAGTTGCAACCTAGATGCCATCAAGGACCAAGGACATTTTTGAGATCAGCTCCAAACAAAAAATGGAGTAAGGAATCAGGATATATTTGTGGTTTTCTAAAAAGCTTTTATTGCTTTTTTACTGGCATTCTATTCTCATTTTGTACTCTTCAGAAAAATAAATGTTGAGTAGACACACCCTTTTGGGCCACCCAATAACTTAGTGAATATATAACACCTATCTTAATATTAGAGGCATTGCGAAAAAGAGCCCGTGGAAAACCTGCAAATGAGTTCCGCTTTCTAACGGTAGTGACAACATTAGATAGAGAAGCGACGTTGAGAGCATGATATTTATGGGATGTGCAAGGATATTTCTCACAGAATAATGAAGATATTTTGTTATCTCAGTAATTTACTGGCGGCCACCAAGCACCACGGAATGATTAAGCTTTCAAGAATTTTAGTCAATCAGAGTTCTGACCTCAGATTCCATTGAAGAATATCCTAAAACAATTAATAAATAGTCATCGAGAGGAAGATAAGATACTCAAGAAAAGCATTTGAATCAAAAACTCACACAGCAACTAGTATTTTATTTTGCTTTATGTAAGCTAGGTTACTCTTATCTAAAAACTGGCTCACCTTTACGATTATCCGCGTAGGTTAAATTGGAAAAACACATTGGTAAGGATTAGGAGTGGTTGTAATGGACGTACCTCAGCGTGGCTTACCAGTCACCATCGTAACTGGTTTTCTCGGGAGCGGAAAAACAACGTTACTCAACCATATTTTGTCCAATCAGTCAGGAATTCGAACGGCTGTACTGGTGAATGAGTTTGGTGAAATTGGCATTGACTCAGAGTTGATTGTCTCTTCTGAAGAAGACATGGTTGAGCTGAATAACGGATGCATGTGCTGCACCGTGAGGGACGATATCGTTGACATCGTCTTCCGGTTGATGGAAAAAACTTGCGATTCCGATAAGCCAATTGATTACCTAGTTGTAGAGACCACTGGTTTGGCCGATCCTCTGCCCATTGTGCTGACTTTCCTCGGCCCCGAGCTTAGAGACTTAACGCGCCTCGATTCAATTGTGACCATGGTTGATGCGAGCAACTTTGCACCCGATCTGTTTGAGGATGGTGTTGCCGACAATCAGATTGCCAATGGCGACGTAGTTATCTTGAACAAGACTGACTTGGTGGAAGATGCCGAGATCGAGCGTCTGGAAAAGTGCATCAAAACAATAAACAATGATGCACTCATATTGAAAGCAAAAGAGGGTAAGGTTCCGCTCGAGCTGTTGTTAGACACTTCGCTGTTTGAGTCGAGTTCATTGCCCTCAGAGCAAGAGCATCACGAGCAAGAGCATCACGGACACGAGCGTCACGGACACGAGCATCACGGACACGAGCATCACGGACATAACCACTCTCACTTGGAGGAAGAAGGCTTTAGTTCGGTTTCATTTGCTAGTGCTAGCCCCCTGAGCTTGGCTCGCTTTGAAAATTTCCTCAACAACTTGCCCAGCGGTGTGTTTCGAGGGAAAGGGATCTTGTGGTTTACCGAAAGTCCATACCGGCATATTTTCCACCTTTGCGGCACCCGCTTCAGCGTCGATAACGAGCCCTGGCCAGAAGGTAGAGCCAGACAGAATCAACTTGTGCTAATTGGTCAGGACTTGAAGCAGGGTAATATGCTCAAGCAATTGGAACATTGTGTCGAGAGAGCGTAAGAGACGATGAGAGCCTCTGGACAAGCGGGAATAGATAGCGGCTATCACCTCTTTTCGTTTTCGCGACACAACCTAAAATTGAGGCTCATATTCATCGCATCTTTTGGCAATCTAGAGCTGTTAAAACCAACTGCCTCCCCAGGCCAGAAGCATCGAAAAAACGATCGCGGCGATCGCCTGCCGAGCCATCAGGCCCACTGCAAACCGCACCGACTGTTCGCGGGCGATGGTCAGCACCGTTACCAGGCAGGGCAGCAACACCCCAGCCAGATACACTCCGGTTAAAATCTGCAGCGGCGTCAGCACAGCCAGGGTTGCCGGTTCGGCAAAGAGCAGCAGTCCGTCTTTGCGAATCGAGGCCAAAATAACGGGTAGAGCTGCTTCTGGAGGCAGGCCAAACATCCCCATCAGGGGATTAATCCATCCCGCAAGAACGGTGATGAGGCCAAACCAGTCCAACACTGAGGCAACGATCGCGATTGCTAAAAAGATGGGAATCGCATTGGTGAAAAACTGGCTGAGGGTACCTTGGGTTTCGCGCCAGATAGCTGACCAGTGGGGCACTTCCAAAAATGTGCGCCGTTCAATCATCAGGGCGTTATGAGAGGAACGTGCTGCTTTAGGCGCAATCAAACGGGTGTAGATCAGAGTGGTCAGGGTTAAGTAGCCCAGGTAGGGCACAACTAAACCATTCAAATTGGCGGCGCTGAAGACCCCCAGGGTGGCGCCGAACTGGTAGGAACAGGCAGAGCCAAAGGCGATCGCACTCACACAGGTTTGCCGGGAACAACTGGAACAGGCGCGAGTGCCGATTACGGCGGGCACATTGCAGCCAAATCCCATAATTACCCGCACCAAATCTCGCCCGGATAAACCGAAAGGTCTCAGGAGTGGGTGCAGCGCCACGGTAATGCGTTCTACCAACCCGCTGGCCTTGTATGCACCTAAAAACAGGGCATACAGAATCACCGTAGGCACCGCCCAGACAAATAACAGCGGCCCCATCGTGACTAAGCCATAGCGGCCAATCAAAATCGCCTCTAGCAACGATGGGGCCTGTGATAGGAAATTGACCAGAGGGGCTAATCCGGTTTGTATCAGCGGATCGAGCATGCCCGCGACTCCATTGGCGACCCAAACGGCAACGACCGCAGGCAACAGCAACAAAAGGATGGCCAGCAACCAACCCCAGCGGGGATGCTCCAGCCAGGTAGGCGCGGGCTCGATCCGCCAGCCAGCCGGAATCGGTTGCCATTGCTGGGGGAAGGGGGCTGGAGCCTGCAACCCCTCTAAAATCTGCTAGCGTTGCCCCTGGCTTAAATGACGAGCATCCACGGGAATAAACCTAATCTGGGAGGTTTGCTCCCAACGGCCCAAGACCTGCTGGGTAAAGTCAGAAGGCAATACTTTATCCCAGAAGGTGACGACCACCAGCCCTTGTTTCCCGGCCACTAGTGGTAGCAAATCCGCCAGGTCATCATCCACATGGGTCGCTTTAACGACTAACAAAATTCTGTCATGGGCCTGGAGTTGCGCCAGGGCGGTTCGGGTGGTGTTAGTGTCGGAGCGAAAGAGAATGCCCGGGGTATCGATAAAGGCATTATCTCTGGCCTGATAGGTCTCGCAGGCGATCGTCGAGCCCTGAATGTTGGTGCTGACAGGAGAACGTCCCGTGAGCGCTGCTGCCAGTTCGGATTTGCCGGTACTTTCTTTGCCGACAATGACGGTGGTGTGTTGGGCAGGCGGGGCATGGGGCATGGGGAGAAAGGGAGAGTGAGGGGAGGGAAAAAGTGCAAGTTCTTAGTTTTGAGTTGGCGGCTGAGTAGGAGAATTCAAAATTCAAAATTCTGAACTTTGCTAACAAATGCAGTCGTTGCTGCAGCAGGAGAGGTCATCGAGGAAGAGTCCGGCCTGGCGGTAGGCATCAAGGGGGCTGGGGTCGAGGCCGAGGCTATGGGCGATCGTATTTGCGATTACGGCAAAGCGCTGACGAAACTTGTAGATGAAGCAAAAAATCAAATCCCCATGGCGCACGGAAGGACCAGCGACAAAGAGGCCGGGGGTGAGAGTAGATTCATCGTTTTCAGTGAGGGCAGCATAGCCCTCGGACCAATTGAATAGGGGAGCAATCTGCTTCAAACTGGTGTCGAAACCGGTGCAGAGAATGGGGGGATGGGCTGTCATCCACTTCCGATCTTCGCTGTAGACTGCGTAGCCACCGGGAATCGGTTTGACTTCCTCAATGGTGACGTCACTCACCATGTCTAAGCGACCTGTGCGATAGACAAATGCCAGACGCTGGAGGGTATAGGGCGATAGGGATACGCTGGGATCCGTGTCGAGATCGGCCCAGGCTCCCGTGCGATCGAGCACGCCGACTTTCTTTCCCAGCGCTACTAAATTGGCAGCGGCATCCATGCCGCTCTCGTAGCCGCCGATGATGATGAATTCGTCGCCCTCTAGATCCGCCCACGAACGAATTTGAGCGTTGTGGATGCAGTGCTCTGCCCCTGGAAAGGGATTGAGCTTAGGATATTGATATTCCCCGGCGGCCCAAATGACAAATTGTGTGCGGATGTCTCCAGCGGAAGTATGTAGTTGAAAGCCCCCCTGGGACAATGGCTCGGCGCCCGTTACGTCAACCTCAGTCCGAATCGGTAACTCAAAGTGGTCGGCAACGGTTTGCAGATACAGGGCGTATTGCTTGCCGCTGATATGCTCTTCCCGAAAAGCGATCGCAGGCGAGGTCTTCAAGGTCACTGCATTCAGGTCGAGCAGTCCAAAACCATGGCTTGGGAATGATGGGGTGATGAAGTTCATCTCTTCAGGCCAGCGACTAAAGGAGGCGCCAACCTGATGTCTTTCTAAAATCGTGAAGTCTTTTAGGCCAAGCTCCTGGAGCACGACGCCACAGCCAATGCCTGCAGCGCCGGCACCAACAATCACAACGTCATAGGACCGATTCGTTTGGGGTTGGCTCACGCTGATTGATTCGAAATTATTGAGTCAATGAGAATGATAATTATTCTCATTTTATTTGGCCAGCATGTAATTCAGAAGGTACAAGGTGCAGTTGCTGGCTCCTGGCTTGTCTGCTTTTCCAGTCATTTCTGCGCCTTATCCCATCAACGCCGCCGTTGTCAGGCCGAGACCGATGCAGACTGTGGC
>JBFRWN010000060.1:0-39651 GCA_051439605.1 Synechococcus sp.
TGGCTATGAACTTCGTGAGGATTGTGGATTGGTTGAATGGCCAACTTCATGCCGAGACTCGAACCTCACGATTTGCGGCTCTGAATCCAGCTGCTCAAGCCTCATGAGCACTTCGCCAACAGTATCAGTAACTTCCCTTAAACCACAGGGGTGGTTGAGGGGTTGAGCGCGATCGGTTGGCAGGTTATCGGATCGCCGGCCAAATGGACTCCAAAACAGGAAGGGTTCCATCAGCTGCCCTGAATTTGTGGCTACGGGGATTGTGACGCTAGGCGGCAGGTAGGGTGGACAGTAGTTCCAGTATTCGAAGGGGATCTCTGTCGGGTCATCCCCCCGAACCCCTATACCAAAGGGGCATGCGGAGCTTTTGCGATCGCGCCATCGCTCCCATAATCCGGTTCGCTTGACGACGTTGGACTGGGTTTCTGCAGGCGTATGCACCCACAGCAGCTCTAACATGAAACTGTGAAAGAAGAATCTGCGGTTGGCTGTACCTTGTCCGGGGTGACTATTGCTCGATCCTTCCAACAGACCGAAGGACAAGAGTTGCTTGGCGCAATCTGCTCCTGTGTCCGTAAAAATAAATAAGTGGTCGAGTTCCAAAGTCACAATCGACCTCTCTCAGCCGTTAATCAGTCAATCCAAAAACAATTCTGACTGGCCACTCCAATTCTGACTGGACTATATCCACAAAAACCAAGCGGTCGTTAGTGGAGCCATAAGGGCATCGTGGCACAGGCAAAGATGGAACCCAGCACTGCCCCTGCAATCACCTGAATGGGGGTGTGCCCTAGCAATTCCTTGAGTCGTCCTTCGCTAAACTGATGCTTCTCTCCGAATAGCTCGTCCATCATTTTGTTAAGGACTCTGGCCTGTTTCCCTGCAGCCTGTCGAATGCCGGCCGCATCGTACATAACGATAAAGGCAAAGACCACTGAAACTGCAAACAGAGTGCTGTTCCAGCCATCATGCAAGCCAATCCCAGCGGCTAGAGCAGTCACCAAAGCTGCGTGTGAACTGGGCATCCCTCCTGTTTCCACCAACACCCGAAAGTCAATCCGACCCGATTCAAAATAGCGAATAATGAGCTTCAAAGCTTGCGCCAGCAAACTGGATAGGAGTGCCATCCACAACAGTCGGTTGGCAAACAACTCCTCCAACATCATCCAACTCCTGCAATGTGGGCTAGTGAGTACGGCTGCCAATATAGTCAGCAATTGCTTTGAGGGGCATCGCGCGATCGCCGTAAGGGGCCACAATGTCTTTGGCATGGGCGATCAGATCGGCGGCCTTTTGGCGGGCACCGTCTAATCCCAACAGGCTGGGATAGGTGGCCTTTTCGGCCACTAAATCTTTACCAGCGGTTTTACCCAACTGCTCGCTCGTAGCTGTGACATCGAGGATGTCATCCACCACCTGAAAGGCCAGACCAATATCGCGGGAGTAGGCGGTGAGACGATTGACTGTCTCGGTATCGGCCCCCGCCAGAATCGCCCCAGAAACCACCGAGACTTCTAGCAGAGCCCCTGTCTTGTGGGCGTGAATGAACTCTAAGGTTTCCAGACTGACCTGTTTTCCTTCCGATTGCAGGTCAACCACCTGTCCGCCCACCAGACCTTCGGCAGCTACGGCTCGGCCTAGACGACCCACAACGTTGAGAATGCGCACTGGGTCAACATTCTGGGTGCGCTCGGCCACTACTTCAAAGGCATAGGCGAGCAGAGCATCCCCAGCTAAGATGGCAATGTCATCGCCGTATACCTTGTGGTTAGTGGGTTTTCCACGGCGGACATCGTCGTTATCCATCGCGGGTAAATCGTCGTGGATTAACGACATGGTGTGGATCATTTCTAGCGCGCAGGCAGTGGGAATCAACTGCTCTTGCGTTCCCCCCACCATTTCCCCGGAGGCCAGACAGAGGATGGGGCGCAGGCGCTTTCCACCAGCCATCAAGCTGTAACGCATTGATTCGTAAAGGATTTCAGGGAATGCCACTGGCATAGTTGCCAGCAATGCCCCTTCGACAGTCGTTCGACGAGCGGCAAGATATTCTGTCAGGTTAAAGGTATCGACAGCCAACGTCACAATCCTCACAAGGCTCTATCGAATGGGTTTCCCACAGGTCATGCTATCGCAGTGGTGGTATTGGCCCACCAGGCTGTCATTATCTCACGCGTTGAGGCGCTCCGATGGCATCTCTCCAATGAAGGAGTTTTGCAAATTGAAGCCGCCCAGTGGTGGGTTAGTTCTTTATTGGGGAAGACTTGACTGTCGCGATAGAAAGGCACATGAAAAACCAACAGCAACAGTAAGCAGTCATGAGTTGTGCTGCTTAAAGCTTTCATGGCTGGATTGCATTCCCTGCGCTATTTGTGGCGAATGCTCTCGTAGATCTCGACATACTCGCCCCCCGGTAGGTTCCAGGAGTAGTCGTATTCCATCCCCTGTAGGGCTAACTGCTTGAACTCTTCAGGTTCTTTGTAGTAAAGATTGATCGCTCGTCCTAGAGCAGATTCGAGGGCGCTGTAATCTGCGTCGTAGAATACAAAACCGTTGCGCTCTTCAGCAGGCTTATCGGTATCGAAATCGCGATCGAAAACCGTGTTGAGCAGGCCGCCCACTCCGCGTACCACCGGGACGGTGCCGTATTTAAGCCCGATCATTTGGGTGAGACCGCAGGGTTCGAAATTGCTCGGGACAACGATGATGTCAGACCCCGCATAGATCAGGTGGGCCAGTTCGGCATCGAAAGCGATTTCTAAGTGAGCGTTAGGGTTGTCGTTGAGATGCTGCTTCTCAGCCCAGAAATGATCGTTGATGTTCTGCTCGGTGGCTGACCCTAGCAGAACAAATTGAGCGTTTTTGAACAGCGTATAGTATATGGCGTGGTGCACTAGATGTACGCCCTTCTGGCGATCGAGGCGACCGATGAAGCTAATGATGGGCTTGTTGCAATCCTGCAGCAGCAAGCGATCGCGCAGCACTTTTTTATTCAGGGCTTTACCACTGAAGTCAGCTTTACTGAAGTGGTGGGGAATTTGCTTGTCAACTTCCGGATTCCAGAAGTCGTAGTTGATTCCGTTCAGGACCCCGCTAAATTTGTCCTGATGTTGGTGCAGGGTGTGGCCCAAACCGTAACTGATGTCCGTGTAACGGGCCTCCCAAGCATGGTGGGGGGAGACAGTGGTGACGTGATTAGAGTAGACGATCCCCCCCTTCATGTAATTGATAGCGAAAGGGTTGAAGTTGTCCTGCAGGCGGTCCTCGCTAAAGTAGTAGGATTCGCGGTTGAGGCCGGTGGCATGAAGGGTTTTGACACCGCCGATGCCCTGGTGCTTGAAGTTGTGGATGGTGTAGCAGACGCGCTGATTGTCCATCCCCTGGTACTTGTACATTTCGTACAGCAGGACGGGGACAAGACCCGTTTGCCAGTCATGGCAATGGATAATGTCGGGACGCTTGTTAGTTTGCAGCAGAAATTCTAATGCGGCCTTGCTAAAAAAGGCGAAGCGCATTTCATCGTCATCGCTGCCGTAGTAATGGCCGCGATCGAAGTAGAAATCATCGGAATGGGACTCGATGAAGAAACAGACTTGGCCGTGTACCCATCCGCAATAGACTGAACAGTGGATGGCTCCACCGTACCAAGGTACCCACAGATCTTTATAGGCGTCGTGCAGCCCCCAAATTTGGTCGTAGCGCATACAGTCATACTTCGGCAAAATCAGCTCGACGGTATGACCGCGCATGTCTAACTCGCGGCTGAGGCCGTAGACGACATCGCCCAATCCCCCTGCTTTGATGACGGGGGCGCATTCCGATGCAATCTGAACGATGTACATTGCCAGTCCTCTACACACGCCTTCATAAAAGTTCATTTCTTGTGATTCAGTCAAGCGGAAGTTAACAGCCTAGAAGTCGCGATAGACCGTTCAATGGAGGAAATCGCTACATATCTAGCCGGATAAGGAGTATTCGTGGTTGCCTCTCTTTCTTCGATTGCTCTTCCGGAGTTGCGCTCTCAGTTGCCGAATCTTTGTGGCTGGGAATGCGAGCTGAAGAGGGCAACAAAGCGAGACGATCCAGTGTGGTTGCCGGATACCAACCTGCGTTTAGAGCAGATCCGATCGGGGTTTGCCTGCGCTTTGCACATGCACCAACCCACCATTCCAGCATGGAAAAACGGCGAGTTGATTGGAAATCTGCAGCGCATGTTCGAGCATCCCCACGATGGGGACAACCACAATGCGGGGACATTTGCCTATTGCTACAGCCGTATGGGTGAGTTTATTCCCGAGCTGGTGGCGAATGGCTGCAATCCCCGCATCATGTTGGATTACTCGGGCAATTTGCTGTGGGGACTGCGGCAAATGGGGCGTCACGACGTGTTGGACTCCTTGAAGCGCATTACCTGCGATCGCCAATATTGGCCCTACGTAGAGTGGCTGGGGACGATGTGGAGCCACGCGGTAGTGCCCTCCACCCCCATTCCGGATATCAAACTGCACATTCAAGCTTGGCAGCATCACTTCGCCGCCATCTTTGGTTGGGAGGCGCTGCAGCGGGTGAAAGGGTTTTCTCCACCTGAGATGCATTTACCCAACCATCCCGACACGCTGTACGAGTATGTCAAAGCATTGAAGGACTGCGGCTACCGTTGGTTGATGGTGCAGGAGCATTCGGTGGAGCGGTTCGACGGCTCCCCGTTGCATCACGATGAGAAATACATTCCCAACCAACTGGTGGCACGCAATTCCCGAGGGGAAACCGCTAGCATAACGGCGTTGATTAAAACGCAGGGCTCCGATACAAAGCTAGTAGCCCAAATGCAGCCCTATCACGAGGCCAAGGGGCGCGGACGGCAGCGGCTCGGTTCTGTTGAAGTTCCCTCGCTGGTGACCCAAATTGCGGATGGCGAGAATGGCGGGGTGATGATGAACGAATTCCCCCGTGATTTCCCTCCCGTTTGGTATCAGTTGCGGGACGGTGCTGATGGAGTAGCCGGTATTAATGGCACCGAATATCTGGAGCTGCTGGAAGCTGCGGGGGTGCAAGAGGCAGATTTTCCCCATTGTCAGGCGGTGGGTCAGCACAAGATTTGGCAGCAGGTTCCTCACGAAAGTGTGACACCAGAGGCGGTGGAAGCCGCGATCATCCACCTCAAGCAGAGCGACCATCACTTTCATATGGATGGCGCCTCATGGACCAATGACTTGAGCTGGGTCAAAGGCTATGAAAACGTGCTGGAGCCGATGAACCAACTGAGCGCAACCTTTCATGAGCGATGGGACCAACCGGTGCAGGAGAACCCCGAGGTGACGAAATCGGAGGAATACCTGCGATCATTGCTGTACAACTTGCTGTTGCAAACCAGCTGTTTTAGGTATTGGGGGCAGGGGACTTGGACGGACTATGCTCGCGAAATTTTTCGGCGGGGGATGGAGCTGACGCAGAGTTAAGTGACGGAGAAACAGCGCCACGGCAAGATTCCCTCATGCACTGGGAGCTGCCCCTGGGCTGTCTACCTACTTAACGCCGTAGTAGAAGGCGATTTCTTTGTCTTTAAGCGGCGCAAATTCTGCGTCGAGAAGTTTCTGGTTCAGTTCAGCTTGAGGCAGATGTTTGGCTCCAATACGCACAATGCGGGAGCGCATGCTGTTGGTGACGCCACTGCGCTTGCGGTTGGCCTCGTATCCCATAACTTCGTTATATAGATTCAGCTTGTCTGCAGGAATGGGTGTCCCATCTAAATCTTCCCCGCGAGCGATCGCCGCATCAACTGCCTCAGCACCACTCAAAGAGTGTTCGGACATTGGAACCAACCTCGGATCAATCGTATAAACCTCTGGGTCTCAATCTAAACGACCGACCCTACCGACGAAAAGCAATTGGGACTCTGGCACATGAGACTGTGGGGTTTATATAAAGTTGTGCAACAACCATCGGTTTAGCTCAAGCTGATGCGGATTGGAAGTAATCACGGACATTTATCCTAATTGATTGTTTGCCAAATCGAGACCTAGACGACGGTGCATTTTTAGCGCCGCTGACTTCTTTAAATGTGTTGAGGCAGCAATCGATCGCCCCTATTATCCGAATGGACTAACTGGTAGGGGCAGGGAGTTCGCTAGAGCTTGCCATCTGTCGAACAAGAATTAGTGTTACTACCCCTAATACTGTCGAAATTAAAAGTAAAGAGATTAATTTGCGCATCGCAGGATAATTGGAGCAAGGGATCTCCAGAGAGCCTATCCACTTAAGAGGGCAATCTGGCTCCCACTCAACAGAAATACAAGATCCCATCACCCTCCAGATTGTATGTAGACCTTCACGAGGGATAAGTGGATTGCATTGGAGTGTCTCACCGTGGCAAACAGTCTGTTTTCCCAAGCTAGACAGCAATTAGAAAAACCGCTGCAGTACGTGACGTTGCCAGATGAAACGCTGGAAATGTTGAAATATCCCAAGGCATCCCTCACTGTCTCAATTCCGGTACGGATGGATGATGGTTCGCTGCAGGTATTTCAGGGGTATCGGGTGCGCTACAGTACCGTGCGCGGTCCAGCCAAAGGAGGCATTCGATATCACCCCAATGTCACCCTAGACGAAGTGACCAGTTTGGCTTTTTGGATGACCTTTAAGTGCGCCGTACTGGATATCCCTTTTGGTGGCGCGAAGGGAGGTGTAACGTTAGATCCCAAAGCTCTGTCAAAGTTCGAGCTAGAGCGACTCAGTCGCGGTTACATCGACGCGATCGCCGATTTTATCGGTCCCGATGTAGACATTCCTGCCCCCGATGTCTACACCAACCCCACCATCATGGGCTGGATGGTAGATCAGTACAGCACCATTCGCCGCTACTTGCTGCCAGCTGCCATCACCGGCAAGCCTCTAGCAATGGGGGGCAGCCTGGGCCGCAACGAGGCTACTGCGCGTGGAGCGTTCCACGTAATGAATACTTTGCTGCCTAAGTTCGATCGCTACCCTGCTTACACCACGGTGGCAATTCAGGGGTTCGGCAATGCTGGTGCCATTTTGGCCGAACTGCTATTTCATGCCGGATATAAAATAGTGGCCGTCAGCGATTCTCGAGGGGGCATCTACGCTCCCCAGGGCCTCGACATTCCCAGCATTCGCTATCAAAAAGAGCATTCCCGTAGGCTGGAAGCAGTCTATTGTGAAGGCAGCGTCTGCAATCTCGTCGATAGTGCACAGATTACGAATGAGGAATTACTAGAGCTGGATGTGGATGTGCTAGTCCCAGCTGCTTTAGAAAATCAGATTCGAAAGGACAACGCTCCCCGCATTCGAGCTAGGTTTGTGTTTGAAGTGGCCAATGGCCCAGTGACTCCGGCAGCGGATGAAATCTTAGAACAGCACGGCGTGTTTGTGGTGCCAGATATTTTAGTGAATGCCGGTGGTGTGACGGTTAGCTATTTTGAATGGGTGCAAAACCGAGCCGGCCAATATTGGTCGGAGGAAGAGGTGAATAGCCGGCTCAAAACCAAGATGGAAAGCGAATCAGAATTTGTTTATCAGCTCAGCAAACATAAGCAAACTTCCTTCAGAACGGCCGCTTACGTACACGCCATTGAGCGGCTGAATGCAGCGATCTCCGCTAGAGGCACTAGGAGTTATTACTTGCGATCGACGTGAATACATCCACAGAATTCGTTTTTGGAGATGTCAATGGAGTGAGATGAGACTCACAAATCAACTGGACATGTCGGCACTTTAATCTTTATAGGCACATTCCTCACGCCCAAAAGATCAACATCATTTTTTAAAAATCATTAACACAGGTAGATCCTTACTTCCAAACTGAGCTAACAATAAATCAGTAGCTAAAAAATAATTTAAAGTCAATGAGTTGTGAACGCCTCTTAAGCCTGCTTATTTTTATCAACCTCCTCAATAGTTCGCCACATTCAGAGTCATAAAGTGGGTCACTCGAATCAAGCTTGGATACAACTGCTCTTGAAGACTTAAGGTTTCATCCAATAACATTTTCAGTAAGAGCAATTCAAGCTTAACTTATATGTTCTATAAAAATCATTCTTTATTTCTTTCCATCTTATTTTAGTAAATTGTCTCTATTCTTGTTGCGCGGCATTTTTGATAGGGATTGCGAAAGAAAATGTTCTCAGACTTTAGCAGATATATTTTTCTATTTCCGGAGATTATTTTACTTGGCCCAAGTTTCGCTAGATTTCTCTTTTGGGCTCGAAGCACAGATATTTTAGATTCACAAGTCGTCTGGAAGCGTTTTACAAAACCTGGACATCCTTTGTACGAATGGTTTCTAGAAAACTATCCACCTGGATTTATCAGAAAACTTTGGTCTGATATTTATCCGGTTCTGAGAGATCGAGCTTCTGGAGTTGCAAAACACTACGATATCTCTAATGAGTTTTATAGGCTTTTCCTAGATAGGAAGTACATGTTCTATACATGCGCAGATTTTTTGGACAGGGATGATTCCATTGAGGATGCCCAAGAGAATAAAGCTAACTTTATCCTCAATCTTATAGAGCCCCAGCCGGGGGAAAGAATTCTCGATCTAGGTTGCGGATGGGGTGCAATGTTAAAAAAGATCTATGATGTGACTGGAGAGAAAGATAACCTTAAGGGATACACCTTATCTGTTGAGCAGAAGAGATTCATTGATGAAAACTATGGTTTTGATGTTGAATTGATAGATGTTGTTACAGCTGAATATGGAGTTGCTTGCTGGGATAAGATCTTTTCGATTGGCTGTACTGAACATGTTCCTAAATCTGAACTAATACCTCTTGCGAAGAAATTAGCAGCAGCAATCAAGCCCGAGGGTAAGTTAGTTCATCATTTTTTCTGTCAAATGAATGCAATCCCCCCGGCAAGATTGCTTGTTTGTGGTGCAGAACTCTTTCCAGGCGTTGAACTCTCATCTCTTAAAGAACACTTAGATTCCTTTGAGCAGGCGGGTTTAAGGACTGTCCATCACTCTGTACATGACTATAGGCCGACGTTAAAGGCTTGGTTCGATCGCCTAGTTGAAAATCAAGAAGCTGCCATCCAACTGGTGGGAGTACAAACCTATAATAAGTATCTGTGTTACTTAGCAGAAGCATGGCGCTTATTTAATGACCGGGATTTAATGCTCGTGCGGTTTGTACTCCAACGGCAGGATGCCCCTATTGCCTGGAAATCATCGCTTTACAAGGAGAAATCAGAGTAATTGTACAAGCTGTCTAATAAGCCCGCTAATTTTATCAAGGAACTCACTAGCTATCACAGGCAACTATAACAGCACTCAATCTGTCGTGAACTCTGAAAGTGGCTGGTTCCATTCCTGTTAAGAATCGACAGTTATAAGACATCAAGAATTTCAATAGTTCTCACAGTTGAAAATAGGAATAAGGTAACTCGCACTGAGATAAAAGGCTATGGAATACTACGAGACTATTGTTGTCGGAGCTGGGCCAGCCGGTAGTAGTTGTGCTTGGCAACTCAAACGTAATAAGCGTGAAGTATTAGTGCTTGACAAGCAGTCTTTTCCACGGTTGAAACTATGTGCTGGCTGGATTACTTCCAAGGTGATGGAAAATCTGGAATTTTCCCCGCGTGATTATCCTCATTCCCTCCTGGAAATGAAAACAAAAATGTATATAGCTCCCTTTCCCTTTCCTCTGGGTCGTTGGCCTACCCGATGGGCAGACTATTCCATTCGCCGCATTGAGTTCGATCGCTGGTTGCTGGAACGTTCCCAGGCTCCTGTAAAAACTCATAAAGTAAAAAATATAGAAAAGCAAGGAGATCTTTATGTTATCGATGGTAAGTACCAGTGCAAGTATTTGGTAGGGGCTGGAGGTACAGGTTGTCCCGTTAGGAGATTCTTTTTTCCCCGACAGCGTGACAAGGAAGAAAAAATAGTCACTTTAAACCAAGAATTGAAATATCCCCAACGAGATGATACCGCCTATATCTTTTTCTGTGAACATGGGTTGAAGGGATATTCATGGTATATCCCGAAAGGAGATGGTTATCTCAATATTGGTCTTGGCGGATTTAGTTCTTACTTTAAAAGATCGAAAACTAACATTCACACTCATTTCCAATGGTTCCTCGAAAATCTTATTAAACGCGGCTTACTCGATGAGCACACAGCCCAGAAATTGAAAGTTCAGGGTTATGCCTACTATTTATTTAGGAGGAGGGGAGGGGTGAAGAAAAATAACTGCTTTTTGATCGGAGATTCAGCCGGATTGGCCACAATCGATATGGGTGAAGGAATTAGCCCGGCTATCGAGAGTGGATTGTTGGCAGCAGAGGAAATTCTTGGCCAAAGGCAATACAATCAGCAAGCTGTCTCCAGGTTGAGCCTGAACCCCTCATTCCAATGGATACAAACCATTTGGAGCTATATCTGGTGCCAAAGTTGATCGATCGGTGCGCATCTAACGGTTCGTGGAAGCTCGTTAATCTGGCGAGCGAACCTATACTATGGAGCGTAAAATCCTCAAAATCTCGCTGAAAAACTCAGGGATGCCGGCTTTCAACATGATATAGTATCGCAGTTATGACGGACATTATAGCTTTATCATAATAGTTTTAATACTAGATTATTTAACCTAGAGTAACTGTACATCAAGCAGAGCTAACGATCTATATCACCGTGCTCTTAGAGGTGACCGGCCTCACGAAATCCTCAAAGTATTGCTTTATCTTATTGAATGGCGTCGGTTGGTTTCTTGTGATGGCAACGCTCAAACCTCTCAAGGGTATTTTACTAATTGATTGTGCTGAAGCAAACCTTGAAAATGGACTTCAGGTTGCAACCTATCAATGTGGATACCAAACTGATATTGAAGCCTTTCAATCCGCGCTCTCAGATGCGTGTCATGAGGCTGGAATTGATATTCATAGTCTGGGTGGGTTAAAGAGACAGGGGGGGATTGAAATATCACCGTCCTCCAGTGGCCAAATCTAGTGATATCGCCGATTCACTTCTATTTAAATAAGACTTGAGCTGCTGAAAGCAATCAATCCAAACTCTTTATGAAAGTGGCACAAATCTTCATAACCTTGTTCCTGCTATATTCTTCTAATTTGAATTGAGCGACTTGAGCAAAAGTGCAATCGATAAGATCTGAAAGGCTTATACGATAATTCGATCTCGATAGTTTGTAATGCTGCCCCCATAGTTCTGAAATCCTGCATAACCAATGCTTCAAACAGATATCCCTTTAGCTAACGATCGCCAAAGCAGTACCAACAAACCTGACTATCTGATTGTTGGGAGTGGATTGTCAGCCCTAGTATTTGGAGCGCTAATGGCCCAAGCAGGTAAAATCGTTCGTATTCTAGAGGCCCACGAGCATGTAGGAGGCTTTGGTCATACATTTACGCTGGCGAAGAAATATACTTTCAATGCTCAATTGCATTATGTCTGGGATTGTGGGAAAGGCAATACCGTCAACCGTGTCTTAAAAAAGCTGAACTTAGACGATACTGTCACCTTTGAACGATACGATTCTGACGGATTCGATCGCATGCGAATGCCTGGCTATTCTCTCGATATTCCCTCCGATTCAGAAGAATTAATCCGGCGGTTGTCTGCCTTATTTCCTCAGAGCAGCGATCGCATTCGCAAATTTGTCTTGGAAGTGCACAGGGTGCGTAAGGGATTAAAGCTCCTATCTCCTCCGATTTCACCTGTGGAAACTTTACGACATTTCAATTCAGTGTTGCCGACAATTCAATATCTCAACAGTACGTTGCAAGATGTATTCGATAAATTTCAGTTGCCACTTGCAGCCCAAACGTTACTAGCACTGCAGTGGCCTGATTTTATGCTGCCACCCAGTCGGCTGTCATTCTATGCTTGGGTGATTTTATTTACTGGATATCAAGAGGGGGCTTTTTACCCCACCAAACACTTTGATTTTGCGATCGAGTCCTTGGTCAATGCGATTGAAAAATATGGGGGTGAAATATTACTCAATCGAGAAGTCATACAGTTTCATATTGAGGGCCGGCGGGCGATCGGAGTCACCGCTCGAGATCGGCGCTCGGGTAGTACTCGCCAGTATTCTGGAAAGGCGATTGTTTGTAACATGGATCCGCAGAAGGCCGCTCAGGAAATCGGGCTCGAGCGATTCTCCAAATCTGTCCGCAAGAAACTCGATTATGACTACTCCCCATCCAACTTCATGGCCTACTGCGTCGTAAAGAACTTAGACTTGCGTGACTATGGGTTTGGCAAGACGAATCTATTTCATTCTGGTCATGAGGACTTAAATCATGCGTTTGCTCAAATGTATGACAAGCACGATTATTCAAATCCCAGCTTTGCCATTACAACCCCGACATTACTAACCGATGCAGTCCGTGACTGTCCGGAAGATTGTCAAATTATCGAATTCCTCACTGTCGCGAACTACGATTATTTTAAGCATCTTCTAGACACCAGTCGTAAAGCATACAACCAAAAGAAAAATGAGATTCTACAGTCAATCCTCGATACTGTCGAAGAACACTACATCCCCAATCTAAGAGAGCATTTAGTCTTTAACATTGCCGGCACCCCAACCACTAACGAACGGTTTTGCTGGTGTCCCAACGGGAATTCATATGGCTCTAGCTTGACTCCACGAAACATGGGGATTGGCCGTTTGAACCATCAATCCTCCCTAGAGAATTTTTACTTTTGCAATGCATCTTCTGGTTATCCTGGCTTTGCACCAACATTTTGGACGGGCGCTCTGTTGTATCAGCGTTTGTCGGGAGATGTACTTCTAGGTCGGGATGCTTAGGTCTGGGCTCTTTGCCTTGGCAATCAATGACTTCGAACGACTGACTGCGGTAAAAATTCATGCGGATAGCAATTGTTGGAGGTGGAGCAAGTGGCATGGTTACAGCCTACCTGCTGGATCGACAGGGACACGGTGTCACCGTATTCGAACGGGAGCCAGTTTTAGGGGGTCACATTCGTACGCTAAATAAAAATGTCCAACCCAATCGAGCCAACTGCAGCGAAATTTTAGAAAATGGTGTGTTGGAATTTCCGGTAGCCTTTCGCAATTTCCTAGCACTGATGAAAGAGTTAGATGTAGCAGTGGAACCTATCAAAATTGGCTCGGGAGTGTTTTTAAAAGACGGTCGCTATATCCTTTCAACTCATTCCATCCAGCGCAACTTTTCAGGGCTGCAAAGACTCTACGAATACCTCAGGATCGATACTGTTTACGCCCGTTCGGCAGGATTTTGGTTGAAAAGTCGTTTTATGCATACTGCGGAGTTTCACAATCGCCCCCTTGAGTATTACTTGAGTCGTCGCTGCATCCGCAATTGCTGGCTAAAATTGCTGGCGATGTACAGTTATTCAATAGCATTTGAGTCGATCGATCGTTGTCCGGCAGAATTAGTGATTCCTGCGCTGAAAAAATATATTTTTGTGCACTGGGTCAGAATTAAAGGAGGAGTCTATACCTATATCGAAAAGATTCTGCAACGCTTTAAGGGAACTATCTATCTGGATGCGCGGATCTCAACGATTAGTAGAGAGGACGATGCTGTCTGCGTTCGATTGGAAGAGGGGGCCTCTCTTGAGTTTGACAAAGTGGTTTTTGCCACTCCTCCCGATCGCGTTTTAGAGCTATTAGCTGACCCCACAGACTCTGAAATTCAGAGGTTTGGTACCTGGCAAGAAAATCGCATCGAAACCCTTTTACATTCCGACACCGCACTGTACGAGCCCTACGGCATTCGAGCCTATTCAGAATTCGATTTTTTTCAAGGGAGTGACGGTTGGGGATATAACGCCTATCTCAATCAGTTGTGTGACGTTCAGTCCCCCCCCCACTACAGTTTGGCCTTCAATCTCAAACGGGAGATCGCCCCTCAGGCGATCGTGCACATCCAAGAGCACAGCACACCTCTTTATACCGTCGAAGCCTTTCGGTATCGAAATGAGATCATCGCCACCAACGGCGACAATCACACCTATCATGCCGGTGCTTATCTGGGGGACGGACTCCACGAAGGAGCGATCGTATCTGCGATGCGAGTGGCCCAACTGCTGCAGCCTTCTTAGAAGCGAGTTCCCTCACAACAACCCTCCTCCGTTCATCTTGAATGCCATTAAAAACTGGCTAACCGATAGTGAAATCCGCGATCCCCAAACCGATTTTCAAACTCGGAAACCCCAGGCCACAGTCTACCCTGTTCGGTTTGCGTTTCTACGGCAATTTGCTGGCTGGCAGCTTGCAGCTCAACAGCTTGATGGGTTATTGACGGTACTGTTGGCTGCGATAGGTGACTGACGGGGGGAAGGTCAACCACCATATCGGATTGCAATTGCGCAACCGCTGGCTCGTAAGCAGACAGAGCTACTGCGACTATCGAGGCAGCCACGGGCAAGATCCAGGTGGAATGTAACGCTATCACTGCAATACCCTCCATTAGTGAAAATGGATATAGTGGCATTTCGCTCCCCACAACGTCTTGCACCAATGACAATCCTTCCCATCTCCATTATGGCCCTTTCAAATTGATGCCTCTCAACCTTCAGGACGCCCTTCCCCTTACCCCTGCAACAATCGCGCGAGCTCGGGAGGGAGTTGCGGCAGCCCGCAATCCTGTCATTCGCAAAACCATTCAGGAGACGCGATCTCGATTGGCTAAAGCTACAGACAGGGAAGTTCCCAAGCATCTCAGCGGAACTATTCGTCGAGTTATTTTGCGTACGCTTATCCACAGCCTGTTCGATATTTCCGTAGAGAACCGGGAAGCTCTGCCCAATGACGCGGCCATTATTGTCAGCAACCACCTCAACCACTTCGATGCCCTGATTCTTTTGGCGGAGATTCCAGCTCAGCCCTTTTACTACATTCTGGGGGATGCCCGCACTCTGTTCAATCGATGGTGGAAGCGCTGCATTCTCCACTTTGCTGGAGGGGTGATTCCGGTCGATCGCCTTTGGGGGGAGGAGCGAGCAGTGCTGGAAGCAGTTTCAGGAACTACCGAGAATCCAGCTCGGTTGTCGGATCTTGCACGATTGGCAGCAATGGTGGAAAAAGATGTGCCCACCGGTAGGAGCCTGCGAGCGATCAAGCAAATTGGATTGGCTGTGCGAACAATCTTGGCACGGGGGGAAGGAGTGCTTGTCTTTGCCGAAGGGCGGTTGGGTCGGCGAGAAGGGAAGCTGCATTTGCCCTTAAAGCGAGGGACAGCTCTTTACGCTTTGCGAGCTGGAGTTCCAATTGTACCCATTACCCTAACAGGAGTTCGGGATCTGTATTTCAGAAAAAAGCTAACCGTTCGCATTGGTAAACCCTTATTTGTTGAAAAGAGCGAACGACCCAAACGAGAGGACATCGATGCGTTACTGCTGAAGGTCGAGCACAGCTTGGGAGAACTGATGTCAGTAGATTATTGCGAGCCCAGAGGCCTCAAATTGTTTCGGTATTGTCTCAATCACCTGCTGTATTAGGGGTAATGCAGGGGGTCAAATCGTTTTGAACCCATTGGAACAGAATGACACGCTTATGGCCACGGGGGAGAGCGACTGAGCTTATTGCGTTGACCGATTATCGCCAGCTAGGATTTGAGCTCAATAGCTCCCATACCTGTTCTTTTGGCAGGGGTTCGCTGAAAAAGTATCCTTGCCCTGATTCACATCCAACTGCCCGTAGTAAGGAAAGTTGACCGGCGGTTTCCACCCCTTCAGCGGTAACCGAGAGTCCTAATTCCTTAGCGAGCGTAGCAAGCGTTCTCACCAACGATAATTTTTGACCTCCACGCTCAATCGTTTGTACGAAGGAAGAATCAATCTTAATCTGGTCGACTGGAAAATCATACAGTTTACCGATAGGTAAGACCCCCGTACCAAAATTATCGATCGCGGATTTGACCCCTAGAGTTTGTAATTTTTGCAGCGAGGCGGTTGTTGTTTCGGGCAACTTGGAGAGTACCTTCTCGGCAAATTCAAGCCGCAGACTTTGAGGATTGAGATTAGCTTGATTGAGGGCGTAGCTAATACTGGCGGTGAAACGTGGATTTTGCAGCCGTTTGGCTGAAAAATTAATGGCGATAGTGGGGATATCGGTGCTACTTGCTTGCACCTGCCACTCGTGCAATTGTCGGCATACTTCTTGCAGCACCCAACGATCGATATCCTCCTCTAGGGAGCAGTCCTTGGCGATCGGCAAAAAGTCATGGGGAGAAAGCAGTCCTCGCTGAGGATGCTGCCAGCGGACTAAAGCTTCTAGCCCTTCAATTTGTCCGGTTTTGAAGGAGATGATGGGCTGGTAATGCACCCGCAACTCTCGGCGCTCGAAGGCTTCCCGCAATTCTTGTTCCAGTTGCAATTGTGTCTGTGCCTGTTGATGCATTGTCTCATCAAACACAGCATATCGATCCTTGCCGCTCTGCTTGGCCCGATACATTGCTGCATCCGCATCTCGCAGCAGTTCATCAGGGTGCTCGTAGACAGATGACGAGATCGCGATCCCCATACTGGCAGTAACTGTGACCTCTTGCTGCTCTAGCAGAAATGGCTGAGAAATCTGATTGAGTATCCGGTTAGCAATGCGACTGATCTCCTTCGCCTCCGCTACACCATCTAACAGAAACGTAAACTCATCCCCCCCAATACGCGCAACCGTGTCCCCTGGGCGCAAGATCGATTCCAACCGCCGTGCTAGCTCTACCAACAGCAGATCTGCAATCCTATGGCCTAATTCATCGTTAATGCGTTTGAAATTATCCAAATCGAGAAACATCACCGCAAAGTTGCATTCGGGGTGACGCTTGCTCCGGGCCAGAGCTCTCTCAACACGTTCGGAAAACAATCTGCGATTTGGCAGTTCAGTCAAGGGATCGTGGAAGGCGGTAAAGCGATTTCTTTCATCTTGCAAAGCTCGCTGGGCGTAGGTAGCGATGAAGTTTGCTACGTTTTTCAGCCAATTCAGTGCCCCTGGCTTAGCCGATACAACTTTGGGATGGGCTAGGGTCAACGTACCAAACAAACCGTTGTTTCCCAGCATAGGTAAACAAATAGCAGTTTCGATCGTGAGATGTCTATCAAAGATGGGTATACCTCCGGAATTGCGCAACGCTTCACCCGTTTTGACGCTCGCCTGCCGGGTGCGGGCAACCGTTCCCGAGAGAGTAGCGGTTGCGGGAAACTCGACGACGGATTCGTCGGAATAGGTGATGCCTTCAGCCGCAAAAAACTGCATGACATCCCGTTGGGGTTGGTAAGTTTCTATGACAGCGAGGGGAAAGCCAGTTACCTCCATGAGTTTCTTGAGCATGGCCCGAAGTGCCACGGGTAGAGAGATAACCTGCAACGCGATTGATGCGATCGCTGAAAACCCTTGCAGCTGCTTGCCTTGTAGGCGCAAAGCTTGCAGTTCCTGCTGGTATTCACTGATATCCCGAACGATGGTGAGTAGGACGGGAGAGTCCCCCACAGAAATAATTTCCAAGGAGACCGATCCAACCCGGTGCTGCTGCGTAGCGGTAACGTACTCCAGTTCTCGATATCCTGTTTCTCCCGAGTTGAGTTCCCTGATGCATTGGGTGTGGGCAGCACTCTCCACCCATAAGCCCACCTCTTTCATAGAGCGACCAATGACATCAGCGGGCTGGTGACCTGTCTGACTAATAAAGCCTGGATTGACTGCCAGTATCGTCCCTTCGGTCATCGTGGTAAGGATATACGCATCGGGGTTATACCGAAAAAGAGCTACAAACTCCGCAGCAGCAGAGATCAGTGGCTCTAGTTCGGGCTTCAGAGAGGGAGAAGACAAGTTAGCTGGAGGAGTATCGGTGCTATCAGTTGAATTCGATTCAGGTGCCGAGCGCCCTTTGGAGACCTCATCGTTAGGAGATATATCTGCCATATTCACGCACCTACTTACGCGCTACCGAAACCAATTTAACACCACAAGTATGTAAATTTACACAATATTCCGCATTGCACAAATCAAATTTTTTGCTAAACCGGTGTTCCGCAAGTTGGATTGCGTCATGAAAGGTATTCATCAGAATAGCCAGAAGTACTGTTCTATAAAGGGTTTTATAGTTTTGAGCCTTCCGCTTGTTTCTTTGTCAATTCTTAACAAATGTATTAAAAGAAACTCGAAGGAGAGGCTGGTTTCATGTCAACAGTGGATTTGAGTAACTGTCTGAGGGTTGCCCAATCCTTAGTACTGAATACAATCACCCTTCAAGGCCTTACAGAGCAAGCCTTAAAAAGAACTCTCGGATTTTATTTGATCCTGTTCAATACGGGCCTCTCCGTCGCTGCTTGCCGTATCAATTTTTTCTCCGCTTCGGCGGCAGGCGCGGGCTTGCTAAACCAAAACCCTTGGACAGAGTCGCAGTTGGCTTGTTTGAGAAATTCCAGCTGTTGATGAGTTTCCACCCCTTCCGCCACCACATTTAAATCGAGTCCTTGACCTAATCCGATTACCGATCGCCCAATGATATCTGCACTTTGGGAAGCACCCAGATCTGCGATAAACGAACGATCAATTTTCAGGGTGTCACAGGGAAATTGGCGCAGGTAACCGATAGACGAATAGCCTGTACCAAAATCATCGATAGAAATCTGTACCCCCATGTTTCTCAGGGCTGTCAAAATCCGAATAGTGCGGTTAGCGTCTTGCATTGCAACACTTTCAGTGATTTCCAGCTCAAGAGTATTAGGAGACAAGCCTGTCATTTTCAGCACTTGCGATACCTGTGACAATAACTGAGGTTGCTGAAACTCTCTGGCCGACAAATTGACGGCAACATGCAGCCGCGAATAGCCCCGCTCGTGCCAATGTTTGATTTGACGACAGGCTGTCGTTAAGATCCACTCCGTCATAACTGTAATAAATCCGCTGTCTTCGGCAATTGGAATGAATCGGTTGGGTAACAACAGCCCGAGTTTGGGATGATTCCACCGCAGTAGCGCTTCAAAACCCAAGATCGAGCCGGTTTGGGTATGAATCTGAGGTTGGTAATAGAGTTGTAGTTCTTCCCGCCTCAACGCCATTCGCAAGTCATTCTCTAGCGACAGCCGAGTGGTGGCCTGAACGTTCATGGCAGCATTGAAAAACTGATAGTTATTGCGTCCTAGGTCTTTGGCTCGATGGAGAGCGGTTCCCGCATTTTGCATCAAGCTTTGAGCATTGACGCCATCTGTGGGGTACAAGGCAATGCCAATGCTAGCGGTGACATGGATCGGCTGTCCGTCGATCGTCATGTGCTCTTGGAGGTTATTCAGTAACCGCCGTGCCAGTTTGGCAGCATCTTTGGCCTGTAAAAACGGAGTCAGAAGGGCAAATTCGTCTCCCCCCCACCTGGCAAGAGTCTCTCCTCCCCCTAATTCATGTTTGAGGCGGGTTGTAACCTTTTGCAAGATGACATCTCCGGCACTGTGACCGAGGGAATCATTGATGGTTTTAAACCGATCGACATCGATGAAGAAAACGGCAACTTGGCTGTTCGTGTGCTGAGCATTCGAGATGGCTTGCGTGAGGCGATCGTGGAAGAGCATTCGATTGGCCAAGCCAGTGAGGACATCGTAGTAGGCCATAAATTCGATCGTTTCACGGTCGCGTTTACGGGCTGTAATATCCTCCACAGCACCCTCGTAACCAATTAATTGGCCACAATCGTCACGTATGGCGCGGACGGTTTCAGAGATCCATTTGGTCGTACCATCGCGGCTGTAGATTTCGGACTCAAACACCTGCATCACGTCAGTTTCGTCAAAGGCTGCCAGTATCTCTGCCTGTCGCTGGGGATCTAAATAAAGTGGCTGGTCAAACTCCTGTACCCCAGCAATGAAGTGCTCGGGAGACTCATACCCATAGATTTCCGCTAAATTGTGGTTCGCACAAACATGCTCGCCAGAAGTTGTTCTGAAGTAGAGCCCCATCAAGCTATCGAACAGCGTTTGTGACGAGGGATGAGATAGACCCTTGCTCAGCATCGCGGTTTCAAACGCGCTCGCGGTTTGTTCGCGGAACTGTTCGATTTTCCGTGCTGCAAGAGGGTGATTGAAATAGAAGGTGCTGACAAGAACAACGAAACCGTTATCGAGCATTGGAATACTGAGTTCTGCAATTGCACCTGAGGTTGCCGCTACAGTACTGAGCTGTAGGGAGTTCTGCAATCGCAAGCCATTCGAACTAGAACGCTTTGATGACGAACCATTGAATCTGGTAATTTGGGGGTCAAGCAAGCTGATATAAGTTGGCTGTCGAGATAACCAGGCTCTACCTGCACTCCCACTTCCTATAGCAACATCAAGACCCTTTGCAAGATTGCGAATCGCTGGGAATGGACAGGTTGGATGATTCCAAGTACTCGCTCGCGATAAGACCAAACGATGGGGCTTTGGCAGCCATATTTCTCCGCAGATACAGTCTAAGACTTGGCATAGATCGCCGATTGTCTTTGATAGTAATGAAGATTGTTCTGTCGACTCATCCATATAGTTCTTTTGGGATGCCGTGCAAATCTAATGAGATTGTTGCGGAACAATTACTCTAAAGCGCACCTTGCCTGTTAAGAAGCCGCAAGGGGTTAAGAATATTACTGATTAAATCAGTCAGAACACATTCTGGAAATACTGATTTACCGAAAGAAAGGCTATAAAATTTATTACGCCACTCTGTGGAATTGGTGCTATTTTATCCAAGTTAAGACTATTTTATATAGTTTTCTGACTTCATCGTACGGTCAATAACTGCCAACAGCGTAACCCAATCTTTATGACAGGTACCTATCTAAAGGGTTTCAGTCACGAGAAACGGCTGAAATCCGAGGAGGCAAGAAGTGTGTCGAATATCTGCGTAAATGTACTCCATATACGACCTTGAGGTGTAAGACTACACTAGATTTTGATAATTATTTACTTTAATTTTATATAATTTTTTCGTGATTTTACTTTGAATGGCTTGACATTATCTGGCGATTGACTAGTTATTAGCAGCTCCTGAGTGCTGCCTGAGGGAATAGGCATAGTGTTGAAGGCTTTACACACCATTGCTTTTCAGCATCCGCGTCACACACATGAATACATATATATTGCCAGCCATAGGGGATAGCACTGGCGCTTTATTCGCTACTGGAAATAGTCCGGTTCGTTGCCGGGTTTCCATTTGATATTGCAACCAATACTTGGGGCTTGCTGCTCGATAACAGGATGACCGCTTAGCACTGCATCCATGGCCGAGCGCAAGTCTGACCCTGTCACAGTGACGTTATTACTTGGACGACTGCTGTCCAGTTGTCCGCGGTAAACCAGTCGCTGATCGCGATCGAATAAAAAAAAGTCTGGGGTACAGGCAGCCGTGAAGTCCTTGGCCACTGCCTGAGTTTCGTCATAGCAAACATAAAAGCTCCAGCCCAGGGATCGGGCCATCTCTCGAAACCGTTCCGGTGCATCTGCCGGGTAGTTCTCTACATCGTTAGATGAAATGGCCACGATTGAAAGGCGATTCGCGTAGTCTTGTCCAATTCGAGTTAGCTCCCCTTGGACGTGTTTGACAAACGGGCAGTGGCAACAAATAAACATGACTAACAGGGGGCGATCGCTAGGCAATTCATCCGATAGCAACAAACCACCGCTCATCACGTCTTGAAGCTCGAAGCTGGGGGCCAAGGTCCCCAGTGGCAGCATTGTGGAAGGTGTCAAGCTCACAGCAATTCTCTCTTCAGAACAAGGTTTAGTCTCTGTTTGAGGCAATATCGAAACCTCATTCTAAAGAGAACGCTCTATTTCAGCCACTAGTTATAGGCTGCCACTCTGAAACCGGTTGCAACTAGCTCTCAGAAAGCACAGTTCCGTAGACTCGATCGAAAGCAGGCTTATGGGATTCATTCTGAAACAGAATCAAGTCACATCGCTGCATTCAGTGACTTTACATAGACAAGCCTTTTGGCTGAAAGCTAATGGGGGCAATGGATTGAAGCTCCTCAAAGCCTAATTTGTCAATTGACTCTCAGTCACTCTAGTTTTCACCGAAAAAGCCATGAGATCCTTACTTAACAGGTTGGGAATCTTAGCGTCAGCCAACTTGGGATCAGTGTGGAGATGTTGAAAAAACGTAAATCGCGTTCAAGCAGAGGAATTACTGCACTGGAGCTAATGGTGTCTGTTGTCGCAGTAGGAACTATTTCAAGTCTAGCAATAGGAGGTTTTAATAATACTCGTAACTATTTCCTGTCGCGCAGTCTATCAACCCAGATAGAGAGTGCCTTGCAAAAAGCAAAGTTCGAGTCAATCAAGAGAAACCGTGACATTGCGGTATTTTGGGATTCCTCTAGCAACAGTATTTTGACCGTAGAACAGGACGACAGCAAGAGTTCAAATTGCAATGTAGAAAACATAAATGATACACGGATTGATGAATTGTCTGTCGAAAATATTGTCGCTAATGTTAAGGACCTAACAGTTCAGGGGACGCTAGCAACCGGAAGTACGAGTGGAATTGTTTATCGCCCGAACGGTCTCACGGGAAGCTGCAGTAACTTCGGCGCGATGGGTGCAGGTACGCTAGAAGTCCGATTTTCAAGTCAAATACAGGGAGCGGCTGATTTTAACATCAGTATTTCTACCGCTGGGCGAATTGAGATCGACTATATCTAATTCGCTAGATACAAATTTAGTCTTTCTAATTTATAGTATCTATTATGGGTATTTTGAACAATCATATAGCTTTTAAAAAGGAAATAATTTTAAATATTAATCCTGGATTCAATAGCTACTTGCCTTTCCAAGATTCAGGATTTTCACTCATAGAGGTCATTTCGGCAGTTGCAATGATCGGAGTGACATCTGTTGCCTCATTAACAATTATGAGAAACGTCCTTCAAACAACGGATAAAGCCACCGATGATGGCGGGGGGATTACCCTTGCCATTGAAGAAATTGAGCGGCAACGCTCCCGTTTATTACCATCAGCAACGTCTGTTACACAGGATATTGGTGAATTTAAGCGCGAAGTGACTGTAAATGGTTGTAGTTTTTTCGGAAATCAGTTGCAGTGTATTGACGGTAGTAGCTGCACAACGGCCAATGAAGTCTGTGAAGTTATTGTTGATGTTACTCACCTTCAAAATGGTGAATTAACCTCATTCAGAACGATTAAAGTTACAGAAGAACTATGAAATATTCATCCCGCGGCATTACTTTCATAGAAATACTCATTGCAATCGCAATGTCGGTTGGCTTAATGGTTTTTCTATCAAGAGTTTTGCTAAGTTCGTTACGGGTAGATAGAACAAATGCTGCTGTTACTGAAACCAGTCAGAATGCAGAGAGTGCCGCTGGATTATTTCTGATCGATCTAAAAGATGCGGGCTATCGTGGAGGCGACGACAACTCTTTTGTTACCTGTTCTCCTAGCTGTTCTCCCAGTTCAACTATCACAGGCGATCATTTAGGCAACTTGTACGACATCATTAAGTGGCCTTTTGTTATCAACGCTAGCACGCTATCTGGGGTGGCATTTACCGGTTTTGTAGATGTGTCTGGCACCGGCGATCCCGTTCCTGTTTTGCTTCACAATGCGGGGACGAACGATACGTTGGCTTTTACTCGAGTGACATCAATTTCGGACGATCTGCCGACAGACCCTGACACCTACAATTTGGAGTACGTGTATTACAGTCTCGACTCTTCGGATGTAGAGCTGACCAGGTTGACTCAAGATATTGTATGCGACGGCTTGCTGGATCTCTCTACGTCTGGTAGTACTGACTCTAATTCTATATGCACGTTGGACGGAGGAAATGGCGGTAGACAACCCGCAGTAGATGGTGTCGAATCGCTACATTTTTACTTTAAGCTGCGCACCCTAGACCCAATTTCTGGCAAGCAAATTTATCGAGCGACACCACCGACAACCATCAGCAGCGTTGCCAGCATCGGTGTATACCTAAGAGCCCGATCGGATATTGAGGATTTCAATTTTACAGACGATGCCACCTATCCAGATCCCGCTTTGTTGCCAGATGCTGTGTATGCGACTGCTGGCAACAGCACCTATTTAGATATTGACGATTGGTCAGATTTAGGAGTACCGACTGAAGGCCCCTTTAATGACAACTTCCGTCGAGTCGAAAAGATTCAAGAAATTGCATTGCTAACGGCCCCTGCCTGCAACTTATTACCCATTGCTTGGCCTTCAAGCGGAACTAGCAGTATTGGGACCGAATACACTATCCCGAAGGGATCTGCATCTGGAAACTTTGGCTGGGTTTCTTGGGATAACACAACTTCAGGTGGTACACCCGAACTGCTTCAAGCTATCAATACCCCTAATTTAGTTAGCAGCACCTACATCAATCCTAATGACACCAGCGATACCAAATTAGATGCTGGAGACGGATTGAGAGGTTTACCCGGAAATCGATCTCCAGGAAGCAATGCCCTCGATCAATACCTTGGAATTCCTGTAGTGTTACCAGTGTGGGATACCGTTGCCGGAACGGGTAGCAACGCAGTTTATAACGTGACTGGGTTTGCCACAATTTTATTTACTGATGTGAGCTCCAACCAACTCAGCGAAATTAAAGCCCAATATTTAGGAGATGCATCTGTCACTTGTACTGCGTAATAATAGCTCACTCCGTAAGAAATCAGGGATAGATGTTATGTCTAAAAAGTTGATTCGACATACAGTTAAAAACCTTCACCCTCGCCTACAGCTTTATGCTGCCTCGAGGGGGTACATCTTAATTGTTTCGATGTCCATTGCCGTCATCGTTTTGTTGATTGGCTTAGGGGCTAGCTTTCTCAGTATGACGAACCTAAGCATTGCCCAAAATGTACGTGCGAATGCGGAAGTCAGGTACCTAGCCGAAGCTGCTTTGGATGCCACAATCGCCTACATTCGCACGCAACCCGTGAGCAGTGCTACCGCTGTTAGTACCACGCTAGTCTCTAATGCCAGTAGCTTAGATTTATCCGATATCGCCCCCCCTTGTCCAAGCAGTAACAACGTATGCATTGAGGTCACAGCCAGCATGCTTGGGAGCGGCAGAGACGACCTGATTCAAGTTGAAGCGACGTCGATCGACTCTAGGCGTAATTCAGAATACGATGCCCATGCGATTGTACATTTGCGCGAAAGTTCGGGTCCTTTTAGTCCTGACTATACGCTGCTTTCCGATGGTGTCATTACCGTGAATGGCCTCATCGACCTGTCTGAATCTAGCGCTCCTGCTGGCGATACCAATATTATTCACGGCAACGATGGTTACATCTTGGATGATGACAATACCTTGCCTGTCAATGAAGACGGAAATTATGCCGTTAGCGCTGGCACTTCGTACAGTACATGCGATGGAAAAAGTTTTGTAGGCATGAACTGCAGAACTGCCAGTGATGTTGATGTTGCCAGTCTGTTGCTGACACCTGCTGAGACATTCAACAGTTTACTGGGTTCTACCAGTTATCCAAGTTCATTTGATAACAACAATGTTCGAAATGGCGATCTAGCCAGTGAATGTCGCAATGGTGATGTTCTAAGGTATAAAGATTCTTCGATTAACGTCAGCTCGGTAACCTTAGGTGACTGCATCATTGTGCGACAGGCAGGGGGCGATTTGTCGATTGAGGGTAACACCGCATTTAACGGCACCACGATTGTGGCCAAGGGAAAGATCGAAGTAAAAGATAACGTGACTTTTGCAGATACCACAATCATTTCTGACACTACTTCCAGTGGAGATGTAGGCGTAAATTTCAATAGCGACAGCATTGAAGCTTCCAATGCATTAATTATTTCTAATGGAAAAGTAGAGCTTAACGCTAACTTCTCAACTGCATTAAATGTCGGAATTTACAGTGGGGGAGAGGTAAAGCTTAATGGGAATAGCGGATTTGGTGGCTTCGTTTACTCTCTGGGAGATATTATTGTCAACGGACAAGCGGCTGTCAGGTCCTCAATAATCAGCACGTTATTAGATTCCGGTTCATCATTTGAATATGATTCTGTGATTAGCCGCAACTAGTTTTTATCTATTCTATCGATTGACTGTGAACGAACAAGGTTAATTGGCAGAGCGATGCGATCGTGTAAGCCTCTTTCATACCTTTTACTCAAACTCTTCCTGACTAGTAGGCTTACCAAGCAATTGACCGCTCAAAGTCCTGCCATGAAAAACTGTAGATTCACCTAAATGTTGTAATGTTTTCCGCAGTCCCTGTTATTTTCACGCAGATAGCCTCCAGGATGCCGGAGGTGAATCCAATGCGCCAGTGTTATCACGTAAATAGCCTCCCTCTACTCAAATAGAATGGAAAAAAAGGGATATTCGCAGGGAAAGATATTCACGTTCACTTCATAAAAGGGTTACGGTTTTAACTTTATCTTTATAAATCAGCAACATTTCATTCTCAGCGTCACAACCTGCTCAGTCTTGGCACAGATTGAATTACTCAATCGAAGTAAGGGGATCTTGGCCCGCAGGCGGGAGCGATGGATGAGAACTCTAATGCTATAGATGCGTGAAATCAATCCTGAAACCCATCGGGGGCTCTATCGCATCTACCAGAAAGGTCGCCATCATCTCCATAAAATCGCTGTCCGGCAGTCTATTCATCTGTTTATCTACCCCTTATTTCAACGCTAACAGGCCACTAGTTATGTTGAATGCTAACAGTCGAAACCGTTTACCTCTCTCCATCAAATCGCTCCCCATCCGCAAAAATGGATTCACGGTCATAGAGATACTAGCGGTTACAGCGATCGCTGCAATTACGACCGCACTGACGGCGTCCTATCTAAGGTCACTCGAAAATCCTTTGGAATCTTCCACTAGAGAGATGACAGGTCTCTTTAAATTGGCCCGCGCTCGAGCAGTCTCTTCAACATCGGCCTATCAAATATTGCCGACCTCTAGCAACCAGATCGTGGCTCAATATGCAAACACTTGCGATGACACCGTATGGACCAATGACGTTCAACTGGGGTTAGAGTTAGACGATCCAATTAGTGTCACTACAGGCTGGTCGGTCTGCATTAATAGCAGAGGCACAGTCAGTACGATGCCCACTTCGGACATTATTATCAATAGCTCGGCGGATAGTGGGGGATCGGCAGAACTTGTTGTCTATCTAGGGGGGTTGGTGGAAGCAGAATATACCTACAGCGATTCCCCTTAAGAAGAGGACGAACATCCAACCCAGCTTGAGCGGGTTGGGGCAAAGTTTTGGCAATCTCCAAGTTCAATTCATCTATAGCTTTATCAATAGCAGAAATGTCGGAATCCAACCATGCTGGAATCTTTTCTCCTTATGTAAATGACAATCGAGCTTCAGTTGAATTTCCACTCTTGAGCATTAATAGGCAATTCCATCATGCTTACTAACCTTGAAACCCAGCAATCTTCTCTTTCCCCAAGAAAAGATAGCCGTGGTTATAGCCTGTTAGAAGTCGTTGCAGCCACTTTCATCATGCTATTGACCTTTGCAGGAGTATCCAATGGGTTTCTAACATTTGCCCTGCAAAACCGGGGATCGTCACAATCAGGAGAATCAATTAATGTCGCGCAAACAGTTCTGGATCGATTGCGCCTTTTGACAGTTTCAACTCTACCCGATGGTGGCAATCAGCAAATTTGTAATCCAGATACTAACTACACCTGTGTCACTTACGATAGTGCCCTCGAACAAGCGGGCTCGGTTATCGTCACTTACTGTCCAAATATCACTCCGAGTTATTGCGACGTTAGCCAGCCCACAACCAGACACATTTTGGTCGATGTATTAGGGAATGTTGGCAATGGAGGTATCGATGTCGTCTTTACCGCTGAAACTGTCTTTACCGAACTCAGGGACTTATAAGGAATTATCCCGGCGGTACCCCTTCCTGGATTGATGCTTCCTTCTAGATTTATGCTCTATCGTTATTGTAAAAGGCCGTGAAGTTTCTGAATCCCATCATCTCCGTTAATCCAAATACTGCTTGGCAAAGAGGTTTTTCTCTGGCTGAATTATTAGTCACGATTGCAGTTGGAACGGCAACCATTGGAATTGCCTTTACTGTTGCCTTCAACAATCGAAATCTCTACATTAAAGACAACGCCAGGACAAATACCAGCCAGAATCTTCGTGTAGCCATGGATACGATAGGTTCGGATATTCGTCAGGCCGGCGAGTATATTACCAACCGAAATTTTCCCGTCATAATCCTGGAGAACGATGCGGCAGGGGATACGCTTGTTGTCCGTCGTGGCTTGGAAGAAACGATTCTGCCGGTATGCTCTGATGTCTCTGGCAGTAACACTAGTATTTCGATCGCGCTCCCTAGCCCAGTTAACGAACAATGCAGTCGAGTGGGTCGCGATACAGACCCCACTGAAATATGGCCGGATAACATCTATAACTGGCAAACCCTGCGCACGGGACAAACCGGACAGCAAGGTTGGGCTTTCATTTTTGATTTCGACAACAGCCCCACTGACGGGGAATTTTTCACGTATTCCGGCGAAAGCCGGGTACCCGAATCTACTCCTGCGGATCCCGACACCCCCTCCACTTACTCCGTAACCCGCACCGCTGGAGCTTGGAGCAATTCATATTCGACTGGAGGGGCCAATCTTCCATCCCTCACTTTGTTAGAAGAAAGACGCTTTTCTCTCGATGGTGACGGGAATCTCGTTCTGGAAACGATAGATTTTACCACTCAAACTGGCGCTCAATTTTTGGTGAATGGTGTCACCCACTTTCAAGTGACAGTCACAATGCAAGATGGCACTGTCTTAACTCAGTTTCAACCCGGAGATGATTGGTCGCAGATTGCCTCTATCGATGTCAGCCTTTCCGGTGAGACATTTTATTCGGCCACCGAGTCGATCGATCAGACCTTAACGTCTAGTTTTCTGCCCAGAAACGTTCTGTCATTCACTCAATGATGATTGATGGGGTTGAACTTTAACCCGAACAGAATCGCTGAATTGACTTCCACGCACCCTCTAAAAAAACAAAGATATAGTCATGAAATCCACGCGAAACCCTCCCGAAAGCCTACAGTATTTGCTCTCCAATCTTATTCGGTTGAGGCGACGAGAGCGCGGTTTTGTCTTAGTTTTAGCGGTCAGCGTTTCAGTTATCCTTTCGGCGATTCTGGCGACCTATGCGGTGATGACGAGATACGAATCGCTGATGGCCGCTAGTTCCGAAGCCGTATCTGAAGGTTTTTTTACTGCCGAAGCGGGTTTGAATATTCGAGCAGATGATATTCGAGCCCTATTTAACGATTTCAATACCCCTAGCGGAACGTCTCCTGACATCAGCGATGGCTCTTTACCCTGTATGAATGGCAATACCGGTACTGGAGATTTTCAATGTCTTACGTATAATTTCCAAGACTTTACTGTCGATACCGGCCTTGCCTTCCTGGAAACAACCAATGTCACTATCCCCGATGGCGATCCGTTCGAAGGTCTCGACGCGCAAGAATTTCGCTACATTTCCTCGGCGACATCCTACCGATTGGATCCCAATCAACCCCAAGCCATTCTGGGGATGATTTTTCGCAATCGTCGAGTACCCATGTTTCAGTTCATGGCGTTCTACGACAAAGATCTCGAGATTACTCCTGGCTCCGATATGACCCTGAATGGCCCCATCCATTCCAATGGAAATGCTTTTCTGAACGCCCAGGGAGGAGATACTTTAACACTTGAAGGCCAACTCACCATCGGAACCTACAACGGAGTAGAGTCCGATCTGTATAGAGGCCGCAAGCACAACTTCAACTGCAACAATAATTCGGTTGATATCGCAACCAATGCCGATGCTAGTAGCTTTGCATCCCTGCCTTGTAACAGTCATACCCCCTTCACCGAAGCCGATCTCACAGCCTTTAACGATCGCGTTCAGCTAGGTCTAGAAGAATTGGATATCCCTCCTGCTGAAACGTTTGAAGTGGGAGTGGGCAACACCTATTTCGATAACGCCGACCTGATCGTTGTCCTAGATTTGTTCGGAACACCTTCTATTGAAGTCAGAGATCCTACTGGTTCAGCAGGGTCTAACGGAACAATTAATACAACCCTGACCGCTCTGTTTAACGTGGGTGGCTCTTGTAACGCAGCAATTACCCATGCGGACGAAACGTTTTACAACCTGCGAGAGGATGCTGCGATCGAGATGCTCGACATCGATATGCAAGCGTTACTCAATTGCATCGACAGCAACAGTGCCAGCTTTGGGTTCGAGCTCGATGACAACACGCAGGATGGCTTAGTTTTTTACTTCTCTGTCTTAGGTGCTCAGTCGGGTGTTGCCAATAACTACGGTGTCAGACTGAGAAACGGCGATACACTGCACAGTACCAATGCTGGCGCGCCTACCCCAGAAGGATTGACGGTCGTGACCGACCAGGCTGCTTACATCCAAGGGGACTACAACTCCCCAGCCAGCGCCAGTGACTGGGTGCCTGCTGCAGTAATCTCCGACTCCTTTAACGTTCTGTCAAATGCCTGGAGTGACTTCGAAAACGATGGAGACGGGATTAACGATTCTGGAGGTGGCCTAGCTTGCACAAATGACACCGATGCTGCTTGCCCTTGGGAAGAACGCATGGCAACCAATACAGACATCAATGTAGCGGTGCTAACGGGGACCACGAGCACGGGGGGTGGCGAAGGAGGGATCGACACCGGCACCTACAACGGCGGTATGCACAATCTGCCCAGATTCCACGAAGTTTGGGACAGCGGCAGCAATACCGCACAAACCGATGCCACCCTAACCCTGTTGACGTCGTTTGTCAGCTTAAAACAACCCGACCACGTGGATGGGACATGGAAGCAAACTCAGGGGTCTCTCTGGTACTACCAACAACCGATTCGGAACTGGTCCTTCGAAACCAGATTTAGAGACCCCGAACAACTGCCTCCCATGACCCCTTCGGTGTCTTATCTGAGGCAGGAGCTATTTGTCCGCAATCGCGAACAATAGTCATAGCCGTGCCCATCTCAGTTAGTACTGCATCCATGGAATAGAGCAAGTCTGCCCCCGTCACTCGTACTGTGTTACTTGGGCAAATGCTATCCGGTTAACCCTTATAAACCAGTTGTCGATCGCAATCGAACAAAAAAATCTTGGGTACAGGCAGTTGTGAAGTCCATGGGCACGGTCTGAGATTCGTCATAGCAACCATGAAAGCTCCACCCTAGGGATATGGCCATCTTTCGAAACCGTTCGGTTGCATCTGCCGGATAGTGCTCTACAACGTTGGAGGAATTAGCAACGATTGAGCGGCGACTGGCATTGTCTTAGCCTATCCGAGTTAGCTCTAACCTGTACGTCTTTGACAAACTGGCAGCGGCAACAGATGAGCACAACTAACAGTGGGCGATCGCTAAGCAATTCATCTGATATCAGCAAACCACTGCTCATCACGTCTTACAGCTGGAAGCTGTGGACTAAGGTCCTCAGTGGCAGCATATGGTGAAAGGGGTCAAGCTCACTGCAACATGCTCTTTGGCGCATATCCACCATGCTTTGTTCACAAATCGAACCATTGGCGAAGCTTGGGGCTCGTGGAATTTATTTCGTTTAAAACCATCAAATTCCGCCGGGCAAATTACTCGGCATGCCACAGATCAATTCATCTCGCACAGTTCTGCAAAGGTTTAAATGCATATTTGCAAGACTCATTGAGGTAACCCATTCAATTTAATCTCAGTGTTTTTACGTAAGCTGCCGCAGAATTTGTAGATTTTTTTTGGCGAATGATAGGGGCTTTGCGGGAAAACTTCAACTGTACCTACTTAAGTAGTGACCTCTTTTCTAAAGGATTCACCACTGTAGAACTTTGGCAATGCCATGGTGCAAGGTTTGCAAGTGCACCATTTCAAAGCAACTCGATCCTTCAACTTCAAGCTGGACTCATCATTTGTACCGCTCATGCTGAAACACTCTTCCTTTGCTCGAGACCCTTTCCCTAACATTGCACGCCGCCAGCGCGGGGTGACCATGATGGAGCTGCTGGCTGTAACCGCTGTAATCGGAATTCTTGGAGCCTTTGGTGCGGCCACATTGTTTAATCAACGCGATCCTCTAAAGCAAGCTACCAACGAATTAGAAGGTTCACTCAGACAGGCAAGAGCAAAAGCGATGGCGTCCACATCTGCCTGTCGGGTCAGGGCTTCATCTGCAACAACGATCGACACAGAATGTGCCCCAACTTGCGATTCTATTGTTGGGGAATGGGTTGACGAGCCGGGTCTGAATGTGACTCTAGATGAGGGAGTCGAACTATCGAATACCGGTTGGACACTCTGTTTCAACAGCCGTGGAGTGTCCAGTACCGCTGGCCTCGCGAATTTGACTTATACGGAAAAAGATGTCACTGACACTTCGCAAGTTGCTGTTTTTCTAGGAGGAGCAATTGTTAACAGCTATACAGACGATATTCCTTCGTTGAACATCATAGCTTCCTACGTTGGTCCATCGGGCGGCACTGGGACCGGGACCGGTACTGGGACCGGCACTGGGACCGGGACCGGCACTGGGACCGGCACTGGGACCGGCACTGGGACTGGGACCGGCACTGACCCTGGCACTGACCCCGGCACTGACCCCGGCACTGACCCCGGCACTGGCACTGGCACTGGCACTGGCACTGGCACTGGCACTGACCCCGGTACAGAGGAAACTGCCGAGACTGGACCCACTCAGGAATCCCTGACTGCAGAACTGGAGGCCGCTACCGGCCAGGAAATAGGCAATACTGCTGCTGCTGGTTCCACCAATTTTGCTGACGGAACATTTTCCTTAACCGGATCGGGGAAGGATATCTGGGGTTCTGGTGACGAATTTCATGCAGCGTTTATCTCCGTCACGGGCGATGCAACCATCGTGGCTCAGGTGAACAGTTTAGATGCCAGCGACAAGTGGGCAAAAGCTGGAGTGATGATGCGTGCAACGTTAAATGGGGGCTCCAGAAATGCATTTACAGGTGTTTCTAACGGCGGCGGCGGATATACCTTCCAGCGACGTCCCAATTCAGGTTCAGGTAGCCAAAGTACTAAAAATAATCAACTTGGTGGCTATGCACCTGCTCCCGGGTGGATAAAGATGACCCGCGAGGGCAATACCTTCACTGGATATGCCTCTGAAGATGGAACGAACTGGACAAAAATCAGCGAAGTGACGATAGATGGCATGCCTGAAACGCTTTATACGGGGCTGGCCTTGAGTTCCCACGATGATGGAACTCTTGCCAGTGCAGAGTTTTCTAACGTTACCGTAACCCCCAATTAAGTTGACCTTTAGAGGTAGAAACCTCTGTTGTCTTTAGCCTTTAGAAATGGAGCTGAACGAACAATGTTTGGTAATGCAGAGAAACGATTGAAAAAGGTGCGAAATCAGGGGGGGTTTAGCATCTTAGAATCTGTGGCCGGCATGGTCATCATGCTGATGTTGTTAGGGGGATCGACGAGTGGATTTTTGGGACTAACCCAAAAAAATCGCCAAAATCAGGTGCGGGGTGATGCGATCGCCGCTGGTAGACAGGTCATCGATGCTCTGCGACTTGTCAACCCCACAGCAATGCCTGATAACAATAATACTGAAACACAAACTATCAATATTGATGGCAAAGATTACGAGGTTCTAGTCACTTATTGCCCCGCGAGTGCAGCCGTAGACTTCTGTACAAATCCTAGCCGCCGACACATACAAGTTGATGTCACTTATGCTGGGGACAGCCGGGTTTACTATACGACAGAAACCGTCTTTACAGAGCTATAAATCCATTTTGAAGCTGCTACAGAGTCGAATAGTTTAAGGTTTCCAAGCAATGCACACTCTAAAATCGACGATAAGAAATTTAATTGGACACGATCAGCCTGAGCGATCGAGCATGCATCTTTTATCGACTAAGAAGCGCCGAGCTAAACACTTTGCATTAGGTTTTTCGCTAACTGAGCTGCTAGTTGCACTACTAATCGGTTCTGGAGTTACTTCAACCGCTGCAACCATCGTCTTTTTTAATCGCAATTTATATTTAAAGGACAGTTCGCGTACTCAAGTCAACCAAAACTTGCGTTCCTCGTTAGACCTTACGGGGAACGATATTCGCCAAGCTGGTGAACGTCTTGCCGATGACTTTCCAGCGATTGTGCTCAATCCAGGTGGCGATACAACAGGGGTGCCAGACCAATTAATCACGTATCGGGGCCTGAATGATTTTGCACAATTGGTTTGTCTGGATGTGACGGCTGGAACCGGTAGTGACGTTGCTGTTGCAGATACCTCGCTGGATCCTACCACTGGAGATGTATGTGCTGTCGATTCAGATATCGATACAGGTCTTCTAGATTGGCAAGCTTTCAGAGATGGTGGAACAGTAGATGCTTATATCTACGACCCCGTTACAAATCTGGGAGAATTCTTTGAATATGACGGGGAAGATACAGCTAACTATACGATTTCTCGTGCTAGTGGTACTTGGACCAATAGCTATCCCAAAAACAATCTACCTAGGTTGTATATCCTTGAGAAAAAAGAATTTTTCTTGAGTTCTATGGATGCTACCGATTGTACTGCCACTGGAGACATTCTGACGATGGTAGTCAATGATGACTGCGCCAACGGAAGAATTGCTTTGACCAATACAATCGAAGACTTCCAGATTTCTATCTGTATGCAAGGGGGGCTCGGTTGTGTCAACACGATGGATCGCACCACCTCTGCAAATGCCGCGGCTAATAGTGGGTGGGCAGATATTTCATCCGTTCAGGTTACTTTAACGGGGTCATCTAATTATGCAGCTGACCAGGAGATTCAAAAAGTACTCTCTTCAAACTTTTTCCCTAGAAATGTTTTGTCTTACTAGAGCATCCTAATTATGAAAAGTCGTTCTTCTCTTAGACCTAAAGCAAAACTTCTGCTCTACAAGCATCTGCAAAACAATCGCGGATACGTTGTTCTGATTGCTGTGAGCACAACCGTGGTTGTTACTTCAATGCTGGCTGCCTATTATGTTTTGGCAAAGCTGGAATCGACAATGTCTCTAGCATCTCTGAATAATAGTTACGGTTTTGATGCAGCAGAGGCCGGATTAAACTTACGTGCCGATGATGTCAGGGCTACGTTTGAAGGCTTTAACGTCCCAGATGGGACACAAGTACTAACGACTTCTGGGAATACCCCATGCGAAGGAGGTAACGACGGGGCAGACGATTTTGCCTGCACGACCTACTCGATTAATGACTACGATGTCACTACATTTCTTCTGAGGGAGGATGCAGCCAATCCTCTCGACGACCCAGAAATCTTACAAATACCTCCGGGAGAACCTTTCGAATTTCTGACTGCTCAGGAATATCAGTACAGTGCGTACTCCACTGCTTCCCGCTATGGAGAGGACCCTCAAGCCATTTTGCAAATGGTGTTCAGAAGCCGGCTGGTGCCTCTGTTCCAATTCGCCGCTTTTTACGATAAAGATCTAGAGATTCTGCCTGGACCCGATATGACCCTCAGCGGTAGAGTCCATACGAATGGCAACCTGTTTGTCAATGCAAACTCTTCGTTGACTGTGCAGGCGCAAGCCAACGACACCTTCGTCACGATGGTCGGTAGTTTATATCGAGGCAGAAAGGATTCAAATAATTGTGGCGGTACGTTTAGCGCTGTAGGTATTTCAGGGGTACCATCATCGCTGTCTTGTAATGGCGGTGGCCGTGCAGCATATACTTCGAATGACCATCCTGACATTGTTGCTGCAGGGGGTATCTTTGATGTGGAGTTTGCCGAGCTGGAGGTGCCCGATGTCAGTGTCTTCGACCCCGATCCATCTGCAGGGGACGATGCCGAGTACTGGGATAAAGCGGATTTGCGTGTAGTCCTAAACTTAAATTCCACTGTCAACGATGCTTACAAACTAAAAGAATCCGATGGAACCACCATCGTTACCAGCGGCTCTGGCGATGTTGCAGTCGAAATTCGCAACAGTGATGGAAGTGTTGACACCAATAGAACAGCGGCTTTGAACTCAAGTGTTTGCACCAGAGATCACGATTCTGATGCCGGTACTGCTGAAGTTCCACCTGTGTACATGAGCGGAGTGTACGACGCAAACAGCAACCCATTCTTCAGCGGGCGCGAGAATGCCGATCTCACCATGATGGATGTCAATCTAGAAGCGTTACTCGATTGCATCTACGAATCGAGAGTGAGTGCTGTAACTGCTCCTGTTTATCCAGAGGTTTTACTCAATTCAAATCGTCAGTTAGATGACACCACTGATGGCGGATTGGTCTTCCACTTCACCATTGCAAACGGTCCCACTGCTGCCGGACTGATGACCGGTAAAACCCCAGGAACAGCATCCAACATGGCTGTTCGAATCTATAACGGTGCAGATGTCGATTCCTCTAATGGCGCTGCGCCTGACGTTGAAGGACTCACGATTGTCTCCGACCAAGCAATTTATGTTGCAGGAGACTACAATTCTGTGACCCAACTTCCGGCATCTTTCCTAGGAGATACCATCAATGTTCTGTCTAATAGTTGGGATGTGTGGACGGACGACGGTCAAAACAAGGTAGGCTCCTCAAACTACGTATCGAAGGAACCAGGGGCAAGCAATACTACTATTTATGCTGCTTTCTTGGCAGGGACTGACATAACTGGTGGGTCCGAAGGGGCTGCAGGAATTGATTCAGGAAATTACAATGGCGGTCTAGAGAATTATCCTCGCTTCCACGAAAGCTGGAGTGGGGATACGTTGACCTATCGAGGTTCCTTCGTGAGTTTAGATACGCCTCGATATGCAACTGGGAGCTGGGGAGCTCAGGGACAGTACTACAATCCACCTGCTCGAGACTGGGATTTTGACCAACAATTCCTATCAGCGGATACCTTGCCACCTTTAGCCCCCAGATTCACTATCTTGCTCCAAGACCTGTTTGTCAGAGACTTTGGCACAAGCACTAACTAGCAGGGTTGGCTACTTCGTCGCCGTCATCATTTGCAATCTGGCTGTACTTAGATAACACTGCGAGTTTTCACTCCTTCCCCCTAGCAATTGCAGAAGGGAACGACGAGAAGAGGCGCGCTACCGATCGCAATCCAGAACCAGCGGCGATTGCTGTCCAACTGAAAGGATTTTGTCTCATCCAGCAAGGCATCAATACGTGTTTCTAGCCGTTCAAGGGAGGTCTCTTCACCGAAAGGGGCGACCCAGGCGCCAGACTCGAATGGGGCATTGACCACTTGAAACAGAGCTTCGGCTAAAACCAGGCGATCGCATCGAGTAGCCGCCAGAGCATCCGCTCGTAGCTCGCGTAGTAACAACAGACGCTGCCATAGCTGTTCGCTGTGGGGCAGCCATGTTGCTATCTGATGCAACCATCCCAGCCAGAAGAACCAAAACGTATCGCGAAAGTCATGGTGGGCTTGCTCGTGAGATAACACCGCCTGCACCTGTTCTGGCGGTAAATCTTGCAAGAGGGCTTGACTCACTATCAGCTCGGAATTCCAGAAACCTACTTGGGCGGCAAATGGACGTGAGTGGGGGATGACCCGACTTTGTAAGTCAGGCAGGAAGTCAGGAGAGGGCAAAGATACGAGACGAATGCTGCAGAGGGGGTATTGCTTCAGGTGGCGGGTGGTTATCCATGCTTGCCAAAGCCGACGAACTAGAGCTGAGACCGCCCATGCTAGGAGGGTAATTGATAACACATGACCGAACTGATTCAGACAGGGACTACTACTGCTGTGGGTATGCATGACCATGGGTCCCGGCCCCATGAATACCACTGCCATACAACTGGCTAACAGCAGCAGCGGAGGCAGGGCTAAGGCCAGCAGACTATTCCACCACTCCGACTGTCTGGAGGTGTGTGAAGAGGAGCGACTGGAGGAAGTAGGCCACAGACGAATAGCGATCGCCACAATAACGGTCAGCCCGAGCACTAACAGATGCACTAGCTGCGCTCCTCGCGGGCGCTGCGGGCCGCCTGAAGACGTTGAGCAATGGCTGACATTTTGGCCACGCTGGTAGCATCTAAACTGTCAGCGAAAGCGGCCACGATATCGGGGTTCCCGACTGCTAAAAATTCTTGTAATTTGGCGTGAGCCCGCAGGCTTTGGGCCTCGACTTTAGAAATAGTGGCTTGCCAGTGAAAGCTGCGGTTGGTTTTATTGCAGGCCAACCATCCCTTTTTCGTCAGCCGATTCAGGATGGTGCTGACGGAGGTGTAAGCCAATTCGCGATCGGGATCCTGCAGAATTCGCTCGTGCACGTCTCGGACGGTAACAGCGCCCAAATCCCAAACAATCGTTAGAATCTCTTGTTCTAGGGGGCCTAGAAAAAGCTGCTTGGGACGTCGACTCGGTAGTGGAAGCATCCAGCGATCCTGTTTTGTTTGACGACAGTTGATTTTTCGGATGACTCTACGGTAACAAGTCCCCCGACTTTCCTTGAGAAGACTTTAATCGAATCTTACAAATCGCAGATTCAGTCCGCTCAGAATCAAGGGGTCGGTTAATCTTGCTCGAAAGATTGGCCTAATGCTGCAGGAGGCTGCACTTTCAAAAAGCTGAGAATCGTGCGGCGGGTACTGGCGGGTAGAGGCATCAGCAGTCGCTCGAGCCAATCGCTGGAGGTGACCGCCAGCACCGCAATCATCAGGACAAACGGGGCGACGCTGAGTACCTGGGTGGGAACGCCCGGTAAGCTTCCCTGCACGGTATTCGCTAATACTTGTAGGAGGCCAAACAAATAGACTCCAAGGGCTGCCCGGAGGGGATTCCAACCGCCAAATATGGCGATCGCCAACGCAATCCAGCCATAACCTGCTGTGTGTCTGTGGCTCCAACCCGCACGAAAATCCAGGGAATAGGCAGCTCCAGCAACCCCCATCAGTCCTCCCCCCAACAACGTGTAGAGATATCGTAGTTTGACCACCTCAATCCCGCGGGAAAACGCAGCTTGGGGTTGCTCGCCAATCAACCGCAGATTTAGACCTGCTGCTGTGCGATAGAAGAAAACCCACAGTCCCAGAATTAAGAGAAAGCTGAGGTACACCAGTCCATCACTCTGGAAAAACAGTGGACCCAAGATGGGGATGTCTTGTAACAGCGGCAGCTTGAAGCTGGGAACTGTGGGACCAGGGACCCTCACCACGGGGGTGCCTAAGAACGATGACAGATCGGCACAGAGCAGTGCCAAGACAAACCCAATCGCCACCTGCGATTGCTTAAGGGTAATGGAGGCAAATGCCACGATGGCGGCGACGGCCATGCCGACAGCGGCAGCGGCGGCGAAGCCGAACAGGAGACTGTTGCTATGTTTGGCGGCGGCAAACCCTGTCATTGCCGCCAGCAATAAGGTTCCTTCCGCAGATAAGTTCACGATTCCAGCCCGTTCGCTCAGGGTTTCCCCCAGCACCGCAAAGATTAAGGGAGTAGAACTGGCGATCGCTGTTGCGAAGATGGAAATCATAGGGGATGACACCATTTCAGTTAGGCATGATGGGGATTGAGGATTGGGCTTGCGATGTTCCGCAGTAGCGCATGAGATCTCGGTGAGGACAAGAAGATCTTTGCAGAACCTGGGTTCTGAGTCGCTGAAATCCCTTCAGAAACTTGATTCGCTATAGCTGTCCTGAAAAGATACGGTGCGAGATCTC
>JBFRWN010000061.1:0-39012 GCA_051439605.1 Synechococcus sp.
ATACGCCCGTGTTGTGCAAGATTCGCCAGCGGCTGACGAAGCACGGTGGGGAAACGATGGATGTTTTGGGATTGTGGCAGGGACACTTTCAGGCGCATCGGAAGAGCGATCGGAAGGCGAAGGTGGCGTTGCCGAAGGCGAGAACAATGCCACAGGTGGTTGAGGGGTTGAGTATTGATTGAGCTTTTTGGCGTGAGCAATTCCAATTAACTTTCAAGATTAATAAGGCAATGCCATGGTTTTTCATGTGTTAATCACAACATTCGACAAAAATAGTCATTATGACTCGGAGAAATACTATTTCGATCTAGATCTGGCAAGATTATCTGAAATAGACTCAAATATTTTGAAATTTCCTTTATTTAGCGGAAAAGTTCTAATCGGTGGATATCTTATAAACTCAGAGGATGTCAAGAGAATACGAGTGTATAAAACTAATAGAAATTGCCTTGTGTCAACAAAGAATAGTTATAAGCCCGACCGCACTAAATTGCGATACGATCAATATGTCGCCAAGTTTCTTGAAAAGAATGCAACCAATATTCCCCTTCAAAGATTATCCAAATCAGAAAATATTAAGAAAACAATTGACACCAATAAGATAGGTTCTGGCAATATAGGAGAGAAAACAACAGTTTTTATTGTTCATGGACATGATAACGAAGCAAAGCAAGAAGTAGCAAGATTTGTTGAGAAGAGCGGTTTAGAGGCTGTCATTCTTCATGAACAAGCAAACCAAGGAAAAACTATTATTGAAAAGCTAGAAAACTATTCTGATGTTGGATTTGGTATTATTTTATATACAGCTTGCGATGTTGGTGCAAAGGCTTCACCAGAGCCAGAATTGAATCCACGAGCAAGACAAAATGTTGTCTTTGAACATGGATATTTAATTGCAAAACTAGGTCGTCAAAGAGTTTGTGCGCTTGTGAAGGGAAATGTTGAGACGCCTAGTGATATATTAGGACTAATGTATATAAATATGGATAAAGCAGATTGGCAGATTAATTTAGCACGAGAAATGCAAAAAGAATATGGCGGTGTAATAGACCTCAATAAAATCTATTCATAATCAGCAAAAGTCGTTTATAAGTTCCCATAACTGGGGGATTTAGGGGGTCGCGAAAAGTTTCTCCCCTCAATCAAAACTTTTAAAAACCTTTACTTCATTTTACCTCAGTCGGCAGAGCTTAGCTGCTCTCGAAATTGCCTTAGAGCCCTACTGGTATTGCTTTGATACGCTAGATTTAATGTCTCTGAAACGAGTGCTTCAAGATTTCCTGCAGTGAAATACCGACTACTATTAACTGCGATATACTGATCGTCCTCCAGCCGATAAACCCCCAACTGATCGCCCTTCAATAACCAAACTTCCGGTACTTGATAAGGAAGGTAATCATCGATATCGGTAAAGCTAGTGACATCCACCTCGATCGCCAAATCCGGAGGGGGATCGTGCTCCCAATCAATGCAGTCTTTGCCAGCCACCGCCTGCCAATGTTCCACATATAAACAGTAGTCCGGCTCGATGCCACTCCGCTCCGGCAAATTCATCGTGATGGGAGTAAACGCCTCGTACTCCAGTTCCAAGCGATCGAGCAGAGAGATTGCCATATTGGCCAACAAATGAACCTTACGCCCGTGCTCCGGGAGAGGAACCATTAATAGAATTTCTCCCATGCGATATTTTATGCGGGGAATAGACCTGTCCCCCCGCTGCTGAAGCAATTGCTGGTACTCAGCCCAACTCCCCGGCAAACGAACGATCGCCCCTTCAGGCAACTGAAGCTGGTCTGGCGTGACAACAGCAAACATGTTTCAAGACTCGTACAGCTCAGTACTAGTGTAGTTGACACCCAAATCCCGCAAGCAGTCTCAAAGGCTATCAGATCCCAGAAACTAAAGAGTAAAATCAGTCTCAGTCTCGCCTGCAGGTTTTGAAGACTTTGACCTCACCTACAGGTTTTGAGGCCTTGGGTCTCGCTCTTGAGCCATGATGATTTGGGTCTCGCCCACGAGACATGATGATTTGGGTCTCGCCTGCGAGACACGTGGATTTCGGAACGTTGAGGGAATTGAACGTGCAAGAGCATTTGGACATTTCACGCCTGAGTTTGTTGATAAAAAACGCTACGCGGACAAAGCCTGCTGTTTGGATAGTGGGAATCGCCACAGCATTCCTAGCCGCCTGCGGTGGTGGAGACGTCAGCACCGATCCCGATACCCCTAGCGGTTCCTCCGAAGAATTTAAAATTGGCTTGATTTTAGTCGGCCCCAAAGAAGACGCCGGCTGGAGCCAAGCGCACTTTGAAGGGGTGGAATATGTCATCAAAAACATGCCCAACGCCACCTTCGACTTCGCCGATCGCATCAACCCCGCCGATCGCCCCAACCTGCAGGCAGCTCAAGTAGCAGACGACCTGATTGACGACGGTGCGGACATGATTATCTTCAACTCCGACGACCACAAAGACGATGCCCTCGCCACCGCCCAAAAACACCCTGACATCGCCATCATTCATTCCACCGGCGACTACGCCTGGGAAGAGGGACAGAACTTCAAGGACCAGCCCAACCTGGGCAACGTCATGGTGCAGATGGAATACGGACGGGCGATCGCCGGCTGCGCAGCTGCCCTGACCACAGAAGAGGGGAAAATCGGCTTTTTAGGGCCGCTGATTAACGATGAAACCCGGCGGCTGGTCTCCGCTGCCTACCTGGGGGCGGACTATTGCTGGCAAGTGTATCGCAATCAAAACCCCTCAGACTTAGCGTTCAAAGTGAGTTGGATTGGCTTCTGGTTCAACATCCCCGGTGTCACCCTCGACCCGACCCAAGTGGCAGACAGTTTCTTTAACGATGGCTACGACGTTGTCATGACCGGCATCGACACCCCTGAGGTGGCCACCCAAGCGGCCAAAGCCGCCGAAGCGGGAAAAGACGTGAAATTCCTCCACTACACTCTGCCCACAGGCTGCGACCTGGCCCCCGACATCTGCGTGGGGGTGCCTACTTACAACTGGGGACCGTCATATCTAGAGGCAGCTCTGGCGGCTGCCGCAGGCTCCTTTGAAGGGGAGTTCGTTTGGGCGGCCCCCAACTGGAGTGACCTCAACGATGTCGAGACCTCTGCAGTGGGCTTCCAGCAGGGGGATGCACTCTCGGACACAGACAAAGAGTTCCTCAACGAATTTATTGCCAGGCTGGGGGATGGCAGTATCGACCTCTACGAAGGACCGTTGCAGTTCCAGGATGGCAGTGAATTTGTGGCGGCTGGCGAGACAGCTACCCTCGAACAAATTTGGTACATGCCCCAGCTCTTGAAAGGGATTGAAGGACCCAGCGAATAATGCGCATCACACTGCGGGGAGTCACCAAGCGATTCGGTTCGGTTCTGGCTAACGATCGCATCTTCCTCGATATCGCCTCGGGAAGCATCCACGGGTTGCTGGGGGAGAACGGTGCGGGCAAAAGCACGCTGGTGAAGATGCTGAGTGGCTTTTTGGCTTGGGATGCAGGGGAATTACTGCTAGACGATCGTCCAACCGCAATCGCAACTCCTGCGGATGCCATTCAGGCCGGTATCGGCATGCTGCACCAAGATCCGCTGGATTTTCCCCCCATGACGGTGCTGGAAAATTTTATGGCCGGTAGAAATGGCGGTTGGTGGCTCGAACGCCGCCATCAGGCTGCTACTTTGCTCGAACTTTGTGACCGATTTGGTTTCCGGATCGATTCCCGCGAGACGCTCCTCAACCTCAGTGTGGGGGAGCGGCAGCAACTGGAAATGATGCGTCTGCTTTCTTTAGGGGTGCGCGTACTGATTTTGGATGAACCCACCACGGGCATTTCTGCCATCCAGAAGGACTTACTGTTTTCTGCCCTCAAGCAGCTAGCAGAAGCAGGCACGTCAATTATCTTTGTCTCCCACAAGCTGGAGGATGTGCAGGTGCTGTGCGATCGCGTTTCGATAATGCGTCAGGGGCGGATGGTGGGTCATGCAGAGATTCCTTGTCCCGATCGCGAACTGGTCAAACTGATGTTTGGGGGCGAACTGGCGCAGCCCAGCAAACCGGCGACGGCAACTGGAGAGGTGCGGTTGCACCTGCGCGAGTTAGCGGTCGAAACCGAGCGCCTGCAGCTGCAGCTCGATCGCTTAGACGTACGTTCGGGGGAGGTGATTGGTTGTGCAGGGTTAGAGGGCAACGGTCAGCAGCTTCTGCTACTGGCCTGTGCGGGGTTATTGCCCCCTCGGTTGGGGGCAATAGCGTTAGATGGCCGAGATATGGCGGGGAGACCCTACGATCGCTATCTCAAATCGGGGGTGAACTATCTGCCCGCCGATCGCCTGCAGGACGGACTCATTTCTGGATTGTCCATTTGCGAGCACGTTATGCTGCGCGTTCCCAACCCCGGTTGGTTCGTGCAGCGGTCTGAAGCGATGACTGCAACGCAGGCGGCGATCGCTCGGTTCAACATTCGTGGTCAATCCCATTCCCCCGTCGAAAGCCTGTCGGGGGGCAACCAGCAGCGCACCCAATTGGCGCTGTTGCCCCCCTCCCTATCTCTGCTGTTAATGGAGCATCCCACACGCGGTCTCGATATCGAGTCAGCTTTGTGGGTGTGGCAACAGCTGCTGGAACGCTGTCGGCAGGGAACTTCTATCCTGTTTGCTTCCGCCGATCTGGATGAAATAGTGCAGTACAGCGATCGTGTATTGGTGTTCAGTGGCGGTGGTGTGTCGGAACCCATTCCCGCCCAAGAGCTTACGGCAGAGCTATTAGGGCAAAAGATTGGAGGCAAATTGCAGGCATGAGCAAGACTCTCACCTTCCGTATTGGAGCGGTGGCGCTGTCCCTGCTCGTGATATCTCTGTTGCTGGTGACGATCGGGGCGTCTCCGGTTGAGGTGGCCCATAGCCTCTGGGTGGGGGCATTTGGGTCTGACGATCGCCTGGCTAGAATTCTTTCCACCCTTGGCCCGCTGGTGCTGGCATCGGCGGGGTTGGCGTTTACGTTTACGGCGGGGCTGTACAACCTGGGGGTGGAGGGGCAGATTGCCTTTGGGGCGATTGGTACGACGTTTGCCCTGCGTATTTTCCAGGTTGCATTCCCCCCTCCTCTCACCATCTTTTTTGGGCTAGTTTTCGGTCTGCTTGGGGGCGTAGTTTGGGGACTAACGGTGGGGGCGTTGAATGTTTACGGCAAGGTGAACGAGATTTTTGCTGGCTTGGGGCTCAATTTTGTGGCCCAGGGGTTGGCGATTTACCTGATTTTTGGTCCTTGGAAACGACCGGGTGTAGCGTCGTTAAGCGGGACAGAACCGTTCGATCGCGCGGTGTGGCTGCCGACTGTGGGGGAGACGGAAGCTAGCTGGATTGCATTGGCGATCGCGGCTTTTGCCCTCGTTATGACCATCGTGACGTTGCGGGGGACTTATTTCGGTCTCAAATTGCGGGCAGTGGGCAGTAACTTGCGGGCGTCTTACGTGCTGGGAATTCCGGCGGTGCGGCAGCGACTGACTGCGTTTGTGCTCTGCGGTGCGCTGGCTGGTTTGGCGGGAGCGTTACAGGTGTTGGCGGTCTTTCATCGCCTGATTCCAAATATTTCAAGCAACCTCGGCTTCTTGGGCTTATTAGTGGTGATGTTGGCAGGATTTGATGCCCTATGGATTTTGCCGATCGCTTTCTTCTTCAGCGCCTTGAATGTGGGTAGCTTGCAGCTGCCACTAGCGCTGCAATTGGATTCGTCGTTGGCTGGAGTGATGCAAGGATGCCTAGTGCTATTTGTTTTGCTCGGACGTGGAATCGCAGAGAAAGGCTGACTGGTTGCAGTGTCAACTTCCAGAGGCAAAGTTAGTCAAATCAATAGTGATTAACGCTAGACTCACCCCCAGCCAACCTTCAAAATGTTATTTACAACAGAGTATAAAGATGTTTACAGCAGAATATAAAGAAAACGTAAAAGTGTATCGAAGTGTTTCGTTTCCGTATTAGAAATTAAGTATCAAATTTCCTTTACGGGTTGCCTCTCGACTCGGTTAAGTTACTTCCCATAGCAAAACGACAGAGCGATCGCGCGACTCGGACAATATTGTCTGAGGGCTCTGTCGAATCAATGCAGGCTAGCCCGCACAATTCTTTGCGCATTCACACGTTTCCGCCAAGCTCCTTTTGGGGCTCTTTTTATAAACCTTCTGAGACTGGTTGGATAAGCCTATGGCCGTTCTCATGTCCGTTGCCGCCCCCGGTACCCTCTGCTGCTACGTCAATTCATCCGTTCACGTCCAGGCGATTCGCCTGGTCCACGGTTTGAGCAATCAGTTCGAACGCATTATATTCCCGCATCAACAGCTCATGTTCGAGGCCCCGCTCGATGCTGATTTGGAGGTCACCGTCTCTAAATCTGGAACCCTCGAGACCCAGCGAATTTCTTGCGAACAGTTGCAGGTGCTGACGTCCATCTAAATGCCCTCTCATACGATTACGGTCCTTAACGGATGTCGTAGCCAAACAAACTGGGATCGACTTCCTCCAGATTGAGATCGGTAAAGCCATACTCCGCCCAACGGCGATCCACCATTGCGGCAACATCCGTATCGGACTCCAACGCTTCCCCCCAGGGGTGATCCGTTTCCGGTGGAACCTTGGTAGTGGCATCAATCCCCATACGGCCTCCTAGACCCAGTTTCTCACTGGCAAAATCCAGCGTGTCAAACGGCGTCTCTGGCAAAATAAACACGTCTCGCACCGGGTCAACCTTGGATGTAATAGCCCAAATTACTTGACGAGGATCGCGGATATTAAGTTCCCTATCCACCACAATCACAAACTTGGTGTACGTGAATTGGGGTAACGCGCTCCAAAAGGCCAGCGCCGCTCGCCGCGCTTGGCCGGGATACGCCTTATCGATGGAAATCACCGCTGCCTTATAGCTTAATGCCTCCATTGGCAAGAAGAAATCCACAATTTCAGACACCTGCTGCCGCAAAATCGGCGTGTAAATGCGGTTGAGGGCGATCGCAATCATGGCTTCTTCCTTAGGCGGGCGTCCGCTAAACGTGGTCAGGTACACGGGCTCGCGACGGTGGGTCATGCAGTGGAACCGAACTAACGGAGAATCCTCTACACCGCCGTAATACCCCATGTGATCTCCAAACGGTCCATCGGGAAGCATTTCACCGGGGGTAATCGTCCCCTCCAGAATGAATTCCGCATCTGCAGGCACTTCCAAATCCAGCGTTTTGCACTTCGTCAAATTAATGCCGGAACCGCCGTACAGGCCAGCAAACAACCACTCAGACAGGTCAACGGGAATGGGAGTGGCTGCCGCCATCAGAAGCAGAGGATCGATGCCCAGGGCGATCGCAATTTCTAGCTTTTGGCCCCGTTCCGCAGCCTTGCGTAAGTGCCTCGCACCGCCCCGCACCGATAACCAGTGAACGGTCATTGTCTTGTCGGACTGCAACTGCAGGCGGTACACCCCCACGTTGGGAATTCCCGTCTCGCAGTCTTTGGTAATCACCAATCCCATCGTGATGATTTTTCCAGCGTCGCCCGGATAGGGACGAATCATTGGAATTGTGTTGAGGTTAAGCGTCTCCTCCATCACCACCTCCTGCTGACAGGGGGGCAGGAGGGCACGACCGGGCTTGGCCCTCACAACATCGAAGAGGACTTTGCCAAACTCCACCGCCTGTGAAATCTTTTTGGGGGGTTTGGGCTGCTGCAACATGCCCAACTTCTTGCCCAGTTCTTCTAGCTCCTGCGGCTGCTCCATGTTCATGGACCAACACACCCGTTCCAGCGTACCCATCAAGTTCACCGCCACCGGGTATGGAGAGCCTTTTACGTTCTCGAACAGGAGGGCAGGGCCGCCCGACGCCAACATGCGATTGCTAATCTCGGCAATTTCCAGATCGGGATCTACAAGAGCGGTAACCCGCTGTAGTTGCCCCCGTTTGTCTAGCAGTCGAAGAAATTGGCGTAGATCGCGTGCCATCGGTGAAGTTTTGTGAACGATTTCTTAAGCATAACGATTATTGGCAAGGGCTACGAGCAATGTTGGGTGATGCTACAAGTCTTAGCACCATTGGGTTTTGCACTTTCGTTCCCTGTATGTCCTCCCTTCCTCCACAGGTTTACATTCGTGGCAACGCAGCAGGCGTTCACCTGCATCTCCCGCCCGCAAAGTTGAGTTGGCAAGAACTGTGGCCGCAGATTACTCTCCGGTTGCAGGCCACCCCTCAACTGACCTTGGGGCAATCCCATTTGGTGTTGTGGGCAGGGGATTGGCCGTTGGATAGCCAGCAGCTAGAGGCGATCGCCTCGTTTGCTGCTACCAAGAACCTGGGCCTGCATCGGGTACAAACCTCTTGTAACCGAACGGCGATCGCCGCCGTGCAGTTGGGTTATTCTGTGGAACAAACAGCGCCCTTAGCTCCTCACCCCCTGCAGGGGGACTTCGCCAACACGCTGTATATCAACACCACCGTCCGCTCTGGCACTGCCATTCAACACAAAGGCTCTGTCGTCGTAGTGGGGGATGTCAATCCCGGTGGAGAGATTGAAGCAGGAGGCAACATCCTGGTTTGGGGACGCTTACGGGGTATCGCCCATGCCGGGGCAACAGGGTACAAAGCGGCGACCATTATGGCGCTCTATCTCATGCCCACCCAATTGCGATTAACCGATCGCGTGGCGCGGGCACCGGAGGGGGACCTGCAGTTCCCTACACCGGAAGTGGCTTACCTAGAAGGGGATGCCATTCGAATTACTAGCGTATCGGAGTATTTGCGGAGAGCTGTATGACCCGCATTATTGTGGTGACATCGGGCAAAGGTGGTGTGGGCAAAACCACCGCCACTGCCAACATTGGGGCAGCATTGGCCAAGGCCGGCAAACGGGTGGCGCTGGTGGATGCCGATTTTGGATTGCGTAACCTCGATCTCCTCTTAGGGTTAGAGAATCGCGTAGTCTATACGGCGATCGACGTCATCAACGGAGATTGCCGCCTCGAACAAGCGTTAATTAAAGACCGTCGAAATCCTGACTTGATGCTGATGCCCGCTTCGCAATCGCGGGATAAAACAGCGGTCACCCCCGACCAGATGGGGGAGCTGATCGATCGCATGGCCCCCAAATTTGACTACATCTTGATCGATTGTCCGGCAGGGATCGAGCAGGGCTTCCAAAACGCAATTGTTAAGGCTAACGAAGCCATTGTTGTAACCACCCCCGATATCTCGGCCGTGCGGGACGCCGACCGCGTGATTGGTCTGCTGGAGGCAGCCCAAATCTATGTCACTCGTCTGGTGCTCAACCGCATTCGCCCCGAGATGGTGCATTCCAACTCCATGATGTCGGTGGATGACGTCAAGGAAATCCTGTCGGTGCCCATGCTGGGGATTATTCCCGAAGACGAGGCAGTGATCGTATCCACCAATAACGGTGAACCAATGGTAATGGCCCCCGAGTTGGCCTATGCCGGGATTGCCTTCAACAACGTGGCCCAGCGGCTGGAAGGGAAAAAGGTTCCCTTTTTAGATGTCAGGAGCCTTAACGATACGTTTGTATCTCGGTTCAAGCGGTTTCTCAGTACCCTCAGCAGCTAATTCCCAGTAGTGACGCCTCCCCCACTATGAACCTGATAGATTTTCTAGAACAGTTGCTCTCTCGAAATAGCAAAACCACCAGCAGCGAGCGGGCCCGAGATCGACTCAAATTCGTTCTGGCCTACGATCGTGCCCAGCTGAGCCCGGCCATGCTGGAGTCCATGTGCGAAGAGATCATGGACGTGCTGTCTAAATACGTTGAACTGGACCGTGAAGGGTTCGAATTTGACTTGTCTAGCGAAGATGGGGCCACCGCCTTAATTGCGAATTTTCCCATTCGACGCGTGCATACACCCGTACCTGCTCCCGTTGAATAGCCCTCGACTCCATCCAAATATCTGCACTATTATCATTCCCCCCACAGTGCGCATCCGTCGGTATATCCAGCCGGCGGTTGCTCCGTTATTCTTAGAAGGCCACAATGGGTGTATCAGGCACGGACCCCCATCTACTTATGCTGTCCTCATTCCGCGATCGCCATCCCCTCGGTAGCGTTGTGACAGAGCTCCTGCGGGTTGAGGAGGGCCTCTATGTTGTGAAGGCCCAAATTGTCGTGGGAGGAGTCCCACTGGGTTCTGGAATGGCTGCCTCCACCACCGTCGAGGAAGCCGAAGACGCTGCTATTCATCGAGCATTACGTATTGCTGGCGTCGATGATTCCCTTCATCTCGCCTCGCTCGGCGGTGGCCCCGCTAGTGTCTCATCGCCAGTGCTGACATCCCAAGCTGTTAGTGGCATCGGTTTTAGCGGTAGTAGTCGCCTTGACAGCAGTAGCAACGGCAGTAACGGTGACAGCAGCTTCAGTTCTGTCGATGAATGGGCAACTCCGCCACCGGTTCCCGAACCCAGCAAACCCATCCGCAAGTCAACACCTCCTGCAACACCAGAACCAGCACCAGACATCGAGGACTTATCCGAACTCATTGCCAAAACAGATGTGGAACTTACCCGCATCGGCTGGGGGCCCAAAGAGGGTCGGCGCTTCCTCAAGGAGCGATTCCAAAAACAGTCTCGCCAGCAACTGGACGAATCAGAGCTGAGAGAATTCCTGCAAGAACTCAAAAAGCAACCCACCAAGATGCTGGAGGCCGCAGAATTTTAGCGGGTTCCAGATGACGTTTGACTGGGAACTCAGTCTCATACAACCGCAGTCCGAAACTGGGCCATACCACTAATCGCTATTCACGCCCAAAAAAATTGGCCAAAAACTGATTGTCTTGGCCAACAAACCCAATTCAAAATCTTAAAAAATGCCGAACAATCTTTCCCGGTGACTTAAGCAATGCTTTTGAGATGAGTAATTTGTTCTGACATTTCGAGTAACGATTCGGGCATTTCTGGTCCCGTTATAGAGACGTCCATCGAAGGGGGGCGATTTTGCAGCACTGAGAGGGCGTCATCCTCTGCAATCAGGCCTAATTTAAGAGCTAATCCCAGCTCATCTAACACCACCAAGCCGTACTCACCGGACTGAATTGCATCCTTTGTAAACTGCCACAACTCATCTAAAGCCACTTGTTCTTCGGGCTCTAGATGCGGTGTATCGATACAGCGCTCAATCCCGCACCGCACCCATTTCAGGTGACTACCGAGCAAAATTCCGTTGTCTGCCCCCTGATTGATCCCCCCCTTCAAGAGCTGCACGACTAAAACAGAGGTGCCTTGCCCTGCCACGCGCATCGCTTGGGCAATTACGGTACTGAAAAAACTGCGGTGGGGGTTGATATAGAGGTGAACGGCCCCTTTGACCAAGTAGCTCACTGAAGCGTTGGTGGGGGAAGCAATTTCGAGCTGTGAAACCATGGGTGAGCCTTGCACGGGTAGTGGTCTTCGGCTGGGATGTATCTACTAAAACACCATAGATGCAGTTCCGTCAATTTTGGGGCTAGGGATGCCGAAACCCTTTTGCTCAATGGTACGCCCACGTCTTCAGTTGGGATTCCCTGTTACAAAAAGATAGGAATTTTGCGATCGCTAATCCAAGCCTCAAACATTTTTTGCGCAGCTGCAAGCTAACTTTATTTTACCTTCTAAATCATTGAGTTTTTCTTATGGCACATTGAGCGATCGTCGTCTCAGTCATCTCCGTACGTTCACCCTGCACCTGGCCCACAAGCTGAGAAATCTGCGGATGTCATCCCGAAGGAAGTTTGGCATGCTTTTTCTTAAACGCTAGTTCAAGCAACCCCGCTTGTTCACCTCCCCGACGAAATTCCTTCCTTGCCAGTACCTAACTTGTCCAAACCTTTCACTACTGCCCCCATCAGCATTAGCCCCCGCCCACAGCCCAGCGATCGCTCCTACTGGCTGGCTTGGTCCAGCATTGATGGCATTGGCCCGAGCCGTCTCAAACAGCTTTTTCTGCAGTTCGGTTCCCTCCGAGCAGCTTGGGAGAGCACTGCCGCTGACTTGCTCCAAGTGGAGGGCATTGGCTTGGTGCTGGCGGATGCGATTGCCGGGCAGCGAGATCCTCTTGAGGTTGCGAACGTTGCCGAACAAATGACCGCCGGTCTCTCGCAGGCTATCGATGTCATCACTCCAGCGGACAGTCACTATCCGTCGATGCTGTGGGAAATTCCGGACCCGCCTCCGTTGCTTTATGTCACTGGAACCCAGCGGGCGTGGTCACCTGCCATTGCCATGGTGGGAACGCGATCGCCCAGCAGTTACGGGCGTAGATGGGCCACGAAAATTGGTCGGGGTCTAGCAGAAGTAGGATACACCATCGTTTCAGGTTTAGCGCTGGGGATCGATGCCTTGGCCCACCAAGCGGCGATCGATGTGGGTAGTCCTACCATTGCAGTGCTGGGCACGGGAGTGGATGTGGTGTATCCCCCAAAAAACGAACTGCTGGCGGCCCAAATACGCCAGGGTGGAATGCTCGTCAGCGAGTACCCCTGTGGAACAGGTCCCGAGCGAGGTCACTTCCCACGACGGAATCGGATAGTGGCGGCTCTATCGCAAGCCACACTGATTCTGGAAGCTCCCAGCCGCTCCGGAGCATTGATTACCGCTCGCTTAGCCAATGATTACAACCGCGATGTATATGCATTGCCGGGGTCCCTGGAGACCCCTCAAGCAAGGGGCTGCCTAGAACTGATCGATCGCGGCGCCACCCAAATTCTAGGTATCTCGGAATTACTGCAGTCTCTGGATTCCTCCATCACCTGTACGCCAGCTGACACGTCTCCCATTCGCAAACCTTCCTCGCAGCCCCCCGAACTTAGTCCGACAGAACTCTGCATTTGGCAGGCATTGGAAGAGTCGCTTCCGTTTGATTTGTTGGCAAACAGAACCGGACTCGATGCCAGCACCCTCTCCAGTACGTTACTGATGATGGAATTAGGGGGAACGGTCGAGCAATTGCCGGGGATGCGGTATTGTCGACGCTAGAATTGATGCAGTGGCTTTGGTAGAGATGCAGCCAGAGAAAAAGGATGGGTTGGCGCTCTAGATGTGCACGTTTTCCGTCCGTCCAGCCCTTTCATACTTCATACTGCAGCTCATCAAACCTACGATTCCATCAATCCCGTTCAGACAGCCCGATCGAATGCTAACCCTGAACGAACAATCGCCTGAATCACTGCGTGATAGGCTGATGGGCATTGTGCCGGTAACCGGCGAACGCGTGCAGACTGCCAAGAAATAGGAGAACAGCATGAGTATCTTCGGAATGGGCATTCCTGAACTCGCCGTGATTGGCGTGATTGCCGTAGTCGTATTTGGCCCCAAAAAGCTACCCGAACTCGGGAGTTCCATGGGAAAGGCCATTCGGGGATTTAAGGATGAGATGAATAGCGAAAGCAGCAGCGATTCCTCCGAATCCACCAAGGTCGAGGTGACTGAGGCTGACTAGCGCGCGATCTCTCAACCGCCCAGCGTGGAGCGAACGAGTATCCATACCAACAAACCGCCTGCAGAATTCCCTAGAGGATTGACAGGCGGTTCGTTGTTTTTTTGCGTAAGTCTGGAGACTGAGGCAGAAAGCCTACCCTTCAGCCAAAGAGCTACCCAACAACATTGCAAACGTAGCGGGAATGAGGGCATGTAAGAGGATGAAAAAGATCTGACCTTCGCTTAAGGGCATAACGAACCTCAATGTTTTGTTAAAAACACCCGCACTATACCGTAGGTTTCAAGCTCGAACGCGGGTGAGGGCCCACATTGCTAGAGAACTTTACATCGTAGGGACAACTCAGTTTTTATAGAGTTGCTCACCAGCAAATGCCAGAACGCACTGTTTTCTCGCGATCGTCAAACCGCCAATGATTGAGAAATGAAGAGACTTTCAAGTCACTTGGAGCATGGCGTCTCAGTCGAGTGGATTGGATGCAGAACAGTATTAGGGGGAAGGGGCTACCCAATAGGGCTAAATAACTTGGTAGTTTGCGATGCGCGCAAAACTATCAGGCGTAAGACTGCCGCCCCCTACAAGTGCCCCATCGATTTGTGGCTGCGCCATAATTTCGTCTACGTTGGTAGGCTTCACAGACCCTCCGTATTGGATGGGCACATCTTTGTTAGAGAGTTTGCTGCGAATCAGCCCGATGATGCGGTTAGCCTCACCAGAATCGCAGGTATCGCCCGTTCCGATCGCCCAAATAGGTTCGTAAGCAATGATGAGATTGTTTTGATCGACACCCACCAAGTCCTCTTCCAGCTGGCGAAAGATCCAAGCCTCAGTATCGCCAGCATCGCGGGTAGCCTTACTTTCACCCACACACAAAATTGGTGTTATCCCAGCCTTTTGAGCGGCTAGGAGTCGCTTGTTTACTGTTGCGTCTGTTTCACCGAAATACTCCCGTCGTTCGCTATGGCCAATCACAACGAACTGAATCCCCATTTCAGACAACATCGATGCTGAAATCTCTCCAGTAAACGCCCCTTTTTCTTCCCAATGAACGTTCTGAGCACTGATTTTCACCGGAGAATTTGCGGTGGCCTCTAGAGCAGTAGTCAGATCGGTGAAGGGAACGCACAACAGCACCTGGCGGGCAGGGTGAAGGTTCTCAATTTGAGGCAAAAAGCTGTCTAGGTAGGCGCGGGTTTCCGCTTGAGTCATGTGCATTTTCCAGTTTCCGGCAAGCACAATCTGGCGCAACGTTCCTATCTCCCGATCCAAACACTTAAAAAACTCGCTGTGGGGCGAGTCACGACTTTTGAACACGAAATTTTTGTGTTAACCAGTCTACCAGGATATCCACCGCTCCCGTATCGATCGCCCAATGGGGTTGCAGCTGTTCGGCGAGCGATCGCCAGCAATCGGTACGGATTAACCAGCGATCTAGCCCCGGTAGCTCCCGGTAGGTCCAATCTGACGGTCCCTGCTGTCGGCGCTCCAATTCCGCAGCCAGTTGGCGAGAGCAGTAAACAGGACACACCCAGTCCATGTCCCCATGCAGAACAAGTAGCGGACAGTCAATGTGAAAAATGGGTTTGAACATAAACAGCGGCGAGCGACTGGCATAGTCATCTACCAGGCGCTTTAGCAGAGCTGGGTGTTCCTCGGGTGGGGTAGCGGCCAGTGCTTCTTCTGTGGTTTGGCGGAAGGGAAACAGATCGGCCATTGCCCCGGTCGGGGTAGAAATTAGAACCACGCCGTCCACCAAGTCAGGTTGTTGTTGGGTCAGAATGCCCGCCCAAGCTGCCGCCTCTCCCCAGCCCACCACCACCCAAGGTTTCGTAAATTCGGGGAGTTGGCTAACGTAAGTCAGAACGGTGACGAAATCCTGCAATTCTTCTGCAGGACTCACGTAATCTCCCCCTGTAGCCCCGGTGCCCCGGCGATCGAAGCGGAGGGACGCAAATCCTGCATCCCCTAGAGCTGTAGCCAGCTGGGCCAGTGGGGCAAAGCCTAAATCGCGATCGTTTCCGTCGCCATCGCTAAAACCACTCCCCGGCAGGATAAGGAGAGAAGGCCCCTCTTGGGGTGGATCGGGCGTCGTCAATCGCGCCTGTAAAGAAACTCCTTCCGTATGGGGGAGTGGAATGGACAGGGTAAAGGTGGCGCTCATGATTGTGATGGATGAATCGTTCTGGATGGGCCGCTGGCAAGAATTTTAGTGCGAGGGCATGCCGATCTAAATCGTTTGCCCAATTGAATCTGGCGATCGCCTTCTTTCAAGTTGTTTGATTGCCAGCAGGTTGTGTCGGGAATATAGCTATTGTCCCTATGACCGACATGTCCATGCACAGGAGCCAACGAATCATTGCAGTTCGTGGGAAGGCAATACTTAGGCAACCCGACGCGACTAGAATTATTGCGAACTGTACAAGTCTTACCCAGCACAGATTTATGACTGCTACGTCTCCAGCAACTAATATCTGGCCCCAGCTCCTGCAACAACTGCTCGATCGCCAGTCGTTATCCGAAACCCAAGCGGAACAGCTGATGAATGGTTGGCTGGCAGGAGAAGTACCGGATGTCACTTCTGGAGCGCTATTGGCCGCATTACAGGCAAAAGGAGTGACTGCCCCTGAACTGGCAGGAATGGCTCGAGTTTTGCAACGGGCATCGAAGGGGGAACCCCTAAACCTGCCCGTGTTGGTGGACACCTGCGGAACGGGGGGGGATGGAGCCGGAACGTTCAATATCTCGACAGCGGTGGCATTTGTGGTCAGTGCAGCTGGTATCCCTGTGGCCAAACACGGCAACCGTTCTGCCTCTAGCAAAGTGGGCTCTGCCGATGTTTTAGAAGCTTTGGGGGTCAATTTGCAGGCGGATGGCGATCGCATTCGCTCGGCGGTGAACGAGGTGGGGATTACGTTCCTGTTCGCACCGGGCTGGCACCCTGCTATGAAAGCAGTGGTCCCCTACCGCAAGACCCTGAAGGTGCGGACGGTTTTTAACCTGTTGGGGCCATTGGTCAATCCGCTGGGGCCGACGGGGCAGGTGGTGGGGGTCTACAGTCCTGAGTTGGTGGAGACTATCGCCGAGGCGTTTAAGCTGCTGGGATGCCAGCGGGCGATTTCCCTGCACGGTCGCGAGGGGTTAGACGAAGCGGGCTTGGGTGCTCCAACCGATATGGCCGTGTTGAAGAACGGTCAGGTGAAAACAGTCGTGCTTGAGCCTGCATCCCTGGGACTGAAAGCGGCAACCCTAGCCGATTTAAAAGGGGGAGAGGTGGCGGAAAACTCCGCCATCATGACAGCCGTATTGCAGGGGAGGGCCACCACCGCTCAAACGGAGGCTGTCGCATTGAATTCAGCTTTAGCGTTGTGGGTGGCAGGCAATGTGGACGAATGGGGAGCAGGTGTCACCAAAGCTAAAGATATTTTGGCCAGCGGAGCTGCTTGGGACAAATTAAACGCACTTGTGGCCTATCTCGAGGCATAAAGATCGATAGGAACTGTTACGACGAGTCCCGTGACTACCGGCGGTCTTATGGGGAGGATAGTATCAATTGCTAACTGCGTGGGTGAACTCGCATGTCTTATCCCTTTCCTTGTGGACCCAAACCTCCGCAAACAGCTATACCTGCCCTCCCTAGGAGGTCGTCAGGGCTAAGTTTTTACAGTCCGGTAGCGCTACCGAAAGGTTGCTCGATGTTTGCATCGAAATCGGCTGTGCCGGTTCTCACGACTTCAAGCGTCCCATTGGAAGTTCAGTCCCCCTTGGCTAGAGGTAGGTCACCTAAACCCCAAACCGCTGTCTCTTCTGTATCCTCGAGTGCGCAGGTCTATCGACCGAATGCAGTCTCTGCAGAGGGGGTCAAACCAGTAGGCGGTATCGTAGAAATGGCAATGTCTTTGCCACTCAGCCCGAAGCCTCCAGCGGCTGGAACTCCGGCTCTCCCTTGGAGATCGCTAGCTCCAACCTTTAACGCATCGATATCCCTGCCCACTGCAGGGTCAATGACAACCCGCCCATCCAGATTGGCTGCTAACAGTTCGCCATCTGGTCCTCCCATGGTCTTTGCCGGTGCTAAGGACGCATTGAGTTTCATCACAGGGACCGGTCTAGACCATCTAAAAGAATTTCCCCCCGAGATAGAAACTACCCCTGACATACAAATCGCCCCCGAGCCAAGCGCTTTAGAGATCGGTCCTGCCGAAGCCGGTGCCGAAGATATCGCTATCCCAATCCCGAGCAGCATTGACTCCACAGCATTCCTACAGGTATGGGAGACCGCAGATTCGCAGGCTGACGTATCAGCACCTGAGTCGCTTGAAGAAGTCCTGAAGGATACTATCGCTACCGTGCCAGAGGAGTCATCGCCCGAACCGATTCCCCCTTTAAGCTCCCCCGTTCACAATAGAGCGACAGAAGCATCTGCCCCTGCAGCTGTGGATCCGCAAAAACCTGTCTCAGAAGAAGAGCCATCGAGTGAACCTGTTGCCTCATCAGAGGATAAGGAGTCCAGCTCCGTTCTGGAAATGGTCCTCAGTTTTCTGATCGCATTCTGCGTGCTGGCGGCTGTGCTCTACTTTGTTCTAGGGGTGGGAACCGTTCGCAGCCCACAACCAGCGAGGGAGCCAGTACCCAACGCGCCAGTACCTACCGAGCCTTTAGAACAAAAGGCCGCCCAGTAGGCGACCCCTAAAAAACCTTAATTGTGGAGCTGTACAAAGCCAATCAGCAACTATTGCGTGGTTTAGATGCCTGCGTGGGCCATACCGAACGCCATCACCAACATTCCCAGGACGAGAAATGGTTGAGCGCTGGCTTGATACTTCACATCGTTTTCCACTGGGTTGCGCAGGAAGTACATGTCCTGTAAGACGATCTGGGGAATGACCAGGAATACCAAGACAGTTGCCAACAGGTTTTCTCCGACATAGACCAAGAAACCTGCCATGCCCAACTGAAAAATATCGATGGTGCTGGCGGAAATCCAGGCGGCTTTTTCAACTCCAAAAACAACGGGGAGAGATTGCAGCCCCAACTCGCGATCGCCTTCAACGCTCTTAAAGTCATTGACCACAGCAATCCCCAAGCCAGCGATGCTGTAAATCAGGGTCAGCACGATCACGGTCGCATTCAATTCACCAAACAAGGCGTGGCCGGCCCACCAAGGCAAGGCAATGTAGCTTGCCCCAAGGGCATAGTTCCCCAGCCAACCATTCTGCTTTAGCTTGATGGGGGGAGCGGAATAGATGTAGGCCACGAAAATACCGAAGGCGGCCAAAACAGCCATGATGGGGAAATCGTGACCCGCCCAAACATCTAAGCCAAACGCCACTCCCAGCCCGAGCAGGGCAAGAAGCAAAATTTGAGCCACCACTCGCTTGAGGGAAATGGCTCCGGAAGGAATGGGTCGGTAGGGTTCGTTAATGGCGTCGATCTCGCGATCGTAGTAGTCGTTAATGGTTTGGGTATAGCCCGTCAACAGCGGCCCCGACATGAACATGCATACCAGCGATTGGGCAAAGCAGTTCCACGTCCAGCTGTAGCCTCCCGAGGACGCTGCCCCGCAAATTACCCCCCACATAAGCGGAATCCAGGTGACGGGTTTCATCAACTGCAAGTGGAGCTGCCAGACGGAGCGCTCGCTGACATCTGCACCTTTCATGCCCAGCATTTGGCGGGCGCGGGATCCTTTGGTCTCGGTGACGTCGGGTTGAGTGGCTTCGGTTTCAGAGGCTGTAGGGATTTCTGATTGGGAGTCGGGAGCTACGGATTCAGACATAGATTTGGTAAGCGAAAGATTGGCGATGCCACGACTGGCAAAGTCACCTATCCATTCTGCAGGATATCGGCTCGTTCGAGTGGAGCGGGTTACCTGTTTGTGGATGGGAAACGGAGAAAGGAGTTTGAATCAAAAATTTTGTCATTCCACCGATTGCTCAAGTGCTGAACGAGATCCCGATGCAATCCGTGTTAGTACTCCGTCATGCTGGAGAGGGATGACCATATGCTTAACTGTCGAATTGACTTTTCTAAATTACTCAAAGGCTTTAAGTAGTCCATAACGTTGGAGTTAGGGGGCATTTGTCCTCGTTCATATGTCTGCATTCGGCCAGAATACGGACACATAACTATGTCTATTCAGCCTTCTTCGCCACGATAAACACCGCTTTGCCTTTGTCCGGTTGCCATTGGTAGTCAATCTCAAAACCGGCATCGGTCAAACTGTTTTCCAATTCTTTTGTCGTAAAGACCTTGACCAACGGTATCAAACCAAAGAATTTCCCAATCGCTGCGACGAACTGAAACCACTTCATATAGTCTCCAAGGCACGCCGTACTGGTGACAAATATGCCACCCGGTTTGAGCATCTTATGAACCTTGGCGATCGCTGCTTCCTTGTTTTCCAGTAAGTGAAGAATACTGAGCCCCAACACGGCATCCAAGGTGCGATCGGAAACGCTGATTTCTTCGATAGTCGATTGTTCAAAGGTAATATTGTCAATATTTTGTGCGTCAGCTTTGCCTTGAGCGATTTCAATCATTTTCGATGAGAGATCGATTGCGCGGATATGTTTCACATAGGGCGCATGGAGAATTGCGGTTGACCCTGTCCCGCAGCCAAACTCCAATACTTCCATATCCGGTTGAAAGTACTCGCGTGTGACCTGCAGTTTTTTCTGATAGGCTGCTTCATCAGCAATAGGTTGTTTTGAATAGCGTTCCGCAATTTTGTCCCAAAATTTAGCTGACTGATTCATCTCGACCACCGATTACATTACCCGACCCAATAGTCGTAACAGTAACCGATACGGTTTGTTGACATCACATCGGGCGTCGTTCTGTTTCCACGAGCCCCACTCGCTTGACCCCCACCCAGAGCTGAGAGTCGTCCAGGTGTTCAACCCCATCCAGAAGCCAGTGGCGACGAATTTCAATGCAGCCATGTCCTCCATTGACGGTCTGGTGAAACTCGTGAGGTATGTCTTCAAACCCCAGGGACATGTCATTCTAGATGCAAACATAGAGATTACTGCCTTCCTGTCATTAATAGGGAGCATTAATGAAAGTCTAAAGTGACGCGTTCTCGTCAAGGCATGAAATGGTGATTTTTAGGCTGAAACAGCCCTGATTGTCCCTTTGAAATGAGATGTATGGGAATGCTGGGCATAGGCCTAGGAAAATCACTGAATTGGCCAGGCTGCTGAGTTTGCTTAGGCAACTAAGGGTAGTTGGCAGTTCAAGCTTTGCTGAAGATAGATTGACATGTCTGAGGCCGTCAGAGGTTTGCTAAACAAATAGCCTTGCACCGTGTCACAGTTGATTTTACGAAGGAAATCTAATTGGATTTCTGTCTCCACTCCTTCTGCAACCACAGTCATTTCTAGGTTTTTCCCTAGATCGACCATGCATTTGCTGAGTTTCCCATCACTAGAATTAAGGCCTATGTTCTGAATAAACGATCTATCAATCTTTAAGCGATCGCAGGAAAAACGTCTTAAATAGGAGATAGATGAATACCCTGTACCAAAATCATCGATTGAGATTTTTATTCCCATATCTCGCAATTCAGAAATCACCTCTAGAGACTTGCCTGCATCTAGCATTGCGGTAGTTTCAGTGATCTCTAGCTCTAAAGAGCAGGCTGGAAATTTTGTTTTTTCTAGAACGCACTCAATTAAATTGATCAATAACGGATTGCGAAATTCTCTAGCCGAAAGATTGACGGAAATTCCCATCGAGTCTGAAGTATGAAGTTGCCATCTTCGCGCTTGGATACAGGCTTCCGTTAAAATCCATTCTGTCAGTTTGACTAAGATCCCAGTCTCCTCTGCCAAGGGAATAAACTTGTCAGGAGTTAACAAACCCCATTTGGGATGACGCCATCTCAGAAGAGCTTCGGCCCCGACGACCTGACCCGTTTTAAGATCGATTTGAGGTTGATAGTGCAGCTCTAACTCATCTTTCTCAAGTACATTTCTTAATTCATTCTCAAGCAACAATCGATCTGTTGCTTGAGCATTCATTGTTGAATTATATAAGGCAAAAGTATTTCTCCCTTGCTGTTTTGCTTGGTAAAGTGCTGCGTCTGCATTTTGCAACAGAGCTGCTGATTTTTCCGCATGGAATGGATAAATTGCAATCCCGATGCTACAGGTGACATGTAGTTCATAACCTTGACAAGGAAAGGGAGCATTGAATGCATTGAGAATTCTTTTAGAGAGGTGAGCTACTTGCTCTTCACTGACTAAATTTTCAATCAGGAGGGTGAACTCATCTCCTCCCCAACGAGCAAGAGTATCATTATTTCTTATACAACTCTTTAAACGCTGGGTAACTTGCTGCAAAAGGATGTCTCCCATACTATGGCCGAGAGAGTCATTAATGGTTTTAAATCGATCAATATCGATAAAGAAAACAGCTAATTGATTGTTATTATTCTTAGATATATCTAGAGCTTGTGTGAGTCTATCTTGAAACAATAGTCGATTGGGTAGGTCTGTCAGCAGATCGTAGTATGCCATGTAATGGACAAGACTGTTTTCATCCGAATTATCTAATTCATTTGTAGATTGATGATTACTGCCAGAGGAAAAATCTTTGACATGTAAAAGACTCATCTCTTGTGTTAGAACTGACGCTAGTTGGACACTAATTGTTATAAGTTCTTTTGTGTCGAAACTATTACTCAGCCAGTAAAATACACCTACTCCAATCAATTCATTCTTAAAAAAGACTGGAATTCCAAGGCCCGTTCTTAGGCCTGCAGAACACATCTTCAATTTCCAGTCTGGATCCAGATTTTCTGATTCAGATAGCGCCGAGACCCACTCTGGCTGCTTAGTCTTAAGAACTAAGTCTTGCAATGTATCGGAAGTTGAGGGAGATAGAGGGGACTGATTCAGCACGCTGAACTCTTGCTCAGCGCACTGCCAAATTGACCCCAGTTTCAAACTTGATGAGTCAGTGTCTAGCAGCCATAGTTCTCCATACTGAAACCGATTGTCCTGACCGATACTTCCAACCAAGCTCTCAAAATCAATTTCGGAAGATCCTAGAGATTGCACGGCAGCACCAATTCTAATTTGACTAAGACGAGAATGGAATGCTCTTGCCCAAAGTTGCGAGCATGAAGGCATTTTGGGAATTTCCGACACCGAATCGCAAGGGCTCGTTCGAACCTGAAAGTGCTTCCAAGGCTGAATATGATGCCTTGACTATGGCTGAGGTGAAGACCTACTGCTGTAGGACTGCTTTTGTCGCCTCAGTTGATTCTGGTGACTGAAGAGCATCCCTGTCGTTGCTAAAGTCAATGTTTCCCAGTTCTTCTTGAGATAAAGCATCTTTGCTGGTTAAAACAAGGCATGCCTGATTGCCAAGCCATAAGGTATCCCCAAGTTTGAGCATTCGATTTTTAACGGGCTGACCATCTAAAAAGACTCCGTTGGTGCTGTCGCGATCGCCGGTCTCTCCATCCAAAATTTGAAACCGAGAATGATGGCCGCCGAGATCTACTCGAATCAAGCGGGCGTGGAACCGCGAAACAAAAGGATCGATGACGCGGATCGAGCAACGACTGCTGCGCCCAATGCTGTATGAGTCTTCATCTAATACAATTCCTCGTCGACCTTGACTATCGTTAACGATCAAGATCGGGGATGCAGACAAGTTCTGCGACTCGGTGGCGGTCTTGTCAAGGAGGTTGTGCATGTGACTGTTGTCCTGTATCCGCTGAAATTGTCTAATCGTTAGATTGTGATGGTTGTTACGGAACAACCGTTGCACCGATTGGTTCTAGGACAGATGGCAGTATTGATGTAGCAGTAGCATTTAGGGTCTGCACAAGGTCAGTGCAGGTTTTAAGTTCGGGTGGGGGACCGATCGGAACGGTTAATACACCGCACTGATACTGTAGTTAGGTAACCCAAAACCGACAGTAAAATTACGTAAACCTTTTGTGAAGGCAGACTAAGGTTGTTGGGAAAGGTATAAATCTTTCAGTTTTTGGGGCTTGCCTGGGCGGCAGCAAAGTGCCATTGGAAAAGGGGTCTAGCCATTCTGAGGGCCTCGAACAATGACTGCTTTGAGTGGCTATTTTGCACTTTGGAATTCACCGGAATCTCTGTTTCAGGCTTACTGATAAAAGAGACGATCCAATATATTGAGGCATTTAATGATGCAGCTAGTCGATATTGTTTCAGATTCTTAGGTTTGGCTGAGGTGGAAAATATGTAGGTGATGGAGAAGTTGCTTAGAATGCGATCGCCCTTGGTCTGCCAGCGTTTTTGCGAGCTGCCCTTGCTTCTACACTGCGCATTGAGGTAGTCAATCCACCTGTCCCTTAAGTATTTTTTCTCGGTGTTACTGACCTTTGCGGGTGAACCAACGTGGTGGGCGACCAATTCCATGCAGAAGTGTAAATCCTCAACCGAGATATGCAAACGTTGAGGGGGAACGACGAAGGGGAGCCTGATTCATTAGACTCCCCTCAAGCTCAAGATTCCCGACTGCAACTGTTAACGCACGGGGCAAGCACCCCCCACGCAATCTGCTTCCAGATCCACCGCGTCAGGGTCATCCATCAGCCGCTCGTAGAAGGCGAGGCGCTCGAAGTCTACCGAGAACACAGCTCCCTTAGCCCGTTCTTCGTACTCCGCCTTGGTCATCGCTTGATAAGGCAACAGTGGATAGACATCATCAGCCGACTTGGGCAAGAAGGAAATACCGACAAAATCTTCCCAGTTGTCGTACACCCAATCCACCACGTCATCCCACTCGTCATCTGCCACCGTAATCGTGACGCTAGCGTTGTGGTCGCAATAAAACTTGGTGGTGCACTTGTAATTCTCCAGCTGCTCGATTGCCGACACGTCCGAACTGTTGCGTCGTGCCGCCGTCTTCACTGGGAACTCCAACACCCAGGTATCCGACTGAGCTAAGACGCGATCGCGGGCTTCTGCAGGTAGATTGCGATACCAGTCCAACTTCTCCCAAATATTGCTGCCCTCTGCCTCTGCTAGGCCATCCAGTACAAACGCCTCGGGATAAATTGGTACCCCTTGGTCCCGCAGCGTCAGAGCTAGCGCATCGGTGCGGCTCATGCGGATGCGTCGCAGGTAAAAGGGTGCGTAGGGCCAGTGCAGACCAGAGGCAATGGTATTCAGCTGAGCGTAAGTACCGTTGGGCTTATTGGTGGTCACCAGCAGCGGACGGGGGACACCCAAATGCTCCGCATACCGAGTGGCTTCGTCATTGGCGGTATCGTGGCACCACTTGCGTAGCTCGTTCGCCTCATCAGAGTCCACCGCCCAACCCAACTTGTCAAATAACTCCACCCAACCGCAGCAGTCCACCCCCAGCAGGCGTTCGTGCTTTTGAGTGACATCCCACAGCGGCAGGCTGATATTGACGCAGGTCTGGCGCAAGCCGATGCGAGTAATCAGCCGCAGCGAGAGTTCCAGCTCGTCATAATCCACCTCAATGCCACCGTCCGCTGTCTCTTTGGTGAATACTGGCAGCGGTAGCGCCGTCAGATTGCAGAAGGAGCCCGCTTTAGCGCCTGCATACCCCGAGCTGAGCAGAATTTCCGCACAGGGATTGGTCAGACCGGCATTGTCCACATAGTTAGACACTGGCTCGTCCGGACGCCATTTCAGGGCCGCTTTCTGGCGGCGAGACTTGTGCCCCGCCCCGTTAATAAAGCCAGGCTCCCCTTCGTAGCGAATCACCTGGAACAGCTCCCGCAGGAAGTCTTTCTCGGGACGCTGGTAATACACACCAGAGTTATTGGACATGGCTCGATAGCGCTTTTGGGCCAGCTTTTCGTCAGTCCACAGTCCCCGCTTAGCACTGGCGGTTTCCGTATCGTTCGGGTCAAACAGGCAAATCTCGGCGCTACGACGGACGTTACCGGCCACCACACAACTGCCGATGCAGCACATGATGTCCATGGCATCGATGGGCCGCATCTGCGGAGCTGGGGCGCTGCAGATGATGTCGGTCACTTCTAGCAGCATCTTTTGTAGCGGGGCATAGCCGCTGGCGGTGCCGCCAAACCCCTTAATGCGTTCACCGAAGGGGCGCACGTTATTAAAATCAACCTCAATGGATTGAAATTCTGAATCTTCGCTGGCTAGTTTGAGCAGAATACCGAGGGAATCTACCCATCCCTGACGGGAATCTCCGACGGTGATGCGCACTACCGAGCCGTTAATCTCCATCGTGGTACTTTCCTGCCGTTCGAGGGCGGGTTTCCGTTCGACAGGCAGGGGAATCAGTTTGAAATCCTGCCGGAATTTCGGCAGCTGCTCCACATCGCTGCGCAGGACCCGGAAGCCCACACCACAACCCAACATCAGCAGGTGAAATGCTTCGGTAAAGGCGGCGATCCGATCAACTGCCAGCGCACTGCAGTTAAAGCAAGCCTCCGGCACCGTATCCGTAATCTTGGTGCCCCCTACCCAGGCCACGCGCCCCGAAGCCCAAGCCTTGAGCTGGTTGAAGCGATCGAACATTAGTTCCGCTTCCGCCTGCAGCTCTTCCTCAGACTGCAAGCCATGGGCTAAGCCGATGTTGTAATTGGTAACGCGGGCGTTGCGCTCCCAAGGGGTTTCGCGTCGCTGCTCTTCGGGCAAGTAACGCAGGTACGTGCGGGTGTCAACTACTGCCCCCAACGCGCCGTAAGGAACCGGTGTTTGGCTGGCGAGATCGATCTGGTCGCGGGTAATGAAGTCCATGGGAATTCCCAAAAGAAGTGCGAAGTAGATGAGGTATGGCTAACCGTGTAGGGCTCGAGAAGAGCTGGGTTGAACGAGAGGGCTAAAAGTGCGAGATCTTTATTCAATTCAAACCAAATTCGCTCGCAATCGGATTTGCTGACAATCGGAATTGCCGATCGCTAGAGGCCGGTACTTCCAAATCCACCGCTGCCGCGGACGGTAGTCGATAACTCTTCAGTCACTTGCCACAGGACGTCGGGTACGGGCATGAAGACCAGCTGGCAAACGCGATCGCCCTTACGGACTGTGAATGGCTCGTCACTTTGGTTGAACACCAACGCACAAACGGGGCCGCGATAGGAAGCATCGATCAAGCCAGGGGAGTTGCTCAGGGTAATACCTTTAGAGGCCAAGCCAGAGCGGGGTAATAGCAGCACCGCCCAATCTTCCGGAATCTCTAGGGAAAATCCCAACGGTACTTTGCCAATGGTGCGGGGCAGTAGGAGTACTTCCTCCGCAGCATAGCAATCCCACCCAGCGTCCTGGCGATCGCGGCGGGACGGTAGAGCATGACAATTATCTAACCGCTGAATTTTTACAGGCAGCACGCTCGAAAGCCTCAAAAACTGTGTTGAACTTCCCCCAGCAACGGACACTACCAGTGGGGGGATTTCTGTATGGCGAGCACTATATCACGAGGGTTCCCAGTAAAATATGCCCGCTCGTTACTGCTCAATGGCTCAGCGATCCCCCAGAAAGGGCTTGACCGTAGCATTTGACCAACAATTGGAACCTACCATTAAGATTTGTCCTAGTGGTGGGGGGCACAGACCTAAAAGCGCCGCCTGAGCACCTATCGGTGGCGATCGCTACTGTCATCGTTCGATGTCGGTTGCCGCGATCGAGTGGTTTGAAGGTGCGGTTCGCCAACTCCACCTCCACTGTCTTCATCAGAGTGGTTTGTGCCAGACTTCTGGTTGCCAGATTTTTCTGTCAAGGAATGACCGAAGTTGGTCACAATAAGGTGAAGGAATCAAAACAATTATCCCTCTATGGACAGCATCTCCCTCGCCATCTGGATTCTAAATCCCTTACTTGCACTCTACATTTTGCTGTTTGTGCTGCGTATTCCCTTGTCTTGGTATCCGCAAATTGATGGCAGCCGCTTTCCCTACAACATAGTGGTGTTGCCCACAGAGTGGCTGCTGGGTCTGACCCGTAAAGTCGTGCCCACGATGGGGGGCGTCGATATGAGCCCCGTGATTTGGGTGGCAATTATGTCGTTCTTGCGGGAAATTCTGTTGGGTCAACAGGGGCTGCTGACTATGGCTTCTACCCTGAATTAGAAGCACTGAGTCAGTTTGTTGAATTTTGGACCGTCCGTTATCTCGGACCAGGATGCCAAGGATGCGCTACTTTATTCGGTAGATGGGGACTCGGGCAGGGGGTCGCAGACCTTTTGAGGGAAAGAGAGGCTGACGGTTGTCCAACCGTTCTGGCTGGTAATGGTGATGGTGCCCGCCAGTAGTTGAACCAGCTCCTTCACGATCGACAATCCCAGTCCCGTGCCTTGCACTTGGGCGTCTCTGGCCGCACGAGCGCGGAAGAACTTGTCGAAGAGAGAATCCAGATCCCCTGCAGGGATTTCCACCGAATTTCTCACATCCAGTTCCCAGCGATCGCCGACGGAGGGGCGCATGCAAAGTTGGATCGTTCCACCTGAGGGGGTGTACTTGCAGGCGTTGTGAATCAGCTCCCGCAGAATACGATCCATGCAGCCGCGATCCATCTCCACCGAATGATGGACTTCCGATAGCTGTGGGTAAAACGGTCCCTCGACCGTCAAGCCGCGCTGGGTGGCTTCAATTTTGGCTTTGCTAGCCCAATCAGCCAACCACGGAGACAAAGACACTGAAGCTGAGGAGCCACGAAGAAAGCGGTGGTGGGCCTGCTCGAACTTTTGTAAGTCCAGTAAACCGTTTACCAGCTCGATTTCCCGCTGGCATTGTTGTAAGGCCATGGTGATATATTTCTGCCGCTGGGATTCGGGCAGTTGATTCTGCAGCATCGTCAGGGCCATTTTGATGCTGGTGAGGGGGGTGCGCAGCTCGTGGGAAACCGTATTTATGAAATCATCTTTAAGTTGGTGCATTTGCTGGAGTTGCTGCACCTGGTTTTGAGAGGTTTGGTACAGGCGAGCTTGGCGAATGGCGATCGCGCATTGGTTGGCCACCTGTTTCACCAAGCGAATTTCGTACTCGCTAAAGCCTCGGTCAGCTCGATCGACCAGCCATAAATCTCCAATGACGGTCTCGTCGTTATGAATGGGGCAGGCCAGTAAAGACACCCGTTGTCGCTCGGGACTGACCCGCAGCGAGCACATTTGAAAACACGACTGGTCGAGCAACTGCTGGTAGCACTCTGCGAAATCCTCCATGGAGGAGACGCGGCCCCGCGAGGCCGGAATAGCAGCCGCAAATTCGTAGTGTACGGTCGAAGTCTTATTGGTCAGATCGTAGAGGGATGCGTTACAACAGCGGACGTTGAGGGCCAAACATAGCTCCCTTACCGTGGTTTCGATAATGGTGTCTTCGTCGAGACTATCGCGAACGCGATCGGTAATTCCCTTCAGCAGTTCTTCGAAGCCAAGAAGCTGTTTAACACTGGAAGAATATCCCTCCATCCTTGCAGAGCGACCCTTCTGCCGATACGATTCGCGTTTGTGTTGGGCAAAGTTTCCCTCCACCACAGTCTCGTGCCCGGGGTGCAGCGGAGTATCCGAATCTGAAGAGAAAGAGGTCATATCCGCAAGTCTCGTCCCAAGAGGACGTACAAAGACGGTTGGCAAGGACTTAAACAAAGCCAGGCAATCGAGGGGCTCTTGAACCTGCCGCTTGGAGTTCTGCACCTGTTGAAAGCTGGCTACACGCCAAGAAGAGGAACAATAGGGGCTGAACGTTCGCCTACAGCGATACTGTCAGTCACTAGCTCATTGAATTTGACAAATATACACCACAGCCACCCTATCACTTCATAATACCGATCAGAGTATAATAATTTTCAAAACAAGTTGTTTTTTAGACGATATAACTGTATTGTTCCGCCGACAATGGTTGCCTTACGCTGTTTCTACCTCCTCACTGCAGTAGCTGTGACCCAAGCAACAAATAGGATGGCTGGTTGGTGGGCAAAACTATCGCTGGTGCTATGATGGCCGTCTCATCGCTGCGGACATCTCAGCCCTCCAGAATCTTACCTCTGCTGAGTTGGGCGCTAGCTCCGCCGCCATAAAACAGTGAAACCTCATCCTCCAGAGGGCACAATCAACCGTCGGAGGGGGAGATTACTCTTCCCCCTTGGCGATCGATATTGAGGATGTTGGCGGTGGCTGAGATATCTAGCTGCTCCCAGGCTTTGACCATGGCATCGCCGATCGCAGCACGCCGATCGCCGTCGCAGAAGGCAATGAGGGTGGGACCAGAACCGCTGATGGTGACGCCGTAGGCTCCGGCAGCAATGGCAGCGGTTTGAATGGTTTTACAGCCCGGAATCAATTCGGCTCGGTAGGGCTGGTGCAGGCGATCGTCGAGGGCGGCAACTAGCCAGTCCCTGTTGCCGGTGCTCAGAGCTCTGAGTAGTAGACCCAAGTGGGCTTGAGTAAAGACGGCATCGGGAAGACTGACAGATGTGGGCAAGATATCGCGAGCTTTTTCCGTCGATAGCTTGAAATTGGGTACCACTGCCACCACCTTGATGTCGTCGTGCCATTCTATTGGGCAGAAAATCCAGCGACCTTGTCCCCCCAGCACCGATAGCTGGCAGCCCCCCTGCAGGGAGGGAACCACATTGTCGGGGTGCCCCTCCAGTGCGATCGCCAACTGCAGCAGCGTCTCTGAGGCCAGATTGAGGTCCCCAACGGCATTGGCCCCCAGCAGCCCTCCCACAATAGCGGTGGCGGAGCTGCCCAGCCCCCGCGACATCGGCACGTTTAGTTCGATTTCAATATTGATGCCGGGAATGGGGCGATCGAGGAGTTCGAAGGCACGGGCAAAGGCGCGGTAAACAAGATTGTCCTTACCAAAAGACAAATCCTCTTGGCCGCGCACGATAATGCTGACATCATCGCTGTTGTTGGCGCTAAACCAAAAGTGGTTGTACAGGTCTAATGCTGCCCCCAGACAATCAAATCCCGGCCCGAGGTTCGCGGTGGTGGCGGGAACAATGACTTCAATCGCAGTCATGACAGTGGAAAGCCCCAATTTGGTTCAAATGGACGAGCGGCTACTAGTCCGCGTATCGGTATTATCTGCCAGGCTAGCGTGAGACGGTACCAGCAGTTCTTCCAATCATTTTCTTGCTAGCAGACTGAATTGAGGGAGTTAGGGGATAATGTTACGGAATTTTACGCTGCGCTCTGTCATGACTCTCTCCCCCTCTTCCCCTGCTCCGCGACCTCTTTGGCGGGTCATTCTGTTGTCGCTGGTGTCGGGATTGCTGTATTACGGCTGGTACAAGTGGATAATTCAGGAGGAGCTGCGCAGCTACAACGGGGGGGGCTGGTCTGGAAATCTCTGCCTTTTGCCGTTTGTGTTGGGGGTGACGGTGCCGCCATTGCTGGCCATGTTCGATCCGGATGTACCGCAGTGGTTTGGCTATTTATCTGTCTTGGGAGTGCTGTGGATCTATATCGTTCAGTTCCGCCTCTACCGTGATGTGAATGCTTTGTATCGCGAAGAGGGTTTGCCGGAGCCATTGGTTGTCTGGTGGCTGGTGATTCCTGGCCTCAATCTTGTTGTTGGATTGCGACAGATTCACTTTTTGAGCAAGTTCTGGGAGCGTAAGACGGGGAAACTGGCGGCGGACCCTGTGGTAAAGAAGATTCCCTTTGTGTTTGATTACCCCGAAACTGTCTGACTGTGGCGATTAGGCTCCGTCCCTACCAAAAACTCGCGATCGCATCTGTCGAGGCCAGTTGGGAACGGTGCGATCGCAGTTTGGTGCAAATGGCGACGGGGGCGGGCAAGACGGTGGTATTTGCCCAATTATTAAAAAGGCGGTTGCGGGGAACGACCAAGCAGGGGTTTGTATTGGTGCATCGCCAAGAGCTGTTGCAGCAGGCGGTGGATAAGATTCGCCAGGTGTGGCCCAAGGCCAAGATGGGAGTAGTGCATCGGCAGCGGGAGGAGCTGGATAAGCAGGTGGTGGTGGCGAGTATTCCGTCGCTGTACCGAAGACTTGAGAAAATTGACCCCGCCACGATCGCGTTAGTGGTCGTGGATGAGGCCCACCACGCTCCAGCGCGCAGCTGGCAGACAACCATTAATGCGCTGACGGCGGCGGGGGCCAAGTGTTTGGGGGTGACGGCTACCCCGGAGCGGGATAAGTGGGTGGGGCTGGGGGAAGTATTTGAGGAATTGTGTTTTACGCGATCGCTCCCAGACTTAATTCCCGAATATTTGTGCGACCTGCGAGCGGTGCGGCTTGACACCGAATTGGAATTAGATAGTGTTCGCATCCGCCAAGGAGACTTTGCGGTGGGGGAGCTGGATAAGGCGGTGAATACCGACGCCCGCAACCAGCTAATTGTGGAGGGGTGGATGCGCTACGCTCAGGGACGGGGGTCGGTGGCCTATTGCGTGTCGGTTCAGCATGCGTTGCAGTTGGCGGAGACCTTCCGCTCGTTTGGCATTCCGGCAGGGACAGTAAGTGGGAAGCAGTCGCGGCGCGATCGCCAGGCAACCCTCTCTGCTTTCTTATCCGGCGATTTGCAAATATTGACCAATTGTTTGGTGTTGACAGAGGGGTGGGACTGCCCGGGCTTGCAGTGCGTGATTATGGCTCGGCCCACGCAATCATCGCTGTTGTTTACGCAGATGTTGGGGCGAGGGACTCGGCAGGCGGAGGGGAAAACCGATTGCCTCATCATTGACATAGCGGACAATACTCGTCGCCACAAGTTGCAGACCGTTCATTCACTCTTCGGGCTTGCGAGCAGCACCGATTTGCTAAAGGAGTCGGTGTCGCAACGGGTGCGGGAGAAGGAGCAGGAGGAGATTCTGCGGCGGCAGCGGGAGGCGCGGCTGTTGCAGCGGATGGATGTGGAGATTGTTTCCTTACTGCTATCGGCTGAGGCGGATTTACCCAGTCGGTACGAGTGGACGCCGCTGTCGAAGGGCTGTTGGTTTCTCAAGATTCCGGAGCAGGAGCCGAAGTATGGTGGAGATTTGCTGCAGATTCAGTACAGCGCGGATGAGGGGGCAAGCCTGATTCGGGTGAGTACATTCAAGTTGGAGGAACTGGCGGCGGCTCCAGCGTTACCGCATTTGGTGGCAATAGCGGATGACTGGATTGACAAGCATCTGAGGTTCACGGTGATTTTGCTAGATAAGGCGGCGGATTGGCGAGTGCATCCGGCGTCAGAGATGCAGAAGAGTTATATCCGTTGCTTGCTGAGGCGGATTGAGCCTTACGAGCCAGAGCTGTATGGGGAGGTGATGACTCAGCTCAAAGGGCTTGAGTCGGCGGAGGCGTTGCGGGAGTTTTACCAGCAGCAGGGGGCGATTGTGCCGCCGGAGATTGAGGGGCGGCGGTTGACGAAAGGGTTGGCGAGTCAGTTGATTGCGTTTTTGAAGGCGAAGGATCGGTAGCTAGGAACAGCACTAAAATACTTTCAGTAGGTCGGCTGGGCTTGCTGAAATTTTCCTGGAGAGGGGACATTACTTGGACTGAACTGGAGCCATTATCCGCTATCACTTACATGAAAGTGGAGTGCAAAAGGTGGTCAAGCAAGCGGTTTGCAATGCTGGATGGCCAAAGCGGGTAGGCTGCCACACGTTTCGTCACAGCTTTGCGACCCACCTTTCAGAGGGTGGCTAAGATATCCGGACCATTCAAGAGTTGTTAGGTCATAAAGATGTGAAAACAACCATGATTTACACCCACGTATTAAATCGGGGTGGGCAAGGAGTACGGAGTCCCCTGGACGGATAAACTCTCCCGAATGCTACTCCTAACGGGCAATAACCAATAACCACTGAACTCAAAACCTACTTCGAATCCCCCAGCGACAAAATCGCCATAAATGCAGACTGTGGAACATCCACCGTTCCCACAGACTTCATCCGCTTCTTCCCTTCTTTTTGCTTCTCTAGCAGCTTGCGCTTACGGGAAACGTCACCGCCGTAGCACTTCGCCAAAACGTTCTTCCGCAAGGCAGGAATCGTTTCACGTGCAATGATCTTGGAGCCGATCGCCGCTTGGATGGGTACAACAAACTGGTGGCGAGGAATGAGTTCGCGCAGCTTACTAACCAGCTGCTTCCCGACGTAGTAAGCCTTGTCTACGTGCACGATACCCGAGAGGGCGTCCACGATTTCGCCATTAATTAGAACGTCGAGGCGGGCCAGCTTATCCTCTTTGAAGCCGTGCAAAGAATAATCCATGCTGGCGTAGCCGCGCGATCGCGATTTGAGCTGATCGAAGAAGTCGGTGACTACCTCCGCCAATGGCAGTTCGTAAACGAGTGTGGTGCGTCCCTGAGCCAAATAGCGCATGTCTTTAAACGTACCGCGCCGCGTTTCGCACAGCTCCATCATCGCCCCCACAAACTCTTCGGGGATGATGATTTCCACTTTGACAATCGGCTCTTCGATCTTGAGGCGCTCGTTCGGAGGGGGAAGTTGCGTGGGGTTGTCAATTTCCACTACCGACCCGTTGTTGAGGGTGACTCGATAGATAACAGACGGAGCAGTGACAATTAGGTCTAGATCGTATTCCCTCTCCAGACGCTCCTGCACAATTTCCATGTGCAGCAAGCCCAAAAATCCGCAGCGGAAACCAAAGCCCATCGCACTCGAAGTTTCTGGCTCGAACTGCAGGGCAGCATCGTTTAACTTCAACTTATCCAGCGCATCCCGCAGTTCTGGGAACTGATCGGTGGCGGTGGGGAACAGTCCGCAGAATACCATCGGTTTGGCTTCGACATAGCCCGGCAGCGGTTCGGGGGCTTTGGCATTGGCCAGCGTAATCGTGTCGCCAACGCGAGCATCTTCAACCGACTTGATGGCCGCACTGATATAGCCCACCTCTCCGGCATGCAGGCTGTCTACGTCCGTTTGGGCAGGGGTAAGGACCCCCAATTCGTCTAGCTCGAAAGAGCGATTGGAGGCCATGAAATGGACTTTTTCTTTGGCATTGAGGGTGCCTGCCATGACCCGGAAATAGGCGATCGCCCCGCGATAGGGGTCGTAGTAGCTGTCGAAAATCAGCGCCTGCAATGGCTCATCGACGGTATCTTTCGGAGGCGGAATGCGTTTGACAATCGCCTCCAAAATCTCGTCGATGCCAATGCCTTCTTTAGCAGAGGCAAAAATAGCATCGGAGCAGTCCAATCCAACAATTTCTTCGATTTCCCCAATCACGCGATCGGGGTCAGCTCCGGGCAAATCAATCTTGTTCAGAACCGGAATAATTTCTAGGTCGTTCTCGATCGCCAGGTAAACGTTTGCGAGGGTCTGAGCTTCCACCCCCTGAGAGGCATCCACAACCAGCAATGCTCCTTCGCAGGCGGCCAGCGATCGCGAAACTTCGTAGCTGAAGTCAACGTGACCGGGGGTATCGATCAGGTTGAGAACGTAATCTTCGCCATCTTTAGCTCTGTAATTGAGGCGAGCAGCCTGCAATTTAATCGTAATTCCCCGCTCCCGCTCGATATCCATGGTGTCGAGGAACTGTGCCTTCATCTCGCGCTCGGAAATCGCCCCAGTTGTCAGCAACAGGCGATCTGCCAGGGTGGATTTCCCATGGTCGATGTGGGCGATGATGGAAAAATTTCGAATGCGGGAGACAGGGACGTCGGTCATAAAACTGCCGCGTAACGTTCGTCAAAAGTTCTTCACAATCCTAACGCCTTTAGCCGATTCGTTTCCGATTGAGAGGAGGGAACTCATCTCTGAGGTAGAGCGACTTCATTGAATTATCTCGACCGATATTCGATTTGCGTCGGACTGTTTCTAGCATTCCCGCTAACGCTCCGAGTCGTACTGAAGAACCCAATCTGAATCTCTTCAAGTAGGGCTACACACAGGGCTCAACTGACCCAACCAGCTACTCTGCCGCTTGAAGTTTGGCAATTTCCTGCTGAACCAATTGGCGGTTTCTGGCATAAGACTCAAGCCGCTGTTGGGCTCCGTCTCGATTGTCACTACACTCTCGCACCCGAGCCAAATGGGTTAGGGCTGATTCCCATAGGAGATCGGCCTGCTGCCACTGGATTAACGCTTCGGTCTGATTAAGATTGGGAGCCTGTTTACCGATCGCCACCGCTTGGGTCGCCTGTTCGAGGGCGCGGCGATAGCTGGCATCGTTACAGGGGTCGGTTGCAAACCCTACGGCAACCCCTGAGAGGATTCCGGCGACCAACCCAATCGCCATTGGAGCAAGATTTTCGTAAACCAAGAGACCTTCACCAACGCATAGCCTGGTTTCACCACCATAATGGCTGTTTTTAGAGAGGGAATGCATGGTGACTGGGGTAAGCCCACTTCAGCCACGTAGGGAGGCGACGACCCGGACTAACCGTACTACTTCTCAGTAACCGGCTGAATCGACAACGGGGTTGTGGGACCGGTCATCGACCATCCATTGGCTGCAGCGATGTCGTACAGGCGATCGATGCGATCTTGGGTCAGAGGGTGGCTGGAGAAATATGCCGTCGAGCGGTTGTCCTCCCCCGATTCCAAAATGGATTCAAAAAATTCTAAACTACCGCCTCCGTGTCCGTATCGCTCAACCACATGGGCCAGTGCAAATTCGTCAGCCGCTAATTCTTGGGCACGTCCGTAATGCAGGGCCGCCAGTTCCCCCGTGACCGATACAACGTTGCTGCTGTTTCCAGAATTTAGGCCCAACGCAGTGGTCAATGTGACGAAAACTAGCGATCGCCCCAACCGCTCTAAAGGATCGCGATGCTCGAAATGGCCCAGTTCGTGGGCTAAGACAAACATGTAAGCATTTTCGGAAGTGACCGTGTCGAATAACCCTTCCGACACCACCATATGGCCCCCGGGAAATACGCCAGCATTGGGGATCTCAGAGTCGATGAAACTCAAGCTGATGGGAACCTGATCGGAGATTTCAGGATTGCGAAGAGAATTCACTAGATCCAGGGAATATCGCAATCGCGGATCTTGGGAGTCTTCTGCAAGCAATAATTCAGCGGGCAGAATCTGACGGGCGATCGCCACTTCAGTTTCAGGGCTAATGCGCCGCACAAGAATATCTGCCACCCAACCGAGCAAAAAGTAGGCGACGACTGTCACTCCCCCAACCACAAGTAATAGGTAGGCAAAGTTCGCCAGCGGATGCACCGACGTTACGTTGACTTCTTGAGTAATCGGTTTCGGGACGAACTTGACGGGTTCCAAAATGCTCGGACCAGGTGGACAGATCGAACTACCCCCTTGGCAAGCTGCGCTCTTTCAGCGCAGTGCAATAGGCGGCAACTTCAATAGCAATAATGCCCTGCTGGCTAGATTTACTGCCCACATCGGCAGTTTCTAACCGTACGTTTGCTATCTGAGTTCCCCCCCAGGCAATGGCCTGTTCCTTCATGCGCAGGATCGCCTCTCTGCGTCCGCGATCGAGCACTGATTCGTAGACGGTGACGCGACCCCCGACCAGGTTGCGCAGACCCGCCACGATGATTTTGAAGTAGTCAGCGCACACCACAACGCTGCCCACAAACATGGCGGCTTCTACATTGTCAGGCAAAGGCTGTTTAGCACCATACGTCACCATAGGAACGTGCAGGGTTTTAGCTTCCCGCTCTCGAATGTGGGCAAAGCTTTTTCGTTCGATATAGCTGCCGACGAAATATCCCACAGACAGCAGGATGATAAACGCAATCAGGACGTCCATAACTATTGCACCTTGACAGCTGTGCCGTAGACGTACAGTTCTGCTGCACCTGCGGTAATGGAGGAGGTGGCAAACCGGATATTGACTACGGCATTGGCCCCCACCTGCTGCGCTTGGGTAATCATTCTATCTGTGGCCTCTTGGCGAGACTCTTGCAACAGTTCTGTGTAGGCCCTCAGCTCTCCACCCACAAGATTTTTTAACCCTGCGAGAAAGTCTTTACCCACGTTCTTGGCCCGGACTGAGTTTCCTTGGACCAAGCCGTAGTGCTCCACAACTTGCCTTCCGGGAACTCCCTCAAGAGTGGTTAAAATCACGAACTCCTCCTTGTTGTTGACGGCAAATTTGTGCTCAGCAATGTCGATCTCGTGAAGCTTCATTCCAGAGCAGGTTTCATCGGCGATCGCCCGTTTGGCTGCACATCATCGACCGATTAAAACCGCCAAGTTTGCCGGATCACCAGGATTCTACCCAGCCCAAATTCCCTGCGCTCGTGTTCCAACAAATCTTTCTATACAGCAACATAGTCATTGTGGACAATTTCGTTGCCTAACTCTAGGGAAATAGGCACAAAGAGATGAAATCCCTCTGTGGCATAGTGAAAACTTTGGTCCGATCGTCAGAGCACAAAGCCAATACCCAACAACACCCCACTTACAAAATGAAACGTTACAGCAATAAATTTTGAATGACTAATATCGGTAGGACTGCTGTGGTAGCGATTCATAAGACGAGTGAGCTGCAGTGCAGTCGGCAGGCTGGCACAAGCGAGTAATGTCCCCCAAGGCAGCAACCGACAGAGAACAAAGACCGTGAGTAAGCAAAAAAAAGCCATTACAGACCCTGTCACCAGCATGGCTCCCGTGGCTGTTCCCAAGCGCACGATCGGCGAACGCTTCCCCGCTGCCAAGTCATCTGTGACCTGATGAAAGTGAGAGCAGAAGAGAATGAGCGTGGTGCTGAGACCCACGAGAACAGAAGCAGCCAAACCGGAACCAGACCAGGTATGAGCCTGACTATAATAAGCAGCTCCCACCGCCAGCGGCCCAAACGTAATCCAGCAGATGGGTTCCCCTAATCCCAGATACCCCAACCGAAAAGGTGGACCTTGGTAGGTGTACCCCAAAAAACAAGCGATCGCGATGATGGCCACCACCGTCCAGTCCCGCTGCCACCAAGAAATGGCTGCAATACCCACTACCCCCAACCCGAGCAGTAAGTTCGCGATCGCAAACACTGCTGGGGCATTCCCGGTTAGGTTGACCACCGAGTGAGCCTTGTTTCTATCAATGCCGGTGGCGGAATCAAACACGTCGTTGGTCAAGTTCAACCAGGCCAAGATGGCGATCGCTGCCCCCAAAAATGTCAAGAAAATATCCCACTGCATAACACCGGTATCGGACCAGGCGATCGCACTACCCACCCAGATTGGAATCACTGCAACGCTGTACATGGGGGGTTTGATTGCTGCTAGCCACAGTTTGCGACGGGATGTCATCGGTTGGGTGGATGTCATACAGACTTTGAAGCTTAGGAGTTTGAATGATGTATATTGTCTCATCGCTCAACCTCTGCAAAGCCCTGCTTTTACCAATATCAGCCCCGTTTAGAGCATGACCAGTCATTCCTAAAGCTGGATCGAGCGACCAAGTTCTCTCGCACGCCATACTAGAGAGAGCCAAAGTGCTAAATTTGCCCTCTATAATAAGAGCGTTCGCAAACTATCTTTACAATTGCGCTAATCATAATTGACTAGTTTGCATGCCATTGTCCTTTAGGAGGTTTCTCCCATGACCATCGCAATGGGTCGCAGCCAAGCGAGCCGCGGCTGGTTCGACATCATGGACGACTGGCTCAAGCGGGACCGCTTCGTATTCGTAGGTTGGTCCGGCCTGCTGTTGTTCCCCTGTGCGTTCC
>JBFRWN010000062.1:0-56802 GCA_051439605.1 Synechococcus sp.
AACACGACTTGGTAGGTTATCGCTTGTGGGAGAGGAGCGTGCCAGAGTGATCTAAAGAGGTTGTGAGATTGTCTTCAAATGCTTCCGCTAGTTGGAATTCCTCCCACGATTGCCGAAGGGATGCAGCCCTATCGCAAGGTCTTTTGCCGACAGGAGGGATTTGAGCACGTCAGGCACTATGTCAGTGGGCTACTGCTGTGTCCAAATAAGACGCTGCAAGGGATATACGCCCAGCGGGTATTCGCCGAAGGGGACCGGGTCAGCCGACGAGCGATGCATGAAGCGTTGTTCGAAGCAGGGTGGAACCGCGAAGAGCTAATGACTCTGCATCGAGAGGCAGTCTCGGGAAAGCATCGGGGCCAGGGACGAGAAGTGATTAGTTTGGATTGGACCTTGGCCCACCACGATCGCAGTCAGCAAATCTATGGGGCGAAGCGGGCCTACGATTATGTGGAAGGACGCATGAGCTGCTACCAGACGGTGGTGACTGCAGTGGTGGCTAACCGAGAGCGTCTGGATGGAGTGGCTGTGGAAGTCCAGTATCCGAATTACGAAAAAGAAGAATTGGCCTATTTACAAATGACTGCCCAAGACAGTTACGAGCAAATGGAGCAGGTGCAGGAACGGCTGTTAGAACTGTTGCACTATCAAAAGAATCGTCTGGCCTATCGCAAGCGGACAGAGATGGCCGTCGAAATTGTGCGTCAACTGGAAGGGGAGGGACATTTCCCTGAAGCTCATTATGCCTTTGACAATGGAGTGTTGTGTCGACCACTCACCCAATTAATCGAGCCGAGTGGCAAGCATTGGGTCAGTGAGATTGAGTGCTCCCGTCACATTTTCTGGGAGCAACGGTGGCAACGGGTGGATGGAGTGGCTCAGGAGTTACGCACTCTTCATCCCGAAAGCTTTCGCCATTTGACTGTGCGCTGTCGCAATGGTGAGGAGAAAGAGTATTGGGCCTTTAGCAAATGCGTGCGTCTGAAAAAGTATGGCCGCAAGCGCCTCGTGATTGTCCACGAACAGGAGGATTTGAGTGATTCCCCACGGTTTCTGCTGACCGATGCCCGGCATTGGGAAGCTTCACGGGTGATTCAAACTTGGAGCTATCGGTGGCCTGTTGAGGTCTTTCATGAGTTTGGCAAGCAACTGGTGGGACTGGAGTCGGCTCAGGTGCGTAAGGAGGAAGCGGTCAAACGCCACTTCTGTTTAAGTTGCGTAGCGCAGTCGTTGCTTCAGAACTCGCCTGCTGCGGGTGGAAAATCAGAAAGATTTAGCTTTGCTCAAGGAGCGCAAAGCGTGGGCCAAAAGCTTTACAGTCTCACGCGCGAAGCTCTCCAACAACTACTCGCCCTCGCACAGAAGCTCTTGACGCAGGGACGCTCAGCTGAACACATTTTGGAGGTGCTTATGCCTGCTTAAGTCTTTCACCACAATCATTACAGGACTTCACACCAAATACCCTTCCATGTCGTGTGATCAACCTCCGGCATTTCTGCAAGAGATAAGTCACTACTTCACCATATGCTCTTAGTTCTCGCTGGTAGAGGGCTAGATTTGCTGTGCTTTGAAAAGAAGAATACAGACAGCAGGAACGAGAACAACTGGCGAATCAGCTCGTTTGTGCCAGATTGAGTTCACAAGCTGGCTAGGAAAGTCGACAGTTCTGGTTGGTTATATCCAAAACCCGCAACCAGTTGAAGGAAAATCTAAGAACCTCACCAGCAGTCAATTGAGCATAGCTGAAACGCTTGCCTGCCCATCGGCCAGCCTGAATTTTCCTGCTAAGTCCTCTAGCTCTTAGCAAACATTGATTGTAGCCTCTGAGCTCATGTCTGACTAAAGGAGGCAGCCGAAACCCTTGCCTTGTATAGGTTTGAGGCTTAAAGGAGTCAATATCAAACTAAAGGAAGCTATTAGGGGTGACAACTAAACCCCGTGATATAGATGGGATATAGGTCTAAAGGAGATAAAGGAGACGGTATTTTTAATATATTTTTCTATCTAACAGAGCCAATTTAATCCAAATTTTAATCCGAGCGAATACAGGAAATGTCTTGAAGCCTTGACACTGCTTGTCTTTAGAAACGGAGAGGGAGGGATTCGAACCCTCGATGGGATTTAAACCCCATAACTCCTTAGCAGGGAGCCGCTTTCAACCACTCAGCCACCTCTCCAAGGTTTTGTATTCGGATCTGGACAGTGCAAATACCGCACTGGCTGTCCAATCATAGGCGATCGCGCAAACCTCAGCAAGCAAAATTTTGCGATCGCCCATCGAGTTTTTCAGACGCTACACCCTAAGCTCCCACAGCCTCCTTCGCCGCATACAGCACCTCCAAAGTAATGGACTCAATGCCATGCTCGCGGGCAAACTTCTCCGTGTTGCGCTTCACCTTGCCCCTCACAAATCCTGGAATGCGCTTCAGCTCGGTAGTGGCCTCCGCATCCCATTCCAACCCCGAGTCGGCAGTTAACGATTTCGTGACCACGTCCTTGGTGTCGTGCCCGCCAAAAATATCCAGCAGGTGATCCTCCATCCCTAGCGTGAAGGAGTTATACACCAAGTCCACCACCTGGTTGGCCCCTTCGTAGCCCAAGAAGGGTCGGTACCCCACCGGGAAGTTTTGCACGTGGATGGGGGCCGAAATCACCCCAGTGGGAATGTTGAGTCGCTTGCCCACGTGCCGCTCCATTTGGGTACCGAAGATGGCGGCGGGTTCCACCTTGGCGATCGCGTCCCCCACCCTGGAATGGTCATCGGTCATCAAAATCTCATCGCAGTATTCCCCCACCTCTCGACGGAACCAGTCCTCGTCGTAGGTGCAGTAGCTGCCCGCCCACACTACGTGAATTCCCATCTCGCGAGCTAGCACCTTGGTCATAGCCGCCGCATGGGTGGAATCCCCAAATACCACCGCTTTCTTACCCGTCAGGTTCTGGCAATCAATCGATTTCGAGAACCAAGCCGCCTGGGATACGTGCAGCGTCTGCTCCTCAATAAACTCCTCGTAATCGACATTCACCCCTTGCGCTTGCAAAATCTGCTGGATGCTGCGGATAAACCGGGCCGTTTCCACCACCCCCAGGGGAGTGATGTCAACGTAAGGCGTGCCAAATTCTTTTTCTAGGTATTCTGCCGACAGCGGCCCTAACTCGCGGTAGGGGACTACGTTAAACCAAGCCTGTCCCAAATGCTTGAGGTCGTTGACCGAGGCGGCATCGGGCATCACGAGGTTGACCTCAATGCCTAAGTCACCCAGCAGCTTCTTCAACTCTGTCAAATCGTGATTGTTATGGAACGCCAGCTTGGAAATCCCCAGAATGTTGCAGGAGGGCCGCTCGGTTTTTCCCGCAGGCAAGTCCTCGTTCTTCTTGGCTTTCTCTACGTAAAACTGGACGATTTGTGCCAGCGTGCGATCGGCGGCTTGCAGTTCGTTCACCCGATAGTGATTCACATCCGCCAGCAACACATCCCCCTTGCATTCCAACTGGGCACGAGCAACGAAGTTATTTAAGTCCTCCTGCAAAATACTGGAGGTACAGGTGGGGGTCAAAACAATAAGATCTGGGGTTTCTTCCGTATCTTTGCGGGTGATGTTGTTAATCACTTTGTCGCCAGATCCTCTAGCTAGGACATGGCGATCGACCACGCTGGCAGTGACGGGGGTAAAGTCTCGATTGCGCTCCAGCATGGAGCTCATCACGTTGAAATAATCGTCCCCCAGAGGAGCATGCATAATGCTGTGGACGTTTTTAAACGAACTGGCCACCCGCAACGTGCCGATATGGGCGGGGCCAGCGTACATCCAATAGGCTAATTTCATAAATCCATCTGCCTCGCGGGGCATGCTTTGCTACTGTGGCGATCGCCAGCTCGCGTTGGGTTTCGCCTCTACCATTTACAAGGGTTGCAATAGGCTCAGTCAATCGCTGTTAAAGCTTTGTAAGTTAAGGGTTTTAAACGTTTGCAACAACTCAATCCAAAAGTTTTTGCTTCGATCTAAGTTGATTGTTCTCTCTATGGACTGCCATTGTTCGTTTCTCTTGGATTTGTTGGGTTTTGGAAGTGTTGAAACCCCCTGTCCCGAACGAGAACACCGACATCTTTCACCACAATGCGATCGCGTTCGGTAACCGTTCCAATCGCCCGCGCTTTAGGCACCTGACTAACGAATAGGTCTGCCGCCATAGGGGGCAAGCTCAATAACAGTTCAAAATCCTCCCCCCCGTAAAGCGCCCATTCCACAGCGCGATCGCTAAAGGACTCGATCAACCAAGGCTCCATCGGCAGTGCATCACATTCTAGGGTTGCCCCAACCTCACTCATCGTGCACACCTGCACGATCGCATCTGCCAAACCATCGCTGGTGTCCATCCCGGCAATTCGTCCGCCGATATCCCACGCCTGTTCTAGATAAGGCAGGAGATCGAGTCGGGGCTGTGGGTATTGGTGGGTGGCGATCGCCCGCTCCCGCACGGTTGCATCTAGCAACGCCCCCAATTCCGGATGCAGCAGCAGCTCCAATCCCGCTCGCGAACTGCCATGAGCACCGGTTGCAACCAAGATATCTCCCACTTGCGCCCGATCTCGCCGGATTGCCCGCTGGGGATTCACATCCCCCAACGCTGTAATGGATAAAAATCGCTGCTGCGATCGACTTAAATCTCCCCCGACCAAGCCAGTTTCCCAAGGTTGACAGCAGTCTGAAATGCCGCGATACAGCTCTTGGACCCACGCGATCGGCGTCTCGCTGGGCAGTCCCAACGCAATGACCAAACTCATGGGGGAAGCCCCCATCGCCGCGAGGTCAGAGAGATTGGCTGCCGCCGCTCGCCAACCTACGGCATGAGGGGGGGTGGTGCGATCGCTAAAGTGTACGGACTCTACCAGCACATCGGTTGTGACCACCAAGTTGTTGTTGGGAGCGGGTAGCAACGCAGCATCATCGCCGACAGTCCCCGGCAAGCAATACTGCTGCACGATTTTGAGCAGACCGACTTCTCCTAGATCTCGAACGGAGATCGCCTCTCGTTCGCTACTCAACGATCTAAGGACCATAAGGGACAGGGCTTGCCAGACTCAGCTGACATTGTGAACTCGCAACGGCTCGTGAGCCATAGCAACCAATCTAATTCACCACAACCGGAATTCTTGTGATGTCCCACTCTGAGAACTCTCCCATCTGCAAATTTTCTGGAGATTTTCATGTGGCATAGCGTTCAAACGATTGGAGCACTATGCCAGTTCTTCTGTATGACCTTTTGAAGTGCGCTCTAGTTTTACCTGATTTTCGATCGGCTGATCACCTGATAATTCGAGAGCTAGTCGAGTTTCGCGGCCAGAATTTGGTCGACTGTTAATCTAAGCGATGGAAAAATCTGGGAGCGAATCGCTGTCGCTCCTGTAAAAATTGTGTCATCGTAGCGCCCTGCTTGGAGGTGGCAAATGGTGACCTGTTGCTGGAGGGGATCCGCAATCCAATACTCCGGAACTTCCAATACGCTGTATTCACTGTGCTTGGCACGATAGTCAGTAGATACGGTCGACTCGCTGACGACTTCTACGACCAGTAGTGGTGGTGGGTCTTGCAGTTCAAGAATGGCTTCTGTTATTCGCATTGCTTCCCATTGTTCAATTGGGAGCACCACCACGTCCGGAATGCGGGAGGTATCCCATCGGGTGCTACGAGGAGACCGAATTCCAATCCGCATATCCTTCGCTGTCCAAGGTTGGCCAGCCTGCTGTGCCGCTGCTTTAAATTGGTCATTGAGGAATTCAGCAATCGCACCGTGCAATCCTGTCCCAATTCCCATTGCTACCAGTTCCCCATCTACCAGCTCGTAGCGATTGCCAGTACTGTCGTCATAAGCTAGGTATTCCTCGAAGGAGAATTTTCGGGTGGTGACGGTCACGATGATGACCTCTGAATCAATAAAGATGTAAATCCAGTCTAGTGGAGAGAAAAATTGTTCACATGTTACTCATCCGAGAATGAGCCGTGTAGAGGGCATCGTTCAGATGGGTCAACGGTGAGGCAACACTTTGTGCCTAGGTCAGCTCGCGCAGGAACCTACCTGCTTTGGGTTTAACGCTTGGATGATTCAGGGAAAGTGTTACCCTCCGATAACCCCTGCCGAATAATCAGTCGAGGGCAAGCCTCTAAACTGCGTTCAACAACTCGGGGTGCTTGTCCAAGTATTTTTGCACAGACACAAGGTCTTTGTCCCCCCGTCCCGAGCAGTTGAGAACAATGCGCCGATCGCTGCTCAGTTGAGGGGCAAGAGTTTCTAGATAGGCGATCGCGTGTGCAGTTTCTAATGCGGGAATAATCCCCTCCAGCTTGGACATGAGAAGCAAAGCCTTAACGGCCTCAACATCGGTGGCGCTGTAGTACTCCGCCCGACCAATATCTTTCAGATAGCTGTGTTCCGGGCCAACGCCAGGATAGTCCAAACCAGCACTAATGGAGTGGGCCTCTCGCACCTGGCCGTCCTCATCCTGCAGCAAGTAACTCATAGCCCCGTGCAGGACACCCACCTGTCCGCGAGTCAGCGTTGCAGCGTGGTGATCGGTATCGGCTCCATCTCCAGCCGCTTCAATACCGATAATGCGGACAGACGAATCGTCGATAAACGCGTTGAACAACCCAATCGCATTCGAGCCACCCCCTACACAAGCCAGCAACACGTCTGGTAATCCTCCCCACTTTTCCACACATTGCTGCTTGGCTTCTCGACCGATGCAGTCATGGAAATCTCTCACCATCATGGGATAGGGATGGGGACCGGCGACAGAACCAATAATGTAATGGGTCGTTTCGACGTTGGTCACCCAATCGCGAATCGCTTCGGAGGTGGCTTCCTTCAGGGTTTTGGTCCCGGCATCCACCGCCCGCACTTCTGCCCCCAATAGCTGCATTCGGGCAACGTTCGGAGCCTGGCGCTCCATATCCAGGCGGCCCATGTAGATGACGCATTCCAGGCCAAAACGCGCACAAACGGTGGCGGTAGCAACCCCATGCTGGCCAGCCCCTGTTTCCGCAATAATCCGCTTTTTGCCCATGCGAATCGCTAAGAGTGCCTGTGCCAAGGCGTTATTAATCTTGTGGGCACCCGTGTGGTTCAGGTCTTCCCGCTTGAGATAAATTTGCGCGCCACTGTAATGCTGTGTCAGGCGCTCGGCAAAATACAGCGGGCTGGGGCGACCTACGTAATCTTTCAACAGCCCCTCTAATTCAGTCTGAAACTCGCTGTCGCTTTGGTATTTGTGAAACGCCTGCTCTAACTCCGTCAACGCACTCATCAACGTTTCGGGCACGTACTTGCCGCCAAATTGACCGAAACGACCCAAAGCATCGGGACGGGCACCGAGGGTAGAGGCGGCTGCAGAAGGGGCGATGGGAGTTTGGGTCACAGTACCGAATTGTGCGAATGTTCCACCCGATTATAGACTTTGGCGATCGATTCGCATGCGGCTCCATTACCTTTGTCAGCACTAGTGAGAGGAAGTGGCACGTCCCGAGATGCAATCCTGAGGCAATAGGATTTTCCCAGTTGAAATGTCAGACTAGACAGTAGCCAGCTTTCTCTCGGGTCCTGATTTACGCCACCCTCCGATCGCCGCAGGAGTCCCGTCATCTTCATTCGCTCCATTGCCCATTCCCCTGACCGCTCATGTCACGCTCTACCATTCAACCGGCCCGCATCAGTAGAGTCCTTACCGGGTCCATTGCTGAAGAATTGGGTTTCGAAGCGGGCGATCGCCTCCTGTCCGTCAACGGTCAAATCCTGCGGGATCTGATCGATTATCAGTTCGCGATTGCCGACGAATACCTGACGCTAGAAGTCCTGGATGCCAGCAATACCCGTCACATCGTGGAGTTTGAAAAAGACTGGGATGACGATCTCGGTCTCGAATTCGAAACCGCTCTCTTCGATGGCTTAATTCAGTGCAATAACGCCTGCCCCTTCTGCTTTATCGATCAGCAGCCCCCCGAAACCCGCGCCACCCTACACCTGAAAGATGATGACTATCGGCTCAGTTTCCTCTACGGCAGCTACCTCACCCTGACCAATCTCCCCGAAGCGGAATGGGAGCGGATAGCTCGCCTGCGATTATCGCCGCTGTACGTCTCCGTGCATGCCACCGAGCCAGAGGTGCGATCGCGATTGCTCAAAAACCCACGAGCGGGTCTGATTCGCCAGCAATTACAGTGGTTCCAAGAACACGGGCTGCAAATTCACGCCCAAGTGGTGCTCTGTCCCGGCTGGAACGACGGGGAACACCTGACGCGTACCCTGCTGGATTTGGCGTCATTTCACTTGCCTCAGCCCGAGATCGCGGCTGAGGCGAGTAATGCTGAAGCAGGCATTGAAACCGACGCAGGTGCAGATGAATTTCACACACCGCTACCCACCGTACTCTCTACTGCAGTCGTGCCGGTGGGCCTGACCCGCTTCCGTCCCCCAGAGGACGAGATAACGCCGGTGAATCGGGAGCAGGCGATCGCCGTCATCGAACAGGTGGAAGCCATGCAGGCCCGCTTTCGGGTTGAGATGGGCACCACCTTTGCCTGGCTGGCGGACGAATGGTACCTGATTGCAGAACGGGAACTCCCCCCTGTCGAGCATTACGAAGACTATCCCCAACTGGCCAATGGCGTGGGCTCCATCCGCCAATTTCTGCAGGACTTTGATGCCGCATCCATCGACCTCCCCCAGCGCTTAGAACGATCCGTTTCCGTGACTTGGGTGGTGGGCAATGCCGTCGGGCTGGCCTTTCAGCCCATTGTCGATCGCTTTAACGAAGTGGAAAACCTGGATTTTCGCATGGTGGCGATCGCCAGCCAGTTTTGGGGCCAGACGATGACCGTTACAGGACTGCTTACCGGTAACGATATCCTGTCCGCTCTTAAGGCCCAAGATCGACCCTGTGGCGATATTTTGCTGCTACCCTCCGTTACCCTCAAAGACGGGGAGAAATTCTTGGATGACCTGACAAAAGATGCCTTAGCGCAGGCACTTAACACCCGCATTGTCACTGTTGGTGGCGGGGTACGCGACCTTACCAACGCGGTGAATCGCTTTTACACGAACCAACAAGCGGCCCAAGCCATCCCGCAGAAACAAACGGAAGCCACCCCGGCACAGGATGGGGCAGCTACGCTTCCCAAGATGGAGGTGTGGTAGCAACCAACTCCTCTCCACACTGCAGGTAAACCTTTCAGCCACTTGCGTCATCAGAAGGTAGAACAGGCACCTCTTACCTAATTAATCTTCAATACCAACAGCTCCTTATAGACATAGACTGCACTGTTACAATCTAAAAACTGGTGGAAAGAAGGTTATCCCTTGCAGTGGCGAACCCAGGGCAATGTTTTGCCAGTCACCTGCATTACCAGTCAGCTTTTTTTCGTTGAGCACTATCTATATGACTTCTCAGTCGTCAGAATTCAACTTCCATACTGTGGAGGCAGCGCTTGAGGATCTCAAAGCGGGTCGCTGCATTGTGGTGGTGGATGACGAGAATCGGGAAAACGAAGGGGATCTGATTTGTGCAGCCCAATTTGCCACCCCCGATGCCATCAACTTCATGGCCGTCCACGGACGCGGTCTCATCTGCCTAGCCATGGAGGGGGAACGGCTAGATCAGCTCAAAATCCCCATGATGGTGGAGCAAAATACCGACAGCAACCAAACTGCATTCACAGTCAGTATTGACGCAGCCCCCCATCTCGGCGTGTCCACTGGCATTTCCGCAGGCGATCGATCCCGCACCATCCAGGCAGCAATTCAACCCCACACGAAACCTGAGGATTTACGCCGCCCCGGCCATATCTTCCCCTTACGCACTCGGGAAGGGGGAGTGCTCAAGCGAGCTGGTCACACCGAAGCCAGCGTGGATTTAGCGCGTCTAGCAGGCCTGTACCCTGCAGCCGTCATTTGCGAAATTCAAAATGCCGACGGCTCCATGTCCCGTCTTCCTGACCTGTTTGCCTACAGTGAAGAACACAACCTCACCATCATTACAATCGCCGAGCTAATTTCCTACAGACTGCAAAACGAACGCTTTGTAGAGCGAGAATCCGTCGCGCAACTGCCCACCGAGTTCGGCCAATTTCAAATTTACGGCTACCGCGACAAGCTGAATAATTCCGAGCACGTCGCCATTGTGAAAGGAAACCCCTCAGATTTTCCCGACACCGATGTCCTTGTGCGGGTGCATTCCGAATGCCTGACTGGGGATGCTTTGGGTTCCGTGCGCTGTGACTGTCGCCGCCAGCTGAATACTGCCCTCAAGATGCTAGAGCACCAGGGGCAAGGGGTGGTGGTTTACCTGCGACAGGAGGGACGCGGCATCGGCTTGATCAACAAGTTAAAGGCCTATTCGCTTCAGGATATGGGCCTCGACACCGTTGAGGCCAACGAACGATTGGGATTTGCCGCCGACCTACGCAATTATGGCGTGGGGGCTCAAATCCTCAACGATCTGGGTGTCCACAATATGCGGCTGATTACCAATAACCCCCGTAAAATTGCTGGTCTCAAAGGGTTCGGTCTAGAGGTGGTCGATCGCGTCCCCCTGATTGTTGAGGCGGACGACTTTAGCGCCCGTTACCTGGCCACCAAAGCAGAGAAACTGGGTCATCTGCTGCTGCAAACTCGACTGCTCACCATTGCTCTGTATCCAGCAGCAGACGCCAAACAAACCTGGTCCTCTCGCGAGCGGGCAGAATGGCTAGAAACATTGCGGAACATGGCCCAGCCCCATTCCTTACTCGTGCAAGCCGACCGCCGTCCAATCGCCAGCGCTGTCTTTGCTGGTGCTACCCTAGTCGCCCACATTGGCCTTGCAGATAAGGTCCCTGCCGTTCATTGGTACGACTCAAACGAAAACGAGACCCTGCATGGACTCCGACAGGCGTTGTTCGATCTGCTGCTAGCAGTTGGGGACGATCGGCAGCTGGGGGCCATCGATTGGATGGTGTCCTCTGGCCGCGATGCGCTGGCAAACCTACAGGAAGATTGGCCAGAGCAGCAGTACGACCTGGAAGGCCTGAAGGGGGCAGTGTCCGAACGGGAAATCGACTGGAGCGAACGGGTGGTCTATCACCTGACATGCCCCAACGCCTCCAAAAATAGCTCCGAGATACCCACCACCTCTGCAGCGCAATTAACCGCATAAGAGCTCGCGGAGCGCTCGCGGCAGGTGCTACTAAGCCCTACATCGACCAGCTCAGCCATCCCACCAAAATCAAGCAGAGTACAACCGTAACTCCCATCGCAAACAATGCAAAGTGCTCTGAATCAGACAGTGGACGACGGGTTACGTCATAAGAGGCTTCAGTTGCCAAAGGCCCAGCACCACCCGAGCCAGATGTCGGCCCTGCCTGAGTTTGGAGCGTTACGATGGGGATGGAACCAAACCCACTGCGACCATCGTAGAGGGCTCTCTGAGTGGGGTTACTCAACACGATATAGGCTTCGTTGAGCTTCTCAAAACGCTGTCGAGCCAACTCTGGAGTCAGCGAAGACGTGTCGGGATGATAGCGCTTGCTCAGCTCTCGATAGGCTCTGCGAATTTCCTTGAGAGACGCCCATGTGGGCACCCCTAAATAGTCGTAGTAGCTAGGGTTTGGCATCTCTGGAGCAATTCTAAATGCGACATCTCGCTCGAAAAAAAACAGGCGATACGCTTTTTTAGTGCTGCTTTAGGTTACCTCAAACAAAACGGACGGCCAGTAACCGCCCGCACAAAGTTCTCAGGCTGAGAATTCTTTTGGCAAGAAAACCCTTCTGAAGAAGCCGTAGCGGGCTACTCTTCGTCTTCGGTTTCTGATTCTGTCGTGTCAGCCGCCGGATAGTAAAAGCCGGTATTTTTCCCAGACAGCAGGGACTTACCAATCGACAACGCTTTTTGAGCCTGCAAGTCTGCCTTGCGGTTCCAGGTGGCAAAGCGGCTGCGGCCTTTGCGCTTGGATGTTTTCTTCTTAGGAACTGCCATCGTTCGCGATCTCTTTTTTCTATTTTCAGAGCCTTGCTAGTCTAGCAAGAAATCTGCTCGATCGATGATTCCCCGCACAGCTCCACCGGCAATCCCCGGCCCTCTACATTCTTTAAGGTTGTTGGTAGGCGGGATGAATGGCTTTCGCAGCATTGATATCTTAGCTCTAGAGCATCAGTTATCTTGGCTCTGAAGCATCAGTTTGTCGGCACGGTTCGTAACCACGACTCGCTGACGATTATCCGATCGAGATGTTTAACTATGTTCTGGAGGCACAATGCTGCTATCAACAACGGATATCTTGCATGGTGTCGAGGTGGAAGAATACATCGGAGTGGTAACAGCAGAAGTGGTGTACGGCTCCAATGCCATTCGCGATTGGTTTGCAGGGATTCGCGATGTCATCGGTGGACGTACTGGCAGCTACGAACGCCTATTCGAAAAAGGACATATCAAAGCATTTGAGGAATTAGAGCAGCGTGCCAAGCGGAAAGGGGCAGATGCTGTCATCGGCATCTCTGCCACCACCGGAACCATCAATATTGACGAACATGGCGTTCTATTGCTGATTACTGCCACCGGAACTGCTGTTAAACTTCGCTAGTCAACCCAAGCGATATCTAGGTGCTAGCTGTTTGCGAACTAGCGGTGGGTAATTCAGTGGGAAACTCGCCCTTGTTCGATCGCGGCGATCGCTCCTCTGACATGTCCCCAGACCGGAACTACGATCGCTGTCTACAGAAGGCTTGACTTCATAAGATTTCCATTACAGTTTGGGAAGATTACCCCAGGGTCACAGACACTATTTGCAACTGCTACAAGAGGAGTTACCCAATGCTGGTGTTATGCGTGGATATCGGTGGCAGCCACATCAAAGGGGCGCTGGTGAATCCTCAGCAGGACATGGTTAGCGATCGCCTGAGGGGACCGACTCCTCGCCCCGCGCAACCGGCTCCGATTCTGGCGGCGATCGCGGAACTCGTGCAGCCGTTACAGGACTACCAGTTTGTCTCCGTAGGATTCCCTGGAGTGGTGGTGGAGGGTGTCGTCCATTCAGCTGTCAATTTACATCCCGACTGGGTGGGATTCCCGCTGGTGAAAACACTGGCGGAACAGCTTGACATGCCGACCAAAGTGGCCAACGACGCAGATATTCAAGGATATGGCGTCATCGAAGGAAAAGGGGTGGAGCTAGTCCTGACGTTGGGAACGGGGTTTGGTTCAGCCCTGTTTGTGGATGGTGTGCTAGTTCCCAATCTAGAAATGGGCCACCACCCCTTCCGCAAGAACAACACCTATGAGGAACAGTTGGGGAACGCAGCCCGCAAAAAAGTGGGTAACAAAGCCTGGAACCGACGCCTCCAAACAGCGATCGCTAACCTTCAGAATCTGTTCTCCTGTCGCAAGATGTACATTGGCGGGGGCAATGCCAAAAAAGTATCGTTCCAACTGCCCAGCAACGTTGAGCTGGCAAATAATCGGGCCGGAATCTACGGTGGGGTGGCTCTATGGCAGGACCGTTTGGGCGCAACCGGGCCACTCACTCCGGTCCCTGTTGAGGTTGCTTGATTCCCCTCGATCGCTTGAAATAGAAATTGTGTAAGGAAACGCTCGCCTTCCGATTGAAAGGAGTGGACAGCGAGTCAAATAAACAAAGCGCCCTACTCCCAACCAACTGTTTCGGACGATGAAAGGTCCTCAACCCCTTGACGGTTTTCATCGCAGATCGAGGGTTACTGACAATCCCACCTAAAATATCCAACATGGAGACCCCTCAGCCGATCGTGTTCATAGCCGGCCTGTCTGGTGCTGGAAAAAAATCGGCCCTCTCTTATCTTGAGGGCTTGAGTTACTTTTGCATGGACTCTGTTCTGCCTCACATGAGCATCGCCGTGTTAGCGGAATTGACCATGCACTATCCCCGCGTGGCGATCGCCTTAGAACTTACTCGCATGGAGTTTGTGGCTGAATTCGATCGGTTGCTCGACGAACTACTGGACCCAAAAATCCCGATTGTCTTTTTGGAGGCGGCAGATGATGTACTGGTGCAGCGGCTGAGTGCAGATCGTGCCAGACACCCCTTGCAAGATCGCAGTCATTCCTTACTGGATGCCATTCAGCTCGAACGGCAAATGCTGGCGCCAGTACGCTTGCGCAGCACTCACACCTTAAATACGGGGGTGAATTCTGCACAGCAGTTGCGCATTTGCCTAGAAAAAATCGTCTTTAAGAACCAACGTCCTCCGTTAGCCGTCTCCCTGACAAGTTTTGGGTTTAAATACGGCTTACCTACGGATGCCAATCTCGTTTTTGATGTTCGTTTTCTGCCCAATCCCTATTACATCTCCACCTTGCGACCTCTAACGGGGAAAGACAGCCCCATTCAAGACTTCTTATTCCAACAGTCCATCACTCAGACCACCTATCATCAGATTTTGAATACCCTCACCCATTTTCTTCCGCTCTACGCTGAAGAGCGACGACCTCTGGTCCAGCTGGCGATCGGCTGCACGGGAGGTCAGCATCGGTCGGTGGCATTTGTGGAGCGCTTAGCCACAGATCTCCAACACATGTTGTCAACTGCTACCTACCGAATCCAAGTTCAGCATCGCCACCTCGAACGCTCGCAGGCGGAAATCGCCTTGCAGGCCTCAAGTCCTAGTCAGGGAGACCCCAGCAGTGCCCAATCGTAGATTGCGTCAGTCATTTAAGTGGCTGTACCCGGGCCTATCGGTGAAGCGCTGGCTATCGCTCGCATCGCTGGGATTAGTACTGGCGTTGCTAGGTCTCGCCATTTGGGTGGATTTATCTCCCGTTTTTCGGCTGCAACAAGCCATCGGAGCGGTATTGCGAGCGATGACCCGATTGGTTCCCAATCAGATTAGCGGCCCGCTGGTTCTGTTGATGGGTTTGGGGTTAGTGGTCATGGGGTTGCGGCGTACGGTGGGCTCCATCACAGAAGTCTTGATTCCAGAAGGGGACGAAGAAGAACTCGTTGACAAGCTGATCGCGAACAAGCGTCTCAGTCGCGGCCCCAAGATTGTAGTGGTGGGGGGAGGCACCGGCTTATCAACTCTATTGCGGGGCCTGAAAAGCTATAGCGGCAATATTACGGCTGTGGTGACGGTGGCCGATGATGGGGGGTCATCTGGACGGCTGCGGCGGGAGGTGGGGGTGTTGCCCCCCGGAGATATCCGCAATTGTTTGACGGCTTTAGCCAGCGAAGAAAAACTGCTGACAGAGTTATTTCAGTACCGCTTCAACGTGGGGGAAGGGTTGTCGGGCCATAGTTTTGGCAATTTGTTCATCACAGCCCTTTCGGAGGTGACGGAAAAAGATCTGCTGCGGGCGATCGCCGCCACTTCACAAGTTCTGGCCATCCGTGGCCAGGTACTGCCCTCCACGCTAGAGGATGTGACGCTGTGGGCAGAAATGTCAGACGGTCGCTGGGTGGAGGGGGAATCCAAAATCGCCAAAGCCCAAGGGCAGGTGATTCGTGTGGGTTGTAAGCCGCCGCAGCCCCCTGCCACTCACGAAGCTATCGAGGCCATAGAAGCCGCCGACTTTATTATTTTGGGGCCGGGAAGCTTGTATACCAGCGTGATTCCAAACTTGTTGGTGCCCGAGATTGTTGAGGCGATCGCCCGCAACCAAGCCCCCCATATTTACGTGTGCAATATCATGACCGAGCCCGGGGAAACCACGGGATATTCTGTCGGCGACCATGTGGTGGCGATCGATAAAGTGGCTGGGGAACGGTTATTCGATGGGGTGCTGGTGCAAAAGTATCCCCCCTCAAAACGGACACAGGAACGATACCGCACGCTCCAATCGGAGTTTGTGCACCTCAATCCCGAGCAGATGGCATACCTAAACTGCAGAGCTGTTTTGGCGAAAGTGATGCGGGAAGATTCCGAGTCGGGTTTGGTTCGACATGATTCCGACCGGCTTGCGGCTATGTTGATGCGCTGGTTTGAGCGACATCGAGATGATTGATGGCGACACCGACAACCCATCTAGCGAGTCAATCTCTGGCATGCTTGGAAACCTCTAGAGTTAACCAGTGAGTGAGCTGGCTCACTATACTGTTAATACAGAACTTCTCAATTCAGGATTCTGCTCTGTCCCTATGGTTGCCGTTCTTCTCCCCCTCATTCCTTTAGGCGTTTTGCTGTCCACCAAAGGACTGATGTTTTTGCTGTTATCCGCTTACGGCGGAGCCATGTGGACATTTCTGAGCGGTGCTCCCCGGGTTTATACCTTCATGGTGCCGGACTTAGACGAAGCCAAACGGTTTTACGAGCAGTACCTACAACTTCCTGAAGCGGAGCTCCCTCTGCACTACTATTACGGCTACGAACAAACCACGGGAAGTTTTGACCCCATGTACTATCAGGGGGATTTCGGTGGCGGCTATAACTACTCCCCCAGCATGGGGGGCACTGCCACAGCTGATTCTCCAGGTTTGTGGTACCAACTGACTGACAATTCGCAAGTCCATGTGATTCTGGGAGCACCTGACACGGGGGCCTATTCCAACCGTCGTCGCCACACTAGCTTCGATCGCGACGGCCTCAAGGCTTTACATCAATACCTTAAAAAGAACAAAATCCCTCACACCATCCGTTCGGAAAAACCCATGGTGTTCCTAGTCCGCGATCGTGCCGGTCAAGTGGTGGAACTAGCAGAAATCGACGACTAGGGCGGTCGTTAGTTATGACTTGTCACGGTTCTCTTGCCGACTTGGCCCGGCAATTGAATGTCCCCCTCACAGACGCCCTTACTGCCAAGAAATTCTCAGGCATCTGCACGGATACCCGTCAACTGTGCCCCGGCAATGTTTTTGTTGCCCTCAGTGGCGAGCAGTTTGACGGCCACGATTACGTAGAGCAGGCCCTGCAATCAGGGGCTATAGCAGCGGTGGTCTCGAGGGAGATTCAGGCATGTGCTGGTATACAGTTGGCAGTGCAGGATACCCTGTTGGCCTATCAGGCGATCGCTCGCTGGTGGAGGGCCCAGTTTTCCATCCCTGTCATCGCCATTACCGGTTCTGCGGGGAAAACCAGCACCAAGGAGATGTTGGCAGCTGCCCTAGAACGTTATGGCACCGTATTAAAAACCGAGAGAAATTACAACAATGACATCGGAGTTCCCCTCACCCTTCTGCAGATGAATCGGTTCCACGATTTTGCCGTTATCGAAATGGCAATGCGGGGACCGGGGGAGATCGCCAGGCTGGGGCGAACTGCTGCCCCCACCCACGGCATCATCTTGAATGTTGGTAGCGCTCATATTGGTCGATTGGGGTCTCGGCAGGCAATCGCCCAGGCAAAATGCGAGTTACTCGAACAACTGGATCGAGAAACCGGTGTTGCCATTTTGAATGGTGAGGATGAGCTGCTACTAGAAACCGCCGCGACGGTCTGGTCGGGTACCGTCCTACCCTTTGGTTTTGACCTTCCAGAGGCGGTGCAGGTCAAGAAAAATAGTGTCTGGCAAGCGAGCCCTCCAACTATCTTGCGCGGCAATCGCTCGCTTCCCATCCCCCTCCCAGGACGCCACCAAGGGCTGAATTATGCTGCAGTACTAGAACTGATCGACAATCTGAATCTAGATTTGTCTGCTCTCGAATCGGGTATCGTCCTCTCAGCTGATGGCCAGGGGCGGAATCAACGGCACATCATGCCCGATCGGGTCGAAATTTTAGATGAAACTTACAACGCAGCTCCAGAAGCAATGATTGCGGCTCTACAGGTGCTGTGTGCATCTGGGAGCAATCGCTACTGGGCTGTACTGGGACCTATGCGAGAGCTGGGAAGTGCTGCGGATGACTTGTATGCAGAGGTGGGGCAGATGGCCGCCACACTTGCCGATCGAGGCTTAAGGCTTTGTCTGTTCGATCCAAAGGGGGAAATGCATGCCCTAGCAGAGCAGGTTCAGACCGAACGAATTCATTGTTTTTCTCAACGCAGCGAACTGGCTCGTTGGCTCTGTAAAGCAGTCGAGCCTGGAGATCGCCTGTTATTCAAGGGGGCACGGTCAACCGAGATGGAACGAGTCATGCAGCAGTTCATTCAATTCCGCTATCCGAGCGGGGTTGCCGATTCTGCCACAAGCCACCCAGAAAATTAGCAATACGTAACGCTACTACTCTAAAAATTAAGAGTTGCAACAGAGATTAGAGGCTAATTCCTTACTGACGTATGGTGAGGCACATAAGCATGACTTGGCTTTTATAAGGAGCATTTGAATGCATTTTGCTGCTGCGGTATCCCTGTCTGAGGGGTGGACTACGAGCATTGGCTTCGTAATGATTGCATGCAATGTTTTTGCAATTTTTCTGTGGAAATCTGTTGTGCCCTTGATCAATTCTTGGTTGGGTAATCTGGGCTACGAATCGCGTGCCGCATACTCTGTACCCGCGGGTAAAGAGGGATTTACATTTAATTTCGGCCTAGTTGAGCTGAGCGCTCCCGAACTGTTGGCTGCCACCAGCCTCGGCCATGTTTTCGGAGCTGCAACCATCCTGGGTCTTGCTCAGCTTGGTGCTCTCTAAAGGTTTGCAGTGACTCTGTTGGTTTCTGGTTAGTCATTAGCTCCCCCGAAAGGGGGAGTTTTTTTTTCAATTCTCGAGAGAAAAACCTGAAATTCCAGTGGGCAATCGTCTTTCTCTCTCGCAATCGAACCTGTTGTACTGGAACCTGTTGATTGTCAGTAATTGATAGCTAGGCGGTGCCTCACCGGCGGTAATAGGCAGAGGCAGACAGAATGGACTGCCACAATGGATGGCCAGTGGAGGTGTCTTCGCTGCTATCCACAAACCGCTGGCTAACGATTAGGGCGACCATCAGCAAAACTAAAAGGATCGTATCTCGCATCTGTGGTCAATCCAAAGTTGATACCAATACGGTAAGGCGATTGCCGATGGCAGCCAGCGATCGCGATCGCACCTATCCCATGCCCCCACCAGTCCCCCCCAAACCCCCACCGCTCGAATCCATGCAGCGAAGCTAAGAAGAAGTTTGTTCACCAGCCAATTGGCCTCTGAATGAAGGTTTTCAGAGTTCTATAGATTTCGGCATCTCAGTTTGGACAAATAGATTAAAACCCAGTCAGGCTTCTGGATAGCTGAGAGGGTCTAGGCAACTTGACTGTTGAGGCTATACAAACAACCCACATTCCGCAGGTTCAGGAGCAAAACCCAATATTTTTAAATCCCTTGTAAATAAAGGGTTTCAGCCATTTCGGCTCAAATCCAGCGGCAACCTTATTTCCACACTTTTGGTAATTAGACAACAATTGGACTGGATTCTGGTCTTGAGGGATAGCCAACTTCTAGCGAAGAATGATTCATTGGACCCCTAGCTGGACTTGCAAACAGTACCACAGTCTGTCGACACACTTGAGGCCTTGAGACGTTGAAGGCATTACCCACCGGTGCCTACAAGGTTTTTTGGAGGCGATCAAGGAAAATGGTAAAATCCTTACAGGGTAAGGTTTTTATCTTCAATTCAATAAATTCCAAAGTCTCAATTTCAACCTGCGGAATGTAGGAAACAACTCAGTACCCGTAGGAATAAACAGCCGGATATCAGACCCCAAAGGCCTTCGCCTTAGATTCCATCGATTGGGTCAAGGTGACCGAGAAAAAGTAGGCTTGTACCTCTGGACCGAACTCAATTAAATCCCCGCTTTCTAAATAGTGAGTGGCAATTTTGTTGCCATTCACCTTCACACCATTCGTGCTGCTGCTTCCTTTGCGGTTGCCGTCAACCAAGCAGTAGGTAAACTCCTCAGGTTTACCTGGAGAGGGGACATGAATCAGATAGGCATGTCGTCGAGATACAAACCGGTTTGGGATGACGATCTCGTTACTACTATTGCGACCAATACTGTACATACCAGCGTTGAGGAGATAACCTCGAGGCTGCTGACCATCCTGAACACCCAAAACAAAGGAAAGTTGTTCCGAACTCTGGGGGTCAGACGGTGATGGACTCTCAGCATCATGACAGGGCTTCTCTGGAGCTAGAGTTTTGCTGCCATTGCCATTGGATAGCGATGAGGGCTCTGGGTCAAACAATCGATCGAGACTTTCGGTCATTTCTCTTTCCTAACAGACGCAATGCTTGCCGGAAGAGCTGACCTCTGTCCGCTGTAACCAACGCTCAGGGTGAGACAAGAAACGAACAAACAATATGGCAATGCTCAATCCGCTTACACAAGGTCTTCGGCTTGAATGTACCCGCGAAGGCGGGGTTGGTTATCGACACGAGTAAATTAAATCAGCAGCAGGCTGCTGTAGATAGGGATCTACCTGCGCATAGGGAAACACACTTTAAACTGTATGGGTGGAGTGATAGAAAAACCTGAAAATGACGGTCACAATATACGGAATCCCTAATTGCAATAGCTGTAAAAAAGCCCTGAAGTGGTTGGAGAACATTGGGGCTCAATATGAGTTCGTTAACCTGAAGGAACATCCACCCACCAAGGAAATAATTCTGGGATGGGTGAACGATCTAACAGCCAAACCGATGCGAAATACGTCTGGTCAAGCCTATCGAGCCATTCCAACTGCCACCCGCGATGCCATGACTGACGAACAATGGGGGCAGGCATTTGCAGACAATGCCATGCTGCTCAAACGACCCTTGTTTGTTGTAGACGGGGTGGCCGTTGCCACAGGCTTTCGATCCCCCGACTCACTTCGCCAAACGCTTGGGGTATGACACCTGCAACGATGGATTGCCGTCTCGCGCCATCACAGCCATCTCAAAGCGGGCTAGGGTTCGGGAGTCAATAAACAAGCCCACCTTCGATTCTGACAGTTTCGATCCCGCTAGATTCGAGGGCAACTAGTACGTCTGAGAGGCGCTATATTGGCCGTCATGCCCTTGGGTTAATGCCTTAAGGTGATGATTTTCATCAGCCAGCCGATCGCATTCAGCGAGCAAAAGATCGATATCGCTACAGGCTCTCTGAAGTTCCTGTCGCAGGCGCGATAAGTCTTGGAACCCGAAAGCCGCAAAGGAGGTAGCGTGGAGTTCTGCTCTGCGATCTCGGTTCAGCTCCCGCTGCATTTCGATCAAATCTTGAGTACTCAGTTGGAAGGTCGCCACAATTTGTCATCACTGATAGACGCGGACAGTTCAAGTAGGACGGTAGTTATTTCGACAAGGGAGTCGGGTCGGTCACTTTGTCCCCAAGGGCTTGGCTGCTGCTTTACCACCCCAAGTATCGTGCGATCGACCAGTGGATGCTGTGACTGAGATCGCTACCTACGGGCGATCTCAGTCACAGTTCAGATACCCGACTCGGCCCGATCGCTAGTGCCCTCCTGTCTAACCCACTCTGCCATCCGTAACCAGACACTATCCAGTTTTGAAGCATCTCCCCTGCCCCAAGAATGGGGAGTCTACTTGCGTCGATTGCGGGACTTTCTTGGCTGTTGAAACTTTGCCTGCAAATCCTCTAACGAAGATGAAGATCGCTGAACCTGATTCGCCTTCGGTTTGCTTGGCTTGAGCTTATCCGACTGAAGGCGATCGGACTTGGTTTGGTGTGACCGTGATGGGTTCGGTTGGGGCCGATCTTGGGAGACTGCCCTAGCCCCCACAGCTTTCATGGACAAACCAATCCGACGCAGCTTCTCATCCACCTCCATCACGCGCACCTTCACCACCTGACCCACCTTGACAATGTCTTTGGGGTCGCTGACAAACCGATTGGCCAGCTGCGAAATATGTACCAGTCCATCCTGATGAACCCCCACATCCACAAAAGCCCCAAAGTTGGCCACGTTCGTCACCACCCCCTCCAGCTCCATCCCTGGCTCAAGGTCCGCGATTGCTTCAATACCTGCTTTAAACGTGGCGTACTGGAACTGCTCGCGAGGGTCTCGCCCCGGCTTTTCCAGCTCGCGCACAATATCTCGCAGTGTGGGCTCTCCAACGGAGTCCGTGATAAACGGCTTTAGATCGAGAGAACCTAAGCGATCCGGAGCCTGGGCGAGCCCCTCCACCGTCAGGTTCAAAGTAGAAGCCATCGCCCCCACAATCTGATAACTCTCGGGGTGGACGGCGGTGTTATCTAAAGGTTGCTGACCCTCTCGAATGCGCAAAAATCCCGCTGCTTGCTGGAAAGCTTTGGGACCCAATTTCGGAACGTTTAAAAGCTGCTGGCGATCGCGAAAGGCTCCGTGCTGATTGCGGTGGGTGACTACATTATTCGCTACCGATGGGGTAAGCCCTGCCACGTAGGTCAGCAGTTCCTTGGAGGCGGTGTTGAGGTCAACCCCCACAAAGTTGACGCAGCTTTCCACCGTGTCATCCAACTGCTTCTTGAGCAGCTTTTGGTCCACATCGTGTTGGTACTGCCCTACCCCAATCGACTTAGGATCCACTTTGACTAATTCCGCTAGTGGATCCTGCAGTCGCCGCCCAATGGCGATCGCCCCCCTCACCGTTACATCTAAATCAGGAAATTCGGAGATGGCTACTGCGCTGGCGGAATACACCGAGGCCCCCGCTTCACTCACCATTACCTTGATGGGTCGAGGGGACAAGTCGGCAATCGCTTCCGCCACAAACGCATCGGTTTCGCGGCTGGCGGTACCGTTGCCGATGGCAATCAACTCGATACCGTGTTTCTGAATCAGCTCTTGTAAAGTCCGGGTCGCTTCTGCCCGCCTGGCCTGAGATTGATGGGGAAACACCGCTCGATAAGCCAGGAACTTGCCGGTGCGATCCAACGCTGCCACTTTGCAGCCAGTGCGAAATCCAGGATCGATCCCTAGCGTGGGTTTCATCCCCGCAGGCGCCGCCAGCAGCAAATCCTTGAGGTTAGCGGCAAAAGTTTGAATGGACTCCGCATCCGCCCACTCTTTTTTGGTGGCGATCGCAGCGTTCGTCAGAGATGGCTTTAGTAGCCGTTGCAGGGCATCGGCCAGCATAGCGTCGTAAAACTCTCGCAAAGTCCGCGCCCGTCCCCTTACTATCTGTTGGGTCAGGTGAGCCTGCACGGCTCCTTCGTCAAATTCCACCGCAACCGAGAGAATCCCTTCAGATTGTCCCCGTAGAAGAGCGAGCACGTTGTGGGGGGCAATTTTGCGCAGCGGCGATCGATAGCTGCGGTACATCTCGTATTTGGTGGAACCCTCAGGATGTTTGGACTTAATCTTGGCAACAAACTCCCCCGATTTGAGAATGACATCTCGCACGTAGGCCCGCAGGTCCGCTCGTTCCGCCACCACTTCCGCCAAAATATCTGAAGCCCCCTGCAGAGCATCCTCGGGGGTATCCACCTCCTGCTCGGGATTCACAAACCGACTGGCTTCCTGCAGCAAATCCACCCGTTCTGCCCTCTCTTGGTTCAGCTTCTGCAATCGTTGGGCTAGGGGTTCCAGACCTTTCTCGCGAGCCACGATGGCCCGCGTCCTGCGCTTGGGTTTATAGGGCAGGTACAAATCCTCCAGCTCGGTCTTTTGATTGCAGGCTTCAATTTGTGCCTTCAGAGGGTCAGTAAGTTTTCCCTGGGACGCAATCGCCTCCAGAATTGTGCGCTTGCGAACGTCAAGTTCGTTCAGATAGGTGTGGCGTTCCTGCAGCGATCGCAGTTGTGTTTCATCCATCTCCCCCGTGCGTTCTTTTCGGTAGCGGGCAATAAACGGAATCGTCGCCCCTTCATCCAGCAACGCCAACGCCGCCTTCACCTGTTGAGGGCGCAACGAGAGTTCTGCAGAAAGGGCAGGGACAAAGTCGGTCATAGCGGTGGCCACAGAAGAAGATTGAAAGATTGAAGACCTGGACATTATTGTGGCAAACATTGCTCTCGAAACACCGGGCTTGATGGGCAATTGCGAAACAGGCTATGCTCGCCCCAATGCTTTGCGGGGTATCGGGGTGGCAGATTTAGAACAGCGGACCGTGGTCGTTGGAGAACATCGCTGGTTTTACTGTGAGTCCAAGCCCTCGGGAACAGAAGAGCATTCCCCCGCGATCGTGCTGCACGATCTGTTGGCCCAAAGCTATAGCTGGCGACATCTACTTCCCGCTTTAGCCCAGCAAGACCAGCGAGCCATTGCCCCCGACTGGTTGGGGTTTGGTTTGTCTGACAAACCAAACCCGCGCGAGTTTGACTACAGCCCCTCTGGCTTACTCCTGGCACTCACGAACTTTATCGATGCCCTAGGATTAGAAACCTTCAGCCTGGTGTTACAGGGATATCTGGGGGTGGCGGGATTGAAATATGCGATCCAAAATCCCGAGCGAATCGACCGCGTAATTCTAGTGAATACGCCCTTTTTTGCCCAAGCCAAGCTCCCCTGGAAACTCCAGCAACTAGGACTTCCGCTGGCTGGTGAAGTGCTGACCCAGGATCCCCTCTGCGTCGATCGCATCTTAGAAGGCAGCGGCGGAAAGGTCGTCCCCGATCGAGACTTAGACGTCTATCGTGCCCCCTTCCTCAAAAGCTCTGCCGCCGGTCGTGCCTTATTGGCGATAGTGCGCAAGCTCAAGCTAGCCGAACTGCTCCCCGAGCTTGAGTCCGGTCTAGTCAAACTCGATCGTCCGATGCTGGTGGTTTGGGGAAGTAACAACCGGTGGCTATCCTGCGACCTTGCCAAAGCTGCTGCCCAAGCCCTGAAAAAGACTGAATTCGTGGCGATTGCCGATGCCGGACATTACGCCCAAATTGACGATCCCGAACGGATGAACGAAGTCGTGTCCCCATTTTTCCGCCGACAGGTGTTTTGAGCGCCTCAAATCTGAGGGCTGCGATAACAGAGCCAGAACTTGAGAGTTCTACAGACTAGAAACTGGGGAGAGTGAAAAACTGGCTGGCTGCTACAGCCATCGCAGCGATCGCCACACCAACGCTGGACCACAATCCCCATTTCAAAGACTGTTGTTGTCCGAGCAAACGTTCGACATCCACCTGTAATTGCTCGATGCGATCGCGATTGCTGTCCTCATCCTGTTTTGAAGATGTCAGTTGCGACTCTACGCCAGCAATGGAGGTCTGTAGCGTCAGCAACGATCCCGTATTACAGCGAATAGCTTCGGGCAGTTGCTGTTCTAGCTGCGCCAACAGGGTCGATACTCGTTCGATTTCCCCCTCCAGTTCTTGCTGGTTCGCTAGGCTGGCTTTTGCATCCAGTTGAGCCGCCAATGGGGCAATGGCATTCGCAGGCAGGGTATTGACCTGTTTGAGTTCTAAAGCTGCCAGCGCCTGCTGAATATCCTGTACCGCCTCGCGATCGCTATCCAACAGTTCGCGCAGGTGTTGACCCTCCGCTTGCAGGGTTTGCAGCAGGTCACCTTGCGATTGAGAGCTGCTCTGCAATTGCTCTTGCAACGTTGCTTGCTGCTGCTGCAGATTGTCCAATTTCGCCTGCATGGCTGTCAGAGTCTGGACACTGTTCTCTATTTCTTGGCGATCGCTCTCCCACAGATCGCGCAACTGTTGGCAGTCCGCTTGCAGGCTGTTCAGCAGGTCGTCCGTTTCTAATTGGGAATCGCTCTGCAATTGCTGTTGCAGTGTTGATTGTTGGCGTTGAAGAGTCTCCTGTTGTTCCTGCAGAGATTCCAGTTGCTCCTGTATGTCCGCTATTGACTGAGCGCTATGTCGCAGTGCCTCTGGTAACTGTTGCTCTAGAGGAGTAACAGTCGTTTGCAAGGCGTAGAGAGTGGTTGCAAATGTCGAGAGTTGATTTTCCAACTCCGAAGACTTTTGCATAATGGGCTGCAGCACTTCTTCTGAGTTATCAGGGGTGTCTGTACTGGTCTGAATCTCCTCCACTTGAGCTTCCAATGCTGCGAGACGCGCTTGAGTGGCTGCTAGCGCTGACCGCCACTCAAGCTTGAGGTCATTACCTTCAGAACTGTTGCTCTCCAGCTCACCACTGCCTGGCTCGGCACTTTCAAGTTCAGTACTCTCAAGATTCACTGTGGCTGAACCCAAAGTCTGGGGCTCAAGAGGAGCTGATGGAGCAGTCAAGAGCGCTTTCGGTAACTGCTCCACCCGCTCCGCTAGCCGGGATAGATCCTGACCAAACGATCGCAAGTTGGCATCTGTGAGTTGGCTAGCGCTAGCTTGGTTTTCCTGCTGCTCTTGTAACCGTTCGAGCTGCTCCTGGAGCTGCTGTTGGGATTGGGAGATGGCCTCTAAACCTGTTGGGTCAGCTGGGCGATCGTCCAGCTGTTGCTCTAGCAAAATCAGTTGGGTTTCTATACGGGAAATATCTTCCGATGGAATCTGCTCCTCCAACCCAGCGAGCGCCGCTTGTAGGGACTCCATTTCCCCCTTCCAGCCAGGTTCGGCAAGTTGTTCCGCATGGTCGCCCACTTGAGTTTGTAATTGGTTCAGCTGCTGGAGGGCCTCTTGAAAATCCGCCTCGGCCGTACGGGATTCTAGATGCGTCTGTAACTGCTGAAGTTGCAGTTCGGAAGTCTCAATTGCCTCCGCAAACCCCCGAAGCAGTGCCCGCACCTCTTCCAATTCTGTGGATGCGGCACGGGTACTCAGGTCCGCTTGCATCCCGTTCAGCTGCTGTTCGATCGTCCGGTTGGATGCCACCACCACATCCACCGCATCCATGCGTTTTTCAATGTCTTCGTAAACAATTTGGAGGGTTTCTAATTGCTCTCGAGCGGTTTGGGACGCGTTCAGGCGTTCGTTGGTTTGGGCCAGAGACTTTTCAAGGCGAGCAATCGCATCGTCTCTGGTTGGAACTGACTTGTCGCTTTCAGTCTCATCGATGTCAGTCTTATCTCTGGCAGCCCCATCGTTGCCGATATCCCGAGCTGTTTCGGTTTCTGGACTGGGGGCACCATTGCTTTGCGTGACGGTGGTTTCAAGGGCAGTCAGTTGCTCGTGCAGGCGCACAATTGATTGGGTATTGTAGGCGATCGCTTCGGGCAGTTGTTCGTGAAGCCTGTCCAACCTTGCAGACAGTCCCAAAATCTCTGCCTGCAAGGATTGCACTTCCCCCACTGGAGGTTTCAAGCCCTCGGTTAACTCTTCATCGCGTTCTGTCTGGGCAGACTCTAGACGGGCGATCGCCGCTTCCAAATGGGCGATTGCATCTAACTGGCTACCCAAGTCTTCGGGAACGCTCAAGCCTTCCAGCTTCTGTTGCAGCTCCTGTACTTGCTCGACGAGCGGCTCGGCATTACTTTGAGCAATCTGCGCGGTTGCCGTCAATTGCTCGTTGAGCGCATCAATTTGGCTTCTTATGCTACCAAACTCTTCTTGAGAATCAGTATTGGCTTGAGACTCCGAGACAGCAGCCAAGCCTGACTGGACTTCCTCGACCTTTAAACGAACATCCTCCAAGTCGTCATTGCTGGCCCGAGATTGTAGGTCCGTTCGGATCTGTTCTAGTCTTTCTTCCGCTTGGGACAGGGGTGTTTCCAGATTGGCCAACTGCTCGTGCAAACTCACAATTGACTGGGTGTTGTAAGCCACAGCTTCCGGCAACTGCTGATTGAGGCTGTCCAGTTGGGCCGACAACCCAGCTACCGAAGTCTGTAACTCTTCAATCCCAGTTTCGGCTTGCGTTTCTAGTTGAGAGTGAGCCGCTTGCAACTCCGAAAGGTCTGCTTGCCATTTGGACGTACCTAAAGCCGATAGTTCCTGTAGCCGATCGTCCAACTCAGTCAGCGATTGTTGTAACTCGGCGATCGCCTCCTCTTGTCCAAGCAGGCGATCGATCGACTGACGGTTCTGGGCAACGCTCTCTGGAAAATTCTCTGGCAGGTCCAGGTTTGGCAGTTGCTGCCTAACATCCTCAAGATTGCTCGCGTATTCCGAGACCGTTGTACGTAGGTCCTCCAGCGCATCCTGCGCAACTAGGCCATCCAGCCGCTGCGCCAGTTGAGTCACGTCCTGCTGCAGTTGCGATATCTCTTCCCGGTCCTGCTTCTCTGCAACAGTAGTCAACTCCTCAGTCAACCGAGTAACTTCAGCCTGTAGCTGGACAAATGCCCCGGAATCATCCTCTTGCGGACTGTCAACAACAGCTTCCGAGAGCCTGGTTTCCAAAGCTTGAGAAGTCTCTTTAAGCGTCTCTACCGCAGACCTCAACGCAGTTGTATCGGCGACCTCCCGTTCAATCTGACGCTCGAGCTGACCGAGGGAAGATTGAAGGCTATGAACGGTATTAAAAATTTCCCCAGTACTGGCAACTTGCAGTTTCAGTTCAGCCAATTGTTCCTGAAGGTGGGCCCGTTCGCTAGTTTGGAGGGTGATGGCTTTCTCCAAGTCCTGCTGCACCTGCTCAATTGCTGAGGGTATTGCTGCGCTATCTTGGTTGGCCAGCTCCTGCTGGAGCTGCTCTAGTCCCTGGCGTAACTCTGCCAACTCGGCAATCGTTGACTCCGAAAGTCCCGCAGGATCCGGGAGCGATCCAGCATCCCCAACCGGCACAGCAGCCAGCCCTTCCTCTAGGGTGGCCACCTGAGCGTGCAACGCCACAATCGACTCGGTGTTGTAACGAATGGCTTCCGGCAACTGGCCCTTGAGCTGGTCAACGGTCGCTTGCAATCCTTCCAGGGTTTCTCCTAACACCTCGGGAAAGTCGATGCCTTCGGATAACGCATTCAGAGCGCGATCTGCTGCTTCTAACTTGCCCTCTAAGTCACTCAGTGCCGTTTGCAGGCGCCCCAACAAGTCCTCACCAGCTGCCACGGATTCCGTCAACTCCGAAGAGGATGCTGCTGGTTGAGGGGTAGGTTTCGCCGACTGCAATGGCGAATTCGCGGATTCTTGTTTCTTACTGGAGCTTCTGCGTTTTGCCACCGTTCCACACCATGCTTCGGGGATATGATAGCCCCGCAATTGCAGAATGAAACCAAGATGTTGGCTGCCGATCGCCTCTCAGCAGTGCTCTGGCACCCACAGTCTTGAGGAAAAGCACCCACGAAAGCCACGAGGATCTGCCATGGCACTTTCTAGCCAAGCTACCTGGCTCAAGGACAATACCCTGCTGGATACCCTCTCGGATGCAGCTTTAACAGCGATCGCTGACACCATTATTGAAACAGAGGTCCCGGCTAATCGCCGCATTCTGCTCGAAGATACGCAACCAGACGGGTTATACATTCTCAGGCGCGGGCGGTTGGAAAGCTACCGCACTCAACCCACCAAACCGGCTCGGGTCATCAGCCGCCTACCCGGGACGGTGCTGTACTTGCAAGAATTACTGCTCGAGCAACCCAGTTCCCAAACCTCCATCACCCTGAATGACTGCTTATTTTGGGTCATCCCCAAAGCCGATTTTGACCGCATCGCCGAGCAGCATTCCGAGATCCAAGAGGCGATCGCCCGCCAGCTAGCTTCCGAGTTACAAGCCATCCAGCGACAATTGGAATACGAACAAGAGCGCCAAGCCACCCTGCGCCCTTACCTGGTGACCAAGGCCCGCAGAGGTATCGTGGGCAGCAGTCGATATGCCGTCCGCATCCGCCAAGAGATCCGCGCCGCCTCCAGAGACCGGCAACCCGTCACCATTTTTGGCGAGCCCGGGCTCAATAAGAACACCATCGCCGCCTTGATCCACTTCAGCTCCCCATTTCGGCGAGAACCCATCATCGAAGTGGACTGCAGCCGACTGCAGGTCAGCGGAGCAGAACTTTGGGGTCGCACGGGAGGAAAGCCAGGGCTGATTGAATGGCTGGGCACGGGAACTTTACTACTTAACAACTTGCAGGAAGCACCAGAAGCACTGCATCCACAACTGGCTCTTCTCATACAAACCCGCACGTACAGCCCCGTGCCCCGCTCGGAGCACAATGGAATCCCCCGTCAGTGCGAGGCGCGCATCATCATCACCGCCGAACGGATGATGCCGACCATCGATCTCAAGCAGCTGTCCGGCCACTTCCTCAAAATCCCCCCTTTGCGGGTGCGCAAGAGCGATATCGAAGCGATGGCCAACTATTCCACCAGCCTAATCGCTCGCTCTCGGGGCATCCCTCGCCCCACCCTGTCCTCCGAAGCATTGCGACAACTGCAGGGTTACGACTTCCCCGGCAACTTTTCGGAACTAGAGCAGGTAATGGCTCGAGGCATATTGCAAGCGAATGGTTCGCCCATTCTGAACGAAGAGGTGTTTTGGGGGGCTGGCACCCAAAGCCAGCGCTTCAGGGTGAATCTGCTCAATCGCTATCCCCAACTGCGACGCATTCTCCGCAGCCCCTGGTGGCCCGATCGCCTCAATTACTGGGTTGTCATGCCCCTTTTCGCCCTCGTAGTCTTTCTCCTGTTTTGGGGACCCCAAACCCGCGATCGCAATGTCGCCCTCAACCTGTTCTGGGCCTGGTGGTGGCCCACGATCCTGCTTGCATTCCCCTTTTTGGGTCGACTGTGGTGCTCTGTCTGCCCCTTTATGGTTTATGGAGAAGCGGTCCAAAAACTTTCGCTATGGTTGTGGCCCCGCCAACTGGCCAGTTGGCCCCGACAAACGGCAGATCGTTACGGCGGCTGGTTTTTATTCGCCCTGTTTGCGGGCATTTATCTGTGGGAGGAGCTGTGGGATTTGCAAAACACCGCCTATCTGTCCAGTTGGCTGCTACTTCTCATCACAGGTGGAGCGATTGTCTGCTCCACCATCTTCGAGCGGCGCTTCTGGTGCCGCTATCTCTGTCCCATTGGCGGCATGAATGGCCTTTTCGCCAAGCTATCCGCGACCGAACTGAGAGCACAGCGTGGCATTTGTTCGGCGTCATGCACGACCTACCAGTGCTATAAGGGCGGTCCGGAAAAAGGGGAAGGACAAGAGACAGAGGGCTGTCCCCTATACTCTCACCCCGCCCAAATGGAAGACAACAAAGACTGCGTTCTTTGCATGACCTGTCTTAAAGCCTGTCCCCACCGCTCGGTGGAATTCAACCTGCGACCACCAGGGGTTGAGCTTTGGACCACCCATCGGGTGCGATCGCCGGAAGTGGCCCTTCTCTTTCTCCTGTGCGGAGGGGCTCTGTTGCATCGGTTACCGGAAATATTGACGGCCTGGGATATCCCCCTTGCCAGCTATCTAGAGAATTTCTGGCGGCATGGCCTGCTATCGATAGCGACGCTACTATTGCCATTCGCTGTCGCCAGTCTGGGATATGCCTCGATGCAGGTCACCCGAGGTAAGTACAAACTCAAGCCATTTGCCACATTAGCTTACGGATATCTGCCACTTGTCTTGGGGGGGAACCTAGCCCACTACCTTGACTTGGGACTGGTAGAAGCAGGCCAACTGTTGCCCGTCACTGCTAAGACGTTTGGAGCTTATCAAAACAATCTGCCGGAGTTCGTGGCGCATCCGGCAGTCGTGGATTTTCTTCAGGGCACAACGCTGATTATCTGCGGAGTTCTGAGCGTCGTGCTATTACAAAAAATTGCTCGCCAGCCAGTGAGGGTATTGCTGCCCCAACATGCCGCCGCGATGGCATTATTTGCGAGCTTTTGGGCTGTGCTGGTGTGACAGCTAACGATCGTCAGCGGCGACAGCGTGAATAAGTTGCTAGCCCCCGAGAAACCAGAAGCGAGCGGAGGATTTGTCAGCTGCTGCGCTTGACTTTATCGATATAGCTAAACAAAAGGATGCCTCCGAAAATCAGTCCCAACACTACGATGCCAGAAACCAGACTCAGCAAAAAGTTCGCCAAAGAAGGTGTCATTTCAAACTGCTCTTAACAACTGCTATAGATTCACTCCATAGTAAGGCCAACCCTGTCCATTAGCAGACAAAATTCATGCTGTGCAAAGTTTTCGAAACATTTGTCATCGTCCCCCAATTTTCTGCATGCATAACCCCCCATTGAGGGAATGCCAGACTTAGCCTATTGCCGCAGTAACAGTCTTCTCATGCGGTCCACAATCAACTGCACCTCAGGCAATCCCATCCACAGCGCACCACCGGCAAAAACAGAAATCCCTACCCCACCTGATAGGGATAGTTTGACCAGAGAGCTGGCAAAGTCGTCAGCCAGCCATAGGCCATTTAAGCTGGACTGTACTTGCCATGTGACCACCGCTGCGATCGCTACACAGCCTATCAAGCGAGCTAAATCCCACAGGGTTTGTCGCCAAGGCCAAGTTCCTACGTGCTTGCGTAATCCCCACCCCAACCACACAATTGCCACGGCATTGACCCCTGCAGTAGAGAGGGGCAAACCCGGTGCCCCCACAAGCCGGATGCCAATCCAGTCAAACACTGCGTTCAGCACAATCGCCACAACGCTGATTTTCAGGGGAGTACGACTGTCCTCCAGCGCGTAAAAAATTCTCACCAACACATCCCGCCCCAGATAAAACAGCATGCCAAGGGCATAAGCCGCCAACAGAGCAGCCACTTCGACAGTGGTTGCGGAATCGAAGGCTCCTCGCTGGTACACCAATCTCACCACCGGCTGCGCTAGCACCGCCAACACCATCGCAAAGGGCAAGATGGACAGCGCTGTGACCACCAGCCCCTGGCGAACCCGCTGGCGCAATTCCGGCCATCGATCCGGCAGCGCCAAGCTGGAATACAGCGGCATCAACGGCACCAGCAGGGCATTGGACAAGATTCCTAAAGGAGTTAGGTAAAGCAGTTGGGCATAGGCCAAGTTACTAATCGTGCGATTGCCCGGCACAAATGAGGCAAAAAACGTATCGGTATAGACATTAATATGAATCGCCCCCGAAGAAATAATGGCGGGAATCACCAGAGTCACTACCGCTTTGACCTCTGGCCGATGCCAGTCCAACCGGATTTTGAAGCGGGTCAGCCCCAAGCGTTTCTGCAGCCCAAGCTGTGCCAGCCACTGCACGATCGCCCCTACCAGCACCCCCCAAGCCAGTACCGTCGGGTCGGTGACCTCCCCAAACGCCACCAGAGCAGCGATCACCACTACGTTGGTCAACAGCGGACTCAGGGAGGGTAAGAGATAATGCTCGGCCGCGTTCAAAGCTCCAAACCCAATGCCAATCTGACCCGCCAGCACTGCCAGCGGTGCCATAATTCGTAGCTGTTCGGCAGCAAGGCGGCGCGTCTCGGGACTGACACCGGGGGCCAAAACGTATACCAGCCCATCAGCCGCAAAGACCAATAAAAGGGCAACAGCCCCCAATGCAATTGCTGCCAATGTGGACAGAGTTTCTACCAGAGCCGTGCTGTCCTGCCCCTCGCGCTTTTTCATCACGCTGACGGTTGCGCTATGGAAGGGACCGTTCAAGCCTCCTAGCAGAACAAGGAGGAAGCCCGGAACAATGTAGGCAATGTTGTGGGAGCTATAGGCTTCCCCCGAACCGTAGATGTCAGCAATCAACAGTTGCCGAATCAGCCCCATCCCTTTGCTCAGTGCCGTTGCGATCGCCACCAAACCGGCAATACGCGTCAGGGAAGTCGCAACTTTAGAAGTCATAACCGATTCGTACCCCAAACACCCCCACAACCATCCCGCACTCTATCAGTCGTTGAGTAGAGGATGATGAAATATCCTCAGCAGCTTGGTGGCCACTACAGCAACCTATGGAGCAGGTTCACATACCCTGGCACGAAAAAGGTCGACCCCAGCAGGTCGACCCTTGTTCTTAAAGAATTTTCCCTTGAACTCGTTAACAAGCTTGCCAATGCACGGGTTTACTTAAACCCAGCAGCAGCTTGCCAAACGAAGGCCAGTAGGAAGAACAGCAACGGAATCACCGGCAGAACATCGATCAGGGGATCGAACAGTTCGTATCCTTCGGGTAACGAAGCCATCAACATCATGAGTTGCATGTAAAAAGCCTCTATTAATCTCGTTCAGATATGCAAAAGAGCTTAACACACCGAGGGTTCTGCCAGCGCTTTTGCTGTGAAATTGCCCCTATAATTTTGGTAGGATATGCAAGTCAAATCTGTGCCCCAGATTGCTTGGCTAACACAGTTGGAGAGATGGCAGAGTCCGGTCGAATGCGGCTGACTTGAAATCAGCAGAGCCCGAAAGGGTTCCGGGGGTTCGAATCCCTCTCTCTCCGTTCGCTACGTTTCTAGGCCGTTGTAGAGCCTAGCGGGTTAAATCTGGGCTCTGCGTCTTGTCTTAACCTCATGAACGATCGTAACCAGTCTCGACAGGTGACATGTTTTCGGCTGTCGAGGCGACTCTCTCGCCTTTTAGAGTGTTTAGGTGAATGAGAACCCAGCGTTTCAAGGGCTCGTCATTCTCCGATCGTATTTAACTTTGTTAACAGTTTGGCGGATGACATCTCCTCAAGCATCGGACGATCTCGATCGCTGTCTACGGTGTCTCTGAGATCAGGGGCTTGTACAACAAGATTTGTCGAGCAGCCCCTAGCAATGTCCAAGGGGTATCTTGGCGGGCTTTAATGCGATACCCAGCATTCAGATACAACTGATGCGCCGCTGGGTTCGATTCCAGCACGTGCAAATATATTTGACTGCCTCCCCAAGATGTAGCCACCGCTTCAGCTCCGGAGAGCAGACGAGTTGCGACTCCCTGTCTTCGCCAGTGGGGCAAGACGGCCAAATTGGCAATGTAGGGCGATCGCGGCTCAGTTGATAGCGGATTGCCTGAGGTGCGGCGCATGCCGATTTCCAGCGTTCCCACCAGATCGCTGTTAACCCATGCCCCCAAACAACAGTATTTGGGACTTTTCCCCTGTAGCCTCCCCTTCATGTCCTCTCGAATGCCAAAGCGGATGACGGGCCACACCAACGCTTGCATGCCCACGCGGGGATGAAAGGAAAGGGCTAAGACATCTGACAGATCTTCTAAATCCGCCATTGTGGCGGGATGCACTAAAAACTCCGCGTTAGGACGAGACTGGGACAAGAGGCAATCGCGATTACTGGAGGTGGAAGCCATCGGCCCCTATCTGTTGGATCGAGACATCGAATCAAGACAGTTCTGAACCTGAAAGATATGTCTAACCCCCCAAGGCCATGACTGCTGTCGGGAAATCTGCGCAGGTTGATGGCAAAAGCAATGCTGCGAATTCCAATCGTAAGGGATGCAGACTCCTGACGTTCTTATTCAAAACACATTAGAGTAGGAAAGCAAGTTTTTTAACTGCCAAGTTTTCTAACCAGCAAATTTCCATTTCCATGACGGCCCTTAACCGTCCCAGCTCATGAATTCCACCACCCTGTCACCTGCCCAAGTTGGCCCACTTGCTACCCCTGGCTCAAAAGTGGTGGTGGGGATGTCAGGTGGGGTCGATAGTTCTACTGCTGCTGCGGTTCTGCATCAACAGGGATACGAGGTGGAAGGGGTAACCCTGTGGCTAATGAAAGGCAAAGGGCAGTGCTGCTCTGAGGGGATGGTGGATGCGGTTCAAGTGTGCGAACAGTTGGGCATTCCCCATCACGTGGTTGATTCGCGGCAATTGTTTGAAGCCAGCATCATCAACTATCTGGTAGAGGGATATGCGGAGGGCACCACACCGTTGCCCTGTTCCCGCTGCAATACCACAGTCAAATTTGGTCCCATGATTGACTATGCCCGCGAACAGCTGGGCATTGAGACGATCGCCACCGGCCACTATGCCCGAATTCGCTATTCTCCAGAGCGCGATCGCATGCAGCTATTGCGGGCGGTGGATCGTCATAAAGATCAATCCTATTTTCTTTACGACCTCAGCCAGCATCACCTCTCTCACAGCCTATTTCCATTGGGGGAATGGGAGAAATCTCAAACTCGCACCGTGGCTGCCAGCTTAGATTTGCATACCGCCGATAAGCCTGAAAGTCAGGATTTGTGTTTGGTGGAAACCCACGGCTCCATGCAGTCGTTCCTGGACAACTATATTGGTCATTCGAAGGGGGAAATTGTTGATGTATCCGGCAACGTTTTGGGACACCACGAAGGGGTTCACCACTACACCATCGGTCAACGTAAAGGCTTAGGTGTGGCCGCAGCACAGCCTCTGTACGTGATTAAGCTAGACCCTGCCATGAACCGCGTGGTGGTTGGGACTCGTAAAGAGGCAACGCAATCTGAAGCAGTTGCCAGTCGCGTTAACTGGGTCTCGATTGCCCGACCAGAGCAGCCCATTCGTGCCGAGATTCAGATTCGCTACCGTTCGAAGCCTGTACCAGCCACTGTGTCCCCATTGGCGGATGCAGCCGGTCAGTTAACTCGGGCTCACATCCAATTTGATGAGCCCCAGTTTGGTGTCACCCCCGGCCAAGCTGCCGTTTGGTACAACGGCGATCTCTTGTTGGGGGGTGGATTGCTGGAGCGGTTTGCCAGCTAAGCTGTGCCTTAAGCGAGCGATCGCCAGTGGAAAAATTATGGTCAGCAGAAAAACGTCGCACATCTACTGGGGCCATGCGAAGTTCTCTCTGCTATTACAAATCTAGTGCTGAAGCCAAAGTTAACCCTTCTAAAGAGCAACATTTGCGGAGAAACCGCTGCGAAAAAGCAATCGATAGACTACCCGTGTTTCGCTTGCTTCTCCAACTTGGTGATCGCCATTTTCAAGGACTTCAGCACGGGATCGGCGTGGGGGTTTTGGCTCTGTTTGAGTAGCTCGTTGTAGCGCGCTCTAGCAGTAGCCAATTTGTCTTGAACTTCACTCATAGCTGGCATGAATAACACCTCAATTTATTGAGAAACTTTACCCAATTCTCGACCAAATGGATCGCAACTCTGAAGAAATTAATTGGATGTGCGCTCGCCTTCGGACGACCCATCGTTGCTATGGAGTCCTATCGCATGCTCTAACTGCAGCTTTTGCTCCTGCGCACGCAGGTAATAACCGGTCAACATTGCCCCAGACAGAAGCTGGGCAAGGCTTTCACGATTTGTAACCACCTGCACGTCAAACTGCTCGGATGGCAGGGTGCCTAGCATACCGCGAATGTGATGCGAAAGGATCTCCAATGCGTCTTCAGAAACTTGCTGGGCCAGCTCTTGGGGGCTTTGTGACCCCTGCGCCTGGAGATACTGCCAAAGTTCATTACTTGAATTCGGGGTACGCAGATTGCGGCTATTGGGCTGGGGATGATTGGAGAAATCCATTCTATCGACCTCATCGGATTTGAGAGACTCCCCCGCAGCCGCCACGAGAATCGATTGACACGAACGGTAGCCAGTCAAGCGGCAACGTTTGGCGGGGTCCATTCCCTCTGTTTTTCCACCCTAACTACCCTGGCATCATTCTTTGGTGGGTGTTGCCGTACTCGCAGGGTGGTTGTTTGCCGAACAGCTGTTAATGTTGCGATAAAGCGCACCTGCATAGCTTTCGCGTTCCTACCTGATAAAGCTAACTTAGGGGGAAAAGAGCGATAGGCCTAGATCTAACGGAAGAAACCTGTTCAAGGCAGCAGGCGAGGTGGTTGCTTATCGATAGTTGGTAAATTGCAACGGTACAGGATAGTCCGCCTGTCTCAGCATTTGAATGACCTCTTGCAAGACATCTTTGTCCTTGGCAGAGACTCGCAACAGATCTCCTTGAATTGATGCCTGAACCTTTTTAAAAGAGTCGCGGATTTCCTTGCTGATTTTTTTTGCGAGATCTTTATCAATTCCTTTTTTCAGCGTTACCGTTTGCCGCAGGCGATTGCCTCCGGCGGCCTCAGCCGCTTCAAATTCAAAAATCTTTTGAGACAGTCCCCGTTTTGCGGCTTTGTTGCGCAAGATATCTTGAACGGAGTTGAGGCTCATCCGAGTATCTGTATTGATGATAAGCGTAGTATCGCCTAATTCAATGGTGCTATTGGTGGGCTTGAGATCGTAGCGGTTTTTGATTTCCCGCATGGCTTGATCGACCGCGTTAACTAGCTCCTGGCGATCGAAGTCGCTGACTACATCAAAAGAGTAGCTGGAAGCCATTACCCACCTCAAATCTGGATTGCGCATCACTCATCCTACCTTGCCAAAAGGACGAGTAAACAGCCTGCGTGCAAAGTGCAGTGAAAAGCACAAGAGCAAATCCTACCCATTTCTCACCATGCAACGCCAAATTCTTGCCCGTAAACTTGCCCCGTTAGAGGGGAGATTGAGTAGAGTGATTGGATGAGTAAAGTGATGGGAACCAGTCCCGAGCATCTGCAACGTTGTAGGAAATCTCCACTGCTTTCTTAATTCCCCCTTTGCTGCGGTCACAATCGTAGCCCTTTGCGCGGGATTGGTGGTTCCACTTCAGACTGGAGATCCCCCCTAAGCGTTAGTTTGGAGGCCTCTTCTTATGAGAGTTGCAGAACTACTCGTACGAACTAGACAGTGATTCGATCGGGAGACCTGGGATGAGCGGCGATCGCCAAGTGCAACTGTGGTTGAGTGGGACTTTGGGACTGGGGCTGTTGGCTCTGGTGGGAGGGATGGGGGTGGGATTGCTGCAATTGCAATCGACCCCTCCCTCACTGGCACAATCCCTGTCCACTCCAGATCGCAGCCTCATGCAGGCCACCGAAGCGTTGCGGTTGGGACGGGCACAGCAGTCTCTGCAACTCCTAGAAGATTTAGAAAGCCAACTGCCTGAATTGAGCGATCGCGTCGTCATGTTGCGAGCAATGGCATACGAAGCGGCAGCCAGTCCTGTAGCCGCAAGCAACAGTTGGCAACAAATTTTGGACGATTATCCTAATAGCCCAATCGTGCCAAAAGCGCTGCTGGGACTCAAGCGCATCAACGAGATGCTTTCTCGCTTCCCCGATCATCCTGTCACGATTGAGTATTTGCAGGAGGCGATCGAGCAGCAGCCCCAGAATTTTGCAATTGTACGCCACCTCGCTGCTGTAGCCCCTGAAAGCAAAGGGCTAACGCCCCATCTGAATCGGTGGGTAGAAGCCCGACAAATCGCTTTTACGGCAGACGATCGACAAGTCGTCGCGGATGCCTATTGGGCTCAGCGGGAATATGGCAAGGCTTCCCGTGCCTATCAACCGACTGCTGCAAATCCACAAAATCTGTATCGCCTCGGCCGGTCCCATCAAATCTCGCGGGAACCTACAGCAGCCATTGCCGCCTACCAAAAGCTTTTAGCCCAATTTCCAACAGCAGATGAAGCGGGGCAAACTCGCCTCAAGCTGGCTGAACTGGTGAACACCAATGCAGCCATCGCCCTGCTTCGCCAAGAAGCGGATCGCAACTCTGAAGACTCCGCCACCGCTTTGCGAAACTTGTCGCGACTGTACGCCCGTATTGGAAACGCCACCGCCGCCAGCACCACCCGTCAACACCTGTGGCAGCAATATCCCCAAACGGCTGCTGCAGCTACGGAAGCTTGGGAGATTGCGACTCAGCGAGCCAAGGCCGGTAACCTCTCTGGGGCAATTGAGTTGGCCCAGCAGATTGGCACCCGTCAGGCAGATACGGAATGGGGGGCGCAACTTAATTTTTGGTCCGGGAAATGGATGAACCAGCAGGGGAATTCCGCTGGAGCAGCATCTGCCTACCAAAAGGTCTTGCAGGAGGCCCGTTCTAGCTACTATGCCTGGCGGGCAGCATCTCTTCTTGGGTTGCCTGCGGGAGACTTTAAGAGTGGCCGTACTCCTGTGAACATCCAGTACCAACCCTCGATTCTCCAACTACCAGGGGCATCAGCAGCGGTTCAACGCCTGCATATCATGGGAGATGCGGAAGCCGCTTGGCAGCGCTGGCAGTGGGAAACTTACGATCGAGCTGCAACCACCCAGTCTGTCTTTGTAGGGGGAGTACTGCAAAATCGCAGCGGCGAGTATCTCGATCGCCTAAGCGGCATTAATGCTGTAGCCAGCTTGATTCAAAAAGCAGAAGAAGGAGATGTTACAGCTCACCAGTTGCAGCAGCGACCCGATTTTTGGCAAACCGTTTACCCCCTGCACCATTACGAGCGCCTCATTGCTGAGGCAGAGTCTTTTAGCCTCAACCCATTGGTGATGGCAGGGTTGATTCGCCAAGAGTCCCGCTTTGAACCCGAGATTGTTTCGCATTCGGGGGCGTTGGGATTAACTCAGGTCATGCCCGCTACCGGAGCCTGGATTGCCCAGAAAGTGGGCCGGTCGGTCTATAACCTTAAAACCCCCAATGACAATCTACATTTTGGCGCCTGGTATCTGGACTACACCCACCGCAGCTACGACAACAATTCCATGTTAGCGATCGCCAGTTACAATGCGGGGCCAGGGAATGTCGCCAAATGGACCCAGCGCTATAGTTTGGCCGACCCCGATGCATTTGTGGAGCAAATTCCCTTTCCAGAAACCCGTAAGTATGTCAAAGCAGTGCTGGGCAATTACTGGAATTATCTTCAATTATACGCACCGAACACCAACAACTTGGCCAACATGATGCAAGCGATCGCGACTACGCCCAATTCGTAAATCATGCGTTAGTCAGGGGGCGGGGTCAGCGGGGGTTACCTTCCTCCCTGATTGAGGTAAGCAGTCACTATGCCCCTTTTGCCGCCACAGCCACATTCAAATCCCTAAACATGGGCGTACTCAGATAACGCTCGCCGAAGCTAGGCTGTACCATCACGATTAATTTGCCAGCATTTTCTGGCCGCTTGCCCAACTGAAGTGCTGCTGCCAGAATGGCGCCTGTAGAGATGCCCGACAGTAGTCCCTCCTCTCGGGCCAGTCGGCGCCCGTAGTGAATACTGGTATCGTCATCGATCGGCACTACCTCATCAAATACCGACCGATCCAGAACATCCGGAATAAATCCTGCCCCAATCCCCTGAATTTTGTGGGAAGAGGGTCGGCCACCACTCAGAACAGCACTGGCACTGGGTTCCACTGCAATGACCTGTATCTCGCGCCGGAGTTCTTTCAAATAGCGACCCACACCAGTGATGGTGCCACCAGTCCCCACCCCAGCAACAAAGATATCCACCTGGCCGTCAGTGTCCCGCCAAATTTCTGGGCCAGTGGTGCGGTAATGAATTGCTGGATTGGCAGGGTTGGTAAACTGACCCAGCATGGTTGCATTGGGAGTATTACGGACGATCTCTTCGGCCTTCCAGATAGCTTCTCCCATGCCACCGCCACCGCGCACCAGTTCCACTTCGGCACCGTAGGCCTGCAATAGCAGTTGGCGTTCAACACTCATGCTTTCAGGCATGGTAATAATCAGGCGATACCCCTTAGCAGCGGCGGCCATAGCCAGCCCCACTCCTGTATTTCCCGAGGTCGGTTCAACCAACACTGTTGTTCCCGGAATCAACTGGCCAGCCTCCTCCGCCGCCTCAATCATGTTGACTGCAATCCGATCTTTAACCGAGGCTGCCGGGTTGAAGCTTTCCAGCTTTACAACAATGCGCGCCAAACATCCCTCGGATAGGGGAATAGAATTGAGCTGCACTAGTGGAGTACGTCCGATGAGCTGAGTGATGTTTTCGGCAATATTCATAGAGGCTGATGAAAAAGAGAAGATAGGGTCAGACGGGCCATCAGGATTGGGACGCAGTGGAGGCAGGGCTAGAGTTCGCTGAATGGGTATTAGCCAAATTGATGGTAGCCAGATTGGTGAAGGTTGGGTCGAGGCGATCGACAAATAAGATGCCATTGAGGTGATCGATCTCGTGCTGCAGAATGCGGCTGAGAAAGCCTGAAGCTGTGAATTCTACTCGCCCTCCTTCAGGATTGTAGGCAGCGACGCGAATCCATTCAGGACGCTCGACGTCCCCCCGACGCCCTGGGACGCTCAGGCATCCCTCTGAATAGCGACAAGTATTTGCTGAAACGTCCAGAATTTCGGGATCGATCCAAATTTGCAAGGGAATATCGGGAATGTCGGGATAACGGGGATTATTGCTGCACTCAATGGCGATCGCCCGTTGGGAACGAAACACTTGGGGGGCTGCAATCCCAACCCCATTACGCATTCTGAGGGTGTCAACCAAATCGACTAAAAACGCTTGAAACTCTAGGGATGAAATACTGTCGAAGGGCACTGGCTGCGCCACTTGGCGCAGGATTGGGTCGCCGATTTCTGCAACGGGCAAGCAAGCCATACAAACGCTAGGACATAAACCCTTCAATCCTAACTCCGAACTTCAACAGACATCGCAGCATTGCATCACAAGATGGAAATATCGCGACCGTCAATTCACTCGGAATATCTCACCTATTAGTAACCCTGACTCTGCCTAAATCTTCCTGTTCTGACAGAGAGAGTAGAGATGTAGCTAAAAACATCAACAGGGATTGCTCCAAACAACATTGTCAGCGGACACAATCTGGTTACGCCCTTCGGCTTTAGCACGGTATAGAGCCCGATCGGCCATTTCTATGAGTGTTGAAGGGGTATTCTCGTTGTTGGGTACAACCGATCCGATGCCTTGACTGACAGTCAGCAAGGAACTCACCGGAGAAGTATTGTGTTGAATATTGGCTTGGGCGATCGCCTGCTGAATGGCGCAAGCAATTTCTTGGCCCTTATGAGAGCGATCGGAGTTCAACAGAATGGCAAATTCTTCTCCACCATATCTGGCAACCACTCCGGCATCTGATGGCACCGCACTCTTAATGGATTGGGCTACCAGCCGCAAACAATCATCCCCTGCTTGATGGCCGTAGCAATCGTTGTAGCGTTTGAAATAATCGATATCCAATAAAATCAGGGTAAGCGGTGATTGGGTTTGATGGGCTAGTTGCCAGGCTCGATCCATACCGCTGTCGAAATGATAGCGGTTGGCTAGATGGGTTAAGCCGTCCGAGGTGGCAAGCAGGTGCAAGCGAGCATTGGCAGTGCGCAGTTCAGTGGTCCGTTGCTTGACCTGCGTTTCTAAATTTTGGGAATAATCCGCCAACTGCTGATTCTGGGTTTCTAAGGCGGTGGAGTAGTGGTGAATATCCTTCACCATGGAGTTAAACACATCCGCTAGCACCTCTAGTTCATCGCCAGTGTTGAGTTCAACGGTGCTTGTGTAGACTCGGTTTCGTACCCGCCAAGCCGCATCGGTCAGGACTTGTATGGGTTTGCCCAGCCAGCGGGCTACGATTGACGCCAACAAAATTGACAGCATCAAACTCATTGCAACAATGCCAATACAAATATTGCGCAGCCTAACCAGGTCGTTGAACTCGCTTGTCACCAGCAGATCTAGCCCCAACACAGCAATGGTCTCTCCCGAAGCAGCTTTGATAGGAACGGCAGCGGTCGTGGATGTATAGAACGCATCGGTATAGAACGACTCGGCTACCTGACTCTCCCCTTCAAAGGCTTGGGCAAAGATGGGGGAAGTGGGGCGATACAAGTTGCCGATGGGATTGCCCGGCCAGTCATCCCCCTCGGGGTCGGGGGCAAAGGAGGCAATAAACTTAATAACATCCCGCTCGGGGGACAAGGGAGTAGTAATGGCTAGATAGGGAAGAACCGAACTGGGATAAGCCAGAAATTCCTGTGGATAATAGTCCTTCAGAGGTTCGACTTCATTACGACTGGCACGATTGATCGCCCGCAGTGACTGACTAAGCCTCTGGAACTCTGGAGTTTGGTGAAATCGCTCGATATTTTCTGCAGACAGGCTATTCAAAGAATTGCCCGGAGAGAGTGCTGCTAGTTCGGCACGGGTTGCATCAGATAAGCGATCGATATCTGCCTTGAGAGTCAGGATATCCTCCCGCATCTCCTCGTCAATGAGGAATGTCCCCATTTGGGCCATATCTTTTAGCCGTTGATTGATCTGAGTCAACAGCAAATGATGGGTGTTGCGATAAACGTACAGTACGCTAACACTGGTCAAGCCAACGGTCAGTACTGATATTGCAATGCCTAACTTCAGATTGAAGGACAGACGCACGATATAGCCGTAATTTCACTCCGGTCATCGAATCAAATTTACCCAGCCAACCCACTCACAACTCGTAAGCCTTAGCAGTGCTTTATTATTGTGGCTTCGTTTGTTTGGGTTGGGCCATCCTCTTACGAGGATGATGTGTGTGGATCGAGTCGGTAATGCTTAGCCCCTAAACTAAAGCATTTGATTCTTAGCCTGCGTGAAAACCAAATTACAGAAAATTTGGGAGATTGTCAGCTGTCTGTTGCCGTGACCGTCAAGCTACGGAGGTCAGACATCAGACCGTTCGTGGGGCCATAACCTTTACGGGGGAATGATTTACCCTTCCCGGGCTTGCAAGTCTTCGATCACTTGCTGCAGGTCAGATTTTCCCACGCGGTAGATCTCGTTACAAAAGTGGCAGGTGCCCTCAGCACCACCATCTTTCTCAATCATGTCTCTTAGCTCTGCCTCTCCTAGCAGTCGCAAAGCCCTCAACATGCGATCGGCACTGCAGGGGCAGCTAAAGCGAATCATCTGAGTCTCAGGTGCAATTTGCAATTCCCATTTCCCCAGTACACTCTCAAGAATGTCTGTTAAGGCCATTCCCGATCGCATCAGGGGGGTAAATCCCGTTAGCTCCGAAAGTTTGCTCTCCATATCGTCAATCAGCCTGGCGGGGGCTCCAGGCAACACCTGAATCATCATGCCCCCAGCCTGCTGGACCCCTTCGCTATCGACAAATACCCCCAACAACACTGCAGAGGGGGTCTGCTCGGAGGTCGCTAAATACTGAGTGACATCATCTCCAATTTCGCCGGAAACAAGCTCAACTGTACCGCTGTAGGGATAGCCAAATCCCAAATCTCGGATGACATGTAAAGTGCCATCGCGACCAACCGCCCCCCCCACATCTAGCTTCCCTAGCTTGTTTGGTGGGAGTTCCACCGCTGGGTTTTGAACGTAGCCCCTGACGGTTCCATCGGCTCCTGCGTCAATCCAGACCTTACCCAGTGGCCCACCCCCCATGAACTGAAAGTTAATACGAGCATCCAATCGCTTCATGCCTGTGGATAGCAGCAGACCGGCTGTCATAGACCGGCCAAGTGCCGCTGTGGCCACGTATGACAGTTGGTGACGTTGACGAGCCTCTTCGCAGAGCTGGGTGGAAATGGCAGAAACTGCCCGCACATTTCCGTTCGCTGCCGTTGCCCGAATTAGATGATCTGCCACAAATCCTCCGCTGTTCTAGACGGCGCTGGTGGGTTGCACGCTAGCGAAACCCCACGATCGCAGGTAGCGGCACTTCTTTAATATGCTTCAGTTTAACACTCTGTTACATATGCTTCTGCCTGACTGCTTGCAGTCATTGGGCTCAATCATTGGCTGTTGGACAAACAAGATAAACCTTGCGGAGATTTCCCCTGACAGGGGTTAGGAGCAAGCATTTTTCCACTGCCAAATCTAGTGCTTAACATCACGCGGTAGTAGTATCCAGGACGCTATCTAACTTTTGAACAATCGCCTGAATCCAGTCGCGATCGCGTTCGGTAAAGCTGCGCGGCGCGTCTGACCCCAAAACTAAAATGCCTCGATCTCCAATGGGCTCGCACAATACGGCCTGGGTATTGCTGGGCAGAAAATCAAATTCGAAGCGAGCTGGAAACAGCTTCAGGTCCACAAGATAGACCGGTTTCTGCTGGCTGACCACCCGCTGCAAAATGCTTCCTAGCTGGATGGATTCTCCCAGCATTCCAGAGTCGCCGTCAGACAGAATCCCTCGACGCAGCAGCAGGCAGCTGTCATAGATCACTGCGATCGTTTGAGCGGGGCTGGCAAGCAGTAGCGATCGCGTGGCCCACCCTAACTCTAGGGTTTGAGTCTGGGTGAGAGTCTCGTCAAACTCGAACCCTTGTTTTCCCTCTAGAACAACCGCTTTAGGCTGCTTTGGCTGTACTTGCTGCCACAACAGCCCCGTCAAAATTAGTAGAGCGCTGAGCACAACCCCAAGGGCATCGGAACGGGACTGACTATTCAGTAGAGCTGGGCTGAACGCAATCCGGTTAATCAACAGTAAACTGCCCCCTAATATCCCCGCCACCAAAGGAAGATAGCGAACTACCATGGCAGCAACTCCCAATTGAGATGTGAAGCAGTTTGCTGGAGTTCTTGTGAACGATCCAGCCCCGCAGCTGACCCCTTTTCTAGAGAGAGGGGTATATGTCCTATCAGCGGAACGCGGGTAATCTTCTCGATGGAATCGGTAAGTTGAGCGACATCTGCATTGCCCTTGCCCACAAAGACGTATCCCAGCAACGGTGTTTTGTGATGTTGGGCAAGCGCAGTAAAGGCAACAGCAATACTGAGGGCCTGGGGATGAGGAGGAAGAGTGAGCAGGGCCGATAGCCGCCAATCTTGACAAAGACTGGCCAACGTTGAATGGGCATCAATTGCTTCCCCAAAACTACCGGGGTAGGCGATCGCAATAGCGCCACTGCTCCGTTGTCGACCATCTTGGCTATCCCCATCGCCTTTACTCTGATCGCTAGGAATCCTTTTGCCTTCCAAAAGCTGAACGTACTCTTGCCAGGTGGCCCCCCAATTCACCTGAGTTAAATCGGTTGGAAGGTACAACGTCTGCAGCGATCGCTGCAGCACCTGTTGTCGATAGGCAGTCAAAGCTTGCAGCAGCAGCATCGGGGCTAACCCAGTATCGCCCCAAGCAACGGTGTCAGCAATTAGCAAACCGGTCACGAATATTGCTCCAAAAGCTGGAAAAATTCCGGATCGATGTCGTATCCCAGTACCTTTGCCATGCTTTTCACATCGGCAACGCTGCCAAAGTCCTTATCTTTGAACCATTTCAGCAGTACAAAGATTTTTTGCATGACAAAGATCTCTAGGGCTTCGGGGTTGTACTGAATTCCCTCCCGTTGGCTGAACTGGTGGGGAACCAACATAGCGGCATAGCGGGATAACTCTCCAGCCCGCCAATCCAGGAAATAGGGTAACCAGGGATAGGCCACATCCAACCGCACGAACCACAGCCTCACTTCGGCAATTTCCGATAGCTCGCGGGGATCGCTATCTTCGCGGGGGAAGTCGATCTGAAACTGTAATTGTTGGGCACAGCCGGTGGGGTTTTGCAGGAGCGCCTCCACCACTTGGTGACCGGCACTGAGATCTAGATTGGCGATTGCTTGGGGGGTAATGACCAGGGGAACACTCATGAGGATTGTATAAGGTGCAAAGTTGCAGCACATCGATCGGCCAACCAGAAAGTCAGCAGCGCTTTAACCACTAAGAGGCAGCAGAAGAAACACGAGAAGATGATTCATCCACGCGACGTCCAATCGCCAGTTGGCGCTGGGCTGCCTGCACAAATCGACTCACTTTGATGGGATCGACTGCTTCTGAGAACTTGCCACGCCGTTTGAGAGAGGTGGCAACGATGGCACCATCTGCCACCTCTAGCATGGAACCAATGTTGTCGATGTCAGCACCGGAGCCAATAAAAATCGGCGTATCGGGGGCTGCTGCACGGGCCATTTCCAACTCATCCATGGCTGGAGGATGTCCGGTCGCCCAACCCGACAAAATAATGCCATCAGCCAACCCCCGCTCTACGGTATCTTTCACCACAGAAATAGGAGTTGCCGTAGCTAACGGGCGAGCGTGCTTCACCAATACATCCGCATAAATTTGTACGTCTACCCCCAAGTGGCGACGGTAGCGCAGCAGGTTGTAGGCGTCCCCCTCAATCGTGCCCTGGTCGGTTACCATCACCCCTGAGAGCACGTTGACACGAATAAACTTGGCACCGGTACAAGCGGCGATCGCCAAGGCACTATGGCCGTCATTGCGCAAAACATTGAGACCGAGGGGAAGCTGTACCATCTGCTCGATGCGCTTGACGACAATACTCATAGCGCTGACGACAGCCGGATCGACCTGCCCCTTGGTAAAGGGCATATCGTTGTAGTTCTCGATAATGACACCGTTAATGCCCCCAGCCGCTAAGGCCGTGGCTTCCCGTTCCGCCTGAACGATAACGGCATCGAGATCCCCTCTCCACAGGGGAGACGTTGGCAGAGGCAGCAGGTGCACCACCCCAATAATGGGGTTGGGGGTATTAAAAATGTGCTCGAGAGCAGCCACAGCTTGCAAGTCTCCTCGCCAAAAAGGACAGTGGATGAGAGGTCGATCGCGGATGAAACGGCCTGACCCAAATGAATGCTTGTTTTACCAGTTGCACCCATGACAGCGTTGCCGTCAGACTCTATCCAGCCTAGCGCTATTCGGATCCCTCAAGTGGGTTACCACCCATCGAAGGCAGTGGTGGCGATCGCCTTAGGTAGCAATCTGGGCAACCCAGAGAAGCACATTGAGGCTGGATTGACTAGCTTACAGCAGCACGTTGCGATCGCCCTGCTGCAAGTATCGCCTTGTTTCTGGACAGAACCGGTCTATTGGGAGGAGTCTCCTCAAGAGCCATTTCCGGCCTATTTGAATGGAGTAATTTTGCTCTTAACTACCCTTTCGCCGGTCCAACTGATGCAAGTGTTGTTGGAGGTGGAAAACAACCAGGGACGTAGACGTGAAGCCCGTTGGGCATCTCGGACGTTGGATTTGGATATCTTGCTGTGGGAAAAAACTGTGGTGAACTTACCAGAAGTGATAGTGCCTCACCCCCGCTTGACTGAGCGGCCGTTTGTCTTAGTGCCCCTGCAGCGAGTTGTCCCCCATTGGATTGTGCCTGGGGTCGAGCTGACAGTGGAGGAACTTGCGACCCAAGTGGGAACGTCCGGAGTGGAGATGGATGCCCCTGTAGAAATTGCACTCCCCCCGGCTGGGCCCCTTCACTGTTAGGAATGGAAAAGAGTCTAGTGGAAAAGATAGGAGACACCGACCAGGAAACCCAAGACTGCAGCTACTGTGAGACCAAAGTGAAAGAGAGAGGTACCCCCTCTACGGACCATATTGCGCATGGCCAGCTTGGTATAGCTGTCCTCTGGCTTAGCCATGTACTTGGGGTTAACGGAGGGTATCTCGCTAACTTCGGGTGAAGGGGAAACAGTTACGTCGGCCTGAGTCGAGTCAGTCATGAGGAATTTAAGAAAATGGGAGCGTCACGTTCCCAGTCTAATGTGCGATTGGATGGGCGATCGCCACTGGCTCTACTGCCAATTGGACGTTTCTCAATATTTGAGGGCTTGCGATGGTCAATCCAAAATCGCAGCTTATCCGGACTCCTCACGTTCGCTGACGAGAGCCGCGTCTGATGACTCATTTTCAACGGCGGGAAGACGAAGCTGGGTAACCGTCCGACCATCCTCCGCCTGGTAGATTTCTAGATCGCCTCCCATCTGGGCAACTGCTGCTTGGCAGAGGAATAGCTCGCGTCCGGGGGATTGATTGAGTAGTGGGAGGTTATACAGCGGGGCCATCCAGGCAAATCCTCCCCCCTGTTGCCGAAGCTCGTCCAACAGCTTTAGGAGGTCCGCTGGCAAGGGTTGGGCCTTATCGACCAAAGACAGTGAGAAGCAATTTTGTTCCCCCTGCGCCCAAATCTCTAAATTGCTGCCATTCTCACTCCGTTTAGCGATCGCGGCAATCAGTTCCACTAATACAATTTCCAGTCGGGCAGCATGACCCGCAATGGACAACTTTGCTTCTCCATGCACCCGAGGCCAGAGTTTGCGCTGTTGCACCAGAGGCCCCACCCGCCGCAACACTCTGCGGAGTAGAGTAGCCCCCAGGATAGTTGTACGGTCTGGAACTCGATGCCAGTACTCCCGTCCCACGCTTTTTAGATCTTTGGGGATTTCGACCAGACCGCGCACCACTTCCTCCATCGTGCGCCATTGGGCATCTTTCTCGTCAGGGATGGCTTTGACTAACCGTTTGATTTGATGGCTGAGGCTGAGGCTTGCGAGCGCTAGCTGGCGGTGCTTGTACCAGTTGAGCTCCGTGAGTTCTTCACAGCGATAGAGTAAAGTTTGCTGTGCGATCGCCCGCATGAGATTGCTATCTAAAGCTGATTTGAAACTATAGAAGACCTGTTGCTCAACTTCCGACCACTCGCGAAGCGGGCTGTCCCCCACAATCAACAGCAGGCTGGGAAGGTATGGACGCTGACGGTTGTCTGTGGCGATCGCCATGATGCGACCCAGGTGTGGAGCCTGCAGCCACTGCCGGCTACTACTGTGTAAATCCTCGGTATCCAGCAACAGTGGATCCGTAGACTGCAGGCACCATTGGATCAGAGCATCCCGCTCAACAACAATTGCTGGAGTTGGAGAGGGCAATTGATACTCCTCTTCCTTTTGGCGCAGTGACTTTAGCGTGGCGGTCCTATTAGCTTTCTTTCCTGAAGGGAGAGAGGAGGGCCAAGAAATCGCAGCGGTCAGCGGGGCAGAAAATAATTGGGCTAGGTGCGTTGTGGCCAAGTCGTAAAGTTCATCGGCTGATTGTGCCTGACCGAACTCTTCAATTGCGGAACAGAGTTTCTCAAACAGATGTAACTGCTCGGCTGCACCCTCCTCAGTGCGCCATTGGCGAAAGACCACCCCCACCTGATGGGCCACCAACGATAGCAGTTGGCGATCCTCTCGGTGCCATCCCCGAGAGTGAGCGTTTACCACCAAGACGATTCCTTCAGGATCCACCTTCTCCAGATCTTGCTCTGGGGAAAACTGTGTCGGCGTCGTCCGTGCAGCCAACACAGAGCGCACAGCTGCCTGTTCAAACTCCTCCTGCCAAACCGTCAGCCGTAAATCTTCAGGGTAGCTATCTGCAGCCACCGCCATATCTCCACACAGTAAGTCCTCCAGGTCCCGTCCCGACAGCTTGCGAAAGAGCTTGGGAAACGTGAGCTTCCGATCTTGGCTGTAGGCCACGCGCACCTCATAGCCTTCGACATTGGTGGCCGTTTGCAGCATTAAGCAAGCGGAGGCATCCAGCCGCGTACAAAGCTGCTCGGCAATCTGGTGCAGCGAGTGATTCCAATCAGTTTGTCCATAGACTGTTTGAGCCACCTGGCTCGTGAGCAAGCGATCCCGCTCGATCACCCCCAACGTAGCTTCCAAGGACTCCAGCGGTGCGGCCAATGCAATTAACTGAGTTGCGCCCAACACCATCGTTTGCTCTGCCTCTGTCCAGGAGCGCAGGTTGCTGGATTCTACCGAAATAAAACCCAGCAACTCCCCTTCGAACAATACGGGGGCCAACATGATGGAGCGGCAGCCCAATTCTTTTAGGGTGCGGGCATTAATGGGTATCCGCCCAGATAGGCCCGCACCACCCACCACTACAAGTTGTCCTTCCACCAAGGCCGCAAACGCTGGCTCTAGCTCGCGGGCCGTAAACACGGGGCCATTCCCAAGCTTACCGGTGGATTGGCGACTGCTCCAACGAATGCCAAATTCGTTGCGTTCGCGATCGAGCCAAAACACTTGTACCCGTTGGGCTTCTACAAACGCTTGAATTTGGGCGATCGCCGCCTGCACCCTGTCATCCATCGACTCGAAGTTCCGCATGGCGGTGCCCAGGGCCACCAAAGGAATATCCGCTTGCTTCTGCTGCTGTTGCCGAAGTTTTTCTTCCATCACCTGCAGTGAGGATGCCAATTGACCGATAACGATTCCCAATACTGCCATTTCTTCATCACTAGCGCTGCCCCCCCACAGCTGCGACCCCATCATTAGAACTCCCAAACATTGTTGTTTATAGCGAATGGGTATTAACAGGCACCCCACAATCCCCAAATTGTCTGCTTCCTTTTGCCAAATCCCCATGCGTAATTCTTGGGGCACATCGGGAACGGCGATCGGACGCTGCTCGATTGCCACTTGTTCGAGAATTTGGCCAGGTTCTAGTGAAAGGGTCTTGGTCAATAAACTGCAGTTGGGCTGCAACGTCGCCCCCCCCTGACCCACCAACTGATGCTGTTCAGCATCGTAAAAAGCAATCCATACCAGCGGTGCCTCAAATGCAGAAGAAATGTAATGAATGCTGAGGTCTACTAGTTCTTGAACTGTTTTGCAGTCCCGCATTTGCCTCAGTACGCGGTCCAACATCACGAATGGGGATTCGGACTTGGTTTCTGGGGGAAGGGACTGAACCATGATGGTTATGTTGAAAGAAGTCTGGAGGTGGCGGCGATCGCGCAGTCGGATACAGCGATGTGAAGGCCGTCTGCCGCAATGGACACAGGGTACCCAGCTGAGTAAATCGGACGAACTACTTCTCGGTGTGATGCGGAGGACTCCCCAAGCGGATCGTTAACCTCCGTTGAATTCATGGCTCAACTGAGCCCGAAGGAGCTGACTGAAATGACCGCAGCGAGGCATGAAGAACATCTCCTTCAGACAACTCAGTCTGAAGGAGATTGCGGGGTTTAACTTCTAGTACTGTTGTGATGTCAGTCCCATTATTCGAACAAGTCACCGATGGGGGTGCCGGGGGTCACATCCTGGTAGTTGCTACCGGTGCTGCGAGACTCCCAGTGGGTGGAGATTGTAGCGTAGACCTCTTCAGGTAAACCGATATAGCCCACTTTGCTAGATAAGTCCGCAGCGTTCTCTAGGTAATAGTCTACGAATGCAGCCACTTGGGGCTTCTCTGCGGCAGAGGCAACATTCACGTAGATGAACAGAGGGCGCGCCAGGGGAACGTAGGTGCCGTTCTCCACTGTTTCGGTGGAGGGCACAACGCAGCCGTTGCCACCATCAACCCCCAATACATTGAGGATTTCCTTGTTTTCTTCGTAGAACGCCAGGCCAAAGAAACCTAAGCCGCCAGAGCTACCCGAGACCCCTTTGACGATCACGTTGTCGTCTTCGCTGGGGGAAAAGTCGGCGCGGATGTCGTCCTCACCCAGAATGGCTTCGTTGAAGTAGTCGAAGGTCCCTGAGTCAACGCCGGGCGCATACAGATCGAACTCCTCATCGGGGAAATCAGCCCCTTCCAGATCGGCCCAGCTGGTCACTTCTCCTTCAGCGTCAGCGTTCCAGATGAAATTGAGCTGTTCCGTGGTCAGACACTGGGCAAAGTCGTTCTCTTTGGAGGTCACAAGCGCCAAACCATCGAAGGCAACGGGAATTTCAACAAACTCAATGCCGTTCTCAGTACAGACATCGATTTCTGTCCGCTTGATGGGGCGGGAGGCGTTGGAGATATCGGTTTCGCCGACGCAGAACTTTTTAAACCCACCGCCGCTGCCACTGGTGCCGACGGAAACATTCACGTCAGGGGCAACGGTTTTGTAGCTTTCGGAAGCTGCAATGGTCACAGGACCAACGGTACTGGAACCATCGGCCAAGACATCACCGCTCAGGGATGAAGCGGCAACCTCTGGTGCAGGTGCGGTGTCGCTACTGGTTGGGGGTTGAGTGGGTTCGCCACCACCACAAGCGGTGGCAAGGGCAGCAATCGCAACTGACAAACCGATCGGAAAAACCTTGGAATTCATGAACTCTCCATGTCTGTTATTAACGATAATTGGGTGAAAACGAGCCTTGAGGAGATCCCCAGCTCGCAGACCATCGGAACCTGGCAATGTTCCTGACCCCAGAACAGACAGACTCTACTCGAAAGAAGGCAGCTGCTGAGTAAACAAAGGATTAAGGAAGAGATAAGAAAATCAACCCATGCTTGATACTTCTAGTTTGCAGAAAAAAGACTACAGTTTCTGAATTGGTGCCAAGCGGGGATCGAGGATTTTTTGCTGACCCAATCCGATGAATTTGACGGCCAGCGAAACTTTATTGCCGACCCCAAAGACATGGGTCACCTGCCCTTGACCAAAGGAGCTGTGCTCCAGCTTGTCCCCTACGTTCCACTCCACCACCGTGCGGGTTTTCGGCCGCACTCCGCTGGATTTTACCTGCTCCCGATCGCGAATACTTTTGCGCATTAGAGCAGGCTCTTGTCGGCGCTCGGGCAGCGGATCGGATAGCGGCAGTAGGGAGTCTTTGGGCAACTCCGTCAAGAAAGGTGAGGGTAAGCTCATCTCCCGTCGACCGTATAGGCGGCGAGCTTCGGCATGGGTGATGTAAAGTTGGGCTTCGGCACGAGTAATGCCCACGTAACACAACCGCCGCTCTTCTTCGAGGGCCTCAGGGTCGTCCTGCGATCGGAAATGGGGGAACAATCCCTGCTCTAGCCCTACTAAAAAGACCACTGGAAACTCCAACCCTTTGGCGCTGTGTAGCGTCATCAAAGAAATGCTGCTGCCCTCTTCCTGCAAGTCTTCTAGATTGCTGCTAAGGGAGGCTTGGGACAGATATGCGGAAAGAGTAGGGTCGTCTGATTCCTCTTGAAACTGTTGAATGGCGTTAAATAGCTCTTTGATGTTTTCCAAGCGGCTTTCAGACTCGTCATTCTTTTGCAACTCTAGCGCTCGCACGTACCCCGACTCGTCCAGCACCAATTCGAGGAGCTGAAGGACACTAGTAGTTTCCGCCTGCGATCGCCAGTTGTCCACCATGCGGACAAATTCCAGCACATTTTTGCTGCTGCGACCCACCAGACTCTTTACTGATGTTTCATCAGACAGAATTTCCCAGAGGGGCATCCCCAGCTGTTGAGCAGCATCCTGCAGTTTATTCACAGTGGAGGACCCAATTCCCCGTCGGGGAGTGTTAATAATGCGGGCCAGGCTGAGGGTGTCTGAATCGTTATTAATCACTTTGAGATAGGCGAGAATATCTTTGATTTCGCGGCGATCGTAGAATCGCAACCCCCCCACGACGGTGTAAGGCAAACCCCAGCGCATTAAGGATTCTTCGAAGGGGCGGGACTGAGCATTGGTGCGGTACAAAATGGCAAAATCGCCGTAGGATCGGGCATTATTCTGCTGGATAAAGGCACGGATTTGACCCACCACAAAATTGGCTTCGTCTTGTTCGTGTTCGGCGCGGTAATAGCGAATTTGTTCTCCGGCAGGGCGGGTAGGGCGTAGAACTTTGTCGATGCGCTCGCTGTTGAGGGAAATGAGGGCATTCGCTGCTTCTAGGATATTGGCGCTAGAGCGATAATTTTCCTCCAGCTTTACTAGGGTACGGGTGTCATCGTCGGGCAGGCCATCGCCGAAGTTATCCTGAAAGCTCATCAAGATGCGATAGTCAGCCCCCCGAAAGGCATAGATCGACTGATCGCCATCCCCCACTGCAAATACAGAGCGATCGCGCCAATTCCAGTCCGAGCGCGAATTGTTGTTGGTGGTCAACAGCCGAATGAGTTCGTACTGAGTGTGGTTCGTATCCTGATACTCGTCGACTAAGATGTGGCGAAATTGGCGATGCCAGTAATCCAACACGGAATCGTTTTGCCGAAACAGCAACATCGGCACCCAAATGAGATCGTCGAAGTCTAGAGCGTTGTTTTGGGCCAGTACATCTTGGTAGCGGCGGTACACCTCTGCGATCGTACGACCGCGAAAGTTAGGTTCCTGTTTCTCGAATTGGGTAGGGGTCCACCCCTGATTCTTGGCATTACTAATGACGTAGCGCACCGTGCGGGGGTTGAACTTGCGATCGTCCAGCTCGAGATCCCGCACCACGATTTTTTTGACGGCGTCGTTCGAGTCGGAATCATCAAAAATGGAAAAATTCTGCTGCCATTGCCGCCCTCGCTCATCCTGAAATTTAGCAATGTCGAAGCGTAGGATGCGAGCACAAAGGCTATGGAAAGTGCCGACCCACATCGGCTTAATCAGGTTCTTGTACACCTGCGATCGCAACCGAGTTTGCTCTAGCGCGGATAACTCCTCCAGAGGTTTCCCAAATTGAACCTCGGCGCGCTTTTCCGCAAATAACTGTTCGATCCGCTGCTTCATCTCCCTAGCAGCTTTATTGGTGAAGGTCACCGCCATGATGTGTTCGGGATTGACGCGATAGTTAAGCACTAAACTGGCGATGCGGTAGGTGAGAGTGCGGGTTTTCCCGGAACCAGCTCCAGCCACCACCAGCATGGGCCCCTCGTAATGGGCAGCGGCATTGCGCTGGGCGGGATTCAGGTGCCCGAGATCGAGACTGGCGGTGGTGGTTGTACCCATACTTTTTGCACGTAAGCACTGCAGGTAACTCATATTAAAGGCAGATTGCCTAAGGTCCGCCGGTTTTTCAGAAAAGGTTGGGTTTACCCAGAATTCACGATCGCAACAGCAGTAATTCTGGCAGCTGCTACTGTGATGTCTTAATCAAGTGATGTTACTGAATGGGCTACCACTCGATCTTGGGTAATTGCTGCGCAGCCCCTGACGAAAAGTTATACATGAATGCGGGCAATCTCCATCAAATTGTGAAGCCTGAAACTGTACCCACTCCATCACGGAAAGTGCCTCGAATTCAGCTTTACGGATTTATTGTGCTGAGCATTGTCCTGGCCGTCGGGCTGGCTTGGATGCTGGAGAGCGGATTGCTCTTTGGTCTGATTGCTGTCCTGCTCATCCTCCTGATGTGGTGGGGGGTAAGTTGCTATCGGGTGCAAAAACAGCTGCAGATGGCCCATGATGCTCGAACTACATTGCTACGTATCGTGGGGGAACGGTCACAGTTGGCCGAAAAAGTCGTGGGTATGGCCCTAAAGTTCGACGAGTACGGCGCATTGAAGCACGAACTGACACGGATGCTGCGGGACGATTCTGGGACAATCGCCAACGCAGCGATCGAAATCGACCAAAATATCAAGCTGGCAGTTAATGTGCTGGAGAAGCACATGGACACAGACAGCAATCGCCGCTATCGCAAGCTCAAACTCGATTTAGCAACAACGAAAACGCAGGTGGCGCAACAGTGTCGCACCTATAACGAAATTGCCACCCACTACAACGCTCTGCTTGACAAGCCCCCCATAAAGTGGCTGCGGACCAAGCTAGATTTCCCCTATGCCCCCCGTGTCGAACAGTCCGATAAGCGGGCCTTCGTGCGATTGCAGAAATTTTCCATTGACGACGGTCCTTTATTCAGGGACGTTCTAAATACCTAGTTCTAACGGATTTTGTGGTCATCCAGTGTGAGGCAACCTACGGCCATTCATAGAGGAAGAAATCAGCAAGTTGTGCAACCAATTGTGGTGATAGTAGAAGCCATTCAAGTCAGCAAAAGGAG